>NZ_CDRUHA020000093.1:0-466382 GCF_977063405.2 Legionella stuttgartensis
CCGTAGTTTCACTACGTTGTCAGAGAGGCTTTATTAACTCTCGTAGGTTCATCTGACGACACAAATGGTTTTCGGAATTTCTTCCGATTAACAACTCAAAACAGCGACTTTTCTTGTCGCACCACACCTTTCGCAACTGGTTGCAGTATGTGTAACTCATTGTATTTATTCAAGATAAAGTAATATTTGCAAGAATCTAATGCGAAATTCTAAATATTTGCTAATTAGCAATCAAAAACCAGTATGCAAATGTGCATCACTTTTAAATATTTTGTAAGTTGTATCTGATGCAGATCCGCATACTGGTACTCGTAACCAGTTGAAATATATAGCCTAATATGATCTAATTGTGATTAGGGGTGGCGTGCATGGATGCATCAGCCAGACAACCAACACAATCGCAAAAGAGGTTATATTATGGCTAGAATCACCGTGACCTTACCTGACAATCTTCATAAACAAATAATTAAAATAGCCGGTAAGGAGAATGATTCACTCTCTTATACGACAACACGGCTTGTTGAAATTGGACTGATGGTGATGAACAGTAAGTCTGATAATAAAGATGAGCAGAAGACTACAAACATTGAAGAGTATTGCCAAAAACTCATTATTCAAATTAATGGCATCATCAAAGAAATTGCCGTTGATAAATTTAATTTTGATGATGATAAAATCGTTCAAATAACTAAAGATACCTTAAACAAATTTAATAAATTAAAAGGTATTCAACAGGAATCACTATAGCCTTTATCTTGCCCTTAGACTTTTAACATATTCCTCATAATCCGTTGGTCCTAGGTTCAAATCCTAGTGGGCCCACCAACAAAATCAAGTAGTTACATGTAATTTGCCAAATTGAATACCTCTGAGGGGCACTGATGGGGCACTCAGAAATAACAAATCCCAACGCATAGCAACAAAAGATAGTGTTTTCAACAAATCATTAGCGCTCAATTTAATACATTTACCTTCCCCCTACTCATTAAAGAATTCTCCCAATTGTCCGATAGATTTAGTTACAGCTATTCCTTCAAGCTATTCAATATCATAAGGACGGGCATTGGAATGTATCTTGCAAAGCTTAGTATTAAAAATTTTCGTTCTATGTCCTCTTGCGAAATAAATTTTCGAATGGGTTTGAATATCATTGTAGGTGAAAATAATATCGGAAAAAGCACTGTAATAGATGCGTTACGTGCTCTATTACCCAGTATTGATCAGCAAAATCTAAATCTTACTGATCTAGATATCTGTACAGGCAATCCAGATAGTCCTATTGAGTTGGAATATATATTTGATGGACTAACCAGAGACGAAGAGGCTATTTTCATTGAAGCATTAATTCCATATGAAGAAAGATTTCAAGCACATTTCTTTGTGCGACTTTCACCGGGTAAATATGGAAGGCGTTTAATTTCCAAAAAATGGTGCGGAGCACATGAAAATCAAACTCTATCAAGCGAAATACTTGAAGAACTTGTTAGTGTATATCTTCCTCCTCTTCGAAATCCAACAGAAGGGTTAAAACCTGGCTACACAAGCCAGATTGCTAGACTCATTAAATGTTTTTCATCTAAAGATGATGAAGAAAGATTAATCAGCCTTGTAGAAAATGTTGATGAGGAACTAAAGGTACAACCCCCTGTTTCAAAAGCATCAGAAGCTATTAACCAAAAAATAAAGGATATAACCGGTGAGGATTTATATCGACAAATTGAATTGTCCTTCTCTGGAACAGAGTTTAATAAAATTCTTGGGCGACTTGCTCTTTTCATCGAGGGCATGGATGTTGAGCAAAATGGGCTTGGATATAATAATGTTATTTTTACAGCTGCGGTACTTGGCCAACTAACACGCGAACATAAAGCAACCTATCGAGCCCTTCTTATTGAAGAACCAGAAGCCCATCTCCACCCACAATTACAGGTTCTTTTATTGCAACATTTAAAAGAACAAGCAAACCCAATTAATGCACATAAATCTGATAATATAAATTCGGATGAACTACAGCCTGAATCTTTAGCTGTCCAAGTAATTGTTACATCTCATTCACCCATATTTGCTAGCCAAGCTCCGTTGGATAGTATTGTGAGCCTTTGTGGAATTGGAAAATGTTTTAGTATTGCGTCACTAAAAAATAATCAGTATAAGAAAAAATTAGAGCGCTATTTAGACGCAACTCGTGCTGAACTATTTTTTGCTAAAAAAATAATCATGGTTGAAGGAATTGCCGAGGCGATGCTTATATCTCTTTTTGCTAAAACCATGGATATTGAACTTAAAGAAAAATCGGTCTCAATAGTAAATGTGCAAGGGTTGAATTTTGATGCCTTCCTTTCTATTCTCTCCGAGAAAGGTATTCAAATACCATGCGCTGTTATTACAGACTCAGATCCGTCAAAAGATAACTATCCTACCGCTCAAGAGATAGTTATTTCTTCACCAACAGCAATAGCACTGAAAGCTAAAGAAACAGATTTAATAAAGGTTTTTTTGTCTCAGAAAACATTTGAGTATGATCTTGCACTTTACCCTGAAAATTTACCAGTACTCATAAAAGCTTTTAAAACCTGCCATCCTAGAGTTGGGGAGGATCTAGAGGCAAGATTACAGAGTGCTCCAAACAACTTGGAAAAAACTAAAATGTTTTTTTCTAGTTTTATACATTCGTGCAGATCAAAAGGCGAATTTGCGCAAGAGCTATCTAACTTACTGGAAGAAAATACAAGTTTTATTGTTCCAGATTATATTCTTAATGCAATAAATTTTATAACGGCTGAAAATATTATATCCCATTCGAGTGAAAATGATGGATTTTAATAATGTACTTTCAGGGGCAACCCTCGAACAACAAGATATTATTAAAAACGCATCAAGCTCTGCAGCGATTATATCTTGTCCCGGCAGTGGCAAAACATTTACGGTATCTCTACGAATGGCTGATCGTATTAGAAATTGGAAATCTCAATATTCAGGCATTGCTCTCCTATCACATACCAATATAGCCATTAAGAGCTTTGAAAAACAGTTCAAAGAATTAGGATATTCATCCTTGCCGCAATCTCCCCATTTCGTTGGTACTTTAGACGGGTTTATAACAAGATTTTTAATTTCTAATTTTGGCCATATCGTCATGGGATCTGAATGTCCGCCAACGTTAGTTAGTGGACACGAAAACTTTCTCAATAATCAGGATCAATTGAATGTATCTTTTCCAAAGAAACCTTACGGACATATCCCTATTAGTATAGCTAAGCTTAAAATAGGGATAAGTGAAGGAGACGCACCATTATTTTATTTTCACCAAAATGGTATTTCTTACCCTATAAATCAATCTCAAGCTCTACAAAAACTAATAATTTTGGGCAAACAAGGTTTATACACGCATGATCATGCGCGATATTGGGGTACCAAGGTCTTAGATGAGATCCCTAATCTAAGTAAGATTCTAGCTAGACGCTTCCCCGAGATCATTGTAGATGAGGCGCAAGATACTAATATATGGCAACAACGAATTTTATGTCACTTGGAGCAATTAGGCTCTAAGCTTATGTTGATAGGAGACCCAGACCAAGCTATTTTTAAATTTGATATTGGTAATGCCGATCATTTGAATCAGCACGCAAAACGGCATAACGTAGATAACAAGAAAATTTCTAAGAATATTCGATCAAATCAAGACATAGTTGCTGCAACCAAAATTTTTGGCAGTTCAGCTGATATGTTTTCCGAAAATGTATGTTCTGAAGCGTGGCAAGGAGTATTTTTAATTAAATATGATATAAATGAAGTTAACTCTGCCGTTCAAAAGTTTAATGAACACATAATTAGTTATAAATTAAACATAAATAATTGTGCAGTTGTAGCCAGATCTAGAGAAATGGTCAGAAAATTGCTTGGAGATAATAGTACTTATAAGGCTACGATTACTCATAGGTTTGCTAAAGCAGCCTTGCAAAGAGACTGTCATAAAGATTTACTCGGTGCTTATGAACAGTGTACAGAGCTTGTTTTATATTTGTGTAAAGCTAGTCAAAAGTGGAAAGAAATAGATAGGAATAACAGTCAAAGTGAATTCCGTAAGAAGTTCAGGAAAAAGTTATGGAATTTTGTAAAAGATCCTGAGAACGGCCTTCCCCACACCGCTTTAAAAGCTAAAAGTGAATGGCACCCTAAACTAAAAAATGCTCTTCAAATCCTATGTCAAGAATTGTCCTCCATTGAAGGATTCAATTGCCCTGAAAGACTGGGTAATTCTATAAACAATGCCGGTCTTACTGACGTCCCTATTTCCAATAATATAGTTCCAAGTAACCAGACTGGAATACATATAGACACTGTTCATGGGGTGAAGGGCGATACCTTTGACGCAATTCTTTATATAATGACAGAAAAACACTTAGCCCCTCTGTTAAATAAACTGAAAGGAAAGGATTACAACAGTGAACTTTTAAAAATTGGATATGTCGCTATGACCCGTCCTCGTCACCTACTCTGGCTAGCTATACCTGAAAAATCTTTTAGTAAACATCATCAAGTGCTTATTAATGCTGGCTTCAAACAGCTGCTAGATTAATAAACTAACCTCAAACTATTTTAAATTAACCGATCAATTATTTAACATAATCGTCTAATTTTTTTTTACTGCCACTATAGTGCTCCATATTGAATAAAGTAAAAATAAATACCCTATTTTTCATAATGTTACTTTATGTAATCATAGGATTATATATCAATGGCAGATATTTTCAGTGTGAGCATACGCTATGCTATGGTTGGAGTATCTAAAGCTCCATTTCTATTTCACTCCTTGTTTTTGTGGGCAGTGTTTTTTCAGGAGTGAAGGAGCCAGATTTTTCTAATGCTTGTTGACTTTTGTTGTAAGCTGCGACTAATTGATTTAAGTCTCTTTTATTGTCAATGTTTGCAGCATTGTCTCTAATTGAAATGATTTGGCTGCCGCTTAACTTCATGGACTTTATTTGTACAAAATCGGCAATTGTTTTTTGTAGTTCAATTGACTTATCAACGGTTGATGAAATGGCTCCTATATCCTTTTTCATTAGTTGTTTTTGGATTTCAGCAATCCCTTTACTTAAATGAATATCGTTCCAGTCCGTTTTTGCTTTCCCCTGCAATCCATCCGGAAATACTGTTCTGGCACTTAAATTATCTTGTTTAAAGGCACCGATTGTTTTTTCGATGGCTTGTTGTGATTTAGCGAACTCTCCATCATTATCTCCTGCAATAACGACTTCCTTTGGATTGAATTTCTTGATGATTGGGATTAAGTTCTTCATATTTGACACACCAAGGGAACATAATACTGTGGCTTTGCTGTCCGCAAGGGCTATAGATGCTCCCGTTTCAAAGCCTTCGGCAATATAAAGACTGGCTCCTTGCATTCCTTTTTGAATAATCCCGCAACTGCCTTCGATGATTCCTTTAGATAGCTTTGGATTGTCCATGAATTTATTTTTACTGGCGGTGTGCTTGTCGAGGTAAATTCGTTGAACACCTGTTAGCTCATTTTTTTCATTTCTTGCTGCAATGATTAATGCTGGGATTTTATTAACTTTATCTTCCAATAATCCTTGTTCATTACAGTTTTTCCATTGAGTTCCAGTTGGCCAGAAACGTATATCCATTTTATCAATTGTCTCTATGCCTCGGTGTTTTTTGAGATATTTTTCGGCCAGTGTTCCCTTTGCAGGAATAGAACCACCCCAAATACTTTTGGCTGAAATTACTTTGTTCTTCTTTTCAAGGTCACTTAATGTTTGTAATTCATTTTTACTAGGAATGGGTGCTTTTAGAAATTTGGAAAGTTCTTCTAATTGATTAATACCTGCCATAGACGCAGCTTGAGCAAGTGCTTCTTTAAAAGACAGCCTATCTCTTGCCATAATCGCTTGAATCGGCGCGCCTCCTATTCCGTCACTGAAATCATGCCATAAGCCTTTGTCCTTGCCTTTCAAGCTTACAATTAAGCCACCAGAATAACGTAACTCTCTGGAGTTTTGTGTTTTTGGCTCACCCCAGATTGTTTTATAGGTAGTTTCTGGGTCGGCCATCAGAGCTTCATTAATAATTCTGGCATCCAAAAATTGTGCAGATTTTTGGATTTTTTGTAAGACCGGATTGGTTGATTGCAATGATTTTTGGGTGATCGTTTCTGGCTTAAAATCGTAGTTATTTTCTAATTCCTTATTAATTGTATTTACAGATGACACATTCAATGGATATTCTTGCAAAGCTAATTGATAACCGATGCCCTTTTCAATTTGCTTCATATGACTGGAAAGAGATAACCAGTTCTTTTTCCAGGCTGATATTTCTTTTGCAGAATGAGAGTTTGTGACGCTAGGGAACTGCATTGATAGTGTGTGTACGACTTCATTTAGCTCCTTAATTTCACGCAATTTTATTTGGTGGTTGCTAGCCTGGGCTAACAGCTTTTCTTTGTTGCCTTTTTCATAGGATAAAATTGAATCAAGGTACTTTGAGCCTTTTAATTGATGAGCCAATGCATCACGTTTTGATGACTGACTGATTGCTGCTGATATCAGCTTGTTATTTTGTACATTGCCATCAGCTTTATTAAGGTGCGCCTGCTGCCAAAGCCTGTAAGTTTGCATACTGGCTTTTTTGTAAGTCAGGAAACATTGATAGTCTTTTTTCTCAGGTGAAGAAATATTAGATAATCGTTCCTTTCTGTCGGTAACTCGTAGATATTTACTAAGGGTTTTAGATTCAATATTTGCTTCTTTAATAAAGGGATAATGGCCAGTGATATCATTTTTAATCTCATTAATTACTGCAAGACGTGTTTTGAAATTAGACTTACTTGCCGTAAATTGCTTGATGTTTTCCCGATACTGCTGTTTTTCTGTTTGTACTGCTAATTTTGCCAAATCCAGCTTGAAATAAGAGGCTATTTCAGGCATGGCTTTGTTTTGCATCAATTCGTGAGCTAACTCATTGCGGCGGGTGAGTAACTCAATAGATTTTGGATTACTACTCTTCCCTTCACTGTTTCCCGCTTCTTTTAAATTTGCTGACCAATTTTCTCTAAGCTCAAGCTGTAATGCTTTATAGACTTTGATGTTATCGAACGCCAATCTTCCCTCAGCACTTAATCCATTTCGAAACAATTTATCGCTATGCAAACGCGCATCTTTATGTATGGATTGCCATAATGATTCAGGCTTTTGATTCAATTCTTTTGCATGGGTTAAAACAAAAGAATGTGATAACTTGGATTCTCTTTTAATTTGGACTGCAAGCCTTTCTTTCTCTTCGCCTTGTGCGTTTAAATAAAGCGAAATATTGGTACGTATTAAGTCCCTTGTTGCCTGCTTGCCAAGTGATTCCAGGCGCATTTGTGCTTTTTTAAATTCCTTGCCATATTCATGCTGTGGCAATCCAATTCGATTTAGTTCTCCGATGGAAAAATGCTGCAAATAAGGTTTATAACGCTCCAGATCCCTACTAATTACAAAAGCTACTGCATTGCGTTTAGCGGACTGTTGTTGCAGAGCTTGTTTATTCTGATTTGAAATTCCATTATCCAACGATTGGGCATTGATATGCTGACTTCGTTTAAGGATTTGTTGGTTTAAAAACACGTACTGCCTGACAGTAGAAAAATCCTGCCTTTCTGATTTGGGTAGTGAATGTAATAACTTCGAGGTTTGGAAACGCAGAGCTTCACGCCGATAGGTACTAACACCAAAACCCAAGCGTTCTTTGGCAAGGCGATACAATTTGGGATCATTCACAATGGCAAATGCTAATTTTGCCGCTTTTCGATCTTCCCCTTGTTGTTTGCATTGAACATAGGTTTCTACTGTCTGTTCCAAGCCCTTCCAGTCCTGTTCTTTCGATAATTTTTTTTCAATGGCATTTTGTAAGACTATGCTGTTTTTGTGCTCTTTAAAACGTGCTTCATGAGCTTTCAGAGTATCTGAATCAACCATATCCATTGAGGAGTACTTGTCACTGTTATTGGTGGTAATGGCTTTAACCAGATGATCTTTATCGTCCGTGACTACTATCATTTCCCAAATACCACGGGTTGTTTCCACGTAATAGTTTTGGATGGTTGATGCAAATCGGTTTTGGCTTTCAATAAGGCCAAGACCTCTTTTTTTATCTTTTCCCTGGGTAGCATAGGTCGTGAGTACATAGCCATGATCAAGATGGCGTAGTTCTTTTGCTCCGTGAGGTAAGTGTAGGGTTTGATTGTCTTCCGTTATGATTGTTATTCCCTCATTGTTGATTTGTCTGATGGTTGCCAATTCAGAGTTGCGAATACCGTTGTGTTCAGAATTACGTTTCCATTGAATTTGATCACCGGCCATTAGACTCAATTGTTCTCGCCGATATACTTCAACAGGCCGTTCCAAATCTTTGTTTTCAGTTCTAAATTCAGGTAGTGAGGACAATTTAAATTTTATGGCTTGACCATTTTCATGCTTAAGAATCAGTATATTATTATGCTTGTTTTTGTTAGTGACCTGCCCAACAGTTAAATAATCTCCTGCTTTGATGTTATACCGCTGAATAGTATGATTAAAACGAATGATATCGTTTTGACTATAATAAGCTGCATTTCTGAGCTTAATTCCGGTTAAATTGCGTTCTTTTAATATGGGTTGCAGATGCTCTTGTCCGGTTAGTGTCACTTCTTGAATTAAAGCGTTTCGTAAAATCTGAGTTATATCCTGGCGATTTCTGTGCGTTGGGGCAAAGCATAGTGTGTTTTGGCGTTCTTCTGGTGTTAATGACAACCATTTACTTGAAATATAATCAACCCGTTTTAAATAAGTATCAAGCGTTTCCACATGAGTTAACTTATCAACGGCATCATAGATTTCACCTCTACCAGCATGAATTGCTGATTCCCTTAATTCTGAGTCTTTCTGGCGAAGATTATCCGTCATGGCAACCGTTTTAATCCCATAATCTTGAATGACAGAGAATAATTTCCCGCTGGATGGGGAAGGAAGCTGGGCTTTATCGCCAATGATCTTTAACTGGGTATTAAACTGTTCTGCCAGTTTGATGATTTTATGTCCTTGTGGATTAGATAACATAGAGGCTTCGTCCACCACAAATATGGTTTTACTTAAGTCCTGTTTCTGATTTTGCAATCTCCCTAACTCTCTTGCAAAGGTAGAAGCATTTAACCCTCCTTTATGGCGCAGTTCATTGGCGGCTGCCGAGCCTGCAGTAATACCACGAATTTCATAGCCCTGAAGGGATGCTAATTCACGAGTCAAACGTAGCATCGTGGTTTTACCAGTTCCTGCATACCCTTGAATGGCAATAAATCGGTCTGTTGAAGTTAGGAAGGTTGTCATGGCTTTTTTCTGTGAAGGGGATAAAGCAAATGCCATCTCCTGTTCTTTTGCTTTTATAAACTCACTGACTTTTTGTTTCGAACAAATAGCAGAAACAGCACCTTTACCATTTTCAATACGCTGGATGGCCTCGCTCTCAAGTGTTAGTTGCCAGGGCGTTGTCAATAAAGGCTTTTGTGTGAAGGGGTGTCTTGCCGTATACAGGTTTTGATTTGCAATGTTTTCATCAATGGCTTTATTAATTAAGGTTTCATCGATTATCTTATTGCTGGCGATTACATATTTTAGCGCTTCTTTTTTAAGTTCCCTTTCCTCAAACACCGCATGCTGTTGACTGATTGATTCAATGGCCACATACACAGACTCTCTGGCATGATTCATTTCGATGTTGTCCTTGCCATAAAAGCGCTCAATAATGTTTTCCTTTAAAGTTTGAAACAGATTTTGCTGAGGCTTATACGATGAGGCCACTAATTGATGCGGATCAAAGCCCATCCCCTGGCATTCATTGATGATGTCTTCTTTCCATTGATCATAATCTATGATTTCCTTATCCAATTTTGTTTTTTGAGCCGCAATTGAGGATGCTTTGGCACCACTCCAGCCTTTTTCATCTAATAGTGCTTCGATGGATTCCCTTCGTTTTGAAAAATGGGTTAATACCTGCTCAGGTGCACCCTGGATTTCCCACAAACCATCACCATCAGAAACCAGCTGATAGCCAAGTTCTTTGGTTAAATTTGCTAATTTGTTGCGAAATTTAAGCCCACCATAAATATGGTGTTTCATGATTTGTTCAACCACTCCTTTTTGACTATCCATGTCACTGGCAAGTGAACGCCACTTACCATCTGGACAGTGGGTCATATTTTGAACTACCAGGTGTGTATGCGAATTAGGATCATTGGCGCGAGAGCTTGGTTGACGAAAAGCAGCAATTACTAAATTTTGGGTGTCGATGTATTCAATTTTTCCGTCAACAAGTTGCCTTGCTTGGGCAAACTCCTTTTCCATTTCTTCAACGAACCATTCAACAGCCTTATCAAACACCTCTCCAAGCCTTGGATCAGCACCACTCTCAAGTAAAATTGAAAAAGATTTTGGGGCAGTAAGGGTCATATCAAAACCAGGACGATGATGGATACCGTCCTTATCGATTCGACCAAGTTGAGTACCATCCGGCAATGTACCTTTAAGAAGGGCTAACATCTGTTCTTTTTCTACTGTTTGCCCGTGGATCCCAAGAATTTTCGCTCCATCCCCTAACCAGCGCACACTTTTAGAATCATTTTCATAATAATTGACGACATCCAGATAATACGATGCTGCTCCATCAGCACTGTCTAATGGCTGAAGACTTAACATGCTTACCCCTTATTTGTTCTTATAAAAACTCAACAAGCTCTTTTTCTTCTTCAATCTTTTTTTCTCTGGCAATTGGTTTCGTAAGGTTTTTATTTGTTGAAGTTGCAGTCTCTAAAGCATCATCATGGGATGCGGCAAGGATAGGATCGCTATAGGTATCCACCAATTGTTCCACTTTTTGACGTAGCGGATCAGGATCAATAGCTCGTGCAATAAACTCTTCGTGAATGAGAGGATAATCAACGTAATTAAGCTTTATTTTTGCTGCAGGAAATTCACCTTTTACTCGCAAATACCCTTGTAGATCATTGATTACCTGAATTTGAGTTGGTAAAACCAATTGCTTTTCCTTAGTTTGCCGAGATACTGAAATCCCATCACGCATGGTGTTAGCACCATAACTAATAGATTCATTGACCTCTTCAATTTCATAGGTACCAATATTGCGGGAAGCATGTTCTGCATCAGTATGTTCGGGTAAACGGAGGAACAAGCGAGTCGAACACAAATTTGAAAGGGACGCGGCACCATCGTTACCATAGATAGTGCGCAACTGGGATGCACCATGATGGCCCAATAAGAAGCAACCACCAAATTTGCGACTTTCTGACTTGACTGCGGCTAAAAAGGGTAAAGCATGTAGAGTTGCCAATTCATCTAAAATAAACCAAACACGGCGGTTATCATCTGGCGCTAAACTTAAGAGCTCTTTGGTAGCCGTATTAATCCAAGCTGAAATCAGCGGTCTAATGGTTGGGTGTTTGCGCCCATCAGAACTGACAAACAAACAAGAGTTGCTCTGATCATTCAAAATCCAGTCCCGAATCGAAAAGATATCCCCGTCATCCTTTAAATACAATAAGGATTTTAAATAAGTAGCCATTACGGTTTTTACATTTAATGCAGTCTTTTGTACTTTGTCTGATACCAGAGATTCTGATTCAGTATGACGCAGTAGATGATGAATCCGACCTAAATCTGCAGTGAGTAAGTATTGCAACAACATTAGATTGGAGCGTTTGGGATCATTTTTCAACTCATTGGCAGTGGAGACGAAAATCATACGCGCGGCTTTAATCCAAAAGGGATCCATGGTGTTATTGATAGGCATTGGCATGATGGCTTCAGCAAGTGCTTCAAGATCGGCTTTGTCTTCACATTCCGCCCAAACATTCCATGAATGGCCTCTTGTATCTAAGGGATTTAAAATTACATCCTGATGTTCACGATAAAAACGGGATAAATAAGTTCCCCCTTTATCATAAATAATTGCACGCTCACCTCTGTCTTGTATCGTCGTTAATAGATCACGAATAGCAACCGTTTTACCAGAGCCCGTGGTGCCTACTATTTGTATGTGCTGGGTTTCAGAACCATAGGGCAGTGACACCCCACCAATACGATAGGGAGAAACCCTACTGGTTTTTTTGATGCGCTTTTGTAATGTGCTTTCATCCACTAACTCACTGCCTCGAATGATCTTGGCTTTACTTTGATTTTCCCCTCTTTTTTGTAACCACTTAACCATGACAATTAACATCATGACAGAGGCAAATAGTGCCTCTATCATGCTCTTAAGTAGAGCTTGTTTTAATTGATTAACAATGCCGATGACCATGGGAGCTTTTACAATTTGCGCTGAATACACTGGATAAGATTCACCCGTTGGCATGCGAACCACTTGCTTGGTTTTGCTCTGTATTAAAGTCATTGCCTGGGCTTTAACCCATTGCTGGCCAATATAACGTTGATACGCACTGGTATTAAAATAAAAAGCCAGACTTAAGAAAATAAAAAAAACTATCAGCATAGCAAGGCTTACTTTCTTACCTACCTGTGTGAACATGCGGACATTGTGCAAAAAGATTTGACCGCCGCGAATAAATAATTTTGTAGGATTTACCGCCATCATTGACTCCGAATCGATATAAAAAAAGTGAAAAACAGGCTACAATGAATAAAAAGGAGAAAATCCAATGGAGAAGAACTATAAAGGGCAAGTGATGATTCGCTCACTTGATGACCTGTCCCCTGAACAAAGAAAAAAACTGCGTTTGGCATCAATGGGAATCGGTTCTCTTGTTCTTTTAATTGTGGTGTTACTATTTCTTTGTTTTGGTGATTTCCCAAGTAACAAAGGCTCCTTATTTTTTTATTGCACCGATTGGCTCTTATTCCTTGTGTCACCATTAGCGGCTTTTGGGCTTGGTGCCTCTTTTGGCTTTGATTTGATGCTCTCAGATTTAGGCTTTGCATTTTCTTTTGGATCCTACGGTGGTTCATCACTAAACCAGCCGTTTTCCTCACATGAGTCGCCCAATTACCATCGTTCAAATAACTACAGCTCTTCAGTGAGCATAAACCCAAGCTCAGGTCGGCCGATGTCAGGAAGCAGTGGTATGGATACCTCTGGAAACCCTTATGGAACTCGCTCCTGGTAGATATCATTTAACGTCCTTGTTTGCTTGGGCAACTATGACATCCTGCATGACTTGCGATCCATCTTGCACAATACCTTCAACATTCTTGGACATTTCTGACTTGGCGCGTGCAAAATCCTTATCAACGGCACTAACCGAATCTTTATTAACGCCTCCTGCATTGATGTTCTTTGCTCGCTCATTGAAGGTATTGGTATAATCACCAAGAGCATGATCAACCCCCGCACTACCAGAAACACGACTTTTAAAGGCATCATTTTTTTGGTGCACCTGACTTTCGTTAATAGGATGATTTTTTTGAAATTGGCTGATTGATTGCGCGGTTTTTTCACCAACAAATTGTCTTGCATAAGACTGAGCTAATTCAGGATCGTGACGAATTAGCCATTCTGCCTGTTGCAACCCAATGGTTCCCTGACTATTAGGTGCACGATGATGTGATAACCAATCAATAAATCCTGTTTGAGCATCAAGATTAATAGATGCTGTTTGCTCGCTGGAAGTAGTTGCTTGTCGGTGATAACTCTCTGATTCGGAAAAACTCGCCACAGCTTCATCTCGATACTGCATAGATTTATCAAAGCCTGCTGAAAAGTTATTAGCCAAGCGTCCACTAAAATCATCAGAAGTGCGGAAATGATCGTCCTTGGTGGCTTGTCTTGCCTCATTTACTACATCTGTAAAATGATGCTCCTCACTAAAGCGTCGCGCTTCATTCATCAAGCGTGCGTCTTGATGGGATTCTGATTTGTCTCGTTCATGACGCACATTTCCCCCAATCTCAATATTGCCCCTTGCGCCAGGTGTTGCAGAACCAGTTCCAAAACCAAACGATCCTCCTAAATTAATACTGGCAGCACTTAAAACTTTAGTCGCATCATCCCGAGAAATATTATGATCGTGAGCAAAGGTATCAATGAGATTGGATATTTTTGATGCCGCGGCATTAAAGCCTGCTGAAGTGGATATTTGATGTCCCTGCCCACTTTGTTCCCCATGTGATTGCGTTTCACCAAGCTCTGCCAGGCTTCTGAGTGATGCCGCATAGTGCTCTGATGAAGCAATTGATTTATTGAACCCAGCACTTTTAGCACTGTCGGATAATTCAGAAAATGCAGATCGCGTGCTTTCTCCTAATTGAATATTAAGCGGGGTATGCGAGGTCGCAGTTGCCATCGTCAGTGTTTCACTGCCATCACGCGATATTCGCGCAATTGAACCACTATCAAGGCTTGTTTCAATACCACCCAATGATATTCTGGCGTTTTGATCGTTATGAAAAGAACTGCTATTAAACCCATTATGATTAGCAAAACTGGTATTTCCGTAGCTGTAATTTCCCATTTGTGCTTCTTCTGCCGCAGAGGAGGCGGCATTTTGAACAATACCTGTTGGTTGTTGCGTGAGTGATACAAAACTACCCACGTGTCGACTGATTAACATATAACTCAATGTGGTTGTCGCCAAGACTAAGTAGCCTCCCAAGGCAGCCATATTTTCATAGACTTGATTCATGCCTGTTTGGTAGGCCAAAGTAGTCGCCCCTGTTGACACAAAGGACAATGAAAACTGCGCCAAAATAGTCATGATGTAGTTAATAACAGTAAACATCGGTGCCCATAGGGCAAGCCAGACATACAGTGTTGCGTAAAATTGAAAAAAAGAAATGCCGGAGGGAAAGGGGAAAAAAAACAAGACAAAAATAAAACACCCTATAACAATGCAAAATAAAAGACTTTGCAACATGGGCAACCAATAGGCGGACATTAGTCCAATATTGCTGAGTGCCGCGGGTATTTTATCCTGTGCTCGACTGGCTGAAAAACTGTCTATGGCCGCTTTTGAATTCACACGTGCGCCCATAGAAAACACGCCATCGCGAATGGCGTTGGCCATCATATTTTGCCGAATAAGTGCTGCGGCATCACCTGACATGGCGGTTAAATGATTATAAGCTTGAGGTAAGTATTTTTCGAAATTAGCTAGGGCATCTGAATGATTGCCAAAAGCAAAACCTGCATACTTAGATTTGGCATCTTCAATCACGCCACTCCAGGCACTGTCTAATAAACTAGCGGCTTCCATACACGATTTAAATGAACCATCGTAAATAAACCCACGAGCAACAGAGGCATTGGATTTAACCAATTCCCAAATATCTCTTGCTTGATTAATGTCTTTTAAGCCATATCGTCCATACATCACATCATAGAACACGCATTGCTGCATGAACTTTTGCATGTTTGCATTAAACAACGGATCGGTTATTTTTATATTACTTACTGATAAAAAGAGCTTCGCACCCATGATCATGCCTGTTTGGCTGTAATCCATATCGTTAGGTGAATGAAAGAAGAATTCAAAAAGCCGGGTTATTTTATCACTTAGCTGACTGCTTAATCCTCCTACAACACCCAAAACTAAGGGCACGTTATCAACCGTTAAATCTGGTCGCAGAGGATCAGTTCTATCGTGGATTTGCAAATTGCAGGTAGGTGTTAGAATAAATGAAATAACAAAAGCATATTTTAAAATAAAGAAGAACATACTGCGCACATCACGTTTTACAATAAATTGGCCAACAGTCCAAACCCCACCAATAATCAGTGCTGTTCTAAAAATCCCAAGTATTCCATCATAGTGAAACATAGCTGCGGTGGCGTTATAAAACGCCTTAAGTAACTCACCACCGGTAATCGTATAAATTTGCATCGTAACAGCCATTTCACTCACCTCATTTGATTAGCCCAACTCAAAGACTGAGTGAGCTCTGATGAAAATTCTCCTACAAGCATTTGCTCTATGGTTTGAGTTTCTTGAATCATCTGCATCGCCATGCTCATTCGCTGATGCGCGGTACCTTCCATTTGAACCAAGTCGCGACGAGCCTGAGTGAGATCAGTTTGAAACTCTTTCATAATGGCCTCTGGATATTGCAAAGCTCCTGCTGCTTGTTTAACGAGTTGTAAGTTTTCATTCAAATATTGAAATAAAATATCAATGGCAATGGCTTCTGAGTAACGGGTGGTGTCAATCACCGCACTGTCTTTCATAAAGGCCATTTGCACACTGACCATTTTCATTACCGGATATTGGGTGGATTCTATTAATCCTTTAGCGGCATCACTTTGCTCCACATTGTCTTTAATCTTGCTTGCCATATCCAAAATCAGATCACGAACTTTTGATTCAAGACCATGACTGATATCAATGTTTTTACTGGTTAAGGTGGGTTGTAAGCATTTGACCTTTTCATCACATTGATAGATTTTTACCTCGCCACCGCGTAAAAGAGCGCTGATTAAATTGTTATTACTTACTAAGGAAGACAGGCGTTGGACATGCACCCCTTCTGCATCGCGAGTCAGAATTAAGGTGCCCGATAAGGTCATCATGAGTTGAGCTAATTCGATATCATCTGCAAATAAGCCGTTTTTCTTTAACGCATTCCACGCCACATTGGTATTATCAACTACCTGCTCATTGCTGCTGTTTTCATTAATCACTCTGTCGTAATCATAATTACTGGAGCCTTTACCACAGCCTTGTCGTGCCTCTGCCCAGTCTGAAAAGAGATTTTTAGATTGACCGATGGATTGGCAGGCATGTTGCTGTGCAATACGGGTGCGTGGGGCTAAACCCAGTACGGCACTTTCAGCCGTTGCACACGAACTGATATTAGTTTGGTTCACCCAGGTAGCCACGTTTTGTAATTTGGTTGCCACATTACCTAACAGAGGTGTTGCTTGCTCTAGGGCTAATTGGAAGGCAAGTCCTTGTGAGTTGTTCAATATGTTTTTGGTAAAATCTACAAACTCTTTACCTTTGATGTGAGAAAAACCACCTAACGTGGCATCAATGCCACCACAGCCTGCAGACACCTTAGGCCAGCTCAAGCGCATAATTTGCAGATTACGCACGCTGCTTCTGGCGTATAAATTACCCCCCGTATAAAAACCGGCACGCTGTGCTTGATAGGCATGAGGCTCTGTGACATTCGCTCCCATATTAAGGGCTTTAAAATAGCCAGTTAAATCCTCACCTATTGATTTGCTGTACACTTGTCCGATGCCAAGTGCACCGATTAACCCACAAGACAGAAGAATTTTTTTCATAAAGGCACCTCTTTGTCATGTATCTGGCTAATTTTTAGTAACCGATTGGTTAGTTCGCCTTCATCAATAGTGCCTTCAGTAACAAGACTCGCCACTTGGCTCTTTGGGTTAACCAAAAAAAGAGAAGGATAAACACTGACTTGAAATACCTTCGTTTGTCCTTCATTCATCACCGCATCAGGAAAGGACGGTAAAAAGCCTCCATCAACAGAAATAGCAACTACGCTAAAGCCATAGTGTTGACTCAAGCGTTTGAGCGTGGGTGCAAAGCGTTGACAATGAGGACAACTCGAACTGAAAAAAAAGAAAAATCCTTGATGTTTGGCAAGGGCATGAAGCGGTGCATTATCAATATCGGCGTATAGGCTTGATGAAAATAACGTTCCTAATATTAGAAAAATAGCTAATTTATTGCGCATTGTAATCTCCCGATTGAAAAGCGTTGCTTGCCATTAAAATGTTTTCTTTCAATTCCGACTGGCTGACTAAGCCATAAGCAACTGGCATGGTTTTTTTTGATACCGGATTAAGAGCAAAAACCGCTGGAATGTGTTTAACACCCATCTGAGTTGCCTGACCGGAATCAACTCGTGAGTTAGGGAACATCGGGGAGATGCGATTGGTCATGGCAATTGGAATAACAGTCATGTGATAACTGTTTGCAAAATCACTCACCACTTGGGCCATACGCTCGCTAAATGGTTCACCACCCTCATAGAAATACAACAAACCAGATGTTTGACTAATTTGAATAATCGCCTTTTCCTTTTGCATGCTGTTTTGCTGGTTGTAAACATCACGTGCCGCACTACTGCTTGGATTAATAAGACTTTCATCTTGATCTGGATTGATTAGCAAATCGAGCATCCATTTCTCAGAAAATAGATTAGCCTGTGCCACAATCAATCGTTGTAATCGTCTTGCCCGAGCAATATTTTTAGGAGTTGGATTTAAAATAGCTTGTGCACGAGCCTGTTGCACCCTAGTACCAATCAATTTCCATGTTTTATCAGGATCGGCAGGTTTACTTACAGGTGAAGCTGCCACTGACTCAGTTTGTGGTTTATTCTTGACTTCCTCTTTGGGATCTTTATGCCAATACCAACCTTCCTCATGCTCATTAAGATAAGGCTGCTCGGCGTACAAAAAAGGACTCACGCTAACCAACAAAACAAAAAACCATCTAGCCATTGATGTCTCCTTGATTGTAAAATTGATTAAGGCGCTGGCTTATTCCATTGGCAGTTTGTTGGTAATCCGGTTGTTTTTGTTTATTTTTTACCTCTTCATAAAATTCTGAAAAATCAATGGATTCGAAGTGAATTAATTGCATTTGCTCAGGCGTAATACCTGAACAATTAGAGTATTTATTTTGGCCAAAACCAATATGTAACTGGTCACGTCTTCCTTGTACTTGAACCATACGGGCTAATTTAGATTGGAAGACACAGTAAGTCTGGTGGTGATCGACACAGACTGAGCCAATAGGGAGTTTTTTGCGTTTAAAACAATATTCACCTGTAGGTACTACCAGTTTGTTTTCTCGAGCTTTTCCCAGTTTTTTCTCAGCATCACTACACTGTGCCAGCTCAAGATCCAGACCCCACCCCTTATCACTGCAACAATTTTTAAAATGGAGCATTGTTGTTGAACATTCAAGCAATTGACCTTTGAAAATAAAATTGGCATTGCCATCAAAGTCTTTTGAGGCTTCCGAGGCGGCGGATAAGGTGGACATTGCTTTTTTAAAATCTTCTTCATTGGCTGGGGTTAGTTCATGTTTCGCACAATTACCATCCAAACAAAAAGCATCCTCACCACACAACAGTTGGTTGTCAGTACATTGGTTTATCGGGCATTGATACGTTTGCTGATGTGTTGTGCAACGTCCTGCTTCTTCTTTCACACAAGTCGAAGCAGTCTGCTCACATCCTTGATTCACCAAGTCATCGCAGGTATTTTGCTCCTGACTGCCACCACAGGTGTAGGAAGCTCTTTCTTTCCAGCAAGGGCGAGTAAATGAAACATCACCAATAACTCGTGTTTGATTACGCTCAGTGCATGTTAGAGGCTCAGTAATATGACACAACCCCTCTTTTTCTTTGTTTTGCAAATGTTGGCATTGGTCGTCCCAATACTCTTTGCTTTCATAAATTTCAACTGTCATCGAAACGGAGTGAAAATAGGGCACTGTGCAGCGACCAAATCGACAATTGCCCACAGAAATTGATAGGGTGGGATTGGTGCAAGTAGCCGTTTGCTCAACAACCACCATTCCTTTTTCATCGACAAAACTTACTTTCACCATGGCACAATTAGCAGGCAATATAATCGCAGGCGCTATCGCTAAATCTTTATAAATTGTATAGCAAGGCGTTTTACCCTGTTGACAGGTATCTGTTTGTGCCAGATTAACTAAGACTTTAAAAGGCGTCCTTCTCATACCTCCTTTTCGCAGGTACAGACTGTAACTTTCTGTTTTGTAGGGTGAGACATCCAACCGTAAGTGCCTTGCACAATGCAATACACCTAATACCTTGCTAGACAGGCATGTTTTTTCCTGCCATGAGTAATGGCATTCTTTGGGCTTTAAAGAGCAGGTGGTTTTATCGGTATTTTGGCCGTGCATAATCGCATCTCCATTTTCGGCGATTTGATTTAACCTTTGCATTGATTCCGAGGCAGGATTTACTTGATACAAGGGGCGATGATTAAAACTTTCGCCTACTGCCTTTCCTGCATCATTCTGAGCTACGGCAGTTTGCGAATCGGCTTCAAGACCTGAGCTTGCCTGCGTGACGCCACTATAATAATGTTCTTGCGGCAGATTGGCTTGATAGCCAGGAAACTGGCTCAGATCCAGTGCTTTTAATAAATCAATGGATTGATTGGTATGGCTTGTTCCGGTCTGAACGCCTTCTTGATACGCCTGATTCAAATCAAGTGCAAAAACCTGTGAACAAAGGATTAAAAAAACTAAAACGAAGCCTTTCATCAGATTAACCCCCCTCTTAACCGAAGAATCATTTGATCCAACACGGGGTCTTCTGACTGCTCATCGCCCCTCATTTTTTCTAAGGCGTAATCCAGCGACACATCACCATAAAGACTGTCGTAATTCACCGGTTTGCAATCCATATTGGCAGGACAAGCAGGGGTGTCTTTCACATAAACCACTGCAGGAACCATAGTGATATCAAAGGTTATAAAAAGAATAGGATCAAGCTGCATCCCAATTCCTGTTTTTTTACTGAGCGTTTGAATAGCCGTCATCGTTTCTTTAAACGAATTATGAATTAGTCCCCGAATCACAGGTGTTGCTCCACTTTGTTTACATTGTAAAAGCCAAGCTTGTAGACTTTTTTCTGGCATTGAAAACGATAAGAACACGAGTACCTGACTGACTTTTTTTAAGTGGGTTACAATGGGCTCCTGTGTTTTTATGACTTGATGCATCTCGCCGGTAAATTCTGCAATTTGACCCGATTTTTCTGAAGTCTCAAGAGACTTACTGATTTGTTTTATTTCATTTGTAAAAGCATTGGCGCGATTTTTTGTATTCGCCTCAATAGACGCAATATAGGTTTCATCTTCTGCAAGTGCAGGAAATGACAACAAAAATAATGCAACCAAGAAAGAAGTGTTCATTCGTATTGTTTTCATCACAACTCCTAATCGTTAAAAGGCACAACAATTGCGTTTGCGCCAGATCAGATACCCAAAATCCTCGCCCTTAAACGGATATTCGTGCCCTGCCTCCCATAGGGTCGTAGCACGCCCAAGGGGATAACAGGCATTAGTAGTCGGTAAAGGATTGACCATTTGATAGCGGTAGCGTGATTTGGGCAAAATAGGGGAATAATGAGTATGACAAATGGATTTTGCGCTGCTTGTCGAATCATCAAGTCCTACTGTGTCTTCCAATAATCCCTGGCGGTGCAGTTTAAAATTCATACGCTCAGACAGTAAGACTGATGCCTGAACCCCGCCAACATGTTCTTGCACATGCCCCGTTAAAGGGTACATGCTTCCCTGAGCTCCTGCGCACCAAAAGAGTTTGTCAATGGCACTGCCCAATAAAGCGGTACTTGAATCAGCAGCGCAAGCCGCTTGTGCGGGTAAACTACCAAACAATACCGCCTCAGGATTAATGATGAAACCCAGCTCATCGTCATTCCACATCACATCCAATTCACTCGGATAAGCAATGTCAAAGTCTCCTTTTTCAACACAAATCCCATCAGTTAACACATTCAACCAATACATCAATGGGAACTTGTACCAGTGCACGTGGTAAAATGATTGATTGGATAAATTACTGTCTGTTTCCACTGCACCTTTGCGATAATACTTGCCAAAATTTAAAGAAATCCCCCCTAAATTAACCAGACAAAAAGGAGTTCGGGTTACATCCACTAAATTCACAGGCTCCCAATAACCCATTGTTAATCCAAATCGTGGTATAGGATTTCCTGGACATTCACAAACAGGCAGTTTAGGGTTTTTAGTGTCTGGCAAATGATTGGAGGAAACGAGATTGGCTTGCCCTAAACTGAATGGAAACAAACACGACCAACAGACATCCGTAATGGGATTAACAAAACGACCATGACAAGAGCCTGCTTGTGTCAACCCAGAGGCTAAAAATGCAAGAAAAACAAAAAAGGCTTTCATACAGTCACCTCATTAATTTGTAACCGCTTCCCTGCTTGAAAAACCCTGACCGGCAAGTGCTTTATTTGAAATTTGGAAACCAAAAATCCATTCAAATCAAAATAAATAGCTTGCTTTAATTGATTCGCAACTTCCTTTACAGAGCCTGAAGTGAGGATTAATTTTACTTTTTGGTGCTGCGTTAATTCCTGGGTAACCCATGCAACCTGTGCCTCATCATCCCCGTCAAAAAACAGGAGAGTGCTACTCAAGCCCACTCTATCCAGGGGGTTAATTACAGTGCCTTGTTTAACAATCACTTGGCCGTGACTGTCCTTCACATCGTAAGGCACAGCAAGTGATGGATTAAAAAACCACGTTCTATTGTCTTCTGCTCTCGGCAAACGAATAGGTGTTGGGCGTGCCACATGTTCTTTTACCCGTTTTTTAAACTCAGATTGTACTGTCTTCCATTCCCCATTAGCCTGCATCCCCTTCATTTTTTGCTGGATGTAATCTAAAAAATCTATTTCAGCAATTTCAAAGGTTTTGCCAAAGACACCATAGTCTTTAGCCTCTGCAAAAGGGAGATAGAGCATGCAAATAATCAACAGAAGCTTCTTCACGATTTATGCTCCAATTTGATCATCGTCATGAGGGTGGCTGTATAATCAGTGCTGCCTTTAATTACTGCTTCCTTCGGCAATAACACCAACGATTTGGATTGGGACAAATCTTGTAACGCTGCTTCCAAATGATGCGAAAATGCTTTAATCGCTGCTTCTTTCTCAAGGTTTGAATGATTTTTTTGCGCTTCCTCTTTGATAAATTGGGAGGTGATTGACACGATATCAACGGTTGCAATATCTGGCCGTCTCAAAGCACTATAAAAAATCCCATTAACTAAGACGCTGGTAATGAGTGCGGTCAAAAGAGATACTTGAGTTGCCTTAAACATAGCCATACACCTCCAGGGCAACTTTGGAAATGGCATCAGCCAATGGCAAACCTGTTGCCATTAATCGTTTCAAGGCTTCTACTTCTGGGCCTCTTGTGGTGTTTAGGACGCGTGAAAATGGATCGACAATCAAACGATGCACTGTTGAATTCTCTTCACACATCATTAAAAACTCAGAGTATTCATTAGTTATTTTAAGGCTTCGGATTAAACGCTCGCCATAAGCATCCAACTGATTACTCGTTTTTAAAGTGTCAATCGTACTTTTGGAGGCACCTAAAAAGATTTTATAATAGGCGTTGTCGTAACACATTTTGGCAGTTGGATTGTTTTCATAATCATCTAAGCCATGAGTCACTGTAATAAAATTACCACCGTATTTAGGCGCACGCCTATAGCCCTCGTTAACAAAGTTAGCACTGCCACCCGTGCCATTGTCTGAAAGTAATTCGTAGGATTCATCAATCAAGCAGCTTTTGGGAATGTGCTTTGGCGTGTAATACATCGCATTGGTGATTTGATACATTAAGATTTTCAATACAATGCGCTGCAAATCCTTATTTCCATCAAGACCACCCAACTCTAAAATGACTAAATTTCTTTTAAAATCGAGCGAACAAGGCGGTTCAAAATAACTGCCATAACGACCGTTTTTAGTATAGCTATACAACAGGCGCCCAATATTTTGAGAAATAGGATCGTTACTACTTTCTAAGTGATGAGCAATAAGAGTAATAGTTGTAGCATTGTGATGTTGTCGCCACATCGCCTCAATGGCTTTCTCAATATGACTTCGTTCTTCATCACTGACGTTACCGGATGGTCTTGCCATCATACCTACAAGTTGTATTAGCTGATTGTGAACATCTTTAAATGCAGTATCATTTTTGGCTTGTGCATCAATTGTGGAAAAGAGGTTTAGGCTAATTTCGGTGTCATGATTAAAATCAATAAGCTGTCCGTTCAACATCTCACAAGATTTAGCGTATGAACCGCCCACATCAATGATATAAACAAAGCCCCCCTGGGATAACAGACTTTGAATGTAGTCATTCATTAAAAAGGATTTTCCTTTTCCAGGAGGAGCTACAATAGCGACATTATAGTTTCTGACTACGTTGTCAAAAAAATAAATAGCGGTAAATTGCCCCCGTCTTTGTGGATAGACCTGAGCAAATCGTCCTGCCCCTTTCCATTCCCCCTGGATAGGTAATAAGTTAACCGTATTAAAACTGGTTAAAGGTCTTATCCGTCCAAATGATTTGTAATCATCAAACATACCTTCAGCAGGTGCAAAGGGCATGGAGGCTAGAAGTGTTTGTAACTGCAAACCTGTTGGCGTGCGTAAATCAAATTGGTTACCCCGAAATACATCCTTGGCACGTCGTACATCGCGACGGACATTGGCAGGTGTTGTAAACAATAAAACGTTATAATAGGAATCAACCAAAGAATCATCGCCACTGAGCCGCTCTCTTAACTCCTCAATTTCTGCGTATTTTTTGTTAAAATTTTTGACCCATTTGGCAATAAAAGGTTGTTTGGCATTTTGACCTTCATCAGCATACTTGGCATCTAATGCCGCCATCACCTTATCTTTATCTTTAATTCGTATTGCAAAACTAAAAAGAAAGGGACAACTTATTTGCAAAGAGGTATTAAACATTTTTCCAAATAAATCACCCATTTGCCATTGCACAGGGGATTTAGGATATTGCCTGACGGACAAGCATTTAATCACCCTCGTATCTTCTTCTCGCTCAATCTCTATTTGATTGGATTTAACCCGCATACTCGCTTCAATGTCAGTCAGTTGAAAACGAATTTCAGTATTGGTATCGTAATTGGTTTTTTCTTCATACAAGCTGTCGGTTGGAAAGAGCCACTCCCGCTTTAAGCTAATCACTTCTTCAACAGACAGTTCTTTACAAACAATATTGACTGACTTTAGATTGTTGCTGATGTCTTCGCGCAAACTACCAAGCAACAAGCGATCGTCTTCTATAGATTTGCGCGGAATTGAAATACATAAAAATAAACGAAAATCACGCAAGACATAATTGCTTTCTTTAGTTAATGAGCTGTACACCCCTTTGCGGTAAAATTCAGCTCGTCGGTGTGCCAGGGCTTTTAAAACCTCACTGCCTTGATTGCGTTGATGTTCCATTTCATCAATCATGTGGCCAATTTTAGGCGATGCCCAAAACAAAGCATGAAAACAACTTTCCGGTGGTAAAATATCCGTTAATATACTGGTGAGAATAGTCATGGTTTCTTCACTGGCACCAATCAATGTGGAACATTCAAACATCATATGAGAGGCTTGTTTGTAGGGATAAATGTCGGCTTCCGAATCGTAGACCTCATCTGGCAAATAAGGTGCTAAGCAATATGTATCCAACAGTGCTTCTATTTGCTTTTTATGATGCGCATCAGTCATGCCTAGCTCTTCTCGCAATGTTTCCAGTAACGAGCCTGTTGCATGACTTAAAGTAGTGCTTGTGTTTCTAACTGCGCGACGCGCTTTTTTTAGTGTAGATAACATAGTGGCTCTCCTTATTTTGAAGCCAATTGGGACTGCTGCATCCACTGTCCTTCTTTAACAACGCTGTACACCCGATTGGCTTGATGATAATTGCCATCAGTGTCTTCATAAGGCGCTATCCAAAGAGGCATCACCCCTTCTCCATATCGCACAGGATGACCAGGTCGTCCATCCATCACTAAAGGATTTCGGTTGGGGGTTACTGCCAGGGATTTGCCCTTACCATTTACCATGTCATAAACCTCGTCCATGCGTTTGCACGATCCTCCGCTGGGGGCTGGGCAATCAAAGTCCTCATTCAGTTTGGCGCAGCCGGTCAAAACAACACAGGGCAACAGTAATAAAGTAATTAGAGTTTTCATGTTCGATATGTCCTTAGAAAGAGTGGTTTTTATAGAAAAATTGATTAGCAGCTTTTTCTTCAGAAGTCTCAGACTCGACAGGAGCTTCAAAAGCCACTTTGGAATCTTGTCTTTCTTCTGGTTGTTCAGGGGCATTAGTGTCCGTCCCTCCGTCAAGCCAAAATCCTTTAAGAAAAGTCACATCAACTGTAACCATTGGAGGCAATTGAATAATTGGGTGGTACATTTCAGCGCGCTTGATGTTGTACTGTGCATACATTTTGGCTGCACCCGATCCGCCGCTAGAAACAGCCGCTAGGGGAATTTTTCCTGCTTGAATGGTTGATACACTTCCTAGAGGCGAGGTGCTGTAATCAGTGGAATATTGCTGGCCAATATTGCCCATGCTTTCCCAGAAGTTCCCCCAAAAAGCTTTTTTCACCATCGGTTCATCACGCCATACTGCACGCCCACGAATTCCGTTTTTAGAATCTGCAATAATACCCGTGACCTGGATGTCGATACTGGTCCCATTGGAATGAATGCAACTTAATCGTTCGGTACGAAATTTCCCTCGCTCACTGGAAATATCACCAATTACAGAAGCACTTACCATACAGCCTTTAAGCGGTGCCCTGTATTTATTCGGCATCACTCCATCATCGACTATTTGAAATATCATAATGTCCGGGTTGGCCTGGCTTAAAACTCCCGCTGAAGCATCAGCCCCTTGTAAAACAACTGCTTTAGCAAAGGTATTAGAGAAGACATAATTATTGGGTGTTTTGATTCGTGGCTTGGATTTTTTATTTAACTTGGCTGTGTATTGAATAAATCCAGAATCTATCTCTATAGAGTTACTCGCTGCCGATTCATCTGCTCGGGGTAATAACCCATTTTGGGGCTCATTGGTTTTTAATGTCCCATTTATTGGGGTAGTACGCTCCATTTGCAGTTTAACTATTTGATGCTTCAGCTCAGAAAGTGTTGATTTCATTTCCGATAGTTCATCTTTTTGCGAAGTAATGAGCTTGCTTTGCTTGTCTTTTTCATCACCTAATGCTTTGAGGCTTTTATCAAAGAGCTCTGATTTTGCAAGCTCAGCTCGCCAGGCATTTTGTGTTTTCTCAATCCAATGGGATTCATTAGTGGCAGTAGATATCGGGCTGGCTAAGCTGTGTTTTTTATAAGCGGGTTTATCAACCTCTCTGGATTTAACTGTCTTGTTTCCCAATAAGGCAAAGCACGCAATCACCAACACTATAACGCCGATAACAATCCCTAAAAAGATCTGTTGTTGTTTTTTAAGTTGAATAGACATGTTAGCTAATCCTGTACAATCGAGTAGTTTCAAACGGCGCTAAATGGGTTTTAGCAAGCGCCACCCCTTTGGTTCCAGGCCAATTAAACCAAGATTCCTTGGCATCAATAGGCTGATTGGTTACGTTCTTTAACTCAAAAATTTCACCCCGCATACGGTTGCCTTTAACCGTCAACAAGCGTTTTAGCTGTGTTTTTTGCGCTTTATATACCGAAGGCTTTTTAGGTATTGTTTGAGTAAAACCTTCTGGCAAATACCCATTAACCAGTGCTCTTAAAAAACCAACCATTACCTTTTCATAACTTGAAGTACGTGGGTCACGGGCACGAATTACAGGGTTTTTATAGGATTTAAAAACGATTGTTTGTGAAGCAATGGGTTTTGGCTCTACACGCACGTTGTAAAAAAAGCCTTTTTCAGTCAGCAAATTGATAGTAAAAGCTCGCGTGTGGTAAAGAGGCGATGGCAAAAAAGTAAGAATACCCGTCGTATCATCAATTAATTTGCAATTCGCCTTCCCATTGCATGCATCAACCAGGGTGTTGCCAGGTGCTTTTATTTGCTGAATGCGATCATCCTCTAACATCAGATTATTGGGTTCTTTAATTGAGGCATTAATGAAAATATCTTCATAATTTCTGACTGTTTTTATTTGAGCACCTTCTGCTGTTGCTATTAATAAGCCTAAGCTGAATATCATTGCCATTTGTTTCATGATTACACCTTCTCAAGATTCGTTAGTTTCAACAGGCCATACTCATAGGAATACCTAATCAAAAAAGTCTCCCGTACATCAGACATCAAATCCGCGCCAACAAAACGCTTCATCTGTCCCATTACTTTTACGCTCAAGTGTTTGATATCAATTTCAAAGGTCGATGGATAAAACACGCTGGATAAATGTTCGTGATTAATTTGTTCGACTTCCTTAACCAATTGCGCCCTGATGTCCCCATACAGTGAGGGAGCTACATAGCCTAAGAGCGCATTAAATTGGTAAGTGGCTGAACTTGAAGTGATATTAAAACGAAGTTGCGTTAAGAAATTGGTCATGTCTCTTAAATAGCCTTCCGAAACACCTGTTCCAGAAAGTGTAAATTCTTGAGATATTTTAGGTGGGATGAAATGGGTTTCATGTTTGCTATGAGCATAATGCAATAAGGCCACAATGGTAATTGATTGCATGAATGTCATAGCTAGCAGCACACTACTAATACCTATGAATAAAACCCTAATCTTTTTTTCCTTCATTAATTCTGATTTTTTTTGTTCTATTTTCATCTGTTACCCCAAAAACGCTCTAATCCATGACGGTGGTGTTGCCCGTAACTTAGGTGATAGAGAAAAGAACCAATAAAAAAGGTGGATATAAAAATAGGGACCTTCATTCCCCTTCATGCGTTTCATCAGGAATAGAAACGCACAGGTTAGAATCAATGAGGTAACAAAAAAACCACAAACAGCCCCAAATACGTAGAGAGTTAATGCTGCTACCATGACCTCATCGAGTGTAAAAATAATCAATCGATAAGGCTCATTAAGATATTGGGGTGTTTTGTATTTTCTCGGATCTTCCATCTTAAACCCCTGCTAGCATTGCAACGACATTTAGAAAAATAGCCATCGCCCCAACGCCGCCAAGCGTTTTAATATTTCGAGTAAACATCAAGGTAACAACAGCCGCTACAGCTTCTCCGACATAAAGATAGGTTTTTATCGAACCATTGTAGGTATCCTTAACTACTTCTTCTGCAGCGGATAAAGCATCCGCTGCAAAGGTTCCTTGAGCCATTATTAGCAAGCAAATAAGTATGAAAATCTTTCCAATGTGAGCATTAATACTGCTTAACACGTTACTTCTGAACTGATTTAATAAAGACATGTTATCCCTCCTTTTTAATGGTGATTGAGGATTGATTGCTGCATTGATGGGCAAAATTTCTTTGTTGGATCAGCCAAACCATCGTGCTTTTCAGATTGAATTTTTTGATAAATTTCATAACGGTGGATTGCTACTGAATTGGGTGCATTAAACCCAATGCGTACCTGATTCCCTTTACAACATAGAACTGTGATAAATATATCTTCTCCAATAACAATGCTTTCACCGACTCTTCTAGTTAAACTCAACATCTTCTTCTCCTTTTTAGTTAACTTTCATATTTAAAATGTGTTTCATTTTCAGTAATTGGGTTTTAGCCACTTCAGGGTTATTGTTTTTGGGAGCTTCATCAGGTACAAAAAATGAACTTCTCTTGGAACAGTTTTTACAAAAATCAATAAATTGGGGTAAGGTTGGCGGTAGTTCCTTATTTTTTCGACATAAATCAATTGCCAGATCAAGAATGTTATCCGCATAGGCAAGTAGTCCTTGTTGCCATTCACCTTTAACAAAAACTAAAAACTCATCGCTTTTAAATTGACTACGCCAAACCTGTCCGTACATAGCTGCAAACCTCAAAAATAATCGATCAATGCGCTTGCGACTTTCCTCGGTAGGCGCTAAGGTCGATGATGTTGTCATCGGCTTCTTCTTCAATTCCTGATTTACATGACTCCCAGAAGCTGTCTCTAATGGGTTGTTTCTTATAATTTGTTTCATGGACTGCATTATTTGTCTCCTGACACGTATCACTTTGAATTTCATCTTTCCAACAATGTTGCGCTAACCAATTGGCAGGATATTTCCAAGCAGCAACCCATTGGCCTTGGCTATGCTGTTGTTGATAAAACTGGATTTGTTGTTGTAAAGCCGAATAAATTTGTATTGGCAACTCAGGTGTGAGATTAAGCGCTTGAAATGCTTCCCATGCTTTTTGCTTTGATTTTTTTAGCGGATACAAATCCCAAAATTTTTCGAATTGTGATAATAAAAAAATATAATAATTATCTTCTTTTAGAGGTGTGTCGGCTTTTGGAGATTTATCTATGCCGGCTTTTAGTGGGTCTGTCTTTGATAAGCCAGTGTTTATAAGGCGTTGCTGATTTTTAGCTGGGTCTAGTTGCTGTGTCGGGTTTAGGTCTAGTTTATTTTGGACGGAATAACCCATTGTAGCTAATTCGCATCTTAAAATTAATTTTAAACCTTCGGATTGTGGTGTAATAAGCCCTGCTCGCCCCAAAGCAGATAAGGCGCGGCGTATTTGCATGCGTGAATAGCTCTCGCTTTTAATGCCTTGATGCGGCTCAATATAAAGTTGCTCTGCTATCGATTGATAGCTGATTCCGCGCTTTATGCCGACTAATCCTGTTTTGATATCCATATATGGCCTTATCCCTCTTAGGTAAGCCAGTTGCTGAAGGTGTGGCATCCCACATAAAGCAGCAAGTTCTTTGTCATTAATTAAAAAATCCACTATTCACTCTCAATCCGTGTATAAATTCGTTATTATTTTTTTTCTATGGTATATTTACTATTAAATACTACTAGAATCGTACGATTCGTGTAAATAATTATTTTAATTTACCACCATTCGGTGCATTGTCAATATATATTTTCACAATATGGGATTAATTGGGTTGGTTAATATGAATATAAAAGAAAAAATTGGTCAAAGAATTCAAGAAGAACGGATAGCAAAAGGATTAACTAGAAAGGCCCTTGAGGAGTTAACTGATGATCTTAAACAATCAAGAATTAGCAATTGGGAGCGAGGTGATAGAACTCCAGGGCCTGAAGAAATAAAACAACTTGCTAGAGCACTAGATATTTCACCTGCTTATTTGATGTGCCTAACCGATGAGAAACGTCCAAAAAAAATTCCAGGATTAGGGTCATTGGTTCCAATGCTCGATCATCAACAAGCCTGCGATCCTAAAGAATTCATTCAAAGGGTTAGGAACGAACATAATTCAGATGAAATAAGCTTTATACCGATTTCTTCTGAGCTTAGTACTCGTCTTGGAGAAAATGCATTTGCTCTAAAAATGAAAGATGAGAGTATGCACCCTGAATTAAGAGTTAATGATATTTTGATTATTGATCCCAATTCTGAACTGCATCCAGGAAGTTTAGTTGCAGCACAGCTTAACGAAGAAAATGAGGTTATCGTGCGTAGATATAAACAACTAACCTTATCAAAAGAATTTAATCCATTTGAATTGCGGGCCGAAAATGATAATTGGGGGAATATAAAAATTGATAAAGTAACTGACGCTATAATTATCGGCGTTATTGTGTGTGTTGTGAGGTATACAGGGAGATACTAATACATTTAGCCTAATTAATTCGATTTACCAGTGAAATGTTAACGGATAGTTCTGAGATTTTTTATAAACCACTCATGTTACGCACGTGAACTTGCAGTTTGAATAAAAAGCATTAGAATTTTGCCCTTAATTTTAGGGAGTGAATTCAATGGATATGCTTGATCTTTATTGTGATTATTTAATTTTCCAAAACAAATATGCGACTGCTACCGGGTTATCTGATTTGGTTGATGGAGCATTTGCTCATAACAAAGTAACACGATTTCTTCGTTTTGAACATTTTGGTTCAAAATCACTTTGGCACTATGTCAAAAAGCCAGTTAGGTCACAAGAAACAGTAGGAGGAGTATTGATACTTGATGATTCCATCGAAGAGAAGCCCTACTCTGATGAGAATGAAGTGAATTGCTGGTATTACTCTCATGCTAAAGGGACTGTACTCAAAGGGATAAACATCTTGTCTTGCATGGTTCGTTACGCTGACTTCAGTGTATCCATAGGATATAAGGTGATTAAAAAAGATATCGCTTATTGTGATATTAAAACCAGACAAACCAGAAGAAAATCATCAGTGAACAAGAATCAATTATTTCAAAGCTTGATTGCACAGGCTATTACCAATAAGGTGATGTTTGATTATGTGCTAGCTGACAACTGGTTTGGCTCGAAGGCCAATATGGTTCACATCCATAAAGACCTTCAAAAGTCGTTTATCATTGGAATCAAGTCTAACCTAACATTAGCCTTATCTGAAAACGATGCCAAAAACGGGCGGTACCAACAAGTAAGAGCATTAGAACTTGAAGAGGATATACTGGCTTAAAGGCCTAGACCTCCCCGTGAGGCTCCTGAAAAAGGTTTTCAAAAACGAAAATGGCTCAACAGGAATTCTCTATCTTGTTTCAAATGACATGCAAAGTAGTGCCGAACGTCTTTATGAAGTTTACCCTGGCGGATTGAAGAGTATCACAAGTCAATTAAGCAAAATGCAAGCTTAACCAAGTCCCCAGCTCGAATCGTCATAACACAGTGCAATCATATTTATGCGTCTATTATTGCTTACTGCAAGCTCGAAATGCTGAAGATAAAAACCCAATTAAATCACTTTGCCATTAAGTACAAAACTAATTGTTAGAGCGAACCAAATTGCCTGGCAGGGGCTTAAAAATATTGCTGCTTAAAATTGATCGTGGGTAACATGAGTATTTGAGCTAAAACCTTAAAGTAATTTTCTGCTACACTTAAAATACAAACTGTCTTCCAAGGTTAGGTATGCGCTACCTCTTTATTTTGATAGCTCTTCTATCCCAACCACTTTTTGCTAAACCATCCGAAGCCATCTTTGCTGGTGGTTGTTTTTGGTGTGTTGAAGCCGATTTTGATAAAGTTCCTGGGGTTTTAGAGACTATTTCAGGCTATGATGGTGGTACTGAGCCTAAACCTGGTTATGCATTGGTCTCATCGGGTAAAACTGCTTATGTGGAGGTTGTGCGTGTTGTCTATGATAGTGACAAAGTGACCTATAAACAATTACTGGATTTTTATTGGCGTCATATCGACCCAACGGTACAAAACCAGCAATTTTGCGATGTTGGTAAGCAATATCGCAGTGTCCTTTTCTATTTAAATGACGATCAAAAAAAAGCAGCTTTAGCTAGTATTGATGGAATAAAAAAACGATTTCCTAAGGTATATACTGAGGTAATTCCCTCTACAACGTTTTATCCTGCAGAAGACTATCATCAAGATTATTATCAAAAAAATCCAATTCGTTACAAATATTATCGTTACAATTGTGGTCGTGATGCACGAATCAAGGAGTTATGGGATGAAAAGTCTCGTTAGTTTCATTGTAAGCTTGTTTATGCTAAGTACTGCCATGGCCTACACGCCTGAATTTAACAAACCCGAAAAACTAAAACAGCTTACGCCTTTGCAATACCAAGTGACTCAAAAGGCTGCTACAGAAAAACCTTTCGATAATCCCTATTGGAATAATGAACAAGCCGGAATTTATGTGGACATAGTTTCAGGAGAACCTCTGTTTAGTTCTCTGGATAAATATGACTCGGGAACCGGTTGGCCTAGTTTTACAAAACCCATAAATAAGGCAAATGTTATTTTAAAACCTGATAGACACTATTTGTTTTTTGTGCGAACTGAAGTGATTTCTAAAAATGCGCAATCTCATTTAGGGCATGTATTTAATGACGGCCCAAAACCTACCGGCGAACGATATTGCATGAATTCGGCAGCATTGCGATTTATCCCAAAAGATCAAATGAGCAACGAAGGCTATGAAGAGTATTTAACTCTGTTTAAATAGATTGCTTATGAAACTCATAAAGCCTGTGCATCGCTGTCCCTATCACTAACAAAGAAAAGATCATTGCTAAACTTAGGAAGTGGTTTGGCCAAAGCATCATGGCTATAAAAAAAACAAAGGCTTCAGCTCTTTCTATTAATCCTGGACTGTAATGAAAACTTTTTTCTGAATCATTAGTCTTAAAAATACCCACCACAAGAAAACTCGTGATACAAAGTAGTATACTCGCCATCATTAACAAAGACCCAAGACCTCGCTCATTAGGATTAATAGCCCATAAGGCAAACACAACACCCACCTCAACCACGCGATCAGTCATAATATCCAATACACTACCCCAGTCAGAGCAATGGTTAGTCAGACGAGCAATAGTACCATCGAGGGTATCACAATATCCAGACAGTAATAGTAAACTAATGGCCAGATAGGGTAGGTTTAGCCACAGTGCGGGTATTACTAAAAGACCCAATACGCCAGAAAAGAAGGTGACTTGATTTGGGGTCACTCGCTCTATCAACACAGGAGTGATTGGATTGACACAAAGGCGTTGATACAATGGCCTAAGGTATTGTTCTATCATAGATTTATCCTAATTTATTTAGCCAACGAACAAAAGTTCGAATTTTAGAAGAAAATATAAACGGCCTATAATACTCTCCCGCAACTCGCTTACTAATTTCACTAAAAGTGGGATACGCTGCAATCGCATCGGTAAAAGTTCGCAAATTTTTCCCTTCTTTAACGGCTATAACCCAAGGTAAAATTAATTCACCTGCATGAGCGCCCACTATGCTCACACCCAAAATTTTAGCTTTTTTACCGGTTATGATTTTAATTTTGCCATTTACTTTATTTTCCGCTTGGGCTCTGTCCACCTCGGCGAAGGCAAATTCTGTGATTTTTAAAGTGGGGTCTTTTAAAGCCTCACTCGCCAATAGGCCCACATGGGCTAATTCGGGCTCAGTATAAGTCACCCAAGGCACCGCTTTGTAATCTATTTTTGCAGGCCATTTAAAAGCAATATTTCTCAATGCAATACCCGCTTGATAACTAGCCATGTGCGTAAATTGATGAGGCCCTGTCACATCGCCTATGGCGTATATTTTTTTATTAGTGGTTTGAAGTCTGGCATTCGTGTTTATCCCTTTGGTGGTGTATTGAACGCCTGCTTTTTCCAAATCGAGCCCGTCCACATTAGCCACACGACCTGTTGATACCAACAAATGCGACCCAGTGATGGTAATTGGGTTGTCCTGGTTTTCCAAATGAACACTAATAGTCTTATCAACACTCTCTTCTATTTTGTCAATTTTAATGTGTTCATAAAGTGCTATCTGCATCGACTCAAGTTGACTTCGAATAATAGCCACGCAATCGGCATCATCCTTAGGAAGAATAGTAAAGGCTTCTAAAATGGTGATTTTAGACCCAAGCATTGCAAAAGCCTGAGCTAATTCACAGCCTATAGGACCTCCGCCGATAACAATCAAATGCTCAGGTTGTACTTTTAGGTTAAAGATGGTTTCATTAGTTAAGTAAGAGACCTTGTTTAAGTTCTGGATAGGAGGGATGGCCGGAGATGAGCCGGTAGCAATCACAAAATGTTTGGCCTGAATAATTTTCCTTTTTAATTTAAACTGTTTAGGCCCTATAAAACGTCCTGCTTCTTGAATAACCTGAACACCTAGAGAGGTAAAACGTTCCACCGAATCATTTTTGGCAATACACGCTATCACATTTTGCACCTGTTGCATCACTTGCAAAAAATCAATTTTCACCGATTTTGCCTGAATACCTAAAACAGTCGAATGTTTGGTTTGATAAAAGATTTTGGCAGTGTTCAATAGCGTTTTAGAAGGGACGCAACCGTAATTTAAACAATCACCTCCCATTTTGTTTGGTTCAACCAATACCACTTGTAATCCCAATTGAGAGCAACCTGCAGCGATACTTAAGCCTGCAGAACCCCCGCCAATAATGGCCAAATCACAAAATAAATCTTTATCTTTCATTTTTTCAGTACCCTGTTTACCCTTTTTTTTGTAAAAAACAGGAATCAAAGAAAGAGCGGCTAATCCTAATAAAGGTAGAATAAATTTGGGTTCAAAAATAATCCCCAGATTAGGCTGAAGGCTTGCTGCAAATAGTTCGCCCAATCCATTACCAACAGACACATAGACAATAGAGCCAGGAATAATTCCTATAAAAGTGGCTATGATAAAAGTATAGGCGCTCACACCCAGTAAGGCAGAAACGATATTAATCACCCAGAAAGGAAATAATGGGATAAGTCGCAAGGTGAGCAAATAAGAAAATGCATTGTCTTTAAACCCAGAACGCATCCGCTTAACCCAACCTGAAGCACGCTTGGAAAACACTTCGCCTAAGGACGATTGGACTGCAAAAAAAAGAATCGTTGCACCTAAAGTGGCACTTAGAACCACCAAAAAAGTTCCCCAAAGTATTCCAAATAAGAAGCCGCCTATTAAAGTCAAAAAGATAGCACCTGGAATAGAGAGAGCTACGGCCACTGTATAAATTAGTATAAAAACTAAAGAGGCTAGATAAAAATGTGATTTTGTCATGGCTATAAGCCATTCATGATTGTCTCGTAAATTGGCAAAACTTACGTATTTATTTAAGCCTAAACCAAAAAAAAGACCTAATAACACTATTATTATTAAAAGGGGAAGCCACGATTTTATTGCACTAACTTTCATTAGATGATGTCCTTTTCATTATTCACATAACTCTCCTATTTACTTATCAGGAGTTTTTGACTTTCGGCTAAAATGAAAATCCTTTTTTATTTGCCAATAGTGACGTTGAGCTTTAATTGGCATCAAAAGTAACCGTATAAGACTATTATCTGATGGCTTGGAATAGCCAGGCACACCAATTATGATAGCTTGTTGGGGAATATCTAATTTGATTGTTTGATGCAACCTATCCCAAAATGAAAATACAACCCCATAATTACTATTGGTTTCATCTAGATAATTGGAATGATGAATGCCATGCATTCTTGGAGTAACGATAATTTTATTAATTAGCCGTTCAAAGCGAAAAGGCAATTTGATATTGCTGTGTTGAAAAAAAGTATGTGCTTGAAAAAAAAATTCATAGCAAAAAAAGAGTAAAGGACTCACTCCAATCAACCCTAATTGCACCAACCTAAAGAGACTCGAATACATAATTTCCACACAATGAAAACGCATAGCGGTTGAAACATCTAAGTCAGGATCAGCGTGATGCACGACATGGAATCGCCACAATAACGGAAGTTTATGATTTAGAGTATGCCAGTAGTAAAAGCTTAAATCCATTAACAAAAACCCAAGTACAAACAGTACCCATTGATTAAAGGGAAGCATAGAGAGAAGACCCAAATCATGGCTAAAGGTGAAAAGGACTGTGACTTTTGCTAAGGGGCTAATTAACAGGCTTGCGATGACATAAACCAAGACGGTAAAGGTGAAATTAATCGCTAATCGCTGCAATAATGGGCGAGTTGCTTTTCTTAAAGGCCACTTTTTTTCTAAAACAAACAATGACAAATAAATAAGAGTAAGAATGAGTACTAAGTAATATTGTACTGTACTGTAATTGATCTCAGACATTAGTTTAAAAGGCTCGTGAATTGTTTCTATAAACTTGCCTATAAAAATGGCTCAAGTCAATCCAATTATAATTATCTTTATTCATAGTCATCATTTTTCTCTTAAATTAGTGGTAGTTGTTGGACTGAAAATATTTTTCTATTTTCAATGTGTCTCTGTAAGAGTAAATGGTGTTCTTGCTTACATTTTTTTGTTTGGGTAATTAAACAGTAAGAAATTCAGTAAGATATTCTGCAAAATCAGTTGGTTTCATCGTTATCGCCTTGCAAATCAGGGATTATTCCTGGGTACCTAGTCTCCATTTTCAACTTTATATCGGGAAACACATCGATCGTCATACGAAGGTAATAGTAACTGTTCGAGGAAATACACCTACCGCAGAATTTAAAATTTTCTAAACTAAGCCTCTCAAAAAGAGGAGCTAGAAATGAAATCAAAAGAAGAATACTGGGAGCGTCTATTTAAAGGATATGAGCGAAGTGGGTTATCGCAAGAAGAATTCTGCAGCGAACAAGGCATTCCTATTGCAAAATTCAAGTATCAATGGCGTAAAAAGTTTGGCGCAAGGAGCAATAAAACTACAGTGCAAAATAGTTCTGAGAAACCCGGTGATTTTGAACCAGTACTTATTAGTAAAAATGAGTCTGTTTCCCCAGAACCTGTAACGAGCCAATCTATTATTATCCAATTTCCCAATCAGATTTGCTGTGAAGTACAAATAGATATCAAGAGCCGAGATTTTTCCTCCTTACTGAATCAATTGAGGTTGCTATGCTGATTCCAGAAGAAGTACAGGTTCATTTATATTGCGGCATTACTGATATGAGGAAGTCGATTAATACGCTGGCGATTTTGGTCAAAGAAGTATTCGGCATGGAACTGGAGCCAGGGCATTTATTTTTATTTCGTAGTCGCTGTGGCTCCAAACTCAAAGCCCTGTACTATGAGGCGTGTAGTTTTACTTTATGGTACCGTAGGCTAGAGAAAGGACAATTCATTTTCCCTCGTAGCCATATTGAGTTAACAAAAGACCATTTAAATTGGCTGATAGCTTCTAATAAATACACGTTTCATCAAGGAGAAGAGCCTGTAATTTATCGCGATTTTCATTAAAAAAAGCTCAGAACATCATGGTGGATATGGTATAATTCCACCATGAAAATGACTCCTGACCACTCTATTTTTTCTTCAGAATTTCAAGCGATTCTCGTCCCACTTCAAGATGAAAATCAAGTCTTAAAGCAAGAAGCCCAGGAATGGAAAGAGAAATACCATCATCTTCTTGAGCAATTGCGCCTGGCCAAACAGCAACCCTTTGGTCGCTCATCAGAAGCCCATATAGGGCAAGGCGAATTGCAATTTGATGAAGCGGATTCGGTTGAGAGCACTGAGCTTCCAGAAGAGGAAAATACCATTACGGTAACCTACACCCGGAAGAAGCCAGTCAGACGCCCAATACCTGCGCATTTACCTCGTGAAGTAATCGAGCACGATATTACAGAAGAAGAAAAATTCTGCGTCTGTGGGTGTATGAAGCAACGTATTGGGGAAGCAGTTACCGAGCAGTTAGAGTATGTTCCAGCGCGTCTTTCTGTCATTGCCCATGTTCGCCTTAAATATGCCTGCAATCGTTGTGATGAGGCAGTCACTATTGCCCCTATGCCTTCGTTATTCCTTCCTAAAAGCATGGCTACTCCAAGTCTTGTAGCTCATGCCATCGTTAGTAAATACGAAGACCATTTACCTTTGTATCGCCAGGAGAAAATATGGGCTCGATTAGGGATTGAGATGCCAAGAAACACCGTATGTGGCTGGATAATGGCGGCATACGAGGTGTGTGAACCCATGGGACAAGCGCTTCATGGGGAACTTATTACATCGAACTATCTACAAGCAGATGAAACCACTATGCACGTCATGGATGAGCCGAATCGAAAGAATACCAGCACCAGTTATATGTGGGTCTATCGTAACCACCGGCCCGATAAAAAAGTAGTTCTTTTTGATTACCAGCAAACAAGGCAAGCGCAGTGGCCCAAACAAATACTTAAGGATTTTAAGGGCTATCTGCAAACTGATGGGTATAAGGGCTATGATTGGGTGGATGACCACCCGGATATTATCCATTTGGGGTGTTTGGCTCACGCCAGGAGGCCTTTTGCTAAGCTTGTAAAACTGGCTAAAACCACGGGGAAGTCGTATCAGGCTGTAGCCTACATTAAGAAACTCTACCTTATTGAGCAGAATGCCCGTAACAATCACTATTCTCATCAGCAACGATATGAGCTTCGCTTGCAGCAGGCAAAGCCGATTCTTGACGAACTGAAAAGCTGGTTGGATAAAACCATCAAAACAACAGCCCCCCAATCGGAACTGGGCAAAGCTCTCGATTATATGTATGGCAGATGGGGTGAGCTCACCGCTTATCTTTTGGATGGTTCCCTTGAGATTGATAATAATCTCATAGAAAACCTCATCAGGCCCTTTGCTTTGGGCAGAAAAAATTGGATGATGTCGGGTAGTCCAAGAGGTGCCCATGCCAGTGCATTATTCTATAGCCTCATTGCAACGGGTAAAGCTAATGGGCTCAATCCCTTCCATTACTTGAAAATTCTTTTTGAAAATATCAGCTCTTGTAGAACAGCGGAGGACTATAAGGCTCTCTTGCCTTTTAACCTGACAGGATTAAACTAATTGTTCCTTTCCATGCAACCCGTATTTCCACGAACGTTTACGTTCTATCTAAAATTTTTTTGAAGATTGAGGCATCTCAATAACCAATTTTAAACATGAGTTATTGACACTTAGATATTTAGATGAATTTTTAAAATAGTCATTCTGGTGAGCTTGTGCTGCTCTCTTGAAAAGCGATAGTTTGATGATCCTTCCAAGCATATTTTATTTTTTAGTACTTTTAGTAATTAAAGACAGGCATGCGCTTTGTCCTTGGGATTACTCCTCGATTTGCAAGTGTAAACCCACCCTTTTTAGTGCCAAGCTAAACTAGAGGTTTCCGGGTGTTTGCTTAATCGGTATTGAACAGGCGTCATGCTGTTTAAAGCCTTATGCGGCCGTTCCTCGTTGTACTCCTTTATCCATGTTTGTGTGATTTCTTTTACCTCCGTTAAATTTCTGAATGCGTACATATTCAAGACTTCCGTTCGGTAAGTCCGGTTGAACCGTTCTATATAAGAATTTTGCGTAGGCTTTCCCGGCTGGATGAACTCAAGTTTGATACCATGTTGCTCCGCCCATTCAGCCATCGCGGTTGAAATAAATTCAGGACCGTTATCCAGTCGCAATTTCTTGGGGTAACCTCTTAACCCAGCAATTTGATCCAGTTCACGAATGACTCGCTTTGATGGGATATTTAAATCGATGGCGATCCCCAGCAATTCCCGATTAAAATCGTCAACAACGTTGAATGTTCGAAAGCGTCTGCCTGTCATCAATGAATCAGACATGAAATCAGCTGACCATGTCTGGTTTAATGTATCTGGAACAGCTAATCTTTCTGGATTGCGGCTCGGTAGCCTTTTTTTACCCTTGCGACGCAAATTCAGTTTTAAGCTCCGGTAAATTCGATAAACGCGTTTATGATTCCAGGCCAAACCTTCCTGCCTTAATTTGTCAAACATCATCTGAAATCCGTAGGAAGGATAGTCTTCAGCCAACCGCTGCAGAGCTGCAATGACAACCTGATCACGAGTGAGATCAGGCTCATATTTATAAGAACTTCGGCTAAGACCAACTACATTGCAGGCTGTGCGTAAACTTGCCTGATGGTATGTTATTGCATAATCCACGAGCTCTCGCTTTTCGGCTGGCTTTAAAGCTTTTTTTCGATAATATCTTTGAGAATCGTATGCTCTAAACTGAGGTTGGCAAACATCTGTTTCAGGCGCCGATTTTCTTCTTCCAAATCCTTCATTCGTTTGATGTCTGAAGCTTCCATTCCACCGTACTTTGCCTTCCAATTGTAATACGTTGCATCGGAAATACCGTATTCCCGGCAAACATCCTTTACTAGTCTGCCTGTCTCTACCGCTTTCAAAATACTGATTATCTGGCTTTCGTTATATCTCGATTTCTTCATCTAATTCTCCTCGGGTCATCATTATACCCGGAGAACTTTAATTTTGACTGGTCCAATTATAAGGGAGGATTACACAAGGCTTCGAAATCTATGCATAATAACATTACATTAAAAATACGGAAGAGCCGTGAAAACATATGGACAACAAATTTCTATGGACGATCTAAACCAATATAAAGCAAAACTTTTAGACTCAACAAGTGACGTTGTTCTAATTACAGATAACAATATAGACAACCCTATAATTCAGTATGTAAATAAAGCTTTTGAGAATCTAACTGGCTTTACTAAAGAAGAAGCGATTGGTCAAACGCCTCGCATACTGCAGGGCTCAAATACTGATAAAAATACGCTAAGACGCATAAAAAGATCACTGGTTCTTAAAAAGCCTGTTCGTGTTGAACTTCTTAACTATACTAAAGATGGCCGAGAATATTGGTTGGATTTTTCAGTAGTTCCACTATTCGATGATAAGGGCGAAGTTTCCTATTTTGGTGCGATAGAGAGAGATATTACCCAACAAAAAATCTCGCAGAATAACTTATACGAACTTGCAAATAAAGATCATCTCACAGGCGCAATTAATCGAAATCGCTTTTATGATGTTGCTGCTGTATCTTTTGCTAATCATCTCAGGAGCAACCTAAACTTTGCGATTATGGTCATTGATGTTGATAGCTTTAAACATATTAATGATACATTTGGGCATTTAGAGGGTGATGAACAGTTAAAGTTAATTTCATCTATATGTCTCAGTAATATTCGACAGACAGATTATTTATGTCGATTCGGTGGAGATGAGTTTATAGTACTGGTTCATGGAGTAGATAGCGATGCATTAAAAATTAAAGCGGATTCAATTATAACTGCCATATCAAATAATCAAGACATCAAAACCAGTGTAAGCATCGGTGCAACATTAGTAGATAAAAAGGATACGAATATTGACGATTTAATTGCTAGAGCAGATTTAGCACTCTATCAGGCTAAGAAAAAAGGGAAAGGCAATGTGAGCGTCCTTTTGGGGTTAAATGCCTAGTGATGTAATCAAGCAAATTTGTACACCCCAGTTAAGCCACTTTTTTTCAATAACTCCCAATAACGATTTTCAAATTGATTCGTACTTTGATAATCCTACAACCAGGTGATTCCCTTATCACCATATTAACTTGTTGAAAATAAAATTCACTAGAGTTAAATGAATTATATATCTCTTCCATAATTTAATCCGATTGTATTCTCAGGGTAATTTACCCTGCTTTCTAAACCTTGACCAAGAAGCTCATGGGTCATAAACACATTTTCTGCTTCCTCGGCAAACACCCTTTTGGCTTTATCAGATAATTCAACCCGTATTTCCCCGAACGCATACCCTAAATACGGGTTGCATTGATATTGATGCTTTGCGCTGAAGCAAATCAAGCCCATTGGGTAATTCTATTCATCTTGGCATTATTTTTTATTCTGGGAAGAATTCTTCATGCTTATGCTTTTATTTATAATAAAAAGCATTTCAAATTTCGTGTGCGGGGAATGGTTCTGACGTTTTCTGCACTTTTTTCCTTGCGGTGTTAAACATTAGTTTAATACTTTATAAACTCGGGTGATAAAACAATTATTTTTTTACCCTGCATAAATCTGTTCAAAGTATTTACTTTTTCTGAGCGGGCAATCTATTAGAAAAAGAATTATTGAGATCGCTGGACTTATTATACTCAGAAGCATTATGCACACCAAATTTGATTTAGGCAACATCGCCACGCGAAGATGCCAATAATCCAAATTTCTTAGAAATTAAGTGGTCAAGAGATAGTGAACCCGGGCCATAAAATAAAATCAAAGCAAGCAGCATAGCCCAGTAACGATGGTCTATTAAATCGAGATAGGTAAACTGAATGACAGCGGTCATAGCCAGTAAAGGCAATGTTGCAAGTCTTGTTGCAAACCCAAAGATAAGAAGTACAGGGCAAGCGAGCTCAAAAGAGGTTGCAAGACAAGCAGTAATTTCTGGAGGCACAAAAGGAACTTTATACTCTTCCCTAAACAAGAAGACGGTCGACTGCCAGTTTGATATTTTAGTCATGCCAGAATACCAGAAGATTTTAGCCATCCAAAAGCGCATGAATAAAACAAGCACAGGAAGGGCAATTTTCTCCAAAACCTTTGTAACTAATAGATAAATCTGAATGATTTTAGAAATGAACGGCTTATTTATAGAAGTCTCTACCGAATTATTGAGCATTATTGCCTCCGGTTTTAATGATATTGTCGACCAGCTGCTCCTGTAACACAAAAGCAACTGCTGAAGTTAAGTCAAAATTTTGATTGATTGTTTGTGCATACTGGACGCTCTCTAAAAGCTTTGCACCTTCAAATAATTTCTTTATGAAATGCCACTGATCTTCGGCAATCCAATAGGTATGTATTTCGTTTTCCTTACAGCCAATAACACCATAAGCTGCTTCTGTCTTAAGGGTAATTGCTTTTGAACTACAATTCTCAATGGTATCATGAATATCAAACAACGGGTATTTGGACTGAAAAATACAAACTGAAGGACAAAAATTCAGTTTGATATGATCTATTTCCTCTTCGGGGATGGTCATTAAATCTTGAGGAGAAATGGACTTAGAGTCTACAGCCCCATACGCCAAATGTTTGAGCCATTCATAGTGGGCATAATCACTTAAATAGGGCAACTCAGACAGTTGCTGTAATGTGGATAGAAAGTCAGGGAAATCTCCACCAAAATCATCAAGCCAGCCTGTCTTTGGTAAGTACTTATCCTTTTTGCAATAAGTATAGGCAACACTATTGGCACACTCATTGCCGATTAATTTCCAAACGCCTGGATAAGTAATCCTCAAAGCATTGATCATATTTTCAAAAATAGTCTGACGATAAACATCTAGCCGTTCTTGGGAGAAATCCGAGCTTATAAAACTTAAATCATCGTCTTTTTTAAAGACATTTCGATAAAAAGACTGTTGTAACTTAAGTAATTCATGCATTTGCTACCCCCCTATTAACTTTGTAAGACGAGAGGTATGACTCGCATTTTGAAGCTTCCTCAATTAAAATATTGAGAGAAGGGATGTCTGCATCCCATTCAAGTAAAGTTGGTATAGGGCCAAATCTTTGAACAGTATAATCGTATAGAGCCCACACCTCATCACACACATAATTATTGTGAGTATCTATACGCAGAGTACTATCGTTTGACAATTCTTTTATGGAATGACCAGCAATATGAATTTCTTTTACTAAATTAAATGGAATAGAATCAATGTACTCTTTGGTATTCCATCCGTGATTCCAGGATGAGATGAATAGGTTATTCACATCGAGCAGAATCTTGGCACCTGTTTGATTGCAAAGCTCCACCAAAAAATCGGATTCATGGAGCCTGGATGACTTATATTCTATATAGGAAGATGGGTTCTCAATAAGAATTTCTCGTTTTAAAAAATCCTGTGCTATCGATATACTACGCTTAAAGGTGTTAAAACTTTCTTCTGTATAAGGCACTGGAAGTAAATCAGGCATGTGTATGCCACCAACATGTCCCCATGAAAGATGCTCAGAAACAAATTTAGGCTGCACCTGATGAACAAGATTCGATAGACGATCCAAATGGACTTTGGAGATACCATCGGATGAACCCAAAGATAGCCCAACACCATGAAGGCTTATCGGATAATATTCGGAAATATTTAAAAGAGCTTTTATCTCATTTCCGCGGTTGGAGAAGAAATTTTCGCTATGAACTTCAAACCAGCCAATCGAAGGTCGCTCCTCTAGAACTTGTGTGTAATGAGGGTACCGAAGTCCAATACCTATTAGCGGGTTCAAAGTCATAATATACGAATCGATTAATTTGCAACTTCTATTTTATCTTTAATGTCTTGCCCAACAGCGCTAAAATCACCCGCATTTATTTTATCACATTGACCTTTTGGTACTAAGATCCACGATTCAGAATCACCTGCTTTATTTTGTCCAGCACAGGAGTGGGAAGAACCTTTGCAATCTGCTTTGTTTTCCTTAATTAATCCCTTGCCATCTTTAACAACGCTACATTTCTCCATTTCACCTTCAGCAAATGCAACACTAGTTGTTAAAGTTATCGCTGCTGCAACTGCTGTAAAAATTCCGCTTTTTATCATTTTAATGCTCCTTTATTAATATAACAGTTACATAACATGGTATTGGAAAATAATCATATTATTTCAGGACTATCCGATATGTTATCCTTTAAATGTAGCACCGATCAATTCGCTGTCAAGGTTAAACAAGTTTATAAATTTTCATGTTAAGGAGTAACTTGGGATTAAGATCCATCGTTGAGACTATTATTATTCTGTAAAATCCTTCCTTAAAATAATCAATACAACGCTAAATATTTGTAGAAAGAACGCTATTTCAGAATACAATTTATTACTACCTTCGATTGCAGTTGCTTTATTTTGAATAGTCACTTGATCAAGATATAAATTATCAATATATTCACCATAACGCTCAATTTCCTTTTTAACCTCTTTGACAATATCCGCTGTACTTGATGTTCCTGTTAACTCAGAAAAGTCTCTCAAATAGTCTTTTTTAATGACCTGAACTTCGACCTCATCTTTTACAGGTAAAACAGACAGAAGTATCGCGATATCAGCTCTGGTTTCTTTTTTTACTATATTGTTCCATACATCTTTAATGAGAATTTGTTTGTTCTGCGCTTGCATTTTCAAAGAAGATATAAGCAGCTCATTTTGTCTGATAAAGAAATATGAAATCACAGCTGAGCTAACCATCATGGAGAGAGCAAGAATTAAAACTAAATTACTAAGGTATTTACTTGTTTTACTCCTTTTTTTTTCTTTCATATTCCTTCTTCAGCTAATGAACATGATATTATCGATATATTAAGCTCAACGTTTTAATGAAAAGTTTAGGTGAATATTAAAAGATGTCAAGGCTTTCCCAGCCACGATTACTGGCTTACCGCTGACGGTAGTCTGTTTAAAGGCTATAGAGTCTGTATTAATCACCACAATTTCCCGAATCTTTACTTAATGAATACATACTCATTACATCATTTCCCCTTCCAAACTTCTTAATTCGAACCGCAAAACAAATCCGGATGCAAACTAAGTGGGGAGGAGGATTATATTAAAACAGTGCAACTTATTATAAGTCTTTAGGGTCGATGCCTTTAATTTTTGGCCAATTAATATTTGCCTTCTTTATGTTGCCAGGTATATTTTTTGCCCAAACATCTTGTGTTTTGCTGTTTAAATTTAGATACAGTGTTCCATCCACAATTCTCCAAGCTAAAGGATCACTCACTATTTTGCTCCCAACGGATACGCCATACGCGCAATATCCTCCATAAGCGGGAAGATATTTTTCAGGATTTGCAAGAAATGTTTTTTTGTTCTCTTGATTAGAAAAAATATAACTCACACCTTCATAATATTCCGTGTAGTTTCCGCTACCACGTACAGGCCCACCTTGTTGAAAATAAGACACAGGATCATACCCCTGAATACCCACCAAACTGTAGGAAATATCTGAAGCCCAGGCAAGAACTGGCATCATAAAAATAAATATTAATTGCGCTATATACAATGAGTTAAGTTTTTTCATCGCTGCTATCCTTATAAAAGTGTTAACCATATTTAAATCTTTTTACATTGAAGTGGCACGGAAAAACTTTCCCTGGACTTGCACCTGCCGCAAAACAAAGCGGCGCTTTTGTTGCAAAAAAATTGCGGCTCTTGTTTATAATAAACCATCCAATGCTACTTTTAATTACACACATTTAGGCAGCCTGGCGACCATTAGTAGAAAAGCATTAATAGTTGAATTAAATCATTTCAGCTTTTATGGAGCGCTTGCCTGATGGTTTTGAGGATTTGTCCATGTATCCTTCCTTGTAGGAGCACGAAATAAATTCTCTGTGCTGTCCAATTGAGTATGGTCCTTTTTTACTTTTAGAGCAAATAATTTACTTATTACCTCCATTAAGAAAAAGAAATACAGATAGAAAAAACCAATGATTTTAATGAATGACTAGAAACGAGGCATAATAGTGTTTTAGACAAAAGGATTCAATTGATGGACAAACAATTGTTCCTCAAGCCAAACATACAATTTTTTTACCAAATAGCTTGCCGCTTTCTCATCCTTCATTTCATAGATTAATTGTTCACAAATTTCTATGAAAGAAGCCTTGTTTTGGATTGCCTTTAACATATTTAGCTCTAACTTATCCAGTAGATAATATCTTATTTGAAGTTGGCGGCGCCAAATGACTAAAGATTGTGAATGAGCCATTTTTTTAGGACGAGGAGGATGCTTGTAACCATTTCTTGATGCTTTAATGAGGTCAAAACTGTTCCAATGCATTGATAATAAATGACAAGATGGATGAAGATAAAATTTCATGTCAGGCCATTCGCTTCCAGGCACAAGATGTAACTCCGTTGTTGTAAGTAGCGTTGCGTCAGCTGCTGTAAACGCCTGCGCTTCAGCCCATTCGTAGGATGCAATTTCTCCTAAATGCGGCCTTTTATTATAGGGTGGTTTTTCAGACAGAAATTTACTTAGGTGTTGACCAAAAAAATTAAGAGAATAGCTGTATGAGGGGTATAATCCCACATAATCTTGACACATTTGACTGAACTCATCTTGACCCATTAATACTGCTAACGTTTGATAATCACTTAATAGTGTTTCTTCAAGCCTGCTATAAAATCCATCAGTGTATATCGCTATTCTGTCAGCAATACAACCTTTTGGTGGCAGTTGTAAATAGGGTTCAATAAGCGGTTCATCGCTCAAAATAGAGTTTTGTAATAATATATAGAGATCATCAGATGGTTTCATGCACTAAGCTCACTTTTGCTTTGGACAAGCTTGTTTGCTTGATTTTTTTTGCATAGTCTAATTCCTGCCATAGTTCTTCAAATGTTGGAATATGGTCATCTCGTTCAATCATGGTTGAAATATCACCAAATCGGTTAATCGCTTTAGCATATAGCTCCCAGACTTCTTTGATAACTGGGTGATCGTGTGTATCAATAATATATTCACCACAATTCATATGGCCTGCTAAATGAAATTGTTGGACCCGGTTTACTGGAATATGGTTTAGATAAGTTTCTGAATCAAAACCATGATTAAAAGCGCTTACATAGATATTATTAATATCCAATAAAATGAAACAATCTGCTCGATTGGCTATTTCAGATAAAAACTCCCACTCAGTCATTTCAGATTGTTTATAAGTGATATAGCTGGAAACGTTTTCTAATACTAGTTGCCGTTGATAGAAATCTTGTACACTTTTGACCCGTTCAACAATATGGCTAATCATTTTCTCAGTATAAGGAAGGGGTAATAGATCATGCATATTTCGTTGATGTACACCAGTCCAGCACAAGTGATCGGAAATCCATTTTGGCTCTATTCGGTCAGCTAGTTTTTTAACTTTGCTTAAGTAGTCACTATTTAGTGGATCTGAACTTCCGATTGATAAAGAAACCCCATGCATAACCATAGGATAATGTTCGCGAATCTTATCTAAATAATAAAGTGGATTTCCTCCATCAACCAAGTAATTTTCCGTAAGAATTTCAAACCAATCGATTGTTGGTACATGTTCTAAAATATATTGATAATGTTCTGTTCTAAGACCAAGCCCCATACCTAGAGGTGGATAGGGTATGCGAACCTCTTGACTCTTCTCCATCGATTGTACCATCCTGGCGGTAGTTCCTATGAGTATTGATGCCTCATTCAAGACATCAATAGTTATATCAATACAGATTATGATTTACATTTGTGGTTGCTTTTACAATTGCTACTACCTTTGCAGCTGTTCGTACCCTTACAACTGTTAGTGCCCTTGCATTTATTAGTGCCTTTACAACTATTATGGCTAGTTTTACACTTATTTGTACCCTTACAATTATTAGTCCCTTTACATTTGTTAGTGCCTTTACAGCTATTATGCCCCTTACAACTGTTTTTTTCTGACTTCATCATAGTAGTATTACTACCTGAGTTAGTCTCTTGGCTTGCTGCTGCATTTACGCCAGAGGTAAATAAAGCCGCGGCTGCAGCTGCTATAATTAAACTTCGCTTGTCCATTTTAAGCTCCCTGTTGATAATATTATCCAGCTTAAAGGTAGCTGATTAATTGATAAATTGCAAAAACCAGGCAAAACCACTCAACTGCCTAAGCTCTGTTTATCAAAGGCAAATCTTGTTGTGAGCCATAAACTTGGCATATTACTTCACGTTATTTTCCTGCATTTTTGAATAGTGGCAAATACTTACCATAACCTCTTTTCTGCAGATCCTTGACTGGAATAAATTCCAGCGCCGCAGAATTCATGCAAAAACGTTTATTGGTGGGCGGAGGGCCGTCATCAAAAACATGCCCCAAATGTGATTTTCCATGTTTGGAAATCACTTCAGTCCGACTAGTAAACATGCTGCTATCATCTTTATATATTATGTTTCCAGGTTCTAGCGGTTTGGTAAAACTCGGCCAGCCAGTCTTAGAGTCATATTTATCGAGCGAAATAAATAATGGTTCACCGGTAACAACATCAACATAAATACCCTGCTCTTCATTATTCCAATAAGCATTATTAAACGGGGATTCTGTACCCTGTTGTTGAGTAACATTATATTGAATTGTTGATAATTTTTGTTTGATGACAGCATCTGAAGGTCGTTTATAGGCTTGTTCTGCATAGGCTGTCAAAGAGGCAACACTCATGAAAAAAAATAACAAACCTTTGATAATACGCTTCATGGTGGTTTCTCACTGATTAATGCTCTAATCTTAAGTATAGTCAGAATTCCGAACAACAGAATTCCGAACAACTGTCAATTTCCTTGACGTAAGTTATATGGTCTGCTACAAATATAAAGGGCAAGAGGATACTGTCGTATTCCAATCTATCCAAAAATAAGGAGAAGTATCGTGCAACGTATTAAAAAAATCTCTATCGCTAACGCACAAGGCAAAGCCAAAGAGCTACTAGAAGGCACAAAAAAAGCTATGGGCACTGAATTAAATCTATTCAGCACATTTGCCAACTCACCAGCGGCACTGGAAGCCTACATTGGGATTATGACCTCTCTTAGCAAAGGTGCTCTTAACCCTAAACTACGCGAACAAATCGCATTGGTCTCAGCAGGTTATAATGGCTGTAACTACTGCGCATCCGCTCATACCTATCTTGGAGAAAAAGCAGGGATTAATAAAGATGAACTTAAAGAAAACCTCTCAGGAAAATCGTCTGATAAGAAAACACAAGTGGCTCTCAATTTTGCTACTCAACTGATTGAACGTCGTGGTGGGGTGAGTGAGTTCGACATCAAGACTGTCCGTGAAGCTGGATTTAGTGATGAAGAAATGGTTGAAATTTTAGCGCATGTAGCGATGAACACTTTCACTAACTACTTCAACGAAGCATTCAAGACGGACATCGACTTTCCTGTCGTTGATACCCATAAAGGACGTAGTGCAGCATAAATTATTCTAAGGGGTGGCTTAAAAACCACCTCCTTAATAGAAAATCCAAATTATATTTTGCCCCAAATACAAACCACCCTAAGATTCAATCCTCAAGTTTTTATTCTTGACTTTATAGAACGTCGATTTACAGCGGTTGAACTGGAAGATCCAGAGATCTCGAAATACCAATTGACTCAATGGACAAGCTTTTTGGTATCTACGTTTTTATTTTAGAACAAAAAACATCAGAGAAAAAGTTGCCATTCTTATTAGCGATCAATTGCCCCACACATTTTTCCCGAAATAGATACTATTCTATGGCGGGATATTTATCTTTTAATTGTTCGTGTCTTCCCAAGCTAGACTAGACATCATTATTATAAAAAAATCAGGACCAGAAGAAGGAGTATATATTCGTGCTGGAACCACAAATAGAAAAGCTGACACAGAAATGATTAAAGAGTTAAATCGCATAGTCAGCAATCAAACTTTTGATGAGCAACCCTTAACTGCATTGAACTCCGAAGCGATAGACTTCAGAGCTGCTTTAGAGCAATTCGAAAAAATTAGGAAGATCAATAAGAAAGATCTAGAAACGGTCGTTATCTTAATGGATTATCAAGGCAAAAAAGTACCTACAGTTTCAGGGTTAATATTATTTGGTAAGGACAGAGCCAAAATATTTCCAGATGCATGGATTCAAGCGGGTCGATTTCAAGGAACAGACAAGAGCTTGATTGTAGATAATGCTGAATTTCATAATTCTCCTGGAAAAGCAATTAAAGAAACAAGCTTTGCTTTTAATGAGGCTATACTGACGAAACAGCCCGATGCAAAGAACGTCATTCCTCCTCCATCAGTTGCCGTGATTAGCTGGAAAGCGAACACTCAGCGCGACGATCATTTTTGCCTTTTGCAGGACGTGGGGTGTATGGTATGGCAAAAGAAAAACAATTATGGTTTGCGCAGCCATATAGAGTTGGCTATTTTGCGTTACAAAAAAGTCATGGGGACAGCCATGAAAGCAAGGGAATTACCTCAGCAAAAAACAGAAGGTGGGATTGCTACGCGTGCTTTAAACCGAATCACTTCACTGGGTATGCCATTCTCTGTGAAAGTGAAGTAAAACCAATCCGGTTAGGTGAAATGTTGCCTAATTTTGATTTATTCAACAATGCCATATTGGATCATCCCGCCAATTATTTATAAATCCCATTTCAATTCCTGGAAACTGCTCATTTCTTTCAAATAGCTCAAAGAGCTTTATTTTCCAATTAGATTCAGGTGCAATTGTTTCTAATAATTGATCTATGATAAAAGCGATTAATTGAAAACGATAGTTACCATCAATATGGGTTTTAATAGGCGCATTCTTAGGTATTAGCGGAGGAATAACAAGCCATCTATTCCATAATCTTGAATGATGAGCACAGAGGTTCCTTGTATAGGTTAAACTTTTTATCCAAGATTCAATTACAGTTGTATGCTGACCTAAAAAAGAAGCAATCTCATTACGCACATCTTTCGACTGGATATTATTAAACATCTTAGAACAGACACCAAAGGAGAGTGCCTCAACCATCATCCAAATTGGTGGAAAATATGGTTTATCATAATTCTTATGATAATGTTGAATAAATAGTTCCTGCTTATTGGTACTAATCGTTTTAATTGTTTTTAGATAATCATCAAAAAAATCTCTTTCTCTATTTGCACCAGCTTTAGCCTTAAAATAATTTCGTTCTACATACCAAAAAGGATTAAATCGGATACTTGTCACATTGGTTAATGCCGCTCGAAATGCCACCTCTATTTTTTCAATTGCATCAGCAACAAGTAACCTTAGCTCTCTGTCAAATTGATAAAGCTGCCAAACTTGTTCAAATGTAGCGTTTTCTTTAAATTGGCGAGGGTTCTTTGCATTGTGGGATTGCTTAAAAGGCAAAAGATAGGATGATAAGCGATAATAACTTACTGTTTCCAATGCACGAATAGCTAGTTTTTGATCCTCAATCTGCAAACCCTGAGAAATTAAAAACTCCAGCTGTTGACTAACAGTAAGTGCAGGTTTCGTATAACTCTTTTCAGCCATAAAAAAATAACCCGTCGTGGTGCGCATCGTTGAGAGGCGTGACGGGCATGGTTAATCATATTATAGCGCAACCACTCTCAAATTCAAATACGCGTTTTGTATTTTTATTAACTCAGGTAATAAGAGATTATACCATTCAGAGTCAGTCTAATCAAAATACTAATAATCAACAATAGGACTCTAATGTGGCTGTATGTCGCACAGGGAAATATTGATTGGGACTGCCTAGCGCTGCCTGACACAACAGTGACGAAATCGTGCCGTAACAGTGACCGTTTGTAGTGTATTTGTGGCAGTTCTAGGCAGTAATTCGATGATTTGATGCATCGTAAGTTGTTGATTTATAATGTTTTCTATTATTGAGTATCAGGCTTCGAACCAAGGTGTCGGGGGTTCGAGTCCCTCCGAGCGCGCCATTTAATTTTATTTTTCTAAATCTATCCAACTGCTCATCAAGTGCTAGCCCATCTAAAAATGAACTAATATAGAAGAATACAAGAGAAGTAGATTAACCTTAGGGAGCTAAAAATGAATCATTATAGATTACGAGTAATGGATAAGGAAACAATAAAAATAATTAAAGATATCGGTGGTTATGAAAACCTTCTTGAAAATGGCCAGGATACTTGGGCTAATAATGAAGAGGACGCTAGAGTGAAATTAGTGGAGCAAAACATTTTTTCGAATTTTGGAAGAAACCGAGGACAACTACACCCAAGTAAAGAATGTTATAGGGGATTAAATGATATTTGGACTGACCCCAATAAAGTCGATATAAAACTTATTTGATTTTTGATTAGGATAGACCAGTTTTTCTGTATTCAATTTTTGAGCTACTCATGCAGATTAATCATTGTATAATTAAATACCTGGACGGGCGGAAGACTGGTACAACTTAGACGATCTTAACTCAATAAGCTGGAATTATGTTGAGATAGATTTTTTTAAGTTATCAGTGCTTCGGAAAAATAATAATAAAGAAAAATTGAGTTGAAAAGCATAGCTCTTGAGCTTTATATCAGCCAATCTGAAGTGACTAAAAGCACTGCCTAGTCCCTATAGATATTCATTATATATATTGTTTGTCAATAAAATGTTACCATCTTCATTGGTATATTTTTTTTCCATCTATTTTCTTCTTATTGCCTATCAAGGGAAATTCATTTTTATCCTGCAATTTCTTTATATTACCTCATAGTCATTAGGAGCAATTAGCTATTTCTATAGGATATCTATGAGCTACCAAACGTGCCATTATTGTTTAGAAATTAAAAATGATTTTTCATTAAGAGGTAAATCTCGAGCTAAAAATGGAAAATTCCTTTGCTATCATCTCTGTGCATCATGTACTCAAAAATTAATTAGCATTAATAGTTTCTCTGATAAAGAAAGTCGTCAGGTTTTTTTAAAAGTAGTAAAAGAAAACGCTCAAAAAATTCCTATATATGTTGAGGAATAGCATCCTTAAGATTGAGGTAATTTAAGAGCACACTAATAGGGACTGGTTCGAAATTCTTTTTCAATCAGATGTGTTTTGTTGTCAGTAATTTGACCATTGAAATTACCAAATTCTCCATCGTGTTGGGTTGGCACCAAATAAAAAGAGGGTCTAAATTATTCCCAGGAGCGTTTAATTTTGATGTCATCAAAATATATTTTTGCGGTATAGGTAAACATTTTATCTCGATATAAAGTGTATAAGCGCACAACAATTAAGAATAAAAATAAAATGTTTATGCACTCCTTTAACATAAATAAGATTGACTTTTAACCTTAAAGAGTAGTAACCTAGTCTCAGCTAGAAAATGTCTATTTTATACTCTCCAAATCGTCGTTTTATTCATTTAATCCCTCGCTCTGTAGTTTTTAATTCTTGACCGGTTTCCGGCTAAATTCGCCTATGCAGGCATTATAATAAATATAAGGATTACTTATGTCTAAAACAGTAAACGGAATCGTTAAATGGTTTAACGAATCAAAAGGGTTTGGTTTTATTGAGCAAGATTCCGGGCCAGATGTATTTGCTCACTTTAAAGAAATTTTAAGTTCTGGCTTCAAAACCCTCACAGAAGGTCAGCGAGTACAATTCATTGTGACACAAGGAGCAAAAGGCCTTCAAGCACAAAATATAATAGCTCTTTAATTTAAGTAGTTAATATTATTTAGCCACTATATCTCTCTGTAGTTTGTAGTGGTTACTTTGAGGAAACGACGGTGAGGCAAAATAAAGTTTATGTAGGCAACTTACACTTTGGAGTTACTGAAGAAACGTTACAAGCAGAATTTTCAAAATATGGAAAGATAGACGAGCTTCTTTTAATCAAAGATCGCTTTACTGGCCACATCAAAGGTTTTGGCTTTATAACCTTTAGTTCCCAACAAGAAGCTCAATCCTCTTTAGATATGAATGGGAAAATGATGGAAGGCCGTCCATTAAAAGTAACTATGGCCAAAGAGAAATACACCTCACGCGGACGTCATCGATAATTTATACTAGTTTTTAATATATTAAAGCTTTGCCCAGCAGACAGATTGTCCTATGCATTTTTACCTTTAATATCAAACCATTTTATCCATAAAAAGTAATCTGCAGCATTTATGGACGAGAAAAAGACAGTTATTGAACTGTGACAAAAACTTGTCTCCACTGTGGCTGTAATAGGCAGTTTTAGGCAGTTCTATTGAATTTGACACTTCACAATGTATTGATTTATAACGAATTTACAACTGAGCGTCATCACAAGCCCCTTTTATTGCGCACAATTGATATGACCCAGCTCGTATGGTATTCATAGCATCTCCTAGACTCGTGTTTTGAGATCATCTAAAAATAGGGTCGTGATGGTTTCATTTAGACCTAAATCGATTATCCCTGTGCACCCTATTTTAGACCTATATACCATGTAGATTGATATTAACTAAATACACCATGAATCAAATTTTAAGTGGCCGGAGCTTTTCTTTGATATGATAAAACAAGTATGTAATACATTAAGGTTTCCTTGATTCATTTGATGAATCAAAAGAAACGGTCGAATTTTAAGTGTTTTCTACATTAAGCTTTGACTTCGAACTTAGTTCTTATTAGATCGGACTATAGCCCTTTAGGGAGCAAACCATAGAAACCGAGGATCTCTCGTCGGTTTTAGAGATAGTGTACAAGCTGTAAAAAATGGGTACGTTTACAGCCTAAACTCCCGCTATATCTATAGTATTCATTTGTACATCCATTTGCTTAGTACCACGTACAATGGAAACAGTGACTTGATCCCCTACTTTTATTTCCGTAAGCATATTATATAACGCATCATAGTTACGAACTGGTTGACCATTAAGTGCTACGATAATATCACCTACTACGATTCGTCCCCAATCATCTCGATAAGTAGCTCTTAAATGCGCCTCAGCAGCTGGGGTATTAGGTAAAACATCTGCAATCAAGATCCCTTTAGTTATACCTAATTGACGTGCAATCGTAGATGGAGCACTTTGAATACCTATGCCAGACATACCACTCGCCCGTTTTTAATAATTTGCGTTACGATACGTTCAATATCATCAGCTGGCACAGCAAAACCAATACCAGCAGATGAACCCGATGGAGAGTAAATCATTGTATATGCCAACTAACTGCCCAGCACTGTTCAATAAGGGGCCGCCAGAGTTACCAGGATTAATTGGCCGTCGCCCATCTGTGAACACAACTACTTTAGGTGATGCATCATGAAAAACTTGTACTGTATTTTGTTCATCAGGAAGAGGAGAGTCTAGATTTAAACCATATCCTGGGAAAATCAAAATAAAGTTTTTTTGTTCTTAAAAAGGAATCTAACCATTAAAGCGGTCTTATCAACCAACAAAGTATTCAATGCCTCCTGTATTGCAAGTTCTGTGGCCGAATCTAATGCGGAAGTTGCCTCATCAAACAATAGAATCGGGGCTTTTTTTTAAAATAGCCCTTGCAATTGCAATACGTTGCTGCTGGCCACCTGATAGTTTTACACCCTGCTCACTGATAATCGAGTCATATTGATGTTATAGTGCAGTAATAAAATCATGACACTTTAGGTTTTTGGAGTTTTCTGCCGTTAAGCAACAAAGCCTTCCGGCGACATCAGCACACAAGTCCAAGGCAATAAAGGTGATCCCAGCGGCGTTCGGTGTATTCGAGGTTTAACCTTTTGATTCAGCCCTCTAATAACAATGCGGGGTGGCTACTCGACAGAGTTTGGCGTTTGACCCTGATTAATCCATTGCACAAAACGCTTTGCTTGATTTACCCATAATTCCGGGTAAAGCAGAGTGAAATGGCCATGCGAGTCAGCTGTTCCTTTTTGCAGAATCCATTGACCCTGTTTTACTTTTTTAATTAATTGAGGCATTCGATAAAATTCAGGTGAATCCAAAGCATCATCCGTGAAATCCAGTGCAAATACTTTGGTTTGTATAGTCGATAAGTGGGGCTCTGGATTATAGTCTCTTGATGCTTCCATAACGTAAATAATGTCATTAGCATCTTGTTTTGTACTCCCATCCATTGCTGAGTGAATGTAATTGGTCGTTTGTTTTGCATTAGACAGGGTATGTTGCATATGTGGTACTCCATCCACCATCATCGCTACGAAAGGCCACACTGCCTTGATTCCATAAGGAGAACTTTTATAACTTCCGTTTTGCCAAGAAGGATCCTTTTTTATACTTTCCACCACTATTTGTCGCCACAGTAAATTTCGTCCATCAACTGCTTTAGGAAGACAGACTATCGCCATAATCCCATCCATTAATTGCGGATATAATTCACTCCACATCCAACTGTGCATACCTCCCATTGAGGTTCCAACTATCATTTTTAGATGTGATATTTTTAAATGTTGCGTGATTAATCGGTGTTGTAATTCGACCATGTCTTGATAACTATAATTCGGGAATTTCATGCGCAGGCCGTCACTTGGTTTGCTTGATTGTCCTTGGCCAATATTATCAGGAAAAATTAGAAAATAGTTCTGTGCATCAAAGGGCTGTCCGGGAGCCAAAAGTGTTTTCTCGAAACGTTTAAACATTTCGCTGCCACTTCCCCCCGTCCAATGTAAGAATAACACTGCATTTTCAATCTCCCCTAGCCGATTCTTTTTTGCTGTTCCCATAGTAACATAGTGAATTTTAAGGTTTTTTAAACTTTGACCATTTTTAAATAAGTATTGAGGAATAATATAATTACCTTCCTTAATATTCTGTATCTGTGGGGTAATATTTGCTGCTTCCTGTACGGTTGTTCCACAAGCTTGTGGTACTCGAAATACAAGTACAAAGCAAAGCAAAATAAGATTAATAATTTTCATTAAAATTCATCCTGTAATGATTCGCATTAGCGTCTGCAGGCAAAGGTGTAATACACTGAGTGGAAAATATATTTGCCAAATATTGTCTTGTCTAAATCAATATACAGTGGCTCCTTAAAAATGAGCGGATGTTTTTAGTGCAAAAATAGTTTACTTGTAAGTAATGTTATTTATTATTATTTTTTACTAACATATATTATATCATGTAAGCCATCATGCACTTGACTAAATTACCAAACAAATAAGCAAAATATAAACTGACCTATTGAGAATGGATGTAATGAAGTGATTGTTTCAACAATTCTCCTACATACTGTATTATTCTAGAGTCGGCACGATTCTTGTGACAGTACCAACACAATTTTATTTTTTCAGAGTAATCGTTTATTTCTAAATTTATCAACCCCTCATCACAATATTGCTTTGGCAATGCGCTCCAACCTAAACTTGTTTTTACCAATTTTTGTATTGCATCTAAAGAAAATAGCTCATGACCTACTAGAAGTGGTAATTCATGCTTGGAAAAAATTCGTTCTAAATTATCACGAATGGAAAACCCTCGTTCAGTCAAGATACACGGATATTGAGCAAGCTTCTTTAAATCAATGTTTTTTTCATTTGCTAATTCATGTTTAGGTGATACAACAATGATAATATCCTCTTCATCAAGTTGATTGCTTATAATTGCACTATCAACCATTAGATCTTCAGTGGTTAGAGCCAGATCAATCAACCCATTTTGTAACCCCGGAATAAGCTCTTGCTTCGTCATCTGTTTAATGTGCAAATTGGGGAAATTGATTTGATTTGTAATCAAATAATCGATAAATAGTGGCAAAAATTTTAAAGATGGAAAAGTTGAAGTACCAAGAAATATCGGTATTTCTTCAAGCTCGGGATTTCTTAAATTATCAGCAGCATTGTACATGGTATGCAGAAGCAACCGAGCATACGGTATGAGTAACTGTCCTTCCATGGTGGGAAAAATCATTCCCCCTCTCGTTTCAAATAATTTGACTTTGAACTCATTCTCCAAATTACTGATGCGTTTGCTTACCGCTGATTGAGTAACATACAAACGCTTTGCTGCAAGTGAAAAAGAGCGATACTCATAAACCATTAAAAAAGATTTTAATTCGTTGCTATTCATATGAGCTCAAGCTATTAGTGTAACTAACATCTTAAGAAAACATCTATAGATGCATATAATAATTTATTATATTAGCATCAATAAAAAACAGTTCTACAAAAATGAGCGATAAAGTTACAAATTATTTAAGTTATTTAACCTAATACAACACCCTAAATTGACTTAAATCATAAAAAAAGGAATATCGACTTATAATTTGTAAGTTTAATTCTTCTTATTTAGATATGACTTATTCCATCTAAGAATAGAGTGATTTCCTTTTTTTACAATGATTTTAATTTATCCTTCATGTCTATCCTTCAAACTTATTCATGCAAATTAATAATTTGGAGACAATTTTATGCAAACACGTTTTGATAATACTACTCGTTCGGATACTACCCATCTCGTAATCTATTTTTGCGGAACAGGGAACCCTGGAACCTCCTTTGAAAACCTCGCGGCTCCTTACTTAAGAGAGGTTAGCGATAAAGTCACAACCGTTTTTGTAAATGGTTGCGATCATCCTGAAGTCTGCAACAGTACAGCTGATCCTGATCTTTCCAAATTTGCTGCGCGATTTACTAAAACAGTCTTTCGCACCGAGAATGGGCAATTATTCTTAAGTGCCAAAGATCTGACGCAGCTTAAGGTAGGGATTAAATGGAATACTCAGGAATCCGCAACGAAACCAATTGATAAAATATCTTTGGTTGGATACAGCCGCGGTGCAGTTACTACCTTTGAAATTGGCAATGAATTAAACAAATTGCAACAGTCTTCAGGCATAGTAGTTCCTGTGCGAATTGTTGCTGAGCAGCCAGTTCCTGGAAATTATACCAATCTTTTGCCAAGTTCGGTTGTTGCGCATGCTTCTAATTGTGTCAAGGCAATAAATATTGAATCTGCGACGATTATATTGGCTGCCTATGCTCCTCAATTAGATGAAGGATTAAATTTTATTCAGAAAAAAATGCATGCAGGCTTTTTCTCACAAATGGTTCCCAAGTTTCATAAAGATTTACAACCTGAATTGATATTCATTCCAAGACAACATCATTGGTCTCCATTTATGGGACATGAGCTTCATATGATGCGTGAGTTAATGAAAGGACTCCGTGCGGACGGCTTAATTTCGTCCTATAGTGTAAATGAGCTGACGCGAATGATTAAAGAACAATACCAGGCTTATCCGAAAAAACTATGGGCTTTTCCTAGACCATCACAATTACAAGACATCTTTAATGTTGACGATAAAAAAGAGCTCTATCAGCACATTGATGAGTACCACCCTGACCCTGCTCCCTATAAAGCAATGGGTGAACCAGTTTCAAATGCTCAAAATCGATCGAGTTTGTTCTCATTTCTATCTAGTTTTAACCCTTCAAGTTCGGGAGCAATAGGGATGAGCTGTCCTCCGAGTCATTTTGACTTAATCCAAAGTAATTTTTGGACTTAAGATTAGCAAGCGGAGCCTTGATTTACGCTAAGTTGCATCAAGGCTTGCTTAAATTTTGAATTGGCACAAAACTGTTATTCCCGTAAAGATTCGATAAGCAGCTAATAACAGAGAGCATGTATGGGAAACCAACCTCGCCCCATAGTTTTCTTGCTTCCCACCAACGATCATACCCTGCATAACACGAAAAAGAGAGTGAACAAGCTGTAAAAAATGGATACTTTATAGCACCTAAACTCCCGCTATATCTATAGTATTCATTTGTACGTCCATTTGCTTAGTACCACGCACAATGGATACAGTGACTTGATCCCCTACTTTTATTTCCGTAAGCATATTATATAACGCATCATAGTTACGAACTGGGTGACCATTAAGTGCTACGATAATATCACCTACTACGATTCGTCCCCAATCATCTCGATAAGTACCTCTTAAATGTGCCTCAGCAGCAGGGGTATTAGGTAAAACATCTGCAATCAAAATCCCTTTATTTATACCCAATTGACGTGCAATCGTAGATGGAGCACTTTGAATACCTATGCCAGACAATACCACTCGCCCGTTTTTAATAATTTGCGTTACGATACGTTCAATATCATCAGCTGGCACAGCAAAACCAATACCAGCAGATGAACCCGATGTAGAGTAAATCATTGTGTTCATGCCAACTAACTGCCCAGCACTGTTCAATAACGGGCCGCCAGAGTTACCAGGATTAATTGGAGTATCTGTTTGAATCATGTTCCGAATCGTAACCCCACCGATCCCAGGAACTTTCCTACCCAAAGCAGAAATAACTCCTTTAGATAAGCTATGATCCAAGCCATAAGGATTACCAATTGCAATCGCTTTTTGGCCCACAATGAGATCATTAAGATGCACTATTTGAAATGGCGTAAATTGCTTTAATAAAACCAGGGCTTGCGGTGAGTCAATCTTTAAAACAGCAATGTCTTTACGAGGCTCTGCTCCAACCACTTTTGCAGGGACTGTCATTTTTCCCAGCGTAATTGCTAGCTTATCCGCTCCCTTAATAACGTGATAATTCGTAACAATATACCCGTTGTTATCCCAAATAATTCCAGAACCGGCTCCATCTTTAACTTCCATTTTTTCAAGTGAAGGGTTAGTTACCGTCGCCCATCTGTGAACATAAACTACTTTAGGTGATGCATCATGAAAAACTTGTACTGTATTTTGTTCATCAGGGAGAAGAGAGTCTAGATTTAAACTATATCCTGGGAAGACCAAAATAAAGTGTAAAATAAAATATATAAACCGTTGTTTTGCCATCGATATATCTCCACCAATTAGATTAAGACTTAGCGCTCTAGCAAACCCGCATTGAAAAGACAAAGAAAAAAAATCAAAAAAAGAAATCCCTGAGGATTTCGAAGATATTTATCTTAGCTCTTTTAAATGAATGGGCATTTTTTTATTTCGAAAATATTTTGCAACGCATTAGAAGCACAGTCAACGCTCGAAATAATGATAATTTTTTAACATTCATTGGTGTAATGTTTGCTATGTTTAATAATATTATCAATGAATTACTTTTGATTTTAGAACCCATTCGACCAACTCAGAACTGCTTAATCAAACGTATCTCAATTGTGACTAGACTACGCTGTAAAGTAATTTGTGAATTTGACGCATCACAAGATATTGCTCTATAACAAATTTAAAACTGAACCAAGGTGTCGAGGGTTCGAGTCCCTCCGAGCGCGCCATTTAATGGCTCTTTCCCAATTACGGGGACACTGACTATTTAGCTCATTTCCATTTAAGGAGGAAGCTATAATCAGCCGCAGAGGACCTCAACACGAACTCTGTAATTTTCAAAATTCCACCCATATGAATCAACGCTGCACCGAGTCAGAACTGGACAATAAGAACTGAAGGCTTCTACGAATAAGTCATAAATTATTAATCATAACTATGTATGAACGAAAAAAAGGAAAGTACTTTCATTAGGTAACAAGAAACTTCCGACACACTCCTTAAATCAGAAAAACTTCCTATTAATGTTAACTTAATAAACTGAATGTATAATTACACCTTAATTAGAACAATAATTATCCTCATTGACTCAATTTAGAGATTATATTTATGTTTAGTAAAATAGTAGAACAACGACTTCAAAGCGTCTTAAATGATTCTAATCGAGAAGAGTTTAATGCTGTTATTGCAGACTCCTCTAAACTTGAAACACCAGAAGAGGAACTTCAATTCCTCCTGGCTTATCTAAATGGAATGATGGGAGAGGATAAAAAAAATGCAATTGTAAAACTCATGGGTGAGCTCTTGAGTAGCTATTTAATCTTTAACAATCCCTCCAGAGAATATTGCCAAAAATTAAACACGATATTGAAAGGTTATCAATCGAATGTTGGTAATAGTCCCGCTTACACTGAGCAACTGCAACAGATGAGGAGGAATTTGTCCCAACAAATAAAACTAAGGGATACATCGGAATTCAAATCTACGCTTTTGATAAATATGAGTCTGAGTGCGTGTGCGCTCATTACTCGGGGTTTGCTGGCAAAAAATAAATCTTTAAAAGGCGACTACCTTGATTTAATGATTGAAAAATTAAAAAATGTCTCACCTATAGATTTAAAAAAAACCCTTGTTCTACGACAAAATTATCTGATTTTAATCAAGGAATTAAAAAAAGCAAATTCAGCCAATCATCTTTCCAGCTTGGAAAAATTAGCTCGTCCCGTAGTGTTGATGCAAATTGGAGATATAGTCCAGGAACAAGTTGAAAGTAATAATAAAAATATAAGTGCAATTGAAAAGGAAATAAGAAACATAGAAATACCGGCGGATATCAGAATAAATTTAGAGAACCTTAAAAAATACGGTAAAGAGGTGCAGGAACTTGAAGCAGAATTAAAAAATATTGAAAAACTTTTATTAGAGGAAAAACAAAAAGAGCAAGTCCACCTTAAATATTTTGAGGAAGCAGAGAAGATATATTCTGGAGAGGACTTAAGTAATTTTAAAAAATTAGGCGAAATCTTGCTCGATAAGAGTTTAGAGGCGGTGAAATTAAGTCAGTCAAGATATCAACAGATAAATAGCCGCATTGTAGAATTTTCTCAACGAGTTGCACACCTGAGTTCGCAGGCAGAGAACGAAAATAAGGTAGTAAATAAAAAACATGAAGAAATTGAACAAAATTATAGAGAATTTTATTCTGCTCAGGAAAACGCCTTAGCCCAATTAGAAATTGTAAAAGCACAACACAAGGAAAGACTTAACTTTTTAAAAGAAAATAATTTACTCGATAATTCGCAAGATTTAGACGATGCTATAAAAATATTTGATGAGTTAGACGGTGTCAATGCAGCTTTTGAAGAAGCTGCGCGTAAATTTAAAGAAGTATTACGTTCTTTTGACCCATCAAAGGACCTAGCTGAAAAAAGGGAAAAAATAGCAAAGCTTTCAGAGGAACTGCTTAAGCTCTCTCAGAGATTCCAGATGCAAGATACTTTACTGCATTTAAGAAAACATTTGGAGAATTTGAGTCAACAAGTCAATTCAAGCATTGAGAAAACCAAAGTAGCTCAGGCTAGTTTACTTAAAGAGAGCGAATCTGCAAAAAGTGAACAACAAGAAATAGAAAAAAAAGTGGAAACTTGTGAGGAAGAGATAAAGCGTTTATCAACGAAGCAAGATGAAAATTGGAAGGATTTAAAATCATCTCTACAAAATCAAATCTCTGCAATAGACAGTAAAGCGAGCACTATCCAGTTAGTTTCCAAGAGTAATAGGGAGAAGATAGATAGTCTGGGTACTTCTATCTTTTGGTATGGATTACCCATTATCCGCTGGTTTTTTGGTGATCGGTTAAAAGCCTGTCAAACGGAAAGAGAAACTCTTTTAGATACAAATAAAAAACTAGGCAATCTAGAATCTAGTTTGCAAGCAATAAAAAAAGAAGCAAAAGAAATTGCCTCTAGTGAAGCTCCAATCACAGATTTTATTTCTCTGCAAGGTGCATATAGTGGGTTGAAAAATTTGCAGCAGCAAAATGATTCATTGCGCCAGTATATTCCTGATCTTATTTTTATAGAAGAAACTCAATATGTGAAAGTTCTTGAGCAAATATCTGAGCATACAAAGGAAAGGGAAACACTTGGAGATGAGTTAGAAAGAACAGAAACCGTTGTAGAAGATTTTACCAGGAGAGTAAGTGAAACTCAGAAAAAAATAGTCTTGTTAGAAAGTGACAAAGTAAGAACATTCACAGAGCTGCTCATTGAAGCACATGGGAAGGAAAAAGAAGGTATTGATCTTACTCAAATGGGAAACAAGAAATTTCTTCTACACCTCCAATCAAGTGCTGAAACAGGTAATCTAGACCAAATTAAACTAATTATAGAACACTGTACTCATCTTAATGCCCCCAACTCTAACGGTAATAATGCGCTACATTTTGCCGCTCATAAAGGGGAAGTTGGAACTGCAAAATTGTTGTTAAGCAACAACGAGCTATGGCACTCTAAAAATAAAGACGGTAATACCCCCTTACATTTTGCCGCTTTAGGGAACAAACCTGAAATAGTTAAGTTGTTGTTGGATAATCTTAAGGATCAGAATAGTAATTTTAAAAATCATAAAGGGAATACCCCTTTACATATAGCTGTTTCAAAAGGAAATCTTGGGATAGTTGACCTATTACTCAGTGATTTAAAAACTAAAAATTTGGAGTGGAATCTTCCTAACACTTCCGGGTATACCCCTTTAGACTCAGCCGTTTTCCAGGGAAAAGTAATGGTTGTGAATTTATTAATAGATGATTTAATACGTAGAAATGCTCACACTCAAGCTACTGTTCAATTTAATAATCTGTTGTTCATCGCCTATAAAAAATACTCCGAGGCTGAAGAACCTAATAAAAGAGAGAAAAGAAACAGTTTTGAACTCATTATTCAAAGGTTAAAGGAAGAAGGAGCTCGATTTGATTTAAGTAAACAGGATCATGCTGGAAATAATATTTTTCACCTGGCTGCGAAGAATGGAGATATTCATCGAATTAAAGAATTAACCAACCAGGATAAAAGCTTATTGAGCCAATTTGTGAGTAATCCAATTGATTTTTTTGTAAGTAACCCGATTAATAAGGAAAATGCCGAGGGTAAGACACCACTGCAATTAGCATTAGAGAATGATCATCTTCATGCAGTTCGATTACTGATTCTTTCTGGAGCCAATGTTGACAAACAAACTTTTGCAACAGAAAAAGGAAAACAGTTTCTGGCGGAAATATCGTCTATAGAGAATAAGGAAATATATCCCATATTCGTCAAAGAGGGATTAATAACCTCTCCAACCCAGAAGGCGCTAGGCTCATCAGAATTGGCAGAGAAAACTTCGACAGTAGATGGCAATGCGGAGTTGGCAGAAGATAATGATGAACCTAACACGCAAGAAATATTAGCAAAAGAAAGATTAGAAAAGGAAAGGTTAGCAAGAGAAAGGGAAGTAAGCGTTCAAAACAAAATAAAAGATATTGGTTCAATGGATTTTAATGATAAAAGAGTAAGAGATGCATTGATAGGAGAAATAAAATCAGCCCCATTACAGGTTAAATCGCGCTTAGCCAATGCCAAAGATAAAAATGGGAATAATCTTTTACATGTTTTAATTAATAATAAGGAAGAAAAAGCAGTTAAAGAGGTTTGTCAATATGCAGATGTCTATATTAAAGACAGAAGCAATAAATCTGCACTCACATTAGCCACAGAGTCTTTTCAAGAAGAAAATGGTTCTCTTATGGGGGTTTTAGGGAGTCTGGCAGGTAAAAGAAATGACGACGTTAAAGAGGCAAAAATTTATAAAGCCGTAGAAGAAAAAGCACGTAAACAAGATTCAGTCCAACTCAAGTCACTGAAAATAATGTTTGAAATGCGCTTAGTAATACAACAATTATTACCAAAACATAAGTCTCTAATATTAGCGCTTAAAATAAAAAAAGTAGAGATAGGTAAACTGGAGCTGATCAACAAAAGAGTTCGAGAAAACGCCGATAAAGTTTTTAATGAGATGCAGGAGACTAAACACAAAACGGAGAATAGGATTATACGCCCCCTAACATCTCAGGAAGTAGTTAAACTACAACTAGAGATGATGGGATTAATTGAGATATTAAAGGAAGATATAGCGTCTATGGAAGTTCAATTAAAATCCCGCAGAGATGCTGAGAAATACCAATGGCACTCCAGTGAACAGGACACCCCTTTACATCAAGACATTAAACGAGGCGAAATTGATATCTGGAGTCAAAGACGTAACGCAGAAGCGTTAGCGGAAAATATTAATAAAATGAGTGGCGGTTATCCCCCTTTACATTTAGCGATACTCTACGCAAAATCTAGCGATTCTCAAGAAGAGCAAGAGACAAGTTTACACATGGCTAAGTTTCTAATTGAAAAAGGTGCAGATATTAATGCTAAAAATACTAAGGGAGAAACAACATTACATTTACTGGCCCAACGAAGCGACCCGGCAGCACTGGAAATAATGAAATTACTCAAAGGACGTCAGGTCCAAACTGAGACTGTCGATAATGATGGAAATAATGCCCGACAGATAGCAACACGAGAAAAAAACCAGAATTTTCTTAATCTGTTCTCAACTAGATGTGAAGAGTTCATTAAAAAAGGGATTACATTTTTCGCAGCACCGGAGCAAGAATCGACTAGGGTTGCCTCAAAGATGAAAACAGAAGTGGTACCAGTATTTGTAGATAAGACCAATCTATTTAAACAAATAAGAAAGAAAAAACAAGAAGAACAACAACATCAACAAGAAACGACAAAACTGTCCGGTTAAAGCAGTTTTTAGCCGGGGGTAAATAGAAGTAGTGAGTAACTAATTCATAGAATAAAGCGATTACAAAGATTACATTTTAAATAGGGTACCAAAATTGGTACCCAGCATTCTCAACTGCTCTTTAAGTGCAGTAGTCATTCGTTTCATAGTCCATTAATGCAATACACGGGTTATTTAAATCTTTTGTAGAACAAGATGAAACCCGAGAAAACTTCCGATCCTGAAAGCATACTATCTGTTAAAATCTTTGACATACAATGTGGCATAACGGTGGCAGTGAATGACCGTTTTAGCAATTTTGATTCATCGCAATCTATTGATAAATAAATATTAAAAAATAGAATTGAAGGCTTCTATCGATGAGTCATAATTTATTAATCATAACCATTCTGTAATGATCTCCGCTTTAATTGATGCAGATATGAACACAACGTAAAGTGTGTGTTTATTTTTTGGAAATAAAATATTTCCAAAATTAGTGATTCTCCAAAACGAGCACTATGAATAAAATGAACGCAAATAAAGTAAAAAAAAACTAATATTTATAAAAATTAATTACTTATTAGGTTTTAAAATAGTAACGTAAGAATCAAATTATGAACGAAAAAAAAGAGAGAGAACTTGCCTTAAAGAAGGGACGAGATGCAATGGCTTATCAACTTCTGCCTCATTTTAAGAAAACAAGAATAAAAAATGATCCTTATACAATTAAATTTCAATGTAAAGAAATAAATAGTGATTATTACGCTGGAGCTGTGAGTGCTTTAGATAATTTTTTTGTTAGAAATAAAGCTGTTATAGAACGATTGAGTTTTGAGCAAAAGCATCAATTGGAACCATTATCTGATAGCAACTCGCGTTATAGATATCCGTTTGCAGAGAACACATTTGATGGAATACATAATTTAATTATTCTTAATTATTGGAGAGGTTTATGTTTTAAAAAACACCTCCTGAACCAATTAGAAAAACAAAATGCTGCCTCAACAAGATTAGTTTCTCATACTCATTCAGTACAACCACCCGCACCTTATTTACCAAGAATAGAACCATATGTTCCAAAAACCGTTCCTTATCATCCCACCTTCGATTTGCCAATAATTGAACCATTGCTCGATGAGGAAAAAAGAGCGACAGCATATATTCCATCGTCAACAGGCTCCATAATTAATAGTTCATCCTACCATACGAACCAGGAGGAAGAGGAAGAGGAAGATACTTTGGGGATGTTAATTATAGATGAATCGGAAGAAGAACGATTTGAAGATGATGATCATTATACCGTGCAATTTGATGAGCGAGATAAGATTTATCCTGGAGAAAATGAGGATACTGTTCAAAGCCCTCCAGATAATGAAATCAGTCCTATTCGTCCCCTCCAAAAGGGAGAGATATTTCAAACTAACTCTTACCAGTCGCAAAACAGTAGAAAAGAAAGAGACTCTATTAGTGATGCTCTTCCCCCTTTAGCATATTCTTCAGCCACCAGAAAGCGTAAAAGACAAGAGCTCACTCTTCCGGCATTGACCAATACACAATTACCAGGAATCAGTACGGCTCATACCACAACTACGAGTAGCGCTCGAAAGCGACAAAAACCACTACAAGCTAATCACACCCCTGGTAGCCGAGCATTGACTCCTGCTAAAAAGCGCCCCAAACAGGACAACCGGCCTGGCCTTTCATTGGAGTCATTTTTAAATGAAAATGTCATTAGTTTACTCAAGGAAATACCTGCCCTTGAATATTATGATGCAAAAATAAAAAACCTTGGCAACACCTGGGAATTAGTTATAAATGTAGAAATAAATAAAGCTAAGGTGAAAGATATAATATCCAGACATGCTCATTATTATATCTTCGAAGCAGACCATTCTCAATTTGTACGCGATGAGATGCTTAATATTAATTACTCTTTTTTTCTAAAAGGGTTAGAAGAAATTTATCACGATTTAATACCTTATTTTAAGGTGCAAGAAGGTAATGATATAAATTCACCTAAAGATAAAGCAAAAGCTAATTCGGGGTCTAAATCGGCTGGTAATGTTACTGAAATTATTCATAATTTATACTCCCAGATATTAGCTCTTAGATGTGTTAAAGAGATTTATGCTGATCCTGATAATCCGATGCGGTTTCCTCAAGTACCTATTAGTAAGGAAGAGGCAATTTTTGATTTCAAGCAACTCATGCAAGAGGGTGCAGATTTTGTGAGTAGAGGATATATTGATGATAGTCCTTACCCTCTTTACTCTACAGTACAACGCTCAATACATGACAAAGCAGGTAAACTTGCAGTTGATTATTTTACCCAAATAGAACGTTACAAAGCGACATACGGTGGTAAAAAAGAATCCGCTTATAGCGTATGGGAGACCAATTCTTCCCCGGTGACCTATAAATTACGCGAAGTATTTCGTAAACGTTGTGGTAAAGTTGATATCACTAAGGTACCTGTTTCTAAAGCTGGATCAATTGGAGTTAAAGAAATTAACCAAGTACTTACTCGGCAATTTGTAAGCTCTCAATATTCACCAACTGTTTTAATGCAGGTAATTGAAGTGTTAAAAACACATTATCAATTTAAAGCAGAACGAATTCAATTTCTTGATCTCTGTGGAGGATGGGGAGCACGTAAAATAGCGGCTTTAGCACATCCATCAATTGACTCCTACTTAAGTATTGATCCTAATCCAGCTTTGATTGAGCCTTATGAACGAATGACTCAATTATTTAAACCATTATCGGGTAAAGAGCAATTTAAATCAGAGCATATTCCTAAAAAAATCGAGGAAGTCGTAATCGACCCTGATAAAATTGGATCGTTTAATTTAGCAATTACTTCTCCTCCCTATCGAAATTTTGAGCTCTATAATAAAAAAGCAGATGGCTCATACGAAGAACAACAATATGCTAATGATGATAATTGGCACAACTTCCTGGCCCATTGTATGTGGGTATTATCATTGTATGTTGCTGATGGAGGTCTAATTGCTTTGAATCTCGCCAATATGATCTACCTTAAAAAATGTTATTTTTTAACGGGTGATGTAGTTAACGTAGCACTTTCAAGGCTAGTGGAAACACTTCCTTTAGAAGCAGTAGAAAGAGAGGAGACCGTAAACTTATATGATGCTATGAATATAAATATAGCCACTAATAGACATAATATTGACCCAAGTACCTTGTCCTATCCTCTAGAGTTTCAGGGTTCAATTATTCAAAGAGATTCCGATAGATCAAGCCTTAATAAAAAAATAAGAAAAGATCCCAGGTTTATTCAAATCGATAACGAGCAGATTCCAAGTGATCGTGAAAGTTATGTCGTTTTCAGAAAAGTTGCTGTATTACCGAAACTTAGTAATTGTTTAAGATTGCACGGATTATTCAAGACTGTTTTTGTAAGTGAAACAAAATTATGTAACACTGAACCAGAAGCAGTGCGTGAGCGCCATAAATTACAAGTATTCACTAAAGAAAATAAAATTTATGATAAATCGTCAGAAGGCGAACAGGAATCACATACTCCAAAGATACTGGATTAACACGCAACTTTATTGGTAAAATTAATATCAGCATCATGTATTCCTATGTTGCCATCCACCACAGCCAAGCATCGCAATTATTGAAAAGAAGCATTTATCATTTTAAGGGACTAATATTATAAGATGGCTTTATTAGGCTCTATTGAAGTAATAATTCAGAGATAAATCATATAATTTATACGAGAAAATCACACAATGAAAATACAAGAGGAGCTTCATGAACTCCGAGCACTTAAAATATCAATAGCTGTTACCTTTCTTCTGGCCGTAGTAGGTATTTTATTTGGGCTATTGTCCGGTTCATTGGCTATCGTCTTTGACGGTATGTTTAATATGGTTGATACCATTATGTCAATCTTGGCCTTGTTTGTTGCCCGTCTTTTAACAAGTAAGGGGAATCGTAGTTTTCAATATGGTTACTGGCATATCGAACCCATGGTACTTGTTTTCAATGGGAGCATCCTGATACTGCTTTGTGCTTATGCGATGATAAATGCAATTGGAAGCTTAATGTCAGGTGGGCATGAGCTTAATTTTGATTTAGCATTTGCGTTTGCTCTTTTGGTATTTTTTTTATCAACGGGCATGTATTTGTATTTGGTTACAAAAAACCGCAAAATTAAGTCTGAATTCTTACGATTAGACATACAAAGTTGGTTAATGTCTGCTTTAATCTCCTCTTCTCTTCTAGTGGCATTTGGCATCGCTGCTTTGTTGCATAATGGGGTCTATGGATATTTTACTCCCTACATTGACCCACTTATTTTAGCGATCCTTACTGCTTGTTTGATTTTTGTGCCTATGGCTACGGTTCGTGATGCCATGCGAGACATATTTCGCATGGCTCCCCTGGATCTTGACGAAAAAATAAGAGATTTTTTAGATGAGCTTATCAAACAGCATAATTTCAAAACCTATACAAGCTACGTTGCAAAAATAGGACGTGCTCAATTTATTGAAATACATATAGTACTACCCAGGAATTTTCCAATTTCAAGCATTGAAACCCTAGATGAAATTCGTAATGAAATTGCGTTGGCTATTGGAGAGGATACGCCTAGACGTTGGCTAACCATCGCCTTTACTGCAAATGAAAATTGGATTTAGCAAGAGTCTTATTCAATTTTCCATAAATATATCGTGAAGGTATTCTACCCAATATAGGGCTTACACTTGGCTTCGACCCAAGGGTCGGAGATTGGACTCCTCAAACACGCCATACTTTCTCTCAGTACGTTTAAATTCAGAGTTTGTTCTATACTTTTTAATGAGAAACTCCAAACTAAATTGGTGTAAATGCTCTGAATATATGCACCCTATTTGGTCCTATTAATAAATGCTTTCTGCCAGTTGTTCATAAAATTTCAACGGGAATGCAAGAGATACTGATTATGGGACAAGAACATTCACTTAAAAGCTCTATAGAGCCTTCATCAAAAGAATCAGCTAATCTATTGTTTGAAGTTCAGTCCCTTATTAATTCGTTTTCCAAAGGGAGATATTCATTTCCCTATTACCTGAATTTCAATATGTATATTTTACCACAAGCTAAATGTTCAGCTGATTCAGATAAACCATGTGAACTCCTGGTTGATGGAACAAAAAAATCTCTCCTAAAAATGCGTTTGCTAGAATTTGAAGATAGTGATATTCCAAGTGTTAAAGGATATCTTGTACTGAGCTTTAAGGATAAAACCAAATTACCCATACCGCTTAATTCCGCACATTGTTTATCCCTTAAAGAGTTATTCAAAGCTCAGGGATGCAACCTGGATCGTATTTACTCAAGAAAATCTTCACCTGCTGTGGATTGGATTAAATCGAATGTAGATACTGTTTACAATTCAGACGCTTCCCGTCTTGATAAAGTTGATGAATTCTATGATGCCGAACATATAAAAATTAATAACGAAATTAGACGAATACTAGCAAAAGAAACAGCACCGAAATCGATTAATATTATCGATGGTGGTTGTGGCAATGGGAAGTACATTAATGCGGCAGCAAGTGCATTTAACGAAACAGATGTGCACTTAGTTGGCTTTGATTTTAACGAGTCTAATATTGAGCAAGCACAATCTAAATATCCAGATAAAGGAACATTTATTAAAGGAGATTTGCTGAAATTCCAAGAGGTTCTTGATCAATGCGTCCATGTGTTGGATAAGAATGCTCCAACCTTTATGGTGTTATCGGGCTCGCTAACACGCCTTGTATTAACCGATGGTTTTCAAGCACTGAAGGTATTACAGGGTTTTGCAAATAGTGATTTTGCTGATTATTTAGTGGGTTGTGGTGTTGGTGAACCGTTAATTAACAGACATATTGCCAAGCAAGTCGGATACCGGATGGAGCTCTCGACAACTACTGCGAGTGAATTATTTTCATGTAAAAGAATGACTCAGGAAGAATTTATTAAACAAAAGTTAAAAAAACTTAAACAATATAATACGCTTGATTTGTCCTTATACCACAATCCTAATGCATTGCTCCTTAATCAACAATTAGTAAAACACCTTGCTGATGACAGCATTATCGATCTTTCATTTACAACATTAACACCTGAATTAATAAACACCATACAATTTATTATTAAAGAGAGGCCTAAGGTTAGGCTGGTATTTTGGCATAATCAAATTCAAAAGCTTCAAGACTTTTATGATCTATTTCCAGAAGAAAACATTAAATCGTTGTATTATACAATAGATGAGCATTTTCTTGGGACATCAAGGTGGTTGAACTCCACCTTTGAACCTGATCTTTCTGATTTATCCGGTCATTTTATGTCGTCAAAATTTTCCGATTTTTATATTAAAAATTTACTGTTAAACAGTAAAAACGAAGGTTCTGTTTTACACAATTTAATTCATTTATCTAATCTATTTGGGTTTGGAAATTGGGTATTTGATAATACAAAGGTTCTAGAACATATAAAGAATGAAAAATTTCATAATACATCACCTCAAAAAAGGGATGAGTTAGTTAATTCAGCCGTAAATGAAATGAATTCTTCTAATTTTGCATTAATAATTCACATATTAGAGAACTTGAATCTAATTAATCGCATTACTGAGCCGGAATTATATTATCTTTTAAACGCATCTAAACAAGACCAGAACCAGCCGAGAATTTATGACTCTGGCCTTATCTGCAAAACAATCTCATCTACCAAAAATAGAGAAGACAGAGTCATCGAATCTTTAAAATTTTATAACCGAGATTTTGAAGATGCTTATCGAAATCTTATTAAACTTGTAAAAAATATCAGTTTAGATACTCCCAAAGAAGTGCACAACAGATTAGAGGAATTAGTTTTTTGGGCTATAAAGAATTGGTCTAATTTTGAAGATGTAGAACATCTGATTAAGACCTTAGAAGAATTTAAGTTAATTGATCCTCACAGGGACCTCATAACTTATTATATGCTGGCTTTTTTTAAACAAAATCCAGCCAGGCGAACAGATATATCGAGTGAAGCTAGCCTTCATAATGAGAAAGGTCGCCTAATTGAAGCACTAAAATTTTATGATGAACGACATCATGATGCATACCTACAATTGGTTAAGATGCTGGTAGTAAACCAATGGCAAAAGGAGTTTGATTTTCTTGCAATTCATGGACAACATGAAAGGCTAATCAGGTCATTAAGTCACTCTTATTATCCTGAATTTAAAATCATAGAACTTCTTCCTTATTTGAATGCCAATAGTAACATTGTATTTAGCTATAATTGGTCATCAAACTCTTTAGAAATTCAGCGTCAATCTAAGTACTGGGATGTAAATGCGAGAGCTGAAGTGGATGTAAAATTACAACGATTAGGATTCACTAATACAGAAATCGCCGATATTATCAACCCCTTCCACTTTTCTGATGAAACATCTGATTCACTCATTATTCCATTAAAAGAAGAACAGGTGCAGTTACTTCTTGCAGATCTTGATAAAGTAAAAACCAGACCAGAAAAAAATATTTTGGAGTCCGCTTTTTACCAAGAATTGTTTGCTCTCCCTTCTGATGAGTCTGACAATGAGGAGCAATCTAGCGTTGTAAATCAAGTGTCAACGTTTTTTGGTTCTTCTCAAAAATTGAGTCTATATGATGGTAAGGGTGTGGACGATTATGCACGACTTGGGTTAACCCGAGAACAAGCCCATTCCCTATTAATTCAAAATATACACGATATCCAGGAACACCTTACCCCACTTATAAATGAAAAATTGTTAGATAAACAGTTCTTGGAATACCTTAATACCAGACAATTGATTCCCTCAAATAGTCCATTAGTTAATTTAACTTCACAAGCGAATCAATTTGCATCTTCCCCAGAAATTATCCAAGGATATATTGATTATGAAATTCATGATCGAAAATCAAAACCTGACGTAATTGAACCTATATTATTTAAAATATTGCAGGATTTAACAAATAAAATTCTAAAATTGGGCTGATAGCAGCCCGCATTGTTTTAGCAATCGATTTACTTCATCATTTGTAAGCCATCGAATTCTACAGGGCATTTTCGAAAAAGCAATCGGCTCAACTGGAATCCAGACAAGGTAATTTGCATGAAAAGGCCGCAATTTACTGATTTTATTAATGTTAATTATCAATCAACTTGGCTTCGAACCAAAGTGTCGGGTTCGAGTCCCTCCGAGCGCGCCATTTATTATTAAAGATTTAGTCTAATAACATATCGACATAACCTACTTGTCCTCTTATCTTTCGTCTTTTTATTATACACATTGATCCGTTCGAGGCTCATGATGGCTTTTTTTAAGTAAGCGATTTACAGTTAAAGAGTCTAATCATTTTAGGGATTAATATGATTTCAATAACAAAATATTGGGAAACGTTTAAAGAATGTATTGATAGCCTTCCCACATTAGCGGGAAATGAAGAGTATTCAAAACAACTTGCTGCTGCGAACAAACTGATTGAAATCGGAGTGGATATTGAGAAATTAGGCCCCACCGAAATCAAACAAGTAGTGAATCAATTGCATGAAAAAGCCAAGCTATTTGAATATCAGGTATCATTTAACGCCCCCAAACAAAACTACACCTTTTATTTGCCCAAGATAACAAGCTCAGAAAGTCTAATTTTCGCAATTATTTATTATCAACATCTGCACAATTATCACAATGTCACTTACGAAGGGAATATAATTTGGCCATTTTCAAATATGGTGATTAGTGGAGTAAATGACAAAAAAATTACCACACGATTTCAATCAAAGGCAATGCTGAAGGAAATTAAAGCATATTGCCAAAGTTATAATATTGCTCTTAATCAGTCTCAATTACTGAAAACAAATGATGAATCAGTTAAAGAGTACATTGCTAGAGTAACAAAAACTTTTAACCAAGAACCATTAGCAAATAATGTAATTGACTCACAACAACCTCAGGAGTCAGTGACCACTGATGAGACACAAAGGCTTGGACTTTCATTTGACTTATTTAAAAATCAAAAGGATCAATTAAATGACAAGATTGATTCTTTCTCAAAAAAACTTACCGAGTTCCATCTGGCTACGCAAAACTATCTTAAGCTAAACAACGAATGGAACAATACATCTGTCCTTGCCCAATTCTGTTACTGGATAATTTCTTGGTTTTATCCAGTTCCTCAACTCCAGAATTTAAGACAGGCCAAAGAGCAATGTATTGATGCAGAAGCGGCCCTGAATCAAGAATTTTTCCCCAGTGAATCAGCTGAAGTCTATCGTATCACATTAAAAAATCAACTGACTGAAATAAGTGTCGAATTTGAACGCACTAAAGAACAACTCAATCAACTTAAATTGGAGCAGTTGAAAACACAGTTACAACCGCAAGAAAAGAACAACATTGTAACGCCAAATCACTCTATCCTTGCCACAGAATCTCCTCAGCATGAGGACAAATCGTTAGAGATAGATGATAATGAAGTTACAGAAACTTTATCCGCTGATTATGGTGGTTATTATAATTTTTTTAATGAACATCTTCCAAGCTGTCAAACTATGCAAGCTGCTGCTGTAGCTGCTGCAGCAATTGTAACGCAACAACTCTTATATCCATGAACTTGCATTTTACTTCCCAAAGTTGGGTAAAAATTACCCAACTTACTTTTACAGGTAGATAATCATCTCTTATTATACCAAGTAGCCTTATCTATGGTGGCTAGAGAGGTTGCATGATTCATTTAACTCGCGAAGCTATTTTGTTGTGTTTCTTCTGATTGTGTTTCTCTAGGCTGTATTTCAAATTGTACGACTCGCTGATGAAATTTCATTACTGTAGAGCGATGTGCAATGCTGATTACTGTTGTTTTAGGAAGTTTATCCTTTAAAAGAGTATAGAGATCCTCCTCACTGTTTTCATCCAGTGAAGCGGTGGCTTCATCTAAAAAGAGCCAATTCGGTTTTTTTAATAGAGCTCTTGCAAAAGAAATTCTTTGTTGCTGGCCAAGAGATAATCTTTTGGACCAGGTGTCTTCTTTATCCAGCTCTGGAATAAATTGTTCCATATTTCCACCTACAGCAATTAGTACCTTTTTATATTGCTTTTCAGTATAGGTGTCGACTGAATCGGGATAAGCAAGTATGCCCTTTAATGAATCATGGGGAATTAATGGTTTTTGAGGTAAGAAATAAGTTTTTTGATGTTGGGGAATACTAATTTCCCCTTTACCATGCCCCCATGTATTACGAACTGCCTTGAAAAAGGTACTTTTGCCAAAACCTGAAGGAGCTTTGATTAAGGTATTTTCTCCAGGTTTAAATTCCAAATTTAAATTGCGCATCATGTAACCCGACTTTGAAGAGCGTGGATATGCAATATTTAAATTTTTAACTGCTAATTTTTGTGATTGAGATTCATAGATGTGGATATCTTTTGGATTCATTTCATGACCTTCATTATCGAGCTCCTCTTCTAATTTGATAATTCGCTCTATACTCGTTTGATACTTTTTCAGTGATGTGTAGGAATCAACGAACCAATTTAAAGCCCTACTGACTTCAGTGAAGGCAACCCCAATTTGCATGATTTGATTAAAATCAATTAATCCTGAGAAATAAGCCGGTGCAGCAAAGAGATAAGGTAGTATCTCAGAAATGTTGTTATAACTCATTTGAAAAATATTAACTCTTAGTTTAACCCATAATTTCTGAAACGCATTTTTTGAGATTTGTTCTAAATCTTTTTCTAATATTTTTTGGTGATAATTTTCTCCAGTTTCAAGAGCAATATTTTCTGATTCGCTGTGAATAAATTCTAAATCTTTTCTAAATTTAGCCTCTAAACGTTCTTCATTTTGATTAATCGTTGCTAAAGATTTACCTAGCATATGAGTAATTACACTATTTGCGAATGCGACAAATAAGGAGATCCATACTAGGTATCCAGGAATGATAATGTTAGTACCAAACACTATCACTGTGAGTGAGCCACCAATGAGCCATAGGGTGCCGATAAAGAGAGTTAATGCTAGCGTGGATCTGAGAAATTGGGTGCTTAATGAAAGTGTACGATCAACAAAGTTTTTAATGTCTTCTTGAATACGCTGTTCAGGACTGTCAATGTGAGATGAAACACGTGACAAGTCCAAATAATTTTTTTCTCCAAAAAGGTATTTATTAATATATTTTGTTGTTAACCAAGAACGCCATTTAATCGACAATGTATCGGTTAAGTAATCCATTAAAGTGTTTACTCCAACCATCGCTGCACTAACTAGAGCGATCATGCCACTATAAAAAAGTAAGCCGGTGAGCTCTTTTGCTGTTAGTGCTGTCCAAAATCCTAAAAATCCCCAGGGCATACAGCCAGCCAATGCAACAAGAGTAATTATAGAAAAAACAATGCCTCCAAGCAGAAGCCATGCTGCTAATTTTTGATCTGATTTGGTAAAATAATCACTAAATAATTGAAATGCTTTTTTGTAGGATAGAGCCATTTGTATTATCCCTTTTCTGTAAATCAGAAAACTCTAATAAAGAAAGAGATACAGCACTGATTAAGGAGTTATTAGAATGAGTTAATCAACCCAGCTAAGAGACAGCACAGGCGGAACTAAATTGTAACAATTTAATTGTCTACGTCAAACTTATTAGGAGTAGCATCAATAGAGTTGATTTAAGCTCTTCTGAAATCCCGTGTCTTATGCAACTAATATTGATTTTATTGATATTTATAAAAGAAGCATCAGGCTTCGAACCAAGGTGTTCGGAGAGGGAGCCCCCTCCGAGCGCTTCATAATTATCATTTTAAAATCAAATAATTAGCTGGTACTTTCTGGCTCTTCTCCATTTTCGGGGCACTAATCAAAATCCATTATTATATTCCATATAATTATCTAATTGGGGTGGCTCTTTTTTCTCTTCTCTATTACCAAATAAGACCAGATTAGACTTTCCTGAGAAGCTCATCTTTTTTACTGATGATTTTTGAATATCATTTTCATAATTCTCTTCAATCAACTTTTTGACTAAAATATTGGAGTAAAGATTTTTTGTTTGTTTAAGCCCCATAGGTGCCCCCTCTGCTGGTGGTGTCATTCCATCATGATCAGCTAAATATTTTTTAATCCATTCCTCTTCATATGTTATACCATCCACCGCAACAACAGGGTTTTTAAATAGTTCATTCGTTTGTTTACAAATCAAACATGGGGGTAGTTGAGAAACAATCACCCCCGGCCGTTTGTAATGGATTAATAAATCCTTCACCAATAGATTGGGAATTAAATCTTCCTTTGTTAATGGCAGTCGTGATAAAGGGTCCATTTTTAAGGTAGTTGCTGTTTGTATATCGTAAGTAATACCCGTAGGAACAATAATAGGCTCTTCAATGGAGGTAAGTGATATTGAGTCTTCAAACAGTTCTTCAACTTCAGAAGCCAACTTACCACATTTAAATAGCAAAAGATTAATAACGTCCTGTCTTCCTTCGGTGATTAAAAGGGTAAGAATTTCCTTTTGCTCCGTCTCAATTAGTTTTTTGAAATACTCCTGCCCCTCTTCAAGTGTAAAATAAGACATCGGCGCGCCAGCTTTTAACAGAGCTCGAGCTACTTCAATTTGCTCAGCCTGTAATGCATGGATCAAGGGAATATCATATTGAGAAAGCATGGTTTTATCATTGGGATGAAGAACTGCAATTGTCTTAATACAGTTCCAGGCTTTACAAGTAACTGCCAATTTCATGGGTGACAAACCCGATTTATTCAACATCGTCAAACTGGCTCCATAATCGAGCAGAAGTTGGATTAACTCCATATTCCCCTCTTCCACCGCTTTATGTAATCCTGTATTAGCATTGGCATCAAGGGGAGTATTTGGAGAAACTCTTGCCTTTAAAGATTCTTCCATTGCTTTTAAATTTCTCTCTGCAAATGCTTTTTTGTAATTTTCCCTATTTTTTTCTTCCATCATTTTCTCAAGGGAATACTTTTCCTCAACTAACTGTTTAACAAGGCGATTCTTATATAAAGGCCTATTAAACTGGGGATAACCACCAGGAGTTTTATTATTGTTTTTTTGCAAATAATCAATAATCCATGCTTTTTCGTACGTAAATCCATCCCCAGTAACAACGGGTTCTTTATAAACCTCCTTGGTTTCGGGGCATATTAAACAAGGGGGTACTTCCCTTAAATTAACATTAGGATGTTTATAATAAGCCAACAACTCATAGACGATTCGATTCGGAACCAATTCACCCTGCTGCAATGGTGCTCTGGTAATTGGATCATGAGCTAGCTTTTGAATATCTTGGGCGTTATAGGTGGTTCCTTGCTGGGTGATGACGGGGTTTGTTAGCTCTTCACCCATAATAATTTCTTCAAAATAGTCTTTCACCTGATTAGGTAAAACACCATATTTCATTCGAAATTCTTTACTCCCTATTAATAAAACCTGAATCATGTCATTCCATTGATTCACAACCATTCGTTGGTAATCTTGGACGCCTTCATCGGTATTAAAATAGCTGGGAAGTACTTCCATGCCTTGTTGAAGTAATAGCATCACTATAACTGGTTGATTAGTTTTTAAAGCGTGCATAAGAACTAATTGATATTGAGCCATGTTACTTTTATCAAGTGGTCGTTTTTCCAAAATAATTTTAATAAGATCCCAGGATTGTAACTTCAAGGCTAACTCAATGGCTGTTAATTGATTAATGTCTCGAGTATTAAGCTGAATATGGTTATCTAAAAATAATCTAACCATATCCTCCCTTTTCTTAGTAATGGCAATATGCAATCCGGTCTCCTTATTGGGACCCAATAAAGCATCCACGGAAAATTCATTTCGTGATAAAGCACCTGCAACAACGAAAATGTCGTTATTACTGATTGCAACTAAGTACATTAATTCTTGAATCACGGGAGATACGGATAAAGCGGCGAGCATTTCATCCTGCTTGTTGGCCACAAGTTTTTCAAAATAAAGTTTACCTACAAGGGTAGTAAAATATCTCATTGAGGCACCAGCATTCACCAAAACCTGAACCACCTCAACCTGATGGAAACGTAAGGCAGCAAGTAGCGCAGCATCAAGAGGTGCACTATGTACAGGAGAATTTTCGACAATTGTTTTAATACAGCTCCAGGCTCTATTCTCCAAGGCCAAATCTAAAGGGGTTTTACCTTGCTTATTTTTACGATTTAAAGCAGCTCCATTTTGCAGGGCAAGCAGAATTAATTCTAAATTTTGGGTTTTTACGCCAACATGCAGGAGAGTATTAAATTGGGCATCAACGACTGTATTAACAGATACATTAGCCGCTAATAGTTGAGCAATTTCCACAATATTACCCTGCTGAACCGCCTGTTGATATGCCCCTCTTGGAGATACTTTTTTCGAGATCTCGGGTTTATCTATCTCCATTACGTTGTTATTAGCTACTTCCTGCTTGCTCCCATAATCCGCAATGAGTTGATAACACTCCCAAGCCTCTATTTCTGCTGCCAATTGAAGTGGTATTCTCTGCTTTTTATCAGCAAGATTTAGATTAGGTCCATATTGTAGTAGTAACGCAATTAATTTTTTATCTTGTTGTTTTACCGCCTGATGCAGTGCGGTGCTCGACTCACTATCAATGATCATGTCGATAGAGGTACCTGATTCAAGACATTTTCTTACTTGGGTAAGCTCCCCCCTCTTCACAGCCTCGATGAATGGATGTGTCACCGATTCGTTTTGAGAAGAACGGAACGCTTCTAATAAATTCTTATCAGCGGTCTCTAATTTCAGATTGTTATTTACCAAACAAAAATCAGCAATTATGGATAAACATTCGTAACTTTCATTAAATGCCGCTACCTGGATAGCAGTTAAGCCCTTTTTATTTTTAAGACTAACATCAGCGTTATATTTTAATAATAATTTTAGTAAATCTTTATTTTGCACCTTTACGGCATAATGTAAGCCTGTATTCAGATCTTTATCTCGGATATTAGGGGAAACTCTCTTAACAGTTAAGCAATGAGCTACAGTGCTAGTATCATTATTGGATAATGCAGTTAAATAAATGTCACGTACAGTTTGAGTAGCATACACAGCGGTATTCTCCTTAAGAATTGAATTGCTGAGGTAGAATTTCTGCATTCCACCTCAAGGAGTCGGTTTCTATTTTGAATTGCCAAGGCAAAAAAAACTTTGATTATCATTGCCAGATGATCCTCTATCTTTAGGCGCCACTTGATGAGAGGAACACCCGTGAAATATTGAATCAACCTTTCTCTTGAAAAAAACTGCCTTGTTAACAAAATGCTGATAAGTCTGACTAATATCTTCCATGTATCCAGCTATGCGAATGGTATTGGCCACCTGTGATTTGATTTTTTTATGAATGGCTTCACTGGTATTAACCTGTTTTAACACATCCATTAGTTCTTGAGACGATAATTCTTTTTGGAAGTCTCGTAATGCCAAAAGTCCTTTACGTACTCGCATTAAATAACTGGTTGGTTCACCCGCTTTAAGCGCTTTTCGAATATGCTCTGTTAACAACAGATCAAAGTTGGTATTAAACAGCCTATTTTTTATAGCCGCTTTGGGAATATCCGATAGAACGTTCGCTAATTGTTTTAACTCCACGTCACTTGGCGGTTGCAAAGACATTTCACCAAAATCATACAACCCCAGCTGATGGTTCTGATGGCGCAATTGATTACCATGTCGGTCGGAATCAAAACACCCCCCCTGAAGAATGTTAATGAGCTCTACTGTGATGACTGCTTTAGCAATGGCTCGGCGAATTGCCTTGTCTTCCGGTGTCTGGTTAGGAAGTTCATTAAATTCGGTTCCATAAACACGTTGAATGAATCGATAGCCTTCACCACTTTTAATCAAATGAGCCGGATTTAGGGTAAAAGTATAGGGTTTATCATCAACGTTCACAGTGATGGAACGAGCGTAAAGTTTGGCTGCAATTTGATTTTGCTGCTCACTTAACTTTCTGTCCATTTCAATTTTCGACAGTTCTTGGGCCTCACTGATGATCGATAAAATACTCTCGCGAATAGGTTTCATATCAGCGTGCGAGCAAGCCTCAATGGTCTTTTGCAAATGCCTAAAACCTTCTTGCGCATTTTTTGCTGCATGCTCACGCAACATCAATAGCACCACGTCCTGTCCATCTTCTAGCTCTACTTCCAGAGCTAAGTTATAGGAGGCCGAGCCTAAAAGAGCTCCAACACGTTTAATCATTTTGCGATCGTCACGAGACACCACTTCGCGCAAGAGCCGCCATAATTGCCAACGGTGAGGTGGATTCGCTCGTCCCTTCAAGTGATCCAGATCGCGGCGGATATGTTCAGGGGTATTCGGATGACTATGAACTGCCTGAGCCAGTTTGACATAGGCAGGACCCATATGTTCACATAACATGGCCAACTTTTTACCCGCGCTAGATGATTGCCCAGTCCCAGTCGACTGGTTGGTGGCTACTAACATGCCTGCTAATAAATGGCTGCGAATGTATTTATCCGCCGTCTCTAGGTAAGCTTTCAGCAAAGCGTAAGCAAAATTTTCCTCTTTATCTGTTTCGGCATGCGGGAACAATTTATGAACAACGTAGGAAAAGGCTTCTTCGTATGCGTCTTCCATCTCATCTGCAGTTTTTACTTTATTGGCAGGAATAAGCAAGTGATCCACAATAACCGCTCGCTCTTCCAGACTTACATCCCAGAACTGCGCGTAAAGAGTTCTTAACATTAACGCAATAGTTCCTGGCTTGTCCTTCTCAATTTCTGCTAAATTGTCACTGTAGCCTAACCGTTTTGCCAGACCGTTTATTTTATGATGGGTTAATAAATAACTGGAAAATTTATCGGTTGTTTGACGACTAATCGGAGAAGAAATAAATTCCAAAAATTCCCTTATGTCGTTCTTGTCTTCACTTAGTTTCCGAGAGGCTGCGGCCAGGCTACTAATAGAAAAGTCGATTTTTTCCTGTTGATTCGTCGATAAATATTTATCTGGCTCTAACAAAATCCCTAAATGCTCAGTCACTTCCCACTGTGATTCAATGGCATTAGCCAATCTCGAAAGCATTAATGTGACATCTCGTTTTGCCATATTTTTATACAGACGATTAATCACGGCTAGTATCTTTTCTTTATATTCCTGAGATTGGTCATCCTGTCCATATTTATCTCTTAGATCTTGAACTAACTGTGCAATGGCTTCATTACGCAAAGTAATATCACTAATCGGAAGACTGATTGAATTCTCCACGAAGAGAAGCTCTTCCAATGCTTGGATACGCTCATCGCGTTCTGAAATTCCTTTGATCCGCTCGATAACCAGCCGAGAAAAATGTTCTTGTACTTCGGGGGAGGGAAATATCAGTTGTGAATCAAACGTACGATAGATAAGGATTAAATCATTAGGTGTTAAATGGCTTGTTCCACTGGCTTCTTGAGGTAAACTCCAGAGAAATGATTTAAATAGGTCGGCACGGTCCACAGGATTATGCATAAACTGGCCAGCAAGTTTTAGTAAGGTTATTGTCTCTTTGGTCAACACCTCATAATTTCCGTATTGCTTTAGATGTTCCTTAAAAAAGCCGACTGCAATAGAATGGGACAGGAGCCGTTCTTGATCTTTAACTAAAGTGAGTAGCTGTTCCAAACAATCAAGACTAAGTGTATCAAAAGGCAAGCGAAAAATATGAATATACGCCTGAGGCGGAATTTCATAAAGATACATTGAGATGGTATCCAGTAATTTCAGTTGTTCTTCTGTGGCAAATAAATCAAATTTTTTGTCCTGAAATTGCTGATTAATAAAAAATTGAACATAGGGAGTGTTATAATGTAACGTTGATTTTACTTCATTTGAAATCAGTTGTAGGTGCTCCAGATCTCGCTTATCTTCTCGTCCTAGGAAAAAGCTTTTCACAACGGCTTTCTCTTCTGGTGTCCCAGTCATGGCTATATTGGTAAACTCAGAAAGCAAAAATTGAATGGCTAGGTTGTCAATATTGCGAGCCTGATATTCTGAAGGTTTGATTAATACAGGCCAATTCAAATCATAATACTGCTTAAATTTATTTTCAAAAGACTCTTCACTAAAAAACATTTCGAAGTTGACGTTAAATTTCTGGATTACATTCTCAGATAAAAACTCCAATACAGTTTCAAAATAATCATTACTACCATATGCAGCATACTGTAGAGGTAATTTAGTCATTGGTTTGTAATCAGAATAATTAATGACGAAAGACAATAGTTTTTTTTCAGGTAATAAAGACCATAAGTTTTGATCGCTAGTCACACCAAGGCGCCATAATGTCTCAGCAATAATAGAGCTTTCATCTTTTTGTGCCCATTCAAGATGACTCGACCAAGGTACCTCAGTTACATCATCCTGTGGTGCAAAAGTATTCCAGTTAATGTGCTCGCCGATAATTGAACCAAAAAATCGCTCATTTCCGACAGGCATGCGCTGATGCACTTGCTCAAATTGATAGGTATGAGCTCTTGCCCGGCCACGCGACAGGTTAAAATGACCTATGTATTTTTCTTGTAACGCTTTTAAGGTCTCGGCCGTCTCTTTTGCTTCTTTAAAACTTTTTGCTTTGACAAACGCATCAATTGCATTGTTTATGGCCTTAAAAAGTCCAAATGGAGGTACCCGGACGTGCTCAGCTAAATAAGTTCGACTCGTAAAATGTTGATGAACAAGAGCCAGATAAACACGTTCAAAGGATGGGATTCGCAATTCAAAAGCCCGTTCAATTAATTCGTTCGCTGCTTTCTCCACTTCTGCATCGTTCAAATTAATATTCATCGCATACAGAATCGAACAGAAATCCCTGACCTTAATTCCAATTTTAGACGTTAGCTCATAAGGTAATAATTCAACCGTTAGCTCTGCTAATTTTGACTTTAAAAATTTGAGTTTTGCTACGGTATCTTCACATGCATCACATTCTTTTTTATAAAAAATATCTCGGCTAATCGGAGCAACAGCATTTAAAAGGGTAGCTGGTAAAGACGTTTGTTTTTTTTCATCGCGCTCATTTTCTTTGATAGCCAACCAAGTTAACAAATTTTTAATACGTTGATGATAATCCGCTAATACCACTTCTCGATAATCATGAATCAAATAGAAAGGTGTGACATCACTCACATCCCATTTATGTTGTTCCTGAAAGTTAATGCTTTTTCTTAAGTAACTAATAGCTGCTTGTACATTATGGCATTGGTCAATCGTTAATTTATCGAGTTTGAATTGTTCATCGGCTGAAATCTCATAATAAACTCCAACACCTTCATGTTTAATGTAAAGTAACTCGTTGGCTAAAGCGAACTCTAATTCTTCAACAGTATAAACGCCATCTTGCATTTGCTTAAGAAAATCGCTGTGAATGACAATCGCGGGCTTAGTAAATCCGGCCAGCGAATTTACCAATTTATCGCCTGTTGTTGTAATAAAAATTTCAAGTGGATCTTCGAAATTCTGGGGACGTAATTTATTAATCAGTTCAGTAAGAAATGCTTTGGTTTCTTCGAATCCAACTTCATCCAACGAATGCAATTGATGTTCTTCCATCATCAGTGGTTTACGTTTTTCTAGGTCTTCGTTCCCTGTCATCTGATAATATTTGTTCGCATCATGGATCGTAGAGCTCAGATGATAATCTTCAACCGTAAAAGGGATAGACTCCCATGTAGCCCCTTCTGGGTAAGAAATATAAAAATAAGGTAAGGAAGAATAATCCTCTGTAAGACAGGCTAGTCCATTCCATGGGTCTAAAAGGATCCCCCCCCATTGGCTGATGTCATTGAGAGAACTATCGGGATTTCGGTCAATGACCAAAAACGTGTGGCCATCGGCAGGGTTACCATCATCATCAAAGTAATAAATAGAAATTTTCTCAACGATGGTATCGCTATCAATTAAATATTCATCATATAATCTTTTAAGGGCAATGCAAGTATGTTCATCACAAAACCCCGTACTGATTCCCGGTTTATCGAAATATTGACCCTCTGCAAATATTTTTGATTTTTGAATTGTTTCTCTTACCTTTTTATCCCCCCCCTTTTGCAAAAGCACAGCATTTTCCCGTCTAAATTGCTTTTGAAAGGCATCTCGATGTTCAACAAGTTCATCAATTTTTTTAAACCGATAAGCTAATTCTTTATCGGTAATCGTTAATTCTTCGCCCTGGCATAAAATCTCGATGAACTGATCAGCATGTTGTTCAAGGTAGTCATCCATTTCTGTGACGTTAACAGTGCTGCTTCCTCTTCCAAGCAGTTTTTGGGATCGTGCAATTTTTTCACACAAAATCGTAGATTGTTTGAGGATAATTTGTTTTAAACTTTGCTTCTGACTATTATTTAGATTGTGCGGCGATTTTACCTGCTCATCGAGACAAAACTCCCTGAAGCGCGCATTAATAAATTCAAAAATATGGCACTCAATTTCCTTTTGTTCTACATAGCGTTCATACGCTTCGTACTTCTTATCATGAGCCTCAAGATATTCCATTTCGTACATACATGATTCTAATTGCTGATCCTCAGGAGTTCTTGCCCTTATGTCCTGTTCATAGGCTTTTATTTTGCTGCGATCAATCTGTTCAAACTCTTCATATCGATTCGCTGCCAAAGGAATTTTTTGATTAATTGAATTTTTAATCTCAATACATTTCTTTAATAATTTATTTCTCTGTTCTTTATCTTTCATATGAATACCCGTTAATAATCTGTTTACAAACAAATGAACTTGTTAAAATTCTGATTGCTTGGTGCATAAATAAGAATTACTAATCGAATATTAAAAAAATATTGAGACCCATATAACGGTATCGTTCGCCTTTTACATTACATTGCATCTTCATCTTATCAACCTAACTTACTGTATATTTAAATCTTGTTACTACGATATGGATACAGTTGTTATTTTTATCTTCAATATGAGAGAACGTTACACGCCGGAGACTTTGCAGAAACAGCGACCTCTTTAAAATGATCACTAGCTATGCTGTCTTAGGTGATGTACGTTACTCTCAACAGAATATATTCCAGTTGAGAACAACTAATCTCAGACTAGAGAAAAGACTTGAAGGTGTGTGGGTCGGGAGGAGTTGTAGCTATTCTAACAATATCAATAACATCCGAAGATGGAAATTGAAATAAATGACTTACTCGAGAAGAAAGAATAATGCTGTTATCTATGTTCTGCTCATAATTTTTTCTATTTGGAGTTTTAATTTGTGGCTTTTTACTAATAACTAACTCAGAATTAGCACTACTAACTCCTAAGTTGTTAAAAGCTGGATTTAAAGCCTGAAAAAATAAAATACTCATGTAGAAAAAACATTTTTGAGAACAATTTGTTGAAGTATTGCACAATAAGAATAATTTAACAATAAGAAAATGAACTTTTTTTAATTTTTTAAATCGGATCTGAACACTTTAATGTCGTTTTATATAGATTTATTAAACTCTTTACGTTGTTCATCATCAGATGGTTCAGAAAGTATTTCCTCTTTGAGTTTCTCTTAAGTCAAAACTAAATTTCAGAGTTTGACGTTTAAAAGACATTAGATTTATAACACTTACTCAAATGGGTTTGGGCTAGGTATTCTGGGATGATGATCATTGTATTAAATTAGACTAATTGTGCTCCGACCCAAGGTATTGGGAAAACCTCTTCGCTCAATATAGTTCTTTTAAAATCATGTGGTTAGGTTATGATGAGTAATGGATGCGATAACATCAGTGACCGTAATTTCAGGCTTCGCTTGGCATTCTTGTTTTATAGTTAATAAATTACTTGCAATATCTTCACTGCTAACATCCTCGCTTAACAAATCATAGGCAAACTTAGACGAAAATTCTATACCATCAATAATTAGACTTACATCATCCGTTGGACAGTTACTTTCATAACAAGCGATCCGGTAACGGTCAATGTGCGCTACTAACCGTTCATAATTATCATCATGTTGTAATACCAACCCTTGTTTCACTTCGAGGGCTTGTACAAGATGCTTGAAGTGCTCATTTAAATAGCTCATTGCATGCAGGCGAGTTTCAGGTTCATGTGCCTTTAAGTCTGCTAGAGCGTGTTGTATACCAACCACCCTTTCCTTTAGATCTGGATACAAGTTCGAAATCGCTTCAACCAGATGTTGGGCATGCAATTCGTGGAGGGTGACCCCTAGACTGTAAATATCATCTGCTCGAGTAAAATTATAATCATCGGTAGGATGGAATTCTACAACCTCTGCTTGTTGAGGAGAAATATAGCCGGGTGTACCAAACTTTGCATCATTAGCAGTGTAGACGCCTTCATGCATCTTAACTGCCGAACCAAAGTCTATTAATTGTACCTTCGCAGTATCCGTAAGCATAAAATTTTGTGGCTTAATGTCGCGGTGGAGATAATTTTTCCTATGGAGTTCTGCTACTTGCTCCATGATGTTATCGATGACCTGCGCATAACCCGCTACAAAAGATCCCCATTGGAGAGGAGCATCCGGATTTGTCTCAACCGAATTCTTAATTTCTTCAAAAATTGCAGTTGGATTTGACTCTTTTGCCCCAGTGAGCATCACTAAATCCGAACCACGCAGCAATGGCATAGTGGAATAAACTAACAAATCCGTAGCAAAAGCTGTTGCCGGAATGCCCAAATGTTCAAGTATGGCTTGGTTCTTCAAAGCATCTTGTAAGGAGCGCTCTTTGGTTTGAGGAATTATCTCTGTTGCTAATCGTTTTTTAAAAAACTCAACTAATTCATCTTGATTTAGTTCGTCGTAATCTGCGTCCGGATATTTTTCAAGATACATAATACGCATCATATGTTCATAATTTTCCAAAAACTTATCATCGTCAGTGACAAATAGTATAATCATGTCCCGCAGATCGCGGCCAGGAAAACATTCTTTAATGGCAAGCCAATTGGACATACCTTTTTCGTCAATCTGTAACCCAGCCATCATGACTCCTTCCCCGCCCTCACCCAAAACAATTTCCGATAAAACATATATATTGGCACCATCATATAATGTTCTGAATGGCACATCGTCTGTACTTTTTAAGCAAAAGGGTGGTGGACTGGAACATTGTTTTATATTTTTTATAATCATCTGGATTTGAATGTCATTAAGTAAGGGTAAGTTTTGACCCATTAGTTCTTTTTGTTGTATAAGAGTAGGCTTAATCACTACATCCTGATTGGTATTTTTTGGGGAGACCTTTTGGGGTGGCTTTTGGAATAGCTTCTTAAACATATTATTTTCACATTTAATACATAATAGATAATTATAGAACTTATGAGCAAATATTGTATAATCTGACCCGTTTATTACTATTTTGAAAAAAGGATTGGCATGCCCATTAATCATGAAATATTGCAAAATCTGACTCGCAATGCGAGCAACTTAAGCACCTTAGACCTGAGTAATCAGCAACTCACTGGGGCTGATATAAAAATGTTATTAGAGGCTCTGGTTTCTAATACCCATTTAGTACGATTAAATCTCGCAAATAATTTATTCGGCGATGAAGGAGCTTACTTGCTGGCAAAAGCGCTTCGGGTCAGTGAATTAAATGTAAGCCACAATCATATTTCTGATAATGGAATAAAAGCCTTTATTGAAAATAACGACTTGGATGCTATAAACGTACAAGGCAATGCTTTTACGTTCATTACACGTAAACGTCTTGATCAAAAAACAGCTGCAAATTATAAAGCGAAAATTAGCAAACTAGCACTAACCTTGAGTGTTTTGGCTCAGGGAAGAGGTCAGGAGGCGAGTTTATTAGCGTTACCTCCCGAGCTTATGTTTACTATTATTGGTTATATGACCCCCAGTTGGTGTGCTAGAAGCGCATTGAATAAAATGGCAACCATAATATTTAATAATATTAATTATGATAGCGACCAACAAAAAATATTTAACTGGAATCGACCTACAGAAAAACCATTTAAATTGCCCAGTTTTTTTTCTATCCCAAAGACATATATACCCGCGACTATTAAAAGAACTGAGCTTGAGGCGCAAGAGGAGAGAATAAAGAAATTTGCGGCAATTACATAAAATGCTCCCTACTCAACCCTTCTTATAAAACTGGATTTAAATAAATTGCATTTGTATCAATGGTGTTAAACTCTTCCTCTTTTGCTACCATGTTGAAAAGAGCTGGCATTTTTTCATGAATTTGCTCAATAAGAACGTCATCTGCTGCTTGATTATTTTCAAATGGTATTATTTGATGAGAAGGATTCTCAAAAAACTTATCCATCTCATTGGCGTACCTCGGACTTACTTTGCTTTCTTTATTTTGAAATCTTCTGGTTAGGAAATGCGCTCGAACCGTTGGTGCCACATCAATCAATACAAATTTCAGCTCTGGTATGGCATGTAATAACTTAAGTCGGTATTTGTCCAGATACATCGCTTGTGAGACAACAAATCCCTGCTCTGGATTTTTTTCTTTTTGAGTTTTGATTACATCAATCAAAACATTAACATATTCATCAATCATCTCGGGAGTCATTTGTTCATCTTCGATTAAACAATCTAGCATCCTCGGGGTAATGTGTTTATCGCCATCGATATGGATGATATTTAACTTCTCGAGCAGCTTCCCTATATAACTTTTTCCTGAACCAGTTTTCCCAAACAAAAAATAGATGATCATTGATTAGTACCGAATAATAAATATTTTATTGAAATAAAAATACCTTAAAATAAGCCGGATGTGTATTATTTTTATCTAATTCCAGCAAATCCAGGCCAATACTTGATCAAAAAGGCACATATATTTGAATTTTCAGTTACGGAATATTGGAATACAACGATTTTTAATAAGTTTACCCCGAGACGCATATGCAGAGCGGCCGTCTTTTAGTACATGTTTTCCCTATTCCAAGTGAGCCATACTCTTGTGCTAAAATTAACAATTAAGACATTAGCTATCACTATGGAGCTTATGCATGACCTCATCATCAACGGATATGAGCTTTGAGGAACAACATAAAATTTTAGAAGAATGGAATCAAACTAACTCTAAATATCCTTATGAGAAAATCATACCCGAATTGTTCGAAGGAAAAATCGAGCAGATATTCGATCAGGTAGGATTGATCTATCAATCAAATACACTTACTTACAGGGATTTTAATAATCGAGCCAATCAATTGGCCCATTATTTAAGAGAAATAGGAATTAAACAAAATACCTTGGTCGCAATTTGCATGGAGCCATGTTTTGAATTATTAATCGGTATCTTGGGAATTTTAAAATCGGGAGGTGCTTATATTCCATTGGATCCCAATAACCCTGCTGAACGCCAAAAAACTATATTATTTGATTCATGTGCAAAAATTCTAATAACTCATTCGCAACTAGCGCATCAATTTGAAGAAATGACAACATCGCAAGTGATCTGTTGGGACTCAATCGAATCAAAGCTAGCCACCTATCCTACCACCAATCCTAAACATATTAACAAAACGAATGACCTAGCTTATATAATCTACTCTTCCGGCTCCACAGGAACACCTAAAGGCGTAATGATAACCCATCGTAACGTTAATCATTTTGTGCATTGGTTTGGTAAAGCCATTTCAGTTTCATCGGCAGATATTTTTGATTTTTCATCTTCTATCTCATTCGATTTTTCAGTGTCATGTACTTTATTCCCCTTATTAAAAGGAATACAAATAGCAATTTGTCCTGAAAAGGATAAAAGAGATCCCTATTTATATTTAAAGCATTTGCAAGATACCCGTGTTTCTATTATTAAAATCACACCTAGTCACTTCAGACAAATCAATGGCATTGTATTGGACGAGAATAAAATGCTGGATTTGAAATACATTGTCTTTGGTGGTGAAACTTTGTTAGCAGGAGATATTAAGGATTGGTTAAAAAAATTTCCAAATCACAAACTCTTTTGTGAATATGGTCCCACGGAAGCCACCGTTGCGTCATCGTGGATAATCATTGATAAAAATAATATCCATCAATATACACATCGAATTCCAATAGGAAAACCCGCTTTAAATACGAAGTTGTTTATATTAGATAAAAATATGCACCCCGTTTCTGTTGGCGTTTTGGGAGAATTATATATTGGTGGTGATGGTATTGCTAAGGGATACTTAAATAAAAAAAAATTAACTGAGGAGAAATTTATTAAAAATCCTTTTAGTTCAGGTAGATTGTATCGAACCGGAGATTTATGTCGTTATTTAGAAGATGGGACTATTGATTTTGTCGAAAGAACCGATCATCAAATTAAAATTAGAGGCTTTCGAGTTGAAATTGGTGAAATTGAGAAATGTTTAACATCATATACGGGTATTCAAAATGTTATTATTCGAGCAAGAGCAGAACCTGGGACACTTGAAGAGAAACAATTGGTTGCCTATTGTATTCCAAAACAATCCGTAAAATTAGATATAAATGAATTGCGCGATTATCTAAAAAATCAATTGCCCAATTACATGGTACCCGCATTTTTTGTGATTATAGATGAGCTCCCCCTGTCCGCAAGTGGCAAATTAGATTTCCACAAATTGCCTGAACCGCAAACTAAAGAATTGAACCAAGTTATAAAACCACGAAACGAAACTGAAATCATACTGAAAAAAATTTGGTTAGAAATATTAAATTTAAAACACATTAGTATTGAAGATAATTTTTTTGATTTAGGTGGAAATTCATTATCAGCAGCGCGATTGCTCACCAAGATTCGACACATCACTCATAAAAATATTTTATTACAGGATATTTATAATACAGAAACGATTGCTCACCTTGCTGATGTTATCAATAATACTGCCTATATTTCCGAAGATGAAGAAGATGGAAATGAGCATCCTCAGCTTTTAAAAGCAATGCCATTAAATGAATTGCAATTTTTATTCTGGTTGATGAGATTATTTTATCCTAAGTCGAACATATCCAATATCGTGACTAGAAAACGAATCACAGGAAATTTGGATAAAAAAAAATTAGACACTGTCTTTGAATTATTATGTATAAATCATCCGATATTATGCTACAGCATCGCAAGATTCTCGCCTTTGCAATGTCCACAAAAAAATATTCGTCAACTCAAAGTAATTGAAAAGGACCTTAGCGATTTGAAATTGGAAGAACAAGAACACGAATTACATGTATCGTTAGATGAATTAGAAAATCAAAGATGGAAAAATAGATTACCATTGATCACGTTTAAATTATTTCGACTCGGAAATAATTCTTGTGAAATACAAATCGCATTATCTCATTTTATCAGTGATGAATTATCTGCGGAAATTGTGCTGAATGAGCTCTCTAATGCATATGTTCAGCCTGAGCCCTTCAGGAAAAAACAAGAATTAGTTTTTTTCGATTACATTCAACATGAACAAAGAGATCTTTGTAAAAACTTATCAAAAAAAATCGATTTCTGGGATAATTATTTAAAAAATATTCCCTTATTGGTTTTTCCCCAAAATCAAATTTTAAATAGCATTACTTCGTCATGTACTACATATTTTGAGATCCCCAATAAAACCTTGGACGGCTTACATCGCTTTTGCCAAACACATCGAATCGGTATTGGAGATACTTTGATAGCAGCAATTGGCTGTATTTTGGCTCCATACCTAAATGAAAAAAACAAAATAGCGGTCATTAATTTTGTTAAATCCATTCGTGAAAGTGATACGTATGATAATGCGGTAGGACTTTTTGTTCGAAATGATGTGATTAAAATTGACTTAAATCAACCGTCTACGTTACTCAAATTAGCAAAGCAAGTACAGAATTCACGAATTGAAAGTTTTTACTATCAATCATGTCCCGCTATAATAAAACTTGCTTTTCTTTTGCAAAAAGATTGGAAAAATAAAAAACTGAGCAACTTTTTTATAAAACTTTTCGCTCAAATATATGCCCGTATTTTTTATAAATATAAATTAAATTATAAAATTTTACTGATGTTTGGCCGAGTATTTTTGGCACGCAAAAAACATAGTTTTTTTGTTAATATCAACATCATGAATCATTTTATTTATGATAACTCGGAAACAAAATTGTTTGGGTTTAGGCAAAAGCCAGTTAAAGCGTACCACGGTGATAAGCTGGTTGAAAAAAATGTACTCAATATTTGGTTTGATCGAGATGCCCATGGTAAATCATATCTCATAATATCGGGTAATTTACGATCTGAATTTCGCGGTGTTATTGGTTCCAATTTATTAGAAATACTTGCCTCATGTTCAATATGACATTGCGAAGAAATGATGTTTTGATTATTGATTCTTCATTTGTAATTTTGCTGCGTATTGTTTGAAATAATCGATATACTTGAATAACGTACTCCAACATTCTAGACGAATATTTGGATCACTCGCATTCACTGTGCAAACTGTTTCTAAATCAGTAACTGTTGCATGAGTGACATAGTAACATTTATTCTCTTTTAATGATGAAATAACATGCACTAAATTGAAATTCTCGAAATGGAGCATACAATCATCTGGCACAGCAAAACCCGATGGTAATAATCCCTGTCTCACTGCGTTGATGTAAGCATCCATACGCTCCAAATATTGATTATTACTATAAACACAAAGGGACTTTCTTTTCGAATTAGCATGAGGGCAAAAACTTTCTTTAAACCAACCTAAGCAGGACATTGCATTATATTGTCCTGGTATAGAATCACTTAATCCTGAATGAAAGGGATACATTCCACCAGCACTGACACCTGCTAAAAGCGGTAATCGATTTTCGGATTTCAATTTATTTAAGACAAAACTAAATCCCGATTTTTCCCATATTTCCAACATTTTTTCTGTATTGCCACCACCAATAAAAAGTATATCTTGTTGCGTAAGATAGTTTTCAAGCTGTTCCTTTGTTGACTGGGATTTTGTTAGGACTAATTCTGAGGTAATGACACTTTTTCCAAATTTTGCACGTACAAATCGAGAAAAGAAAACGCGTTCGATCAATCTATCGTTACCAGCAGTGCCAATATAACAAAAATGAATATCCGACTTTTTAATTAAACCGAACGCATACTCCATAAATCGATTGAGGGTACGATTTAGGGTTATGAAATTACTATCATCAAAGCTCATTAACAACATATGAGTCATGGGTCGGCACTCTATTAACAAGAAAAATTAGTAAGAATATATCGTGCGTATATGTCTCATTGATAATTATAGCATGTGTAATTTATAAACAGATCGAAAGCGATGAGGCAACCGCATTTTAGGTCAAGCCAAGGCACCCACACTTACGGGGGTGAAGCCCATCTCGTCCTGTTAAATGTGGGGTTTTCTGTTCGAACAATTTCCTCCGGGGTAGGTTCAGATAAAGAAATTATGAATTCAGTTAATGGCACAACATCTCCTATAGGACTTTACTTTGGCATATCTCTAAATATCACTGTCTTCAAGCTGAGGTATCAAGTAAAACGAGCTCCTTAGAGAGCCTTTTTAAATCAAAAAGTTAGCTCCAATTAGAGATTCTCACTATGAAAGTAGGTAAACGATTTAACCTGCCCCCCCTATGAATAAATGAAATACTATGGAATAATTATTGGCCAACCTCAACAATATTAGTATACTTATATGAAATTAAAAGCACTTATTTTAATGGCGTCTATCTTTTTTCCTGTCGCTTTATTCGCGAGTACTGGGACTTGTCCTTTAGCAAATGGGATCAATGTTCATACCAAAAAGCGAACTTTAAATATTTGTAAACACGGCACTGTAATTAAGACCTTTAAAGTAGCTCTTGGATATAAAGGCGTGGGTAAAAAACACGCAGGAGATAATAAAACTCCAATTGGTTTGTATGGGTTAGCACATCCAAGAAAATCCAGTCAATTTAAAGTCTTTATCCCAATTCTCTATCCCACTTCAAAGCAAGCAGCAGCAGGATATACAGGGAGAGATGTCGGAATCCATGGACCAACTCAGTCATCTACTCGGCTTAGTTGGTTCAGCAACTTACCTGGTTCAACCCGTGGATGCATTGCAGTTGGCAAAAATAACTATATCGAGTATGTGGCTAATTGGGTAAAAGCCAACCCCGGGACTAAAGTTTTAATTATTTAAATTGAGCCTAAATTTGTAGCATAATTCTTCGTAAAAAATAGCGGCCGTCTCAGACGAGATAGCCGCCTTTTCATAAAACAGTTGGATATTTATTAAATAGTACTCCTTTTACTGGAAAGCGCCGTGATCCCAAGCAGGGTTTGGATTAATTGACGTTTGTATTGATTTATAATAGCGTATGCTTGTTACATGATGTAATCGATTGGACAGTTAAGGATAATTATGCGCTCACCTAAAATACTCTTTACTGGTCTTATATTACCGCTTGTTTGTTCCGCAGGAACGATGGGTAATGTAAATCCTTCTAAGATCTGGTCTGTCCCGATTCAAGGAGGCTTTTTTGGAGCCTCTCAAGGTAAAAGTCAGCATGTTGATATTGAGAGTTTAATAGGTAACCAATATACCGTGGACAACAATTCCCAAATTAGTGGGCTTGTTGGTGCGGGCTTATATTTTAACGGTCCTTCTTATAATTGGTTTCAGCTGTCCTATGGGGTTGATGTCTTTTATTTAGGTCAAACTAAAGTGCAAGGAGACATTATTCAGGAGGATATATTCACCAATCTTTCATATAAATACAGCATTCAAAATGTACCCCTCTATGCGGCAGCTAAAGCGCTTATATACACAAATAACCCCATTTACAATATTACTGTCGATGCAGGAATAGGTCCTAATTTTATGAGGACCTCTGGCTATCATGAAATGCCATTAGTTGACTTTGCTATACCTGATAATGCATTTAAAGGAACTTCCACAACAACTTTTACTGCGACGGTCGGGGCAGGAATCCGTTTAAACAATATTATTGCCCCAATACCATTTGAATGTGGCTATCGTTTCTTCTATTTAGGAAAAGGGCATTTAAATAGGGTAAATGATCAATACATTGATAACTTAACTACTGGTGACACCTATGCTAATGCACTTGTGTGCGCGGTAACTATATAACTAATTGACTCAATCAGGACTCTATATGATTAAAAGCCTAATGACGAAAAAGATATGGGGCGTTGTTTTTCTTGTTGTCATCCATCAAGCGGTTTGGGCAGCCCCTGGACGTATTTTTAAAATTACAGGTAACGGAGCTCCTGTGGATATTAACGTTACCTTATGTCCCAATGCAAAAGGACCTGCGAGCTGTCAAGATTATAATGTTTCCACTGTCAATTTAAGCTTACTAACTACTGTGCCAAACCATACCTATCCCTTCGCTGGAATCAAGATTAACTCTCCTTATTATTCAATAGCAGCAGGTTGCACTCCCTTAAGCAATGGATTTTGTATGTTTTCAGTGAGTAACTCCTCACCTGCCATTATTCAAATTAAAGTTCCTGATTACATTATTATTGGTGCAGGTACCGCAGGTGCTCTTCTCGCTAAAAAATTAAGCGACGACTTTAATACTTCAGTTATTGCCTTGCATAACGGATCGAATTTGGATCACGATCCCCTGATCAGTCTCTCAAAAAATGCCCTGATTACGTTATTATCAGGATTAGTTGGTCCTCCGTTATATGTGCTCACTAATACGATTCCACAACAATTAGATGCAAATCGAATGTTAAACTGGGTCTATGCAGTACCTCTGGGTGGAGCATCATCGATAAATGTGGGGGCTTGGTGTCGCGGTACAAATCAAGTTTACGCTCAATGGGAAGCAGTAGCAGGACCGAACTGGTCTTTGGCAAATATTCAGAATACCTATGTTGAATTAGAAAAATACATGGGCAAAACTACAAATCCTGCCAGCCGAGGATTTAACGGTCCACTCCCAATTAGACAAGAAAAAACCCCTACTTTAGTATCTACTAAATTTACGAAAGCAATCATGAATGCTACTCATGTAGGTTTTGTTCTTGATTATAATGATCCCATGACCCCTATTGGAGCTTCATCTCAATTTCAATACACACAAATGGGGACAGATGGCGCGTTACGAGCCAGTAGTTCGCGGGTTTTTTTAAACAATACGGTAATGGATAAGGATGGCAATGGCGTTAATGGACGTCAATTGCGTGTATTATTTCATGCTACTGCAAATAATGTGATTTGGAGTGGCAACAAGGCTGTAGGAGTGACTTATTATCATAATGGCACACCCAAAAAACTATATGCCGCAAAAGGAGTTATTGTAAGTGCTGGAATTAAGAGCAGCTCGTTTTTAATGCGCTCTGGAGTAGGACCAGCCGCTGTATTACGGTCGCTTAAGATTCCTGTAGTCTATGATAACCCCAACGTAGGAAAAGGATTGGCGGATCAACCTCATGTCATACTGATCTATACTTCTAATCCTAATGACACCCCTTCATCACTAGTGCTTCAGATTGCGGGCAACATTATGTCTGCTTTAGCAAATACACCTATTGGACAACAATTTATTAAATATATTGGCTCTCGGGTAAATGCACCCAATGGTGTATTTTCGCAAATTGCAATGTTGCCGAATCCGAATGGAACTAATCCTGGAGTACGTTCTATACGATTTGCCTCAATAAATCCGATTCCAGGCATCACAGTGGTCTTATTGGATCTGGTGCAACCAGCAAGCCGCGGTTCAATTGTGATTAACAGCAGTAATCCTTTTGTAGAGCCCAGCATGGACTTAGGCGAGTTTCAAGCACAATCGGATCTCACTCTTTATATTAATGCATTTCAAAATTACATTAAAAATATCAATACACAATTACAAATTATTGATCCTACCTATCAAATGATTTACCCCGACCCCTCGGTGCTTGACGATGTTCCTCAATTAACAGATTTTATAAAGCAAGGATTGGGAAGTAACATGGTTTTCCAAAGTCATTGCCGAATGGCCCCCTTAAACCAAGGAGGTGTTGTTGACGGTACCGGGCATGTGTACGGAGTACAAAATCTTATTGTAGCGGATAATTCAATTGTTCCTGTTCCAATAGATGGTACTACTATGGCGACGGCATATTTGATCGCAGAAAAGATAGCGAATATTTTACAAGAACAATAGATGAGGCATTGTTGGTGTTGATTAATCAATTAACGAAACTCGAAATCTCGAAAAAACTATTGAAACTACTACCTTTTCAACAGCTTTTTTCGGGATTATGGGGCATATTTAGCAATGCAGTAACTTTTGCACTTTCAAAGAAGAAAACACAAATTCCATCAATATCTATACGCTGATCCTCATCCTGAACAATATGTTTCATATAAAAACTAGTACGAACTATATATTCACCACGAGAACCGATATAACTTAAATCAGGAGTCATACTATTAGTGCTAACCACAAGGGTCATTTTTTTATGCAAAATGTTATCAAGTACTGATATATAACCTAATGCATTTAAAAAACAGCTGACAATTATGTTTCCCGACTCTAATAATGCAGATTCTTCAAGACTTCCCAGTTGCGTTGTCGATCCAAGCTTCCTCCGCAAAAGAACATCACATAATCTTAAAGCGGATGTTACTGGTAAAATAAATGAACCAATGCCCTCTAAAGTACCGATCAAGGGAGTAGTCATAATAATCGCGCCTCCCATTTTAGGATTAATTTGAGCTACCTCTTCTTTGATATTATCTTTTATACTGCTCTGCACCTCACATACTTTAACGCTCACATCCACATGAGCTAGCGTCATCTGTTGATCTAATAACCCTGAAAGTGCAAAGGTTGCTTCTGAGGCTGCAAAGCTCATTAATTCATTAAATCGTTTCCCTATCTTCATAATAGTTCATCCCGCATGTTTAGATTTTAAACTTAGAAAAAGTTCGTCGACATCTATAATTAAAATCGTCTCACCTGAGCCTAATAATGCTGTGCCAGAAAATAATTTACTACCTCGAATACTTGGATTGATGGGTTGGGTAATAATTTCTTCCGTGGTCAGCAGTGTATCTACAATTAAACCCAATAGTTCTTCTTCTTTTCTTAAAACAATTATAAATTGCCGTTCTTCTTCTACTGCTCTTTTTTCCTTAAAAAGAACAGACAAACGTAAAAGAGGAATATTCATTTCATCATACACAAAAGCTTCTTGGTGCAAAAGACGTGCTGTCTCATGAAATGGTATCGTTATTAAACGTTCTATACCATTTAAGGGGAGTGCATAAGTCTGATTGCCTTGCCGTACCAATAAAACAAGAATAACTGTTAAGGTTAAAGGAATTTTTATCGAAAATTGAGTCCCCTTTCCCTTTTCGGTCGCAACTTCTATCGACCCATTAATGGATTCGATTGTCTGCTTAACAATAGATAAGCCTAGCCCTCTACCTGAAATATCTGTCACTTTTTCCGCAGTGGAAATCCCATAAAAGATTGCATTGGTGACTTCTGCTTTTGCAGCTGTTGTGGATAATAAATTGTGGCGGACAGCAATATTTTTAATCGCTTCCAGATCAAGTCCAGCCCCATCATCACTTACTTCAATTACTACTGATTCTTTCTGGCGTTTAGCTCTTAACGTGATAATTCCCTCTTCCGATTTTTTTTTCGTCTTTCTAATATCGGTAGCTTCTAAGCCATGATCAATCGCATTTTTGATTAAGTGGGCAAGAGATTCACTTATCCCGTCGATTAATGAACGGTCCACCTCGATTTCTCTGCCTTCCGTGTGAAACGCCACCTGTTTTTTTTGTTGTTTAGCGAGATCTCTGACCATACGAGAAAATCGATCGAAAACAAATCCTATAGGGACTAGTCGTATTTGCATGACGTAATACTGTAACTCATTGAGTGTTTGATTCAGAATACCCACGGTGGCAGTTAATTCAGAGGATTGAATGGTTTCGCTTAAACTTTCCAACCTCATTTTGTTAATAAGTAATTCTTTCGTTAAATTGAGCAATTTATCGAGACGGTCAACGTTCACTTCGATGCTGGTGATTGATTCCATACTACTAAATGATTCGATCGCAGAGAGATCCGCTGCTTGCTTCTCATTATTCGTTAATACCAAACTAATTTTTTTAATTATTGTTTCTGTATCAAGCTCTGGCTGTCCCCCAGAGATTTCTTTCAGGTTTTCTTTTAAAAAATCAAAGCAATTAAATAAAAGATTAATACACTTTTTAAGTGGAATTTTTTTCGTGCGAATCGCATCTAACAAATCTTCAATAGCATGATTTAAATTTGCTATTTTTTGAAATCCCATTGTGGCAGAAATACTTTTGAATGTATGAGCATTGCGAAAAATATCTTGTAGATTTTTCTTATTGTCTGGATGTTTTTCCCAATTAATAAGAGCCAAATTCATATTTTTAATATGAGCATTTGCTTCACTAAGAAAAGCTTCCATATATTTATTTATGTCTTCATTCATTTACAACACCTATAGAGAGTTATAAATATTTCTTAAGTTCATTTTTAATTTGTTCAATCTCAAAAGGTTTTTGAATATATCCTTTTGCTCCTAAGGTTTTACACTGCTCCTTAATCGATGCGTGACCAACTGATGTAATCATTAATACGTTCAAATGGGGATATTTATGATGGATACTTTCTAAGAGTTTTATTCCTTCTATTTCACTTGCATTCATAACTATGTCTAATAACACGAGGTCGGGGGATTTTTGTTTGAGATGAAGTAAAGCGGCTTGTTTGCCATCAGCCTCTATGATTTCGAGGTCAGTGAAATTACCATTTAAAATATCTTTTAAAATTATTCGCATGAAATTGGAATCATCTACAATCATCACCATCTTCCCCATTATTTTCTCCTCAACAGAGATCTACCCATCTCGTTCTTAGTTTCCGGGAAACCATTCTTTTAACCACGTTCTATGACTGATAACTTTACAAGTTCCTCTTGAGCTAAAATGCCAGATAAATTTAATAAAATGATTAAACGATTTTCATAAACAACAATTCCACCCACATATTTTTCATGAATATTTACAATACTGGATGGATTTTGATTAATATCTGCACTATTTACCCGCAAAACCTCTACCACTTCATCAACAATGAGACCAAAAATTCCACTTTTTTGTTTTGTTATAATAATATGCTTCGGATTTTCGTTATTGAGACTGGGAAGAGAAAAAAGTGTTTTAATATCAATAATAGCGACAATATCACCACGTACATTGATCAAACCGCGCATAAAATAAGGAGAGTCAGGAAGAGGAGTGATAGGGACCACCTTAATAATTTCTTGTGCGTCACTGATTGGTATACAAAATTCTTCATTCCCGGCTCGGAATACTATAAGTTGCACTACCTGCTGTTCTTTTGATTGAAGTATTAATGGTGATTTATTCGGCATTATTCACTCCTGAGTAGTGCTTCAGAAGCCATATATGCTACTTTGAATCGTTTCAAAGCTGTTCTTAACTCATCAGAAAGAACTGATAAATTCGAAGCGGACACAGACATTTGTTGCATACTGGCTGTTTGTTGCTGAATTGACGAGGACATCTGCTCTGCACCAACTGCAGCTTGTTCTGAAGTTGCCGATATTTCTTCTGTTGTTTTTGCAACCGCTAGGGCTGCCTTGGCCTGTTCTGATGTAGCCGTAGAAATTTCTTGCGCTTTAACTGTGATTTCTTGAGTACCTGAACTGATTTGGCTAAGAATCCTTAATGCTTCATTGACGATATCGATTGATTCCGTAACTTTTTGTGTACCAGTGGTCATGCCTTCAACCACCTGTGTCGTTGATTCAAGAATGGTATTAACCATTCCCTCAATTTGGACCGCAGCTTTTTTAGTACCTTCCGCAAGTTTTCTAATTTCATCAGCCACAACAGCAAATCCTCGACCCGCTTCCCCTGCACGCGCCGCTTCTATTGCCGCATTTAATGCGAGAAGGTTCGTTTGATCGGCAATACCTTTTGTCGTACCGACGATAACCCCAATTTCTTTGGCACGTTTATCTAGATCTTTTACCGTATCGGTATTCGATTTCACAATATCATCAATGGACTTCAGCCTTGTAGCCGCCTGTTTTCCTGCATCGGTTCCCCTGCTTGCAAGTTTTGCTGCTTCTTGGGTTACTTCCGCTGCAGTACGTGAATTGGTAGCCCCTTGTTGAATGGATTTAGAAAGTTCCGTTACGATTCGCGTACTCGATTCTAGTTTTTTCGCCTGTTCTTTCGCCCCAACAGCTATTTGTTGTGTGGTGCTCGCCGCTTGTTGTAAAGTCGTACTGACTTGCTTGGAAATATCCGCTAACTGTACTGACGCGCTTGAAACTTTGGTAGAGCTGTCCATAGCAAAACGAATCAACGCACCTAAATCATCAAAAGACTTATTCAGTGCATCGGATAAGGTTCTAATATCACCTTGAGTTTCAATACTGACTCGTTGCGACACATCTCCCATGGAAAGTGCCACCGCAAGACGAATAACCTCTTGCACCGGTGTAGCAATTGAATTAAGAAGGTTATTTAATTTATCTACGATATCTTTCCAACTGCCTCCCACACCCTCAACATTCGCGCGCTCATTTAATCGGCCTTCTTTACCCGCTACTTGAGCAACACGAGATACTTCGCTTGCTAAGCGATTGAGGTCATCCACCATTTTATTAATGGTTTCTTTTAGAAGTAATACTTCCCCTTTGGCTTCAACAGTAATTTTTTGCGTCAAATCCCCTGCGCTAATTGCAATAGCAACTTTTGAAATATTACGCACTTGATCAGTTAGGTTAGATGCCATCGCATTAACGTTCGCGGTTAACTCTTTCCACGTTCCCCCTACTTCTGGAACTGATGCCTGACCACCTAATTTTCCTTCGGTACCCACTTCTTTAGCAACTCGGGTTACTTCAGCGGCAAAAAGATTTAAGTTATCAACCATCTTGTTCAGTGTTTCTTTAAGCTGAAGAATTTCGCCGCTTACCTCAACAGTGATTTTTTGATTAAGATCTCCATCAGCAACTGCCGTTGCGACTTGAGCAATATTACGCACTTGGCTTGTTAAATTTGCTGCCATTGCATTCACGTTATCGGTTAATTCTTTCCATGTTCCAGTCACCCCCGGAACCTGTGCCTGTCCACCTAATTTACCTTCAGTACCCACTTCTTTCGCGACTCGTGTCACCTCGCCTGAAAAGGATCGTAAGTTATCCACCATGTCGTTAATGGTATTTTTTAACTCTGATACTTCACCTTTTACTTCAACGGTAATTTTTTGATTAAGATTGCCGCTTGCTACAGCTGTCGTAACTTGGGCAATATTGCGCACTTGGCTCGTTAAATTTGCAGCCATTGCATTCACATTATCGGTTAATTCTTTCCATGTACCTGTCACATTAGGCACTTGCGCCTGACCACCTAATTTTCCTTCGGTACCTACTTCTTTTGCAACACGGGTTACTTCTGAGGCAAATATCGTTAAGCTATCGACCATCTTGTTAATGGTTTCTTTGAGCTGCAATACCTCTCCTTGGACTTCTACAGTAATCTTCTGATTCAAATCACCTTTTGCAACTGCTGTAGCAACTTGGGCAATATTACGTACTTGACTTGTTAAATTAGCCGCCATCGCATTAACGTTATCCGTTAATTCTTTCCAGGTACCTGTAACACCTGGCACTTGTGCTTGACCACCAAGTTTTCCTTCCGTACCCACTTCCTTCGCCACCCGTGTTACTTCTGAAGCAAAGATGGTTAGACTATCCACCATTTTATTAAGTGTTTCTTTAAGCTGCAGCATTTCTCCTTGAACTTCCACCGTTATCTTTTGATTAAGATCACCTTTCGCAACAGCAGTCGCAACCTGGGCAATATTGCGCACTTGGTTCGTTAAATTAGCAGCCATCGCGTTGACATTATCGGTTAACTCTTTCCAGGTGCCTGTAAGACCAGGAACCTGTGCTTGACCACCTAATTTACCTTCAGTACCCACCTCTTTCGCAACCCGAGTTACTTCACCAGAGAATGATCTCAAATTATCGACCATTTTGTTGATCGTATTTTTCAACTCCAACACTTCGCCTTTTACTTCAACCGTGATCTTTTGATTGAGGTCCCCGCTGGCAACCGCAGTAGTTACTTGTGCGATATTACGCACTTGGCTGGTTAAATTTGCAGCCATCGCATTGACGTTATCGGTTAATTCTTTCCAGGTACCTGTAACACCAGGAACCTGCGCTTGACCACCTAATTTGCCCTCGGTACCGACTTCACGGGCAACACGAGTCACTTCTGAAGTAAAGCTACTTAATCCTTCCATCATACTATTATAAGAATCAGCTATTTCCCCAAAAATATCATATTGATCTTTTTTTAGTCGCTTGGACAAATCACCTCGTCTCACAGACTCAATCGCCTCGAGAATATCGCGCAATCGACTCTCCATTAAGGTCTTACTTTTGGGAAGATCGAACGGTCGTTCATTCATCTCAACTTCTTGCCTTTCTTTTTGCCGCGACATTCTTAATTCCATTTAAGAGATAATATGATAAATATAGTAACAAAATGTTTTTTTTACAAAAAAATGAACTTTTCCGGGTTGAGAAAGAAAACCCGTTTATTTACGTCTATAATTAAAGAAATAGGATCTTTAAATATGGGAAATGGACAATAACTATCAGAGCTTGCGGGAAGCATTAGCCTCACAGAAAAAAATCAATAAACAACTGAGTGCTCGCATTCGTCAATTGGAACGTAGGGAAGATGAGTTAAAAAAAAAAATCAGGAACTGGAATCCTTTGCCTACATTGCTTCTCATGACTTAAAAGCACCATTACGAGCGATTGAAAAACTTTCAATTTGGATTGAGGAAGACAATAATCGTAAATTCGATGCCCAGTCAAAACTAAATTTTGCTTTATTGCGAAAACGTATTGCACGTATGAAAAATCTAATTGATGGCATATTGCTCTATTCACGAACGGGTCACACCGACCTATCTACCAGTTTAGTTGATACTAAAATTTTATTGGAAGAAATCCTCGATAGTCTTCAGCCAGATAATCAATTTAAAATCATTTTAAATGGCGATTTCCCTACTTTTTATACTCCCCGTCTTTCTCTAAGCCAGGTTTTATCCAATTTAATTAGTAACAGCATAAAACATCATAATCAGGCGACAGGAAATATAGAAATAGGTGTGCAAGAAACTGAACTTCATTTTTATAAATTTTACGTTGCAGATGATGGCCCTGGTATAGAGTCCATTTATTTTGATAAAATTTTTCAGATGTTTCAAACGTTAAAATCAAACAATGAATTAGAATCGTCCGGAATTGGTTTGAGTATCGTAAAAAAAATTGTGGAATCACAAAGAGGAACGATTGTGGTGCAATCAACCCTTGGAAAAGGGACAACGTTTTATTTTACTTGGCCAAAATATCCGCTTAACAATCCCCTTCAGGATCCGGAATAATAGTCATGACAGAGCTCCGAAGCCTACGATGATTAAAAAACTTACGTTGAATGCCCACTCGAAACAATTACCTTAGCTACTGCTGGATTTTAATGAATTCCAGTGGGTATGCACAGACTTATCCACAGAAAATGGGGATAAGTTATTGAGCAATGAAACAATATAAACCCTAGAAGTCTTATTAGATAAGGATCATTCAAAAATTACACCTGCTATAGGTAGCGTATAAAGTGAGTAGGTTGAAAGATATCCACAAGGGAAACATTGAGATACATCTAGAAAGATGGTCGACTATCATATCTAAAAAAATAATTTAAAAACAGTCTTGACGAGATAATTTTTAATTTTTTTCATTTCAGGAGCTTCTGACCTTTTTTGTCTGCAACACTAGATCAGTTTCTTATGGCTTATCTTCATTTAAAATTTCCAATAGATTCATAAGCATTCGATGTTCATTGTGAAAAAAAACAGAATCAGCTATCTTGGTGAACAAATAATAGAAATGAATCTACTGTCACACAGAAACCTAAATTTGAAAGTGATAACTTAGTTGACTCATTTGCAAAGGATTTCAATACCCCATTTATGGGGAGCGAGGAGGGAATATTTATGCTTAAACAAAAAATTACGGATTTTTTTTCACCATTTTTTTCCATACGTTCTTTTTTTATAATTTTTAGTTCAGTGATGATAACTTCGAATGCAGGCCATACAGAATCTGCTGCAATAAGTCACCAAGCGAAGCAACAATACTCAAATGGGTTTCATCCCTTTTTAACCCTCTCAGGTGGCGTAGCCGAAGCCAAGACAGGACATTCTCAAACCATAAATAGGGACGGTGATTTCACAACATACCAATATACGTCTAGACATTCACATTCAAATAGGATGTTATGGGGGGGAACAATTGGAAGTGAGGTTCTTGTTGATCCACAATGGGCTTTGCAGCTTGGTATAAGCTTTTATAGACCTAATAATTTTTCAGGCAGCGGTATCTTAATACAAGGTGTTGATGAGCAATCAGCTGATGAGTTCACATATCATTATAAAATAAAAAGCAGTCAACTTTTTTTTGAAGGGAAGTTACTGCGCTCTGTTAAAAATATTTTTCATCCCTATGTATCTCTAGGCCTTGGAGCGGCTTTCAATAAGACTTCAAATTATCAAACAAGTGTCCCACCTTTTTTAACCTTCACCCCAGAATTTGAGGATCATAAAACAACGAACTTTGCTTATAGTCTTGGCCTAGGCATCGATTTAGACCTATGTAAAAACTGGCGCTTAGGACTGGGGTATCGTTATGTCGGCTTAGGTGAAGCGAACTTGGGTGATGGAATACTTGATGGGATGACGTTCACTCAGACTTTAACGCTACCCCATCTTTATATGCAAGAGGGTATAGTACAAATAAGCTATTTAATTTAGGAACTAGGAACATGAAAAAAAACAAATGGATGTCCTCTTTATTTCTATTTATTAGTGCCACTTCGTTAAGCACTATGAGCTATGGAGTTGCCTATAATGTCGTACCCAAAGCGGGTACTATATTACCTACTCAACTGGTTTTAGGAACTACAGCAACAGCATTGTACACAGTAACTAATAATACTCGCCGTACTCTTCCCGCTGGATTTGTTAAATATTTGCCACCTAACGTGAGCCAAGTACCAGCGGATGCAAATTATCCTGATTTATGTGGCGCAAAATTTACTTTATTACCCGGTGCTAGCTGCACATTAGAACTTACTGTTTCTGGGGCTGTTAATCCACAGGATCCGGATCCTCATCATCATCTTTTTGTTTGTAGTCCAAATGTTCCAGCCTGTGCGGGAACAAATGAACCCTTGAATGTAAAGGCATTAAAACCTACAGTAAAAGGTGTAGTGCAATCTGGCAATGTTTCTGCAACGCCCCTCGTGAATGCAAGTGTTACAATATACAGAGCTAACTCGACCTCCTCCATACCTATTGGTAACGCAACAACCAATAATTCTGGACAATTTTATATGTACATTCCTCCTGAACAAATACCTAAAGCAGCCTCATTTTATGCAGTCGCGCGCCAGGGAAACAATACAAAACTTGTGACAATAATAGGCGAACGGCTTCTTCCAGTGATTACGATTAACGAATTGACGACCGTAGGTGCAGCTTTTTCGATGGCGCAGTTTTTTTACAATGGACAAATTAAGGGTACGTCATTAGGTTTAAAAATTGCTTCAGGCATGAATGATAATTTAGTTTCACCAGTTCAAGGTACCTTATCAAATGTGATTACAACATCACCAAATGCGAATCAAACGAATACAATGCGGTCCCTTAATAATTTATCTAATTTAATTGCCTCTTGTGTACGCAATTCCCAAGGTGCTTGTACTTCTCTTTTTACATTAACAACAATCAATGGTTTTGCACCCACTAATACCTTGGATGCGTTGTTAAATATCGCGCATAATCCAGCGAATAATGTCTTAGGTATTTACATCCAATCGAATAAATTTTCGCTTTATCAGCCTTCTCTAAAAAATAAACCCGATGCTTGGACTTTAGCTGTAAAGTTTAATAATTCAGGCAGTTTAACCGCTCTTTTTGGTGGACCCGCTAAAACCGTTTTTGATAAGAACGGTTATGCTTGGATCACTAATAATGTGATTCAAGGTACTCCCAACTCATCGAATTGGCTTATCGTTTTAAAGCCGAATGGTCAACCTGCGGATGGAGCGAATGGCACCCCAACATCTCCCCTATTTGGCGGCGGTCTTTTAGGTAATGCTTTTGGGATTACTATTGATACTAGAGGATCGATATGGACAGGAAATTTTGGATGGGGAAGTTGCGATACATGTTTGCCTCCAGGAGGTGAAGGTAGTGTTTCTCAGTTTTCGCCAACGGGAATTCCGATTTCAGGTCCTCTTGGCTACATTTCATCTTTATATAGGACTCAAGGTACCATTTCCGATCCAGATAACAATATTTGGATGGCCAGTTATGGCAATGATAGGATTGTCGTTTACTTAAACGGAGATCCAAATTCTGCAATTTATTATCAAGAACCTGCAAATAGTGGACCTTTTGATATAGCCATTGCTAAAGATGGATCTGCGTGGGTGAGTAACAGTAAAACCACAACTGGCCATACAGGTTCCATAATTAATAAATATGTGATTTCTGGAACAAAACTCATCAAAACATTGGAAGTTGAGTTACCGGCTGGTAGCTCGACACGAGAAATTTCTCTGGACTCACACGGTAATGCATGGGTGGCCTCTACAGGAGACTCCACAATCTATAAAATTGCTCCGAATAAAAATGTTGTTGCCTATAATAATCGAGGAGGTATATCTGGCCCATGGGGAGTTACTGTTGATGGTGATAATAATATTTGGGTCGCTAATTTTGAGGGCAATGGCTTACCTCCAAAATATTCAATTTCTAAGCTTTGCGGTGTTAACACAGCCAAGTGTCCGGTGGGTCTAAATACAGGGGACGCAATATCTCCCTCTACTGGATATACCTTACCTAGTGCCGGGAGCCAAGTATTGCTGGCAGACGGGACCCCGCTTAATGGCGCGGGCGGACCTCCCAGTTTTAATCCTTTAATGCGTCTTACCCATGCAATTTCAGATCAAGCAGGAAACATTTGGGCTGCAAATAATTGGAAACCTCTTCCTTATAGTAATAATTACTTTAATCCTGGTGGTGATGGGATGGTGGTATTCATAGGGATTGCTGCACCTCCCAGGTAAGACAAAGATCAGCGGGGTTTTCTAACCCCGTGTATTGAGCTTTTACAAATGGAAATGGACTTAAAGATTAATTATACGAACTATCAAGATCCAGGATAATTTGTACTCAGTCGGCAGACTTGATCATCTTCAACTTCTTCACCTTCAGCCTCAATCTTTTTTGCTCGTTCGATTTCTTTATTTAGGGTCTGCTCCATTCGGTCATAGGCTTGCTGAGTTCCTGTTTTAAATTTAAACCCAAGCATTTCAGCCAAACTGCTAAACATACTTTGACCTCTGCGCGTATCGAATAATTTTGTATTTTTTGCACGATGAACCATAATTTTCCCTAAGAGTTGGTTCAAAGATAATTCAGGCCCACCGCTTACCTCTAGATATAATTTTTTCAATTTCTTAAATTTTCGGCGTGTTACGTCTGATTCAGGCTCTTTTTTAGGTAGATCTTCAAGCTTTTTATATAATTCATCTAGTACTTTCGTTTGAGTAGAATTGACCTGAAAACAATTTGGTGGCTTGGGCAAAATATAAAATGTATTTGGGCTTAAGGTGTTTCCATTTAATAGTATTGTTTTGTAATCCAATCCAATGGTAAATAATCTAGAAACATTGGCAGGATAATGCAAGGTATAATTAAGGAGAGAACGTGCTGTTGTACGACAGGTATTAGAGCTATGAATTTCCTTTGACTCATCAATTATATTTTGGCGAACTCGCTTATCATCGTGAGTACTTTCCTTTTTATAAGTCCCAATCTCTTGATAATTGAATGTGATTGCTCCAGGAGCCTTTTCTTCCTCAGGAATATAACAATGTATCCCCTTTCTGAGTTTGTACACTCCCCGTTCTGGAAAGGACAGATTTTTATAATCCCCAACTGGATCTGCTCTATGTTTATAGAATTCCAATTGCTCCTTATGAATATCTCGTGTTATCTCTAAAAATTCCAAATATTGATTAAAGGAAATCGCATAAGCTTGATAACTAATTTCTGAAAAATAGATAGTACTCTCAAGCCCCTCATCAAGTAATACAGCATCTGAATGACTTCCAAGCATTTTTCCAAACAAGGTGCAATGCTGAACACAGCTAGTTCCAAAGCTTTTATCAATAATATTTCCCTTGCCTACCTTCGCTAAGAGCTTAGGTTTGCCATCCACCACGACACCTAACATTATAAAGCTATGAACATCGTGTTTCGCAATAGCTATAAAAAATTCACTTTCTGTATCAACCTTAATTGATTGATCAATTTGTGAATCAACAGTATTCTCAAGTGTCATAAATTACCTCTATGAGATCTTAATTTGACATTATAGGGCATTTCTTGGTCATTTAAAATATTATAAACATCTTCTGATTCTGGAAATGTTCTTTTACCTTAACTCTCGTCCAAGAAAAGCATCCGATCAAAACCGCTTGTCTTTCCAATTTTTCTATATAATGTTCCGTTAATAATTAAAATGTACAATTGTGTTCATTTTACTATTTTAAATATTTTCAATGACTAAAATTTCGACAGACGATGCTAACGAATCAATTACACTTATTAACCCGACAGCCTTAACTAAAGAACAGAGCATATTCCTAAAAGAATTCTTAGAGGGGGATAATCAACCCGAAGTATTTTTACCGGATAATATTTATATACATAAAGAAGTGCATTTTAAATTAACGCATGAGTTGAATTGGCGTCTAGGGAAAGATGATATCAGTGATTGTTTTGAGGTGATGAAAAATAGCCGCGCAGGTATCGGAAAATACGCTACAGTAGACAACATCGAAGGAAAGTTAATTTCTTTTAGTGAAGCACTTGAGTTTGTACCTGCCCATATAAAACCTCACAAAGAGCGGGTGAGGAAATTCATGTTCTTTAAACAAGATAAAGAAGAAGCACAATGGCGTGAGAGTATTGAAAAAGAATACAAACGAACAAAGCAAGCAGGACATTTAAATGTAAGAAAACCTGTGTTTTTTAGAGACAACTCGGAAAAACTTTGTGCCTATATATTCATTAGAAAAGCTCCGGGCACCACACTACATGATATTTTATATGGCAACTCTAAAATAGAACTCGATAACGCAACTCGTAAAACAATCTCTATTGCCATTCTTGACGCTTATATAGAACAAGTGGAAAACAGGGAATTGGTACATAATGATATTTCACTTAAAAATATAATGATTGATGTTTCTAACCCCAAGAAACCAATTGTCACATTTATTGATTATGCATTTGCTAAGAAAATATATAAAAATGATGCAGGTCCAAATATAAGAGGTACTCCTTTATATATGGCTCCGGAACGATTTGTAGGAGAAGGCACCAGCACAGCAAGTGATGTATTTGCTTTGGGACATATTCTTGGAGAACTTTTTGGAGGACAAAGAATCACACCTCCCCCGAGATGGGGATTAAAAGAAATATACCATTTAAATCAGAAAGGTACATTTGATAACGATCTTATTTTTCTTGATGAAGTAGAAAAAGATACCATCACTCATCATCTTTTACCTATGATATCGCCAAGTCCTGAGAATAGACCGACACCCGAGAAAATCAAAGAACTTCTTATGACTCAATATGAGTCATCTCATGGAACAATCATGAATACTTCAATACCTCCATTCTTTCACTGAGTTGGCATGTGCCCCAAAATTTAAAGAGGAGCGTTGAATATTAAATTTCGCACAACCCCGCCCACTTTTTAGGAGGGGCAGTTTCAAAAAAAATAACAAAGAGAGCTCTCTTTATTTTAAGGATTATTATACAATCTATGATGCTCTCTTTGATTCACTGTAAACTGGATTAAAATATGAGCAACAAAATATCACCGGGATAAAAAATGGATCCAGTCACGCACGCGGTTTTGGGAGCTGCCTGTTCTCAGTCAATTTTATACAAGAAAGACAAAAATAATGCCTGGATTGTTGGTGGTCTGGCAGCAATGGCACCTGATTTAGACGTATTAATTCAGCAATCAGACAACCCTATGCTCTTTTTTCTTTATCATCGTCACTTCTCACACTCTTTGCTTTTTATTCCCCTAGGTGCTTTGATTGTTACCTTAGCGTTGTTAGTTTTTAAACGCTTCCGAACCAATTGGAAACTTACTTTTTTAGCTGCATTGATTGGTTATGCAACCCATGGTTTGCTCGATGCATGTACCAATTATGGAACCGTCTTATTTTGGCCTTTTTCTACAACCCGAGTAAGTTGGGATATTGTTTCCATTATAGATCCCTTTGTAACGATCCCCTTATGTTTAGGGGTTGTTTGTACTGTTGTTTTTAATAAAAGAAAGCCTGTCATTTTTGCTTTAATATTTGTAAGCATATTTATGTTATTTAATGGATTTCAACATTATCGAGCAATGACAGCAGTTCAGGATGAACTTGCCAAGATGCGGATAAATACACAGAAAGTACGGGTATTTCCTCAATTAATGAGTTCAACTTCATGGAGAGGAATTGCTCTAACTTCAAATCGCTTATATATTATTAATGCGGAAACCCCACTATTTAAAGAGTCAAAGGCTCCCTTTGTAAAAAGTTACCCTTTTTTCTTATCGCAAAAGTTGCCCGATTATGTCAAAAATTCCTCTTCTTTATTTAGGGATTTTACTATTTTCAAATGGTTTACTGATAATTTTTTAATTATAGTCAATACTAAACCGCTCGTACTCACAGATGGTCGGTTTTTAGATTACGAGGGGAAACTTTCATTGTGGAGTATTCAGTTTTTATCTACCCAACCGCATGTAGAAACGCTTTATTCTTTACGTATAGATAATTACAAACACAATTCCTTATGAGACGACCCTCCTATAAAAAATAAATGTCCTATTTAATAATCTCTTAATTTGAGATCTATATAATTCGCTAAATTCATTACCTTCTGAAGTTTTCCCATGTTAAAAAAACTTGACTCGAACTTATCTAAACAAAATAATCTCCTATTTATTCCCTTTACTGCGAGTGAAAATAATTTTTCTCTATATATGAGAGCCTTGGACTGGAGATATAGTTTAAGAAATTCAGATGGAAAAAGTGATAAAATTCCCGGTATTGTGATGTATCGACATCACGATGAAAAAAAAGAAGATTACGAATATTTTGATCAAGCGCAATTTACTTTTACTAAGGAAAATTTGGGAGATCAAGCAAAAATTTATATTCTTGCTGATGGTACTGGGGATCCTGAGCATGTGGTTAATATCAATCAAGCCTATTATCAATATCTTTCGCAAGAACCTTATGAATTATCCATCCATTCAGTAGCCTGGCGCTTAAAACAATGCGGCCTTACATCTAAATTAGCTCAGAATGTAGAAGCAATTAATTTATTTATTTGCGATGAGAATAATACCAATAAACAATTAGCCGTTTATTTTGCGCAAGGCTTAGGTGAGCATTATAAAGGCACAACCATTAACTATTACTCAGCAGTAGTCTATATACCTGCTTTAATATCATTAAATGGAGTTGACTACGAAACAAAAAAAATGGCGCAATTCTACCAGAACACAGTGAGTAAAATTGGTTATGCTCATGAGCATAAGCATGCTCTAAAAATTAGCGATGCCTTGATGCAGCAAGGCTCCTCAAATGCTAGTGATTCCCTACAATCAAAAGCTCGAGCATTACCCACCTTTAAAGAAATAATAGCTGCGGGTACTGTAAATATTACAGAAATTTTTGATTCTGAGGATACAGAGCAGAGTGTGGCACAAATAACTCCATTCGTTGTTTTCCCAGATGAAGAAACAGATGTTGACTATGATGCTGAAGAAGTTCTACCCCAAATTCAAACTCAAAGTACTGCGCTCATCGTATGGCAAGATAGGAGTATGTTTTCATTTTTTAAATATATTCAAAAGGTCGATAAACAAAATAATGAAGCATTACAAAATGAGTTCGCTCTCTTGAAATTATAAACAAACCCTAACTAAAGCGAGTTTGAGGTTGACTATATTTTACAAGCATTTACTATCTTCTAATCTGTATGAACAATTCATTATCCGCTACACCCAAGTGAAGATGGATTGTTATACACCTTAATAACTATTACATTTATTATTCTATAAAACTTATGTTTCATATTGCCTTATACCAACCTGAAATTCCTCCAAATACAGGAAACATCATTCGCCTGTGTGCAAATACTGGAGCTAAATTGCATTTAATTCACCCTCTTGGGTTTTCATTACAAGAAAAAGCATTAAGACGTGCGGGACTTGACTATCACGAATGGGCTTCCATTGCCCAATATGAAAATTGGGAAGAGTTTATTCAACAACATCAGCAAAGAACAATTTATACCTTCAGTGCTCGAGCTCAGAAGTGTTACTCGAAAATACAATATACCCCAGAAGATATGTTTTTATTCGGACCAGAATCCAATGGCTTACCTAAAGAAGTTTTACAGCAATACACCTCCCTCTCTATTCCGATGCGCGAGAATAATCGAAGTTTAAATCTTTCAAATGCGGTTTCGGTCATTTTATATGAAGCGTGGCGGCAATTAGATTTTACTTGATATGCAACAAATGCATTTATAAAAAATAACCAATACTTGTAATTGGCTTGCCAAGGTTATTTTAATTGAACGCATATTCTATAAATTGAAATTATATTCATTTCTTGTTGACAATAAAATAAATGATCTATATATTCATTTAATGAATAAATATCGGATTCAGATTCATATGGGTCAATTTTTAAAGCTCGTAATACTCGTAATAACCATTCTCTTATCTTCATGTAATACAAAAGAAAAAGAGAGTTCCCTTCATTTCGCCACCACAGCAGAGTATCCACCATTTGAATATAGCGATCACGGTAATATAAAAGGATTTGATATTGATTTAGCAAAACTAATCGCTAAGGAACTTGGCAAAAACGCTGTTTTTGACAATATGCAATTCAGCGCGGTTCTCCCAGCTATAAGCTCTGGGCAAGATGATATTGCCATAGCTACAATCTCAATTACTGAACCTAGAAAAATCAATTTTGATTTCTCTGAACCGTACTACTTTGAAGGTATGGCTGCGGTGTATCATTCCAACCAGCCCGTTACAATACCCAACCAACTCAAAGGAAAGAAAGTAGCAGTACAACTCGGAAGTGTTATGGAGATTTGGATGCGTGAAAATTATCCTCAAGCCGAACTAACTGTCCTTGATAATAACAACCAAGCTGTTGAAGCATTAATTTCAGGTCTAGTTGATGTCGTTTTAATGGATGGAACCCAGGGCAAGATCTACTGTAAAAAACATACGGCTCTCTCTCATTCTGTCATTGCCAAAGCAGATCATGGATATGCATTAGTCGTCAAAAAGGGCTCACCTTTAACGATAAAAATTAACAAAGCATTACAAAAGCTTAAAGAAAATGGAGAAATTCAAAAGCTGGAAAATATATGGTTAAAGGACTCATTATGAATGAATTAATGGAGGCTAACATGTCCCTTACTATCCCAGAAAATCACAATCAGAGTGCAGAAAACTCTTCTCAGTCGATTAGTGAAGTAACAACGAATACGTTTGTTATTAATCTACAACAAGCAATATTTGATCTTGAGTCAAGTAACTATCCAACATCTGAATCAGCAGACTTAACCAATTCAACTGCCTCTAAAAAACCCAAGCATCTGCTGACAGGAACTGAATTAAGTACAAAGGAATTAATGCAGATTTTGGAGAACGCTAAAGCGCTTAAACAATCCCCCTCCTTTTACCATCAGGCTCTAGCCAGTAAAAGCCTTGCTATGATTTTTGAGAAGCCTTCTTTTCGAACCCGATTAAGTTTTGCAATGGCAATTCAAAGTATGGGGGGAATAGCCATTGAAAGCGTGGGTAATACCAGAAAACAAGAAACTCCTGCAGATATGGCAAGAGTTCTAAACGGTTACGCTGATTTTATTATGGTAAGAACTCATGCGGATGAACAGTTACAAGAAATGGCTACCTATGCAAAAGTACCTGTAATTAATGGTCTTTCGGCATTGCATCACCCCTGCCAGATTCTTGCCGATTTATTAAGCCTATGGGAGCAATTCGGCTCCTTTGATGGACTAACGGTAGCTTATATTGGTGATGGGAATAACATTCTCCATAGTTTAATGCTCCTTGCACCTCAATTAGGAATAACAATTAATTACTGCTGTCCTAAAACGCACCAACCGAATGATTCCATTGTCAAACAAGCACAAAACATTAGGAAAGGAATGATTCATGCTTTTTCTAAGCCGGAAGAAGCGGTAAAAAATGCCGATGCAGTTTATACAGACGTTTGGACCAGTATGGGGTTTGAGGGTCAAGAAAATGATCAAGCCTTTCAAGGATTTCAAGTAAATGAATCCTTAATGTCTTTTGCGAAGCCTGAGGCAGTATTTATGCATTGTATGCCCATGGAACGAGGAAAAGAAGTATCCGAGACTTTGCCAGACAGCCCTGCTTCGATAATTTTCACTCAAAGTGAAAACAGGATGCACGTACAAAAAGCCCTACTTCTATTTTTAAATTTATAAAATAATATATATGTGAGCCAGGTGATACGCTGGCTCATCGACTTATGTTCTAGACAAAAAATGGAATTGGCTGTCTCAAAATTCTTTGATAGAGATTAAATTATTTGTTTAGCCAAACTTTAACGTGGGGTGCACTTCTGTATAAGCCGGGATATTCTCTTGATCAATCGTTTTATCTTTAGAATAGATTGTTTCCAAGTTTCTTCGCTCTACTTTCCCCCCTTCTAAACTTACCAAATAAGCCGGCATGTTATATATATGTAACGTCACACTAATCCCTTCTCCCAAACCTTTTCTTCGCTTGAGCTGATGAACAAAAACTCCAGTTAAATCATCACGGTTGCAGTGGAACTGATAACGGTCAATACGATCCTCTAAAGCCGCGGTCAGTTCACTTGTGGGTCGATAGTATTTCTCAGATATTGGCCCTTCCAGAACCGTTACAGTGCCCTTATATTTATGGTCATGAATTGTGGTTTGCTGTCTTTTCGCAAATGCAAATGCCCAAATGGAAAAAGGATTTTTTTCATCGGAATGATCATAAATAAGATAGCGCCCAACACCATTTGGCTTCGCTGTGCTGGGATCAAAAGGCACATAAACGCTATGTTCTAATGCTAATGAGCCCTCTGCAAGTTGTTTAGGTAAAGAGATTGAAACGGTTTCATAAGTTACATCATCGAGTTCAGATATTGCTTTTATCACTTTTTTCTTATTTTTTTCTCTTATTTGATCAATTTTTGAAAACATGTCTCTTCCTTTAGTTCTGTGTATATTCAAATTGAACAACCACTCTTTTGAGCACATCATAATGATGTATTTCTATCTCTGATAACTAAATAGATAATGGCAAAAATCATCGCTATGATTAGTAACACATTGTAAAAAATTGTTGGATTCATGCCAACTATAAAGCACAAACAGAATGTGTCTACATTTAAACTGATTAGTGTAGGAAATTTTGCTAATATATACATAAAGTAGATTGATAATTTAGGAGAGAGCCAGAATGTCTAAAAAAATTCCAAAAAATTTTGGAAAATCGATTGACTGGACTGTTACTTCGGATAAAAAACAAATAAATTCCCTGAATAAAAATACCCGAACGATTGCCCAAGAGTTAGATAAGAATCCATTGCCAGATAAAAATGAGCTAAATCCAACAAAAAAACAATAACTTACCTCGTGTTATTTGGTAAAAAAAATAAAACTTGCATATTTTTTATAAAAATCTATCATAGTTAAAGCATGTTTTATTAAAAAAGGATTTTATAGATGATGATGTTTTTTAAAAGATTTGCTACTTCTGCTCCTCAGAAAGCACTAAAGAACAGCGCTGCTCCCAGCAGTTTTTTTAAAGAAATAAATTGGACCGTACTTAAGGAAAAAGGAACTAAGACAAAATTAAATGAATCTACTAAGGTAATTGTGGATGAGATAGAAAACTCCTCGTCCATTGATGCTCAAGGGCCCGTTCCAAAGATAAAGTAAGCCGACGAATAGAACCAGGTGTTCACAAGCTAAATTAGACTCTCAAGTCCAGGGTGGAATAATCCTCCCTGGCTTCACTAATTTTTCTTTAATCCAATTTATTTTATTATCAGTGGGCATTGATAGATTAAACTCTCTAACTCTTCAAAATGCTCTGGAGCACTAGATTTTAACGCAGCAAACTCCTCTTCATCTGGAACACTGAGTACACCATCTTGAACAGTTGCAACTATATTTTTTTCAAGGTTATTAATCGAAGTTGAACCAATGTCCTGACGCACAAATGCAATTTTAGCCGATCCAAATTTAGTTGGATCGATTACTCTTGCTATGCCAGCAGCAATTGAAATATCTGCATTTTCATAAAGTTCTTGTGCGGATGTTGCTTTACAATTAAGCTGACTTTGATTGATAAAATCCATATATTGTGGAAGATTTATTACATAGATTGTGTTTGTCTCACAATCGACGACCACAGCTGGCTTGTTATCTTCTGAATCAGACTCTTGATCTTGCTTGCGATTGAATTTTTTCTCAATTGCCATTTCATTATTTACAACACTAATAATTACTTTTTTAGACTGATTTTCTTGAACTACTAATGGAAAACGTTCACTGACACTACGATAAGAATTTAATACATATTCAGGAGGAGTAATAAAATCATTATTCGCCATACCTCTTTGAATTACACCATCCACTGCATTCTCTGGCTTTCTTGTCGAAACGGTTATCAAATAAGTTCCATCTTTTTTTAAGCCTATATCAAGCCACTTAGGCCAGATATTACACATTTCTTTGAATACATTTGGTACTTTCTTATTTTTATCCATACGACGCGTTAGAAATTCACCGCTCATATTATAAGTCACAACGGCTTCTGTATGCGTCAATGCACCAATATACTTTTTGTGAGCAGCTTGGACACATTCATCTGCATAAAAAATGGTTCGTTTTCTATCAACAGTAAGTAGAGCAAGTTCATCTAATGCATATCCTGTTTGCTGTTGCAATTGTACAGCAAAACCCTCTGTTGTAATTGATTTACCGCTACCAGGTCCTCCAGCCATCAAAACGGTGAACCGGTCAGGATAATGTGTAGGTGCTTTTTCTGGAACACCAATAAATGTATTTGCCTGTATTGCTGAGACTAAAGGTAAAGCCTCATATTTGCATTGTTTAAGAAGTAACTCAATTACGGACTCTGAAACAGTATATATTTGTTCATCAACTTCCTTTTTAAGTAATTCATCTGCTACTCGAATTATCGCCAATTCACTAATCCCAAGATCCGATGCATCAATAATTCCCTCTTTTCTTCGTTTTATGAGTTCTGCTTTCAAGTTACGATAATGCTTATGAATCTGCGGATGTTGTTGCTCCGTACCTGCATCATGTAACATCTTATATACCCAATCAAGATATTTCACTCGCTCAGAGGCCATGTTTATTTGAGGAATCACAGGAACAATATGTTTTGAGTGGAAATCACGGACAAACCGACCAAACTCCAAATTTTGAGGTGGTGTTTTGACTAATAAAGGAATTAAAGCTCCTGTTATTTGTAATGAGCGTCGCTCGCTTTCATACAGAATTAAATCGCCCATGGATGTACCACTATGCCCTTTGTAGTGTCCAAAACTTCTTAGCATTAACTTTAATTCTTCTGCCTTTTGTATCGAATTTTTTACTGCAGTAAATTCAACTGTTTTATCTTTGAAAATATCAGGAAATGCTTCTTTACCTGATTGGAGCACCCCCTCAATATCACAAGATCCTTCATTATATTTCTTCCAATTGTGTTGAGAATAATAACGAACAACATGTGTGTTGCCACCTAAATTTATAGTTTTCTTGGCTTTTGATTTAAAATATTTAGTTGCACTAGGGGCTAGTTTAGACAACATCATTAAACTCACTATTTAAAGTAATGTATATCCTGGATATTTATATTTTACACAATACAACTTAACTAAATATTAAGCATTGAGTTAAGTTGTCAAACACAGTAATAAAAAAACGAAAAAAATCTATGCCTTGCTGTTTATTTAGAGGTCGAAATTATTTATGAAACAACCTAAGAATGACGCTACTTATTTCCCCTAAAACAAGATAAGATAGGATAAAAACAAGGCTACAACCTTTTTACACTGAAAAGGATAAATCACATGGTAGTCATTTATTACCAAACTGATTCTCGCATACAGTCTAAAATTCTTAATGATGAGTCTAAAGATCTACTCCAAGAGGCACTTTGGATTGATTTACTGTGTCCGACAAAAGAAGAAGAACAAATAGTCGAAGCACAATTGAACATTGAAATACCGACTAAAGAAGAAGTTGAAGAAATCGAACCCTCCAGTAGATTGTATAGTGAAAATAATGTCTTATATATGACAGCAACAATGGTCGCTTTATCCGATTTACCTGAAGTTAAGACGGATGTGGTCACTTTTATACTTACTGAAAAATGCTTAATTACCTTGCGTTATGTCGAGTTGCATCCATTTAAATTATTTATTAAAAAATTATTACGCTCTAAAACTAAAGAGTACGATACACATGCTCTACTAATAGGATTATTAGATGCTGCAGTAGATAGGCTTGCTGATATTTTAGAAAAAATTAGCGATAAGTTTGATGAAATATCAAAAATTATTTTTCATCCCAAACAAAATAATCAGACACCTGAAACTAATTATAAACATATATTGCAATATATAGGTGCAAACGGTGACTTAAGCACTAAAGCCAGTGAAAGTTTAATATCATTTACTCGCTTAATCTCATACTTGGAACAAGTATATAGCTCTGATATCGCCAAAGAGATAATGACCCATCTCGTCATAATCCAAAAAGATATTAATGCGCTTCGAGAACATGCAAGCTTCCTGTCTACCAAATTCAGCTTTTTACTTGATGCTACTTTAGGCATGATTAATATAGAGCAGAATAATACAATTAAAATTTTCTCAGTTGCCGCTGTTATTTTCCTTCCACCAACCCTCATAGCAAGCGTCTATGGAATGAATTTTCATGATATGCCTGAGTTACGTTGGCATATAGGCTACCCTATTGCGATACTCATGATGATAATTTCTGCATGGTTACCCTTTAGGTATTTTAAAAAGAAAAAATGGTTATAAAGTTTAGTCTGTCTCTTAATAAACAATTATCTATATTTTTGCAATGCTTCAATTCGTTTTTCAAGCGGAGGATGGCTTGAGAAAAGAGCAAGCCAACTTCCGCGGCTCGATATTTTCATCGCATTAAAAGCTGGTGCACGATCATCGGTTGGTGTTTGATTCATGAGTTGTTGCAAACGTTGTAACGCCTTAATCATCTTGTCTCTACCAACATATTGCGCTGAACCTCTATCAGCTCGAAATTCGCGATAGCGAGAGAACCACATGACGATCATGGAGGCTAAAATTCCAAACAGTAATTCAAAAATAAGAGCTACTCCATAATAAACAAAACCACCTTGTACCTCTTCATCACTGTCTCTTCTAAAAAACTGCATCACGAAAAATGCAGCAATACGGGCAAAAAAGATTACAAAAGTGTTGACTACACCTTGAATCAAAGAGAGCGTTACCATATCACCATTCGCAACATGAGACATTTCATGCCCTAATACGGCTTGTACTTCATCTTCCTGCATCGCATTGAGTAATCCTGTTGAAACAGCAACAAGAGCATTGTTTTTATTCCATCCGGTTGCAAACGCATTCGGTTCGGGGCTATCGTAGATTCCGACATCTGGCATCCCAATGTTTCTTTTTTTGGCTAACTCTTGTACTTGATTTATTAGCCAAGATTCTGCTTCAGTCTTTGGTCTCTCAATTAATTGGACATTAAACGCACGAATCGCCATCCATTTAGAAATAAAAAGTGAAATCAATGATCCTGTGAAGCCCACAATCGCAGCATAGATTAATAGAACTTTATAATTTAAACCATATTGCGTCAGGTATGGGCTAATATTGAATAAACTTAGTATAAAAGAAATGACTAAGAGTATGGCTAAGTTCGTAGCAAGAAATAAAACAATTCTTTTAAACATAGTTTTTTCTCTAATTTGTTCTTCCTTATCTTAATTATAGAATGTTACATGATTTTAGGAGATTTATTTTTCTCCGTATGTACAAGTTATTGTTTTTCTAGGAAAAAAGAAATCATCATGCGATACTTGGAATAATCGAATTAAATGTGCCATATTAATAATCGGTTATATTTCATAAATTAAAGGGAGATTGTTTATGAATTATGTAGATGGATTTGTTGTTGCCGTGCCAAAAGCAAATAAAGAACAATATATTGCACAAGCAACTAAGGCAGGCAGAGTATTTAAAGAACATGGTGCCTTAAGACTAATCGAATGTTGGGGAGATGATGTACCTGAGGGAAAAATTACGTCTTTTCCTATGGCTGTGAAGTGCAAAGAAGATGAAATCGTTGTTTTTTCGTGGATTCTTTGGCCATCCAAGCAAGTTCGTGATGAAGGAATGAAAAAAGCCATGGACGATCCCCGATTAAAACCCGATAACAATCCAATGCCTTTTGATGGCAAGCGATTGATTTATGGGGGGTTTAATATGGTTGTTGATGTCTAATCTAAATTCAATAACATTAAAGTTATTGTGCCTTATCTGTTTTTGACCTATTAAAAATCGAAACCTTGTCGTTTATTGTATTCTTATCTGGAGAATTTAAATGCCTGGCCCCTACAATACCCATGTAATAGTGAATGTATTTCGAAGCATTGTTCAACTAGTATCCCAAAATCCCGAGTTATTAAAAATCTCTGGGGCTTTTCGAGTTGCTGGCTCTAAAGAGGAGACCGAAAAATTACTTGAGTGGCTTATCCGTGAACAATTTAACGTGAAAATTTTAAGTCACTATGTAATGGAAAAAGATAAAGTAAATAGTGAGCATCTCCATAACATTTTAGGAATGATTCCCACCCTTTTTAAAGAGACCCAGTTATTAGATTCAGGTGACAAATTACTAATCACCTTCTCTAAAAAATTAAGCGCTCTATTAGACTCACAACCTGAAAAAAATCTTGGTATGGCAGCTCAATTATTCGATGATTTTATTTGTGATCTCCTTCTTTCGAAGAGAGTAGATCATCAACGCGCCGGAGAGATTCTTGATCATTACTGCTACTTAATGCACCAAGTCGGTAGATTTCAAGAGACCAATCGCATGACATACACGAATCTTGCGATTATTATGGCTCCGCGTTTGACCCAAGATTTAGATCTATTCCCAGCAACAGACTTTTTGGGTTTAAGTGGATTTATAAGTCGATTAACCCCTATATTAGAAAATTACATCACAGATAAAAAATGGGATGATGAGTTCAAAGAACGCCATGCTGATAAATTGGAGCATTTAGAAAACACAAGGCATTCTATACGGGAACAACTGGAACATATGAAAGAATCTTCCAAAAAATCAGTAACCATTCCTATGAGAAGTTTGATGTTGCAAGCATCCATACTAAAGCACAAGATAGAGGTTATCGAGCAACAAAAGCAAGACTCTTCAATGAAGCGCAAAGAGAAGAAAGAATTAAGTCAGCAACAAAAGCAATTAAAAGAAGAGTTAAATGCGCTCGCTCCCAAGATTGCTGAATTAAATTCTCAAATATCTATGGTGAATCTTGGACATCGAAGAATACAGGAAGAAATCAATCTAATATCTCTTTCAGAAAATGGAGTAAAGTTGGCAAAAAATCCTCTTGGAAAGAAATCTGGTAATTCGAATCTTACCCAATTTAGCATTTTTGATTGTGATAAAGACAAGATTGCAGCCCCTACTTTTTTATTTTCAAATTCTGCAGTAGAAAAGCAAGAAATAGTGGAGGATCAAACAGTGCAATCCACAAACCTTGATGGCCCAAAGTAGGCTTTAGTACTGTAGAAGTTCAATAAAAAAAGCCTAAGTGCAGCACAGCACCCAGGCTTTTGGGGTCCTATGTCACGAAGGACCTCAACGTAACAATAATACCAGTATCACAATAATAAGAATTAAACCTACTCCACCACTGGGATAATATCCCCAACCGCTGCTATAAGGCCATCTAGGAAGTACTGCTAATAAAAGAATAATTAAGACAATTAATAGAAGTAAGTTCATTGTAAAATTCCTTTTTATAGAATGAGACTTAGTTTAATTATAGTTTAAACCTCAAGAGATAGGCATTATTTAACCATATAATCATTTATTTGTTCAGTTTATGTTAAAAAAAGCATCGAACCACTAGAAACAATTTATTCCTTAATCAATTTGCTTTACTATACCCCAACCTCTCACGAGGTAATGAATACATTGAATTATTTATATTTTTTATTTATTTTTCTTTGTTGCAACTTGGTATTTTCAAATTATTTATAATCTAAGGGGTCCATATATGCGTAAATCATTGGTGTCGTATTTGTTTTTCCTGATTACAATATCCTATGCAACTCTTGCTAATAGTTATGGTGTTCATGAAGACCATCCTTATGATTTTGTAGTTACAAAAGATATTTATAAATTTTCTGAAATTTATCAGATTAAATCACCTCTAAAAGAAACATATCCTGGCTCAATAAAAAAGAGCGCATTCCGTATCCGTACAAACTATGATTTATCCGATAAAGATGGATGGCAAGCAACAGGAATTACACGAATCATTTCTTTAGGTTCTCTTTATGCATGGGCTAAAGAAATTGATATTTATGATACCCGTGGGGTGCAAATTGGTTTTATTGATGGAAATTTAGCAACACTCGAATCAGCAAAGTTCACTATTTATGATTATGATGAGTCAGGAAAATCAACTGAAATTGGCTTTGCTTACGCTAATCCAAGCTTTGACCGATTTGTTATTTTAACATCAACCAACAATCCTCACCCAATCGCTGAATTAAACCGCAACATAAGCGACAAAACCTGGAGTGTCTCTGTACACTATCCTGAAAAGATTGATGATCGCATCATTCGTATTTTTGCCGGCTTTGTGATTGATTATGAAGATAAGTTTTTAGCAAGCCCAGATGACTCAGACGATTCTGATGATGATTATATAGCAGATCAACCTGCTCAATAACACTCCTCAATGGTTGGGGAATTCCCCAACCATTGAACCTTATGCTAAATTCTTTATATTGTTAAAACATCCCGAACTGTGCTTTTATCACTGACCTCTAAAAACGCCAAATCCCGCTCATGGTTGGTTTTTATCATTTCATTCATTTCTTTTATAAAGTGATTCACATCTGTCAGAACAAAATGACGCTTTTTATATTTTACATAACTCATATATTGAAGCGCTACGTCTCTACATTGTTCTGGAGAATAAGCCCCCTTTTGATGCATTTGTCTAAGAGCTTTTGCCACTCTTGGACCCGACTGTTTGCCTTCAGAAATATAATGAGCAATTTCTTGAGGATATGATTTTTGGATCGCTCCCGATTTAAACAAAGTATGTTGCGAAAATTTACTTGGTTCTCCTGTCTGAGCTCGTTTAGGACCAGTTAATTCTTTGCTTTCTTCAGTTTGGGCAATCGTTGGGTCTGACTTATTCGCTAAAAATATTGGCGTACAATCGACCAATGCTAAAAGAAAATTGCTCAGTAATGGCCTCCACGAAGATTCTAATCCCAATCTGGGCATCACTTTACCTATAAGCTGAAAGACGGATTCTATTGCTTTTTCTTTAATTCCATAAGCAGGATTGGTAGAAATAATATCCATCTGATTCGTTAAAATGGATAGCCAATCATGCTCGACTCTATCCTCTGCGAATAAAATAGGTATCTTAGGAGTCATCGTGCGCATTTCATCAAGGAGTTCAAAAAGCATTTGCTCTTTGTCGGTTAATTTCGTTGTAAATATTGACTCAGGAATTATCGAGGTCCAATGAAAATTCTTTTGATTATTCAAAATAATCTCCGGATTACTAGACTGATAAAAAGGAGTCTGTCCCTCTGTATGGAGATGCATCACTATTTCAGTATCATAAAACGTATCAAAAGTTCCCTTTGGATTACGTACTATGCGCTCCCCCTGTATCGCACGATGTAAAACCAAAAGAGTTTCTTCTGAACCCCATACACATTCTTTTTGCAGATGGTCTATGTAAAGGTTTAGGTATTTCTCATCGTCTAATAAAAATAAATTCACTGTTTCATCTCTCAGTATATTATCCAAGAGTTTCTCTTTCAGAATTTGAATCTCGCGTTCTGTGGGCGGTTTCTCTTCTTTTTTTAATTTATCTTCTTCAATTAACCATAGACGATTAAATTCCTCTATAACATGCGCTATTCTTAAGAGTGAATATTCCGTCATTGCGATATCGGTACAGCTTACTTTGTAAATTTCAGCCTCAATAAAATCCGGGTCTGTAAATTCATGATCTATTAATACGGATAATTCTGAATTATTTGCCCGCAATGATTGTTTGAAACAAAATTCTAATCCGTATTTCGCCGAAGTAAACAAGGGACTATCATGTGGAGATGATTTAAATTCTCGTTTTGTATGTTCTGCTGCTAAGTTCCTGGTTGCCCTGCCGAGAATAGGTTCTATAATGGTTTTGATCTCACGTGATGTAAATTGATAATTTGAACTCTTAGATAATAATTTACGCAATTGAATTTTATCATCTTCTTTAAGTTTTAACTTATTGAAAATATCTTCAGTACTATCCGGAGCGTTCTTAGCCCGTAAATAGTACATTAAAGAAATGCTATAAGCGAAGTACATACAGTTGCCTTTACCACTATTTTCTACAAGAAACATATCGACTCCTTTTTTATTTTTATTTTCCTTCACGTTCTCTTATAAAAAACTTATATGGCAGCGAGAACTACACCTTCATAAGATTTTTTATGATTGGGTAAATGAATAAAAATGTACGTATCGTTAAATGAACGAGAAGCAGTAAACCTAAAAGCTCTCTTTTTTATTGATAAATGACTGAACTATGTACAAATTAGTATTTGGATTTGGCAAATTATCTTTTTTTCTGGTTGGAACGAAACAGTTTGACATAACATTAATCCTTTAGTTTTTATTTCGCCTAACTTGCAATCTATACGATCAAAATGATATACGCAATGCTTTTAAATCATTATCAAATCAAAAAGTATTAATTATGGCATTTTAACGTAAAGGATGATTTTATTCTGGATTCCATAATGTTTTTCAACTTAATATCAAAGTAATCAATTTTACGTGTAAGTTAGAAATCTTCACAACGACTGACGATGCGCATAAATGTTCACAAGAAAATAGATAATCATGATTAATAAAGAGAAATGGGATAAATTAAACGATTTAATGATTCAACTTCATATAAGTGAAGCCGATCTCATTGAGAAATTTATCGTAGGGAGTGGCAAAGGAGGCCAGAAGCTGCATAAAACAGCTTCCACGGTTTATTTGAAACATATACCTTCCGGTTTGGAAATAAAATGCCAAGAGTCCAGAAGCCGCGAAGACAATCGCTATTTTGCACGAATACGACTTTGTGGCAAATTACATTCGATAGTAAGTGATGAAAAAACAAAAGAACAACAAAAAATTGAACAATTAAAACGCCAAAAGAAAAGACGTTCCAGGCGAGCAAAACAAAAGATTTTAGATGAAAAATCCAGACAAAGTGAGATAAAGGTATTAAGAAAAAAACCTTCATCCTATGAATAACTAGAGTAGCTCTAAAGTTTTAAACCCTATAAAATCCATGCGGAATCTCAGACCAAACCCAGGTATCAACACATTTTATCCCGGTCAATCATGATGTTTTTTTTCACAATAGCACATAAAGATAACACACAATAAACTGGTATATTTTTGTACTTAGTGTATAATTTTAACACCGTATTTGAAATGGAGTTCAAAATGGGATACCGCGACGGATTAAAATTCCAATTTACCAAAATGGATGCTTTACACGCGTTGAGTCAACCCGTTTCTTCGTTGTTGGGAATCTCAAATCAAACCGAACAAACCTTAAATAAACTGGGAATTAAAACGGTATATGATTTAGCGACCTGTGCTTTATTCCAAGTTGCTCAGGATATTGCTGCTGCAGCAAATGGAGAAGGTAATTCCATTGTTGCACGCTCCGGAAAAATTTCATCGAGTTTTCTTGATTCAGATGCCCCACAAACTCCTGACGCTTTAGTAGGGGTGGGAATTGATGTCTTTAGAGACATTAGTACAAGCCTTGCTAACGAAATAAAGAATAACTTGCAAGTTGAAACCATCGGTGATTTAGGTAGATGGCCGCCATTTTGTGCCGCCCAAGTCATATTGGATGTTGGAATTCCAGATTTAAACCAAGAGGAAGAAGAAAAAGGTAGTGAATTAGTTCCTAAACTAGGAGAATATCCCACTGAGCGGCATTATTATCGTTCCGTTGTGATTGATCAGGTCTCACCTCAGGAAACAACGGATTTAAATAACGCAGGTCCAATTGATATCTCCCCCACAGTTTCATCTGATTTTGGCTTTAAAAAACCAGCAGTCGGGGCAATGCTTACTTTTGCCCAATCTTGGTTTGCTCAAGGAGTAACTTTAGGTAATTTACTCCATAGTGTCGCCCTTGCACCCGGGGAAAGTACGCGTATTGCTGTCATGGACTGGTCCCGACAAGTCAAAGCATCAGGGCAAGAAACCATTGCTGAATCAGAAAATCTAACCAATACCTCCACTCATAATCGCGCGATAAGTGAAGTACAAGATGCGGTTGCCTCAGAAGTACAAACTGGCTTTTCAAAAACGAGTGGCAGTTCAACAACTTCAGCAGGCGGCGGCGGTTTGGGTTTAAGTTTAGGCCCCTTAACATTAGGAGGAAGCGGATCCTCCGCGACATCAAGTTCCAATGCAGAAAGCTTCTCAACTTCATCTGGAACCCGCAATCTTTCTGCAACGATGAATCAACGGGTTTCAGATGCGACACAACAAGCTGCCTCCTCAGTGCGAAATCGCCGTGCCTCAATTGTTAAAGAGGTTTCAGAAGAAGAGCATCAATCCGTATCGACTCGAATCATCGCCAACTACAACCATATGCATGCCTTAACGATACAATATTATGAGGTCATTGAAATTTATAGGGTCAATGTACAATTACAACAAGTGGAGCGCTGTCTTTTTGTGCCGATGAAATTAATTCAATTTGAGCATGCAACGATTAAACGCTATCAAGGAATACTCGCCAATGCGGCGATAAGTCAGCGTGCCAAGGAGCTATTAAGCCGGGAATTTGGTTCCGTAATTATTCAACCTACCCTCCCTCTTCGCCCAACACGCTCCGTATTTGATCATGTAGCGGCGATTGATCGGATCCCACTCAATGTTTCGATGCGAGCCGCTACAAACACCACGAACACCTCGGAGGATGGAGCAAATACACCCCCGCCAGCAGCAGAACCTACAAATCCAACGCCAACCCCAACACCAAGCGGACCATATTGGCTCAATGATGAATTAATAAGAGCATCTCGTATTACTTTAGCAAGCATAACAAAGCCCGGTACAACCAATGTCTCTTTACCAGGTGAAACAGAATTTTGCGGAATTTCACTTGATTTGACTGCTCAAAATCGTTCATCCTTCTCCATTACCTCAGTAAACGTAGACTTGCAATCTGGTAATATAGTTAAATTAAATAGCATCAGTCCCATTACCTGGATTACTACTGAATCAATTCCAATTCAAGAGTTAGCGGCAATTAGAATTACCTCAGCGAATACGAGTTACTTAACTGGAAGATTAACTCTGCAGCTCACTTACAACAGTGCAAAATTCCCTATTAGTTTACCCGTTGAAGTGAGTCCTAATGCAGTAGAATTACAACTTTGCCGTTTTTCAGTCAACCAAAGCGATGAAGCTGAATTAAAAATGCACCTTGAGCAAAATCGACTGTATTACAGTCAAGTCGTTTGGCGAGCCCTGGATCCGTCACAAATTGCTTTGCTTTTATCAGCATTTACCTTTGAAGGTAAACCCATAGGTGATTTGATTGATCCCAATCCAGTTATGGTAGCAAGCAATTATTTAGTATTTCGCATGCCAAGCTTTATCAAAGCAGTGGGCATTGAAGATACTGAATCCAATACGGAGGATGCAGCTCATAAAAGCTGGCGTGGTTGGCTAAAAGATCGAGGGTTGATATTAGGTGCTAATGCAGCGGCCGAACAACTTATTCCCATTCCAACTGGAGGGGTTTTTGCTGAAGCAGTATTGGGTCGCTCTAATTGTGCCGAACGTCTCGATGCCACGCGCTTTTGGAATTGGCAAGATTCACCAATACCTTTACAACCTCCTGAAATTGCAGCGATTCAAATGGAATCTCGAGCTCAGTCAATTGATGTTACCCCTGGTCAATTGGGAGCCCCAATTTTAAATATTATGAATCCTACATCACTTCCTGATCCAACTGGTATCGGAGCGATATTAAATGCAGTGCAAAACGGTAGCATGTTCCGCGATATGGCAGGACTTGCATCCACTGCTGCATTAGCTCAAGCGTTAGGAAGTAATTCAACCAGCGCAGGTATTGAGGCAGGCAAACAAGCCGCGGCCAATTTAGCAGTTGCCGCTCAAAAAGACATTGAAGAAAAAAGAATTGCTGCGCAACTGGCCATGGCTGCAATGGGATTACCTTCAGCAAATGCAGGCGCCAGTAAAAATATTTCTGAAGGTGGTGCTTTATTGAATACGGCCACAGAAATGGATAAGCGCTCTCCAAGGACTGCTCCTTCTTCAACAGATTCAGGAGGTGACGGTTCTTCAGGAGGAGGCTCAGGAGGAACAAGTGAACCCACTATGCCTGGAGTACCCAATGAAGTTAGAAGTCTATTTGGAGGTAATAGTCGAGCAGATGAAGTACTTTCCAAAATGAACTGGGGAAGTTTAGGACAATCAGGTGCCTCTATTATCCCTGCCAGTTACTCCGACAAAGGAGGTGGTGGTGGCTCCGGTACTACTACATCTTCAGTGATTCAATTTGAACTGGCTTTCTATGCAAGTTTTCCCAAACCATGGGCCACCGAAGCCGACGAAGTTCAAGGTTTAGCGAATGATAAATGGCTGCCCTCCGAAGAGGATTTTGACAGCATTAGTCCTGCTGCAACGAGCGCCAATAATCAAGGTACTAAACCTTTTGGTCAAGTGATGACTTCTGTAGAAGATTTAATTAATACAGTAATCTATTTTGCACCAAAGGTACCTGGCTTTGGAACAACTCACCCATCTACAGTGGTACGACTTAATCTTTTCTTATATGCAGAAAGTGCAGATGTAGGATTTAAAGGTACCTTAAGCACTACGGGAAAATGGGATGCCGTATTGGGCAATGATATTAAATCAGCGGGCTTGGATTCAGCGTTGATAACCGCCATTAGTAAAAAAGCTGCGACTAAAGCATTACAAGCTAAACTCAAGAAAGCATGGGCTCCAAACGCTGAAATCTGGTTATATTCTTGTTCGGATGTTGTCAGCAATGCCTTTGGTAAAAAATTGGCGAAATTACTTGGGGCCAAAATTCGAGCTTTTGATGACCCATTTTGGGTATTACCTGCTTTTGATACCAGCCAACAAAAAATCCTGTCACGAGATGAGTTTGGTATTGGTGCCGATTTTGCAGCGGCGAACGCTACCAAAACAAAAGATCTCCACAGTTTGGACGTCTTATCAAAAAGAACTTTTAAACCTTAACCTGCAAATCAAGCTCATCCCACCAGGATGAGCTTGATGCATCATTTTGCTCACACTATTTAGGAAACTCGTGATTTAATGTTCCTTAAGTACCGGTGTGTTTAGGCAACATAAGTAATGTTGAATAAAACCCCATTTGTATAGAAGTGATTCAATTCCAAACCTTCTCCTATTGTTTGGCCTGAGGCGCGACCAAGTTGACTTTTACCCCAATCGGCAAATTCATAACCTACCCCAACTTGCCAATTCTGACTCAATGCCTTCTGTATTCCTGCGCCCACCGTATAGGTAAAGGCCGTTTGAGTATGGGAGGCAAAATTCGGATTAGGTATCGCTTCAAAAATCTTCGGGGTATTTCTAAAAGAACGTGCCTCATTAAAACCTACACCAATGCTTCCACTCACCCAAGGCATCACTATAAGTCCCATATCAGCCAATAATTTCCCTTTTGCGGCAACATGAGTGTGCTGAATTTTGTAGCTGTAGGTAAAATTATCAAATTCAGGATCTGCATCATCCCAAATGTCTCCAGAAAGACTGGCATTGGTCGTTGCAGCTACCGCCACCCCTAACTGCCCCCAGAATGTTGGAGTTAATGCTTTTTGCAGGCCCAAAAACACTTCAAAATCCGCAAGTGTATGTGTCGATTTATCCGCCGTATAAGTTTTTTCAATCCCAGGAGCCAAAAAAAAGGTTTGAGCAGCACCCCCACTTTCCCATACAGGACCAATGCTTAATGCCGCAACATAATTAAAAGGTGAGACAGAGTCCCCCATGGTACCAGCCATTGCGCTACCACTTAAAATGTTCATCAGTAATACTAAATAGCAGTGTTTCCTCATCAAAACTCCTTACATGAGACAAGTTAACAAACAAACCATCCTAATTTATTCATAGAATGAACTCAAAAATCTTATAAAAATGAATTGAACTATAGGTATAACCCTATCAAATTTATAAACCCGGATTAGAACTGAGTCTCATCCGAGTTATAGAACTCCTACTATTTTTTTATCGGGAGAACGCATGCATCAATTGTTACACCTCCAGGGATGTTTCCTGGATTATATAGCGCGATATTATTATCTATATTCGCTTGGTTGCCGAAAAATTTATTCGAAGAGACACACGCATGCGCCAAATTCATGGCTAATGGAGTTCCTGATGAGCCTCCTACTAGTATTGCGCCTCCTCTATTATCCTCTTCCAATGGTTTTTTCAGTGCGGTATTTTTTTCAAAAATATTATCAATAATCCTGGCATTTCCAGAAAACTCAACAGCTATGGCACCGCCTCCTGGTGCCATAGTAGTTACTGAAGAACTACCTCCACTAAAGAAATTGGCTATACCATTAAAGAAAATTAGCGGTGAAAGAACCCCAGAAGGCACTCCCTCGATTGTATTATATAAAAACTTATTATTTGAGATTTGTGCCAATGGTTTTAAAGGAGATGCAAGTAGAGCATTCCCATAGTTAGAAGCAAAAATCCCCCCCCCTTCCAATTCTGCTTTATTCTTCGAGAACATAGATTGTGTTACTGTTGTCACTATTGAATCTATGTAAATTGCCCCACCAACACCACCAGAGTTGTTAGTAAATTCAGAATTCATGATCTTGGCTCGCGAACCTGGATTGGGAAGTATTCCAAAAACATTAACACCACCGCCTCCAAATGCGGCTGCAACATTATCTGTAAATTTAGAGTTTACAACAGTTAAAAAATGAGGAGTGCCATCATTAAAAGGTATGTGGAAAAAAATCGCACCACCACCAAAACCGGTACGCGTCGTTTGATTTTGCGTAAACGTTGAATTGGATACTGATAAATTCGTATTAATCACTCCAACAGCACCACCACTTGCATCTGGGACTGGGCCCTTTAAAGCATTGCCCTTGAAATTACTTGACGCAATGGTGATATCTCCACCATCTTTACCACGAATCGCTCCCCCATTACGAAAAGCAATATTTTGTTCAAATTGACTTGAAGTAACCGTATACGCAGCATCAATCAAATTTTCTAAAGCACCACCACTACCACCTGGAAAAACAGCTAGATTATTAATAAATTTGGACTGTTTTATAGTAATTGAAGTATCAGTATCTATTGCTGCAATAGCTCCCCCACCTGAAGCTAATGCGAGGAACTCTCCGTTGAGAATTTCCGTCACTGTGGCATTGGAACCATCACTTATATTTTGCTCAAAAAGCATATTACTTAGTTCAATCGTTGAACCATAGCGAGCCAAGAGACCTCCGCCGGCAGCATGTTCATAATCCAAACTCACAAGTACCCGTGCGGCTCCTAAAACCCCACTATCTGGGCCTACCGCATAACCTCCTCTGACAATGAGGCTATCGAGCTTAACATTTTTAACACCTTCTCCTGGGGGAACATCGCTTCCAGCCATAAGCACATGCCATACCCTATTGTTGCTACTATGTACTACATAGGGACTAAGACAAGTTGAGGTCATGTCACCACATAAAATAGTGGGATAACGCTGTCCATTTCTTTGCCCACGACTCGTTTCTTTCCCGGAAAATCCACCATATATCGCTGTATCACTCGGTAGATTAAACGTTCTTAATTTAGGGGTGTTAACTCCATATGCTCCTCCAACCACTCCTTGTGGCGCATAGACTCGAGTGGGTTTATAAACTCCTTGAGCTACCCAGATTTCAACCGAACCAGGATCAACATCTGCAGCTTCCAGTGCGGACTGTAAATTATTAAATGCATTGGTCCAACTACTTCCATTACCGTTTACAGGCTTACTGCCATTGACATAAAATATCGTCGCATCACCTTTAGTAATATTCAAGCTGTTGGTAGAGCCAGGTTGATAACATTGCAAGCGATTGCCTTGATTGCAAACCACAGGGCCACCTGATATGTTCCTTACTAATTCAGAGCCAATCACTTCTAAGGTTAAAGTACAGGATTGTTTATATCCTAATGAAAAAGGATTGCTACAGTTGCCCGTCCCGGAAGTCACTTGATTGATTCCGATAATAGGGCTCATAATCAAAATCTTTGGTTTTTTTGATTGATTGGTTACGATATATTTTACAGTAGCAGTTCCTGTGGGACTCACAGTTACCTTAGGTGGAAATTTTACATCGGGGATAAAGGTCCATAAAGGATTAGGGGCTGGTGCCGTACTAAAGTGAGAGTCTGCGAAAACATTGTGGTTTAGAAAACTTGAGAATAAAATGAAAAATAGAGGATATCTTTTCAATTAATGCTCCTTGCAAAAAAGTTATCGAATATCAAAGTTATGTAGTCGAAATTATGAATAATCGGTGAGTTACTTGAAGAGCGGCTCATGATTAATCCGTTAATTATTTTTCTTAACCGCTCAGCTGACACGCATCTATTTTCAGACTTCCCTGAGTTGCAGTGATTGTTGGAAAGCATCTAAACATAAAAGTTTCTTAAGATCAATAAACCACTCTAATCGCTGCAAAACTCATTTTACTCTCCTAGTAATGCAACGTAGCTTTGTCCTGAAGAAGCACTCAAATTATTTTAAAGTAAGATGAAAGTCTTCAACCATATCACCAGGAGAAAATCCCTCTCTATATTTAAAATGTTCACAAATATGAATGACAATAATATATTTTGATTGTTTGGTTTTTTTTAAAATCCAAGTATGACTTAAATCGGCAATCAGTTGTTGACTGTAAGCTGCGGGAGATTGCCACATTCGTGCATACCATGCCCCTTTGGTACTCAGCGTAATTTGATCGTCTTGCGTTTCGCTCTTAACCAATTCACAGTCAAACTTTTGATCGAAATATATTAATTTACCTATTTGATGATCCGCAAAACCAGCGATTCCCTTAAATACAATATCGCTACCACGTAGGGTAATAATTAAATTTTCTGGATCAACGATAGGTAAAAAATCTGATATAGGTGCTCGTGAAGCATTTAAATGATTAAATTGCTCCACAATGTGATACGCATCTTTTTCATTATGTGTCATTTTATTCATAATTTATCGACTTTTTTAGATTTATTTATTAAGAAATAATAAAAGATAAGATTGATTTCTATCTTTTAATTTTAATGATGTCTGAAAATAAAATTTCGTGCAAGAAACATTCTGAGGACAGACCAATCTGTCCTCAACTTTATCGTATACTACGAAATTACATTTTACTTCCAATATCTAAAATCACATAAGCACCTGCTGTAGATAATGATTTATGCATTAATCGGCAATTAAATCCTTTAAAAAATGCACTGATGCCATGGTTTTTATAAATTTCTGATGCAATGTCTTTTATTGTGGGCTTGGATGCATCCAAACACGCCTGTTGTTGACTCTTTATTACATCAAGTGGGGTTGTCGTTAAAGTGATAGGGATTGAGGCTGTGGTTGCCCATAGAATTGTAGATAAGAAACTTTGCTTTTCTCGTTTCGTTTTAATTGCATGATAAGTTGTGTACAAATAGAGCCAACTAGGAAATGATTTTCCAAGAGTTGCATTACTCCCAGCAAAAAAACCTGGCACTCCTTTTTGCTGATAAATCGTTTGCATGGCCTGAATAGGTTTTATAGGCTTAGTCTGGCTTGCTATAGCTCTCATTTGTACTGTTTTAATGTTCTCAAGGGGACTGAGCACTAAAGTATCAAAAGTAGCGGAGATCGCTGCTTTGAATGGTCCGCCAATGATCAGAGGAAGCTCTAATTTATCAACTTCTTTCGGCATATGAGTAATCAATAAGGGTCTGTATGCAACTTTACCTTGTTGACGTAAAAAGCACGACAAAAATCCAGTAGAAAAATGCTGTAAATTTGCCCCGATAAATTGTTTGGTAACAGAATAAGAACTTTGTACAAGATTGGTTTGAATTGCAACCTTAAGTCGTTCTGCTGGTTGCCCTACAAAAGTTGTAATTCCAGTATAAGTCACACTAAAAGCATAAGCATCCCAAAGTGTTTTTTTCTCTTTCTTTTCCTGTCCCATAGATACACCACCCCTTAATAAAAATGGCAAATACTAACATATCGCTCATTTTAAAATCACTAAGTTTTTTTTATGTGAGACCCGATTAGTTCAGAGTCATTTTCTTTGCCATAAATATTCGAAGTGAAATTTGCATTCTATTAAGGATTTAAATAATTAGATGTAGCAAATTTGTATTGCATTATTTAGTATGGTGTCCTGCTTTAAATTAAAATAAATTAGGAACCCATTGCATGAAATAGAATGGAAGCTGTTGCATAATTGCCGTAGCAATTAAGCAACTCAACCTATTTTCTGAATGGCATTTCTTATTGTTGAGTTATTACTACTAAAAGGGAACATTAGAGTGAAAATGAATCAATTCCAATTAGCAAGCACTTTGTTTTTAATGATGAGTCCGGTCTTTGCAAGTAATCCTGTCCTTCATTCTTTAGATCAACCATTTCCAAAAAAGAGCACCACATTAGGAGGAAGTGTTACTTCTACATATATTTTTACCAATAATCTTCCCTTTGCTTTTAAAAAACCATTCCGAGTAATACCAATATTGTGCCCAACCCCTAATCAAGCATGCACTGCTACCGAAGAAGAGTTTAAATACAACGATCGATGTTCTGGTAAAAAACTACAACCTAAAGAAAGCTGCAGCTATAGCATTACCCTAACCCCTAATAGCATTGGTCGAAAAACTATTTTGGTGGCTTACAATGGATATGATAATAACGTCGTTCATGTTCAACCCGCGTTAACAACAATTGCGACCAATACTCCAGCAGGTCTTCTTGGTACCGTGGATTTTCCTTTAGCGCACCCCTTACCGAGCCAAGCATTTACAAATTCCAATTACACAGTTACGTTTACGTTCACAAACCATGATGCTTCAACAGCCAGTTTTACCCAAAACATCACTCAAAATAATAATCCACTTCATCCGAATTTCTCAATCACGAGCAACAGCTGTGTCCCATCGGGAACAACCGGAACATTAGCAAGCGGCGAACAATGCAATATTGCAGGTACATTCACCTCACCTGCGAATGGTACGTTTACTCTAGCTGCTGAGTTAATTGGTCATCTGAGTTCTAATAAACTTACTACCTCTACCACAGTACAAACCTTTTCATTCAATAAGCTTATTGGTGTTGATTATAATCCGAATCATTATACCAATAACTATCCCTTCAATTTTCACGATGTTTTTTATACAGGAACACCCAATAACGCGACAGCTACCAATGTCTATGCAGAACTCCAACAATTGCAAAATGCAGGATTTACAACCGTTCGCTCTTATCAAACCGAACCGTATAGTTGGATAGATATTATTAAACAAGCCAACATTTTAGGAATGAAAGTTATTTATGAAGCTGATATTCCTCAACTGCCAAGTGACACCATTTACCCAACCTGTCCATTTGGCGCTCAAGATTATATTCCATGTGCACAAGACACATTAAATTCGGTGATTGATGCCGTTACCCCTGCAGTATTTAATAAAACCGTCATTCTTGTTTTTGCAGGACACGAAAATTATTGTAATGCAGGAGATAGAGTTCCTCCGTGTACCGGAACCTCAAATATTAATTATTTAACAAGTGCTGTTTCTGCTCTGAAAACAACATTAGCGACCCATAGTTTAACCACTCCGGTAGGTTCAGCGGTCGTCAGTGGAAATTTTGTCACTCCAAGTCCTGCAATTTCTGCAGATATGAAAACACTAATTGACTCCTACTCGCCTACCGCCCCCTTAGCTTTTGATCCCTATCCTTTTCAATTTGGAGTATTACCCGCAACTACAGCAGTATGGACGCCTCCATTAAGTTCAAAGGTTCAGCATACTAATTCACTCGCATGGGATTACATCCAGGTTGTAGGTTCGACAACACCTCCTGCATTACCCAAAGCGAGCCCAAAACCATTTTATACACCTGGGCGAGTCTTAATGGCAGCAGAAACAGGTTGGGCAACAGCGGGAACCACCACAGGATATGCATGTAACTCTCCAGGGCCATGTGAACCATCAGTAGCAAATGCGACTGCGTACTTAAAAACCCTTTATCAATTGAATACAAGTAATTTTGTAAAAACCTCTGGATACAATATAGGAGTTCTTGCATTCGAAGCGTATGATGAACCAGCAAAAGGTGGTCCTACAGCAGAACAAAATTACGGTCTTTTTAATTCAAATTGTGTTCAAAAAGGAGCTGGATTTGTTCCTAACAATGCGATAGTGTCCGCAAAAGGATGCCAAGGATATACCAGCGGCACATTATTAACGATATTTGGTACTACCCCACCAACCCAGGCATCATTTAAAGTGCAAATTACTTATCCATCAAATCAACATCCAATGATTAACGTGACGATACCTGCTAATTCGGGTTCAGCTCCTGAGATCAGCGCAGTGACACCATGGCCACAATTTTTAATTTATAAAGGGGCTAAAATTACTGTTTCTTCGACGACCAGTACTCAATCCTGTACCATTACAGCTGTAGATGTTACTGCGTCACCCGCTTCGATTACATTTGGAGCAGTAGCTTGTAAAAATCCGCCTCCGAGTAGTATGGGATGCTTTGGATTAGGTTGCCAACTATCTAATCCTTTTTAAAAGTTAAATTCCGCTCACTCCCTGGCTCCCGCGGCTTGCCCGCGGGATTTAGTATATAAAGGACTCTTAGTAGACAAGCGTTGTAAGAAATACCGATCGATTATATGTAGGAAAACCCTGGCTCATCGTGATGATCAGCCAAAAATGGCTTTTGAACAATTTCACCAATCTTTTCTATATCTTCTTTCATAATAGAAGGTGCACAATAATTAATTGTATACTTAATGAATGCTTTTGAAGCTTGTTTATCAAGTGATGTAGTATCGTGAGCTGCAATAGAAGATGCTAAGATCGCAAGATTGCTTTCTGGATGTTGAGTCGCTTTTAAATAATCTCTCACAATGGGCTGATTTCTTTTTATCTGAGCTTGATAATATCCAAGAATTACCTGTAGATCCCCTTTAAGTCGACAAACATCACCATATAAAGACGGATAAGGTGCATTATTATCTACAGCTTGTTGTAATTTATTTAAACGCTCTTCTAGGCCATAAATGAATTCTTTATTATCACTTATTCTTCCGTTAAGAAGCGCATGAGAATTTAAAATGCTTCGTTTAGTATTAACTAGCTGTTTAAAATGAAATACGATTCTTTTTATATCATCTAGATCCGCAGAAGAATCTAAAATATCAAAAGCTTCTTGACTGGTTTTTGGCATACTTTCTTTCTTAAAAAATGCGGAACTTTTGGACTGCATAATAAATTCGCTCCTAAAATGATACTTATTTAATCAATGTGAGCATATTTTAATGCAATTATTACGGAAAAGTCAACTTTTTTATCGCTATGATTTATATTTGAACAAATTAGCAAGTGGGGGCGATAGTAAAAAATTTAATGACTTAGTTCCCCGTAAGTACTTCATAAATTTGAGCATTACTTCCTTTATAGGTATTAAAAGGTTTTCCCTCCTAATCCGTAATAAATATTAGGTGTTCGCAAATCATTTTTCTGTTTCATTTCCGACATGTGTTGGATTGCCTGAATTTTTTGCGGACCATAGTCCATCACTGCAAGCGATATTTGATCCGCTGAACCAATTCGCATTAAGTGTGCCTCACAAAAATTTAAATTGTTCATTATCGGCCCGGTAAGGGTAATTTTTTTATCTAAAGACATTTTTCCATGTTCTGTATTATTTTGATTTTGTTCTTCCTCTACATCTTTTCTAGTGCATTTAATGGCACAGATAACAGAGCGAGGCCATACACGATATGACAGTGCTTCATAAGCATATAAAGGCCAACCTGCACTAAGAGACATTGAAGCGTTAAAAAACTCATTAATATTTCTTGTCTGAACTGTTTGCAATCCATTTAAATCAACAACAATTTCTTTATTGTCAGCGGGACAATTCTTTGTTCGTGATAACCTGACTTCTCCCGTTGAGTTGATGTATTCAATTTGTGTAAAATCAGGAAGTGCAATAGCATAAATATAAGTATCTTCATCATTGAGAGGAAAATACGCAGCACTCTCAAATTTGGTACTCATACACACACAGACCGCGGGATCAGCATCCACAGCCCGATCATCAATTCCTCGGTCATTAATATATCCTCTATATTTGATTGCTTCTTTCCACCAAGCTGCCTCAAACTCTGTAATTCTCGGGGAAAATCCTTCTTTAAAAATCAATTCGGGTGGGCGCTTATCCGATCGGTAATAGATTCGTCCCTGTACATTTAAATCATTTTCTTTATTAAGTATATTGGTAAAAAACATCCCGATTTTCCTTGACTATAAATATAATGATTTTTATCCATTACAAAGAGAATACTCGCAGATAGTTGTAACTACTAGCCAAAATCGCCTCTTAGTTATATATAATTTTTCTTTCCAATTATGAACAATTGAAATTATATATTTCCTTATTGATTAAAAAAATTGCTTAGCTACAATATCAATTTTTTCTGGATAATAATCATGGGATTTTACTTTAATACATACAGACAACTAGATGGCGATAAAGCATACAATGAGAAACGCTATGAGGATGCACTTGTACATTATTCAGAAGCACTAAAAACATTGCAACTTCATGCTGCTACTCAAATGACCCGACATGCTGATTTTTATGATGCTTTAGTTTATGTACTCTCTGAGATCATAAGTACTAAACTGTTAATAATTGAACGGGAAGCTCTGAATTCAAATTTTGCTACCGTTATAAACTATTGGCGAGATATTCCCGGTTTGTTACATGAGATGATGCTAACTCACAAAACCCATCTTGAAAAATCCAGAAACGCTTTTAGCAATAAAGAAAATGTAATTACACGAGTCAGTAAATTATTCGCAACAGTTTGCGAAGAGGTGAGCGACGAGTTAGTGGATCAATTTGAAGAGGATGAAGAAGGGAATCTCGAATTACTGGCACAATCCATTGAGTGGATGAAGCGAGCCATTGACTTTCAAATAAAAACAGAAGGAACTCCTAAGCTTTCGAGCAGTCTAGGATATTTAAATTTACTTGAGCGCACGTATAAAACCACCCAAGATGGAACTCATCTTCGAGTAATGTCTGAGTACCTTAGCACACATAAGCTTTTAGAAAAGAACATTAAATCACCTTTGCGTAAACTAGAGCTACTAAGCTATGTCGCAAGAGTGGCACTTTTTAATGAGCAAGATATTCATGAACTTACTGCTGAATGTAAAGCGCTTTATGATTTAGTCCCGGAAGATGAGCGAGACAACCCTATCCTTGAAGACCTTCAAAATTTACTTAAACTAGCACCTCAGGAGGACGAGAAAGAAGAGCAGGGAGAAATAGAAAATGATGCGCCAGAAATTATGGAGGATATCTTGTCCTCGGACTTACTAGAAGATATTCCGGAAGCGCTCCAATCCATTCCATTGCATGAGCTCGATACAAGAGCTTGTCCTGTCGATATGTTGTGGGACCTTCACCGTTTTGACGGTGAAAACAGTGAGGTTAGTACATTGCCCTCATCTTCAACCAATAACATGTCTCCGATTCAGCTCATGTCACAAAGCCCTTTAGTGAGTCCGTCATTTAGTTCCAATGGTTTTGATCAAATGCCAAAACAAGCATTTTTTAGCCCCTCGTCTCAAGTGCCATCAGAAGATGATCTCCCCCACTGTAGAGCGTTTCAACTGGCTTTGGAAAGAATAACTACGCACTCAGCGAATCCAAGATTTTTAGCTAATTTACTCTGTCTAATAGCAGACTTCTTCGATACAAATAAAGCGCGTTACATTCAAAAACAAAATGCAATTGTGTTGTCTCATGATCTATATCGATTAATATCTAAAATAGATCCCAAGCATCACAGAGCCAGTGAAAAATTGAAAAACATAGACAATCAACACACAAAATTGATTGGCTCGTATCGATTATTTAGTAATGGCCCTCAGAGTCCCATACCCACTATAACTGTTAGCATTTCAGAAGCAAAAGATTATTTTAACAAGGCACTCGAAGAGTTAACAGTGCAGTTAGAAAGCCTATTAATGAATCAGCCTGCTAAAGTTCGGATAACAATAGATGAATTAGCCTGTTTTATTAGCGACCAACTCTCTAAAGGCGCCATTACCGTTAGTCCAAGCCCTGAAATCGGAGAAACATTGAAGAACACTTTTGAGGAAGAGCTTAAGAATTTAGCACGCTCAAAATCGGTAGTAAATTTTTAGCGGCTTTCTGCCACGTTCATATTTTGGAGTTTTGCTTCAAAATATGAATGTATTATGAATGATAGGCTTTTACTTTATCTTTACCTGATTGTTTCGCTGCGTAAAGAGCATGGTCAGCAGCCTTTATTATCTCGTCAATAGTAGCACCGTGTTTTGGTGCTTCTGCTACGCCAATGGAGATGGTAATATTATTCAAAGGATTACCTTTAAAAAATATGGGTGCTGTGCGTATCTTTTCGCGAAGTCGCTCCATTTTACCCACCGCATTATCCAATGAGGCATTTAACAACATAACGACAAATTCTTCGCCTCCGAAGCGGAAAGAAATATCACTTTCACGGAAACTTTCCTTCAATAATTTCCCAATCAATTTAAGTACCTCATCCCCCGCTAAATGACTGTAGGTATCATTAAATTTCTTGAAATTATCGATATCCAGCATCGCCACACACAATGTATTTTTCTCCCGAGCAATTCGAATTAATTCCCGCGATAAAATATCATTTAAATACCGGCGATTATAAAGATTAGTTAATGGATCATGTAATGATAACTCACTCAATGATACGCGCAGATTAATATTAGCAATGGCAAGCTTCACAATATTACCAAATGAATTTGCCATGTCTTGTTGGTGTTGAGTTAACTTTTTACCTTTTGGAGCAAGTAGATGGATAACACCTATTAATTCATTTTGAACCATGAGCGGTAATGCCATATATCCTCCTTGAGGAGGAGTCTTATAATGGGCACAAGGAACTGATTTATTCGGATCATCAATCACATTGGTAGTCGCTTCACGAATGGAAAAACAATCCATGGGAAAGAAAGTCTTTGGGAGTAGTTGTTCTTTTCCCCATTGAACTACAGTTTCCATTTGATTTACCCCTTTATTGTAAATGGATAAGCCACCGCTTAAATCAGGAAATAAATCTTGAGCAATTAAATTGATTCGTGGATAAGCCTCTTCGGTTGTAATACAAATTTGCAATGAACGATTTAATTTATTTAATAAGCTTTCATCATGCTCCAACAACTTCAATTCATTTAAAGTTTCCATCGTTTTTTCATTTAGTTCTCGCATTTTTTCTTCATTTTGAATACGATCACTGACATCTTTCATTTGCATAATAAAATTAATCGGTTCTCCCTGTTCATCACGAATGAGTGTTGCACTAACCATCGCCCAGATAATGCTGCCATCTTTTCGAATATAACGTTTTTCCATATGGGAGATACGTAACTCGCTCTTCAGAAGTTTATTCAAGGCATCTTGAGTCATAGGCACATCATCGACATAAGTGATATCCAGCATATTTTTACTATGTAATTCCTCACTGCTATACCCTAAAATTTCTTGCAATGTCCGATTCGTATGGATGAATTTTCCTTCAGGTGTAACAATGGCCATCCCAATAGGTGCATTTTCAATAGTATTACGAAAACTCTCTTCACTGCGTCTTAAATCGGATAAAAGATTCGAACTATATATTTCCAGATAAATTGACTTCATTAAAAATTGATTAACTGTTGTGGTACCATAAAGCACAATAAGCGTATAAAGCACCGTGGCCATAAATAATATTAACGATAATGAAGGCGTAATTGATACTGATAAAAAAATCAGGAGTAACCATATTGGAGTCATGAATGCTACAAAAGCACTGTGAATGGTTAGCAATTTAGCTGCAGGAGCTCCAAGCAGTCCAATCAGATAGACAAAAATGGCCATCCGAGCAAGCGGATTGTCTATATAAAGAAACAGCAATCCACCTAAAGCCCATAAAATACCTGATTGTAAGTTATTTATTATAAAATATTTTTTCCAAAAAGAAGCGCGAAATAAGACCTCTTGCTTTTTTTGCTGATGATACCGAAATAAGAATAGTCCTCTTAATAATTGATTGAAAACAAACATCAACAGTACCCAAGATACTACTAAATGTTTGTCATTTACTTGGGGCCATATGATTAAGGCATAAATGATGGTTGCAAAAAAATCCGCAATCACTAGAACATAAAATTTTTTATATGACTCGGTTATAAGCTTATTTTCTATTTGAGCGCTCGTAACACCGGGAAAGTCCATTAAAAATCCTTCTTAAGATTTCTGCAGCTATTAAAATAATAGTATTTATTTATGGAATATCCAGAATACCCTAAAGACAACTTTACAATTTTGTTATATAAATTGACGATTATGAAATAATGTCTTACCTTGAATATTTAAAAAAGGGATATCCACTCTTCCTGCGCATATATCAACCGATTCTCTACTAAAAAAGGAGCACCTATGTTAATTAAATTGATGCTTGGGGTTCGTCAGTTTCAAGATGGATCTTTTAAACAAATGGAAGACCTGTTCAAACAATTAAGTGTAGGTCAAAGCCCTGAAATTTTATTCATTACATGTTCTGATTCACGTTTATCAAATCTTTTAATACAAGCAAAACCTGGTGATATATTTGTCATTCGTAATGTAGGCAATATCATTCCACCTTCTCATGTTCCATCAAGTGAAGCTGCTGGCCTTATGTTTGCTTTAAGCGAGCTTCATAGCATTAAAGATATTATTATTTGTGGCCATTCACACTGCGGTGCTATGAAAGGTTTATTAACTCCCAACCTCAAGGAGCGTCTACCTGAAGTAGCCTCATGGCTTACTCATTCACATTCTGTCTTAAAACAAATGAATGACTCTAAAGAATCTCTTCCCGATGATTTCAATTTAAAAGTACTTCAGGCTACTAAATTAAACATTTTAGCTCAGATGGAGCATTTAAAATCATATCCATTAATTGCTGAAAAATTGAAACGTAAAGAACTCACTCTTCATGGTTGGTTCTATGAATTCGAAACAGGTGAGGTTCTTGTTTATGAATCGAGCATTGATGAATTTGTTCCACTTGAAAAAGCATTGAGCTTTGCTATCTCCACACGTAGGGATAAAATTATTGAACAAGTAGCAATGAAATATCTAGAACCCTTCACCAATCCTCAGACAGCACAAGACTATAGGAAGTTAATGCAGTTATTTTCACTTCTTGAAAACAATTTATTACCCATCTGGCAATCAATAAAAACAGAGGTTACTCAAAAAGTATGGGGAGAACTGGGGGGATTTTATTCCAGCACAGATGATGTCCAATTCAATAATATGTTGGAAGAAGGTTATCAGTTAAAACTGATGAATTTGAAAGATTTTCAAAAAAATATCTCCGAATCAATTGGTTATCAGAATTATATTCGTAAGACAATGTATCAGTCATTTTTTGCACCAATTCCTAAATCAATTCCTGAGACCATTAGTAATTTATTAAGCTTTAATCATTAAAAATCATAGAGACCAGAGCATTCTGGTCTTTAGGCCACAGAGTATTATTGAAGAGAAATCCTTAAATAGGTTTATGCAACTCCAGTTCTAACCCAGAACAATATCTATTTAATTTACAAAATAAAATTTTTAGTCTAAATAATATAAACAAAGGGATTTTAATTTGGGTACTTATGAAAAAATGGTCTGGATTTCTCATATCTTTGGTAGTGCTTATCCTCATAGCCTACTATTTCATTGGTTTAACAATCAAAAGCACTCTAAATAAAAATATAGACTCAATACCTAAAACTTCCGCATTTAGTGTTCATCTTGATAAATACCACCGTGGTTGGTTTTCATCTAAAGCGGTATTAACACTAAAGATGTATATTCCCGCTCAAAGCACAACTGATAAAGATGGAGTCACTAAAACAGAACCGCCGGTTGATTTGAATATGGATATACCTATTCTCATCAAACATGGACCTTTTTTAACGACACCCAATGGCATCCGTTTTGGATTAGGTCTCATTACTACACAACCTGCAACTCATTACGAAGCCTTTATAAATTATCTGAATAAAACTGTTTTCAGATACACGCTTCCTTCTTTTTCCATGGAAGGTAAGATTGGACAAAATGAAGGCGATTTTCAGTTCGATTGGCAAGGTTTAACTTCTTTGCTCTGTGTTTCTTCTAATCTTGATTATATCGATGGTAATTTAAGATTATTAGGATTAAACGGAAAAGCCAACAATCCTGCGAATACTCAAAGTAATGTGGTCTTCAAAGTTGGCGAAGTCGCCTATGATTATAAATTTAAAAGACACCAAGAATGGTTATGGCTTGGACAAACACGCTTTAAAATTCCTTCTGTTGCAGTCAATCTAGCTGGTGCAAAAAATTTCGAGCTTACTGGATTCGATTTCTCGGCTAGCTCTGATGTTAATGATGATGCACTGAACATCGACTTTAAACTGTCATTACAAAACTTATTTACTAATAATCAGAATTATGGGCCAGGTATTTTACACTTGAATTTTAGAAATCTGGATCCAGCCATTGTAGCCAAAATCAATCAACAAGAATTCAATATGATTCAAAATAATAGCGACCCTAACTTCGTTACACTGGCATTCGCAACGGAATTACCCAAACTCGTTGCCAAAGGGGCGATATTAGAGATTTCTGAAATGAAGCTGAACCTACCTGGTGGAGAAATTATAGGGAACTTTAAACTATCAGTACCCAAAGGCGAAGGAAATGACCTCTCTCAAGTAATGCAAAAAATGCAAGGTGAAGGTTACTTTAAGGCACCTAGAACAACAGTAAAAGAACTGATGACCGCATCTATTAAAAGTGATCTAGCTAATAACACCAACAGTTCTAACAATACTCAAACCACTCCAGAGACCCAAGTAACCTCACCTGGATCGACTACCCCAACACAAATCTTATCTAATACTGATAATGACGCAGCAAACAAAGCCGACAAAATATTACAAGATCTTGTCAGCAAAGGCTTTTTAAAGATTGAGGGTAACGATTATGTATTGACGTTTAAATTAGAAAATCAAAAGCTGATTGTTAATGGTCAGCCATTTAATCCCGATATGTTGAAATAATTTCGGACGGATTACTTTAAAAAGCCCCCTATCAAGTCGATATGGGGCTAACTATTTTTACGCAATAGAGAGCTTTTGACAGCTGGTATATCCTGGACTAGGACGGTTAATATAGTTATCTATAAGCTCGGCTAACATACCCATCTTTTCTGACATAGGCATATCTGCTGTTAAAAGTCCTTGGGTTATACCTTCAAATATTTGAGCCAATGGAGTTGACGATTGATTTGAGTTTAATTTCTGCTTAGAAAGGAGTTCTTTCTCAAGAGCCTGATGAATTCCCTTCATTATTGAGTAAGAATCAACTTCTTTTTGAGCCACAAGCTCCGTAGAGTCCTCTTCCTCTTTTGCAGTAGAAGATAATAGTCTAAGTGGTAGTTTTGGTGTACGTATTTTTGTAGGACTAAAAAAAGTAATCTTACTAGCAGCTATTGCTTCGTTTTTAGGTAGGTTTTCATGACTTTTTTTAAAGTTAACTTCTAACCAGTTGACATACCGAGATGGATCCTCCACATGAATACAAAATTTATCATGATTACATTCTGTTTTAATATTCACACCTTTCTCAATGCGAGCAACATGCTTTTCAACCACAAAGTATTCTTTTGTTGCTTGAAACGGAAGTAAGATACTCCCTGGATAGATGATAAAATTATAACCTAAATCGGCTCCTAACAACATAATGGAAGGACTTTCTTCGGTAAGGTAATCCTGAGAACGATGAAGCCATATTTTGGGATCATCTGCTTCGAGGGTATGACGGCTCACAAACTCAGCACTTGTTTTGTCAATCGTTGTCTTAAGACCTTCTACAGTGCTATAAAGTGGCATTATTTGTTCTAATTTTTCATTGAAATTATTTTGGCTCACCCAATCACGCCAACGCACTATTTCAAAATTTTTTCCTTTCTCTGCTGCTAATTTATTGATAATCTGAATTTTTTCATCCATTGTCAGGCAAGGATAACTATTATTAAAACTTTCTGGATTTAGCCCTAAAGGTGCTAAGAACGCAGCAAGATTAGCTTTTAAATATAAGTCACCTAACTCTATGGCCTTCCTTTTAAGAGCATCTACATCATCACCAGAGAAGGAAGCTTCCAGATTATGCCAATAAATTTCATCAGCAATCAAAAATGTTGCTTTGCCATGAATGCCAGTATATTCAGAACCAGTTTGATGCATTGCAACCGCTTGTTGCACAATGGCTCCCAAAAATTCACCGGCACAATACTCATTTCCTTTAATGCTTAAAAGAACTAGATCTTTTGTAGTTTTCAAAGAAGGGAACCGACTTTTACTGTTGTCTTTTGAATCAAAACTTGCGGTAATAATTTTGCCGTCTCTTGGACCTTTAATTTTTGGCATCTAATATTTCCTTAGCGTTATTTCTATTACTTCTGTACGCTAGCAATTCACTCTACTACCTAAAAACCCTTTAAATCATGGTGTTACGTACTTAAATTAATATCTTTTGGTTTGGAGAACCAAACCACATTCAATTTTCAATTGAAAAATATAGACATAGTATAATTCATTTTGAAAAAAAAATAACCAATTTTTTTATAAATAGTTTATAATATCCTCACTATTTATTTATTAGAGACAGATTATTTTAGCTGATTTACTATACTTTTTACGAGTGAGTTCATTAACATACTGTCAATCAACAATATTTTTACTTAATTAATGCACATACCTCGGTTATCTAAGTCATTTTATATGGTGGAAAATGGATTCTGAAAAAATAAAAGAATTACACGAAATTATTAATCAAAAGAACGAAGAGATTCAGCAATTAACTCAATCTCTAGAAGAAGAAAAACTAAAATTTAAAAATGAATTACAAGCAGTTCATGATTATTATGAAAATATAATTGCTTTAATGCCAGGACATGTTTACTGGCTTGATAAGAATAATGTTTTTTTAGGTTGCAACGATCTACAAGCAAAAAGTGCTCGCTTACAGTCAAGGAAAGAGATTGTTGGGAAAACCAATTACGATATGCCATGGAAAGATCAGGCAGAAGAATTGAATAAACTCAATAAATTGGTTATGGAAACCGGCATACCACATACTGCAGAAGAATATGCAGTCATGGCGAATGGAATGGGCATTTATTATTCCCAAAAAGTTCCCTTACGCAATCAAAAGAATGAGACGATTGGTGTTTTGGGTATTTCTCTAGACATCACCGAACGCAAAAAAATGGAAGTTGCTCTGCGTCGTGCCAAAGAAAATGCTGAGGTTGCAAACCAGGCAAAAACTGAATTTATTGAAAACATGAGTCATGATATTCATACCCCATTAAGCGGTATTGTTGGAATGTCACGACTTCTAGAAGCAAAAGCAGAAGATCCTGAAAGAAAACAATATGCACGCTGGATTCATGAAAGTGGTGAACAATTATTGGATTTATTAAATGGTGTAATGGAAATCGTTGCCGCAGATAATCTCAAAGAACGAGATGTCCACGAAGAATTATTCGAACTACGCAAAAACATTAAAGATATCGCACATCTTGTTCAACCTACTCTGGAAATGAAAAAAATTCAGCTTAATATCGAAATTGATGATACGGCACCAAATAGTTTTATTACTGATGGTACAAAACTACATCGAGTTTTATTAAATTTAGTAGGAAATGCAATTAGATTCACTGATACGGGCATTGTTACAATTAAAGTGGAAACACTTTCTCATGAAAATAGCTATGCTCAACTCCGATTCAGTGTGATTGATACAGGAATTGGCATACCCCCAGAATTAAAAGATAAAATCTTTGACCGCTTCTTCCGGGCTACGCCTTCTTATAAAAGCCAGCACGGTGGTTATGGTGTAGGCCTTCATGTTGCACAAAAATACTTAAGCCTACTCGGTGGAGAAATAAATTTAGAAAGTGAAGTAGGAAAAGGCTCATCTTTTTATTTTACCCTCACAATGAAAATTGGGTATAACGAGAACAACACACTTACCTATAATGAAACAAAAGCACCGAAGAAAGAAGCAGTATCTCATGGGCCGCTTATGCTTCTCGTAGAAGATAACATCATCTCTCTGCATATGATTGAAAATGTTGTAGAACAAGCAGGGTATGAATTTTATTCGGCGATCGATGGTGAACATGCCTTAGAATTGTTAGAAACTAATGATTTTGACTTAATCATTACTGATGTAGGTATATCTGGTATTTCAGATAAAAACCTCGTTCAGTGTATCCGCGATATGGAACAACGACGTCATAAAACTCCTTTACCGATTATTGGCCTAACTACCAATACCTCAGGTGAAACAGGAGATAATCCTTTGCGTGCAGAAATGAATAAAATATTAACCAAACCCATTCATTTAAAAATGCTCCAAGAAATAGTGAATGGACTCAATTTAGAATCTTCAAAACAAGAAAAATAATTTTGGTTGAATCTTCCATTGTAGCCTGGGTGATGCGCAGCGAAACTCGGGTTAGCTTGATATTGGAGTCATGAGTTTAACTTCAGGTCACTAGTCTAAGTTAATGGCTCTTACCTACGAAATTTAAACCTACGTACCGCACATAAAGCGCGGACGTAGAACGTTCATTCTCTCAGAGCTTGCCTGCGAGATCAGACAATCTGTGAAAGATAAACAAGATATCGTAACCTAAGGGCAGAGAATATAACAAAATTCAGGCCAGGATGTTTATCGAGTTTCAAAATAATTGGTATCTAATGGATAACAAATCCAAGTCAAACTCGAGCCGTTATAATTCACTTCAAGTGTTGTAGTATTCAGAGCAGATAACTCAGGTTGCTTGTCCATATAACATACCTGACGGGCTCCATTTAAATTTACATAATAATACGATTTAGTCGATTTATAATCACTAGGCACATAATAAACATCACCTTGCTTTTCCAAAATAATAGGAGTTCCAGTAATTACAATTTTGCTAGCATAGGAAGCTGCATTGATCATCGTAAACGAAAAAATAATTAATAATAATTTTTTCATAATAATTTCACTCCTTGAAATAATTTTATCGACTCTAATTAATTATAGAACAACAATATTCACTTAATTTCATTGCATTACGAGCACCGAGCGAAATCGCGCTTTGTTGGACATCATATCTTCAAAGGCTTTTTCCGCTTGGGCAAGTGGATACTGTTGAATCATAGGACGAATACCTGTCAATGCACAAAACTGTAATGTTTCCTCTATATCAATTGCACTTCCAGACGGCCAACCTTTTATTGATCGATTACCCCCAATAAGCTGAGTGGAGACAACTTCAATTGGATCATTAGAGGCCCCCACAATAAGAAGTTCGCCTTTATTTCCTAAAGCATTAATTAAAGGAGTAATTGATTTTCCACTAGGTGCTGTTGCCAGAATAACTCGGGCACCACCTAATTTTTGTAATTCAAGAACGACATCGTGGTCATCAGAGTTTAAGTAAATATGGGCACCTAACTGTTTAGCAAGTGATTCTTTATCAGATCCTGAAGAAAGTGCAACCGTTTTAAAGCCCATTTTATTAGCAAATTGAATTGCAAGATGCCCCAGCCCTCCTACCCCCTGTATTGCCACTAAATCACCCGCACGGGCCGCGCTATGTCGTAGTGCATTAAAAGTTGTTATACCCGCACACATTAGTGGTGCCGCTTCCGCAAAAGAAAGTTCATCAGGAATCGCAGCAAGTGCTTCAACTGGTGCTATCATATATTGTGCATATCCTCCATCAAAATGTAATCCTGTAATTTGATGGTTTTCACATAAAATAAAATCACCATGTCGACAAGGAAGACATTGTCCGCAACGAACTCCTGCCCAACCAACTCCAACACGTTGACCTTGTTTCCATTTAGTACTATTGGCCCCAACCTCATCGATTATTCCAGCTATTTCATGACCTGGAATTCTTGGAAATTGAAGATTGGGCCATAAATTTTCTTTCACAAATACATCGGAATGACATACGCCGCAGGCTTCAACTTTAATACGTACTTGATTTGCCCCCGGCATCACTAAGTCTTTTTCAACAGTTTCCCATTCTCCTGATTGATTCACTTGTACTGCCTTCATCGTTTTCATTGCTCATATCCTTATGTAAGTCAACAATAGATGGAGATTATGCATAATCTAAAATCAGCTATTTAAAAACCTCACTATCCTGATTGTAGACAATCCATGCAGAATTTCACGGTGAATAAGTTTCCTAATCATACTCAGGGTGATTATTTTCAGCATGTGAAGAAAACTAGGGCGAAGATTTTGGGTGTTTTTAAACATTGAGAACGATTATAATTCTTTGATCACAACAGCTTAACTTAGATTACAGGATTATCATGAATACTCTGGATTGGCTAACAAAACTTATCGCTTTTGATACCACCTCGCGCAATTCCAATCTATCACTAATAGAAACACTAGCTAATGCATTAAATGATTTTCATATTAATCCCATTTTAATCCATGACAATAAAGGCTTAAAAGCAAATTTACTTGCATCCCTCCCTGATCGTCATGGTCAATTCAATGGTGGGCTTATCTTGTCGGGTCATACGGATGTAGTGCCCGTTGATGGACAAGCATGGGACAGCAATCCATTTCAAGCAACGGTTAAAGACGAGAAAATATATGGTAGAGGAGCTTGTGATATGAAAGGCTTCATTGCTGTAGTTATGAGCCTAATCCCACAATTGAAAGCACTTAATCTCAATTTCCCAATACATTTTGCTTTTTCTTACGATGAAGAAATTGGTTGCCTTGGTGCACCAAGCCTTATTGAGAAAATGACTCACTTAAATTATAAACCCAAAGCATGTATTGTAGGTGAACCAACCTCAATGCAGCCGGTGATCGGGCATAAAGGAATACAATGCTATCGCTGTAAAATTCACGGGGTAGCTGCGCACTCATCACTAACCCCTCAAGGGTGTAATGCGATAGAACATGCCGCATCATTTATTACTTATCTTCGCGATATGGCGCAACAATTTAAATCACAAGGACATCATGATACCTCTTACGATGTACCCTATACTACAATTTCCACCAACCTCATTCAGGGCGGAAACGCTTATAATACAATTCCCAGTTTATGTGAGTTTGTTTTTGAAATTAGAAACTTAGTGGCAGATAATCCAGTACAACTCCATCAACAAATCATGGATTACCTCAACGCCCAACTAATTCCATCTCTGCGCAAAGAACAATTGAATACGAACGTGGTCTTGGAAACACTCGCTAAAGCACCAGGATTAGATACACCATTATCAGAACCCATTGTGCGTGCTGCCCAAGCAATTTGTCAGAATCAAGAACAATTAAAAGTCGCTTATGCCACGGAGGCGGGGTTATTCCAACAAGCAGAAATACCTACTATTGTTTGTGGTCCAGGTAGTATTGAGCACGCACATCGGGCTAATGAATTCGTTGCGCTTGAACAATTACATCGTTGTGAACAATTCATTCTCAAAATGCTGCAATCACCATTTCTTAGAAACTTTGAATGACCAATAGTTACTGCTCATAATTCTTTTCCAAGATGAGAAAAACATGATAATCCTATATATCCCATTCCATGAACATAATGATCTCATTGCCAAGGCAATCCATTGGAAAGAAACGCTTAAAAATCAAAATATACTCATCTTACAATATGGTACTCCAATTGATTATAAATTAATGAAAATGGAACATCTCACCATCTATATACTCGCACATGGGGTGAATCATTTATTAGAACATTATCACTTGACCAGCACTTATCCTATTACCAGCCAAACGAACTTCCTTAGTATTGATAAAATAGCAGAGCGTTTTAACTCTGATTTTGTTTTCGTACATTCTAAAGTCAAAAATATAAAGCTTTATTTTTGTAATAATCAGGGAAATCAGCAGGCTATAGCACAACAATTCCACAAAAACTTGGTGTTGTTTGATGCGTACATTAATTATTATACCGGCACACTTTTTGGTCCTTCACAAAATAATAAAAAATATTCTTTTTATCGTGGTCTATGGTATAGCAGTTCGAAAGTACGTGAGACCTTACATAAAAAAAAGTGGCTTGATTCAGATGAGAAAATGAATATAAAAAAGCTAACAATTTTTAATTCTTTGGTAGAAGCCAAGCAAAAGCGGATTGATTTCAATCTGAGAAGACAGGAAAAAGCACATCATGAACTATTAACACACAGGAGGAACATAGAGTCGGATCATCAACAACCAAATAATGAAAAGATGAAAGACAAAGAAAAAAAACATGTTCTATCACCTGGATAGCAGAAAACGAATTAAATCATCTTCTTGTTATTTTAATGGAGTAATTTTAGCCATAGTGATAATATAACACCCCCCACCTCTTCATTCGGGCTGTTTCTATGAAAGACTGGCTAAAACTTTTTTTTGCCCAAAAGGACGGAATCCTCCTCACCTTAAATGGCAAAACCTTTAGAAAATCAGATTGTCAATGGCTGGGTGGTGGCTCTGAAAAAAATGTGTACCAAATTAAAGGAACAAATCAATGCTTTTTTATTCCTAATAAATTTGATAAAGAGATCATTTATGAAGGAAAAATAATATCCAGTGAAGATTTTTGGAACAGTAAAATTCAAAAGGAGCAATCTTTACTCGATCAAATCAGTGCATTAGGCTTAAAAACTCAACGTTTTGAAATCTTACCCCTAAAAATTGAAGATCCAGGAAAGGCTACTTATTCCCTTAATGTTCTGGTTACAAAAGATTTTAATAGCCTATGCAAAGAAGAGTCTATTGTGATTTATAACAGAAAAGGAGAACAAAAAGTCATTGGTAGTCCTCCTCAGTTCATTACGATGAAAGAGCAATTCAAAGAGAAACAGTTTGCTCAAAAAATGCTTAAAAAAATTATAACCGAATATGCAGTTGCGTTCACATTTTCATTACCCATAAGTATCCTACACCCTGTTGATGACAGTGAGCATTTCTGTTTTGAATTACCCAAGGACGCTACAGAACCTCCTGTAGCCCGGTATATTTTTTGGGATGTCGTATCAGATTTTTATGGAGCTGATATTCCCATAGTCCCCACATTAAAAGAGTTAAAGCAGGGCTCAATGGGAGAAAAGCCATGTACCTTTTCTAAAAACCCTCTTCAAGGATTAATCGACCTTACTTATCAGATTGCTTCTCCCTTGCTTGAAATGTGCCCCCCAAAAATGGAAACCATCAGTGTGGATTCTTTAGCAGCAGATCTGCTCGCCGCTCTAAACGAAGATGATATTCTCAATGAAGCTCTAGCCCATGCGAGAAAATTAGCCTCGAAATTCATTACTAACCTATTAAACGAAGCTGAACATAATAAAATAGATAATGAGGCCTTTGTTATATTAATGCACTCTGTTATTTCAATAGGCGAATTTGATTTATTCTTACGGGCGTTTCAAGTATTGGAAAATCCGGCTGATATGCCACAAGAAGATGTCGACAACATTATCTCTATCGCTCAAATATATAAGGTTCAACCTATCATTGACTATCTGCATATTCATCTTGTTCAAGAAAAAGCCAATAGAGAGGCCGAAAGAAATATTCTTCTTGCCCAAGAAAAACCCGATCGAGAAGCAGCAAAAGTGAAAGAAGCTGAAAAACGCCACAAGGAGTCTGAATTATTAAAGAACGATTTTTTGCAACACTACGAACAAAAATTGTTCCAGGACAAAAGCGCTTGGTGTGGTATTTATTCTTTTTTTGCTAAAAGTTATGTCAATAAGGATTTGAGCTTGGATGAATTAGTAGAGCATGCTCAAGGACGTTCAAAACATGGTAACGGCAAACGCAGTAAGGAAATCATGCAATCAATGGGTTGGCTGGATGAAAATAACCAAGTAACAGATAAAATAAGTAGTTACATTATGTAAAACAGTATTGTAATTTCAAAAAACGATTTAATTAGGGTAGATAATCATAGAGTTTTTTATGGTTTATTTTTCCACTATTGGTTAATGGAATCGCGTTAATGAAATATACTTTTACTGGAATCTTATATTGTGCAATATATTGAGTTAGAAAGTTTTTAAGTTCCGATTCCGTCAACTGTTTCCCGTCTTTGAGTACTACAAATGCTATAGGAACCGCGCCTTCATGGGAATCTGGGATTCCAATTACTGCAGCCGTTTTAATGGCAGGATGTTGATAAATCGCAGCTTCAACTTCACCAGGCATTATGTTTGAAGTATTCCGAATAATTATATCCTTAACCCGCCCAGTAAAATAATAATTTCCTTTGCTGTCTTGTTTCGCACTATCACCCGTTTTAAACCATCCATCTATAAATGCTTTTCTCGACTCGCTTGGATTATTCCAATAATTCAGCATCACCATATTTCCCTTTATCAGGATTTCTCCCTCCTCCCCTTGTGGAACCTCTTTTCCTGATTGATCCACTAAACGGAGTGTTACTCCATGAACGGCTTTACCAATGCAACCTTTTGGGGGATTTTCATCGCGATTGACTGTTAACCAAATAGCCTCAGTCATACCATAACCCACATGAATTGGCTTTCCAGCGCAAGCCGTAAATCGTTTTTGAACCGCTTCAGGCAATACATCGCCCCCTGTATAAACACCACGTAGCGAAGCAAACGTATCTGAAGTACAACGACCTGAATCTAAAATTTTCATAAGTGTATCAATGTGCGGAACAGCTAAAGTAGGTCGGTGTTTCAATAATCCATCTAAATAATTTTGCAGGTGAAAACCATCATAGACGAGAACAGAACCTCCTCGTGATAAAGTAGAAAAGGTTTCCATAAAACCACTGATATGGCATTGGGGTTCACAAACAATTATTTTATCTTGAGCAGTAATTGTACCTAAAGCCTCCGAAGTTGAATCCAATATTGCCTCAATCGAGCCAAGCGTATGAACTACCCCTTTGGGCTGTCCAGTGGAGCCTGAAGTATAAAAAATTACTGCAGGACTGCTGTAAGAAAGATTTGATACCGTAAACTCAATCGGGTTATTCATGATGTTGGAAAACGAAGGATATCCGTTTGACAACCCTTCTCCAACAACAAATACCTTCCTAATATTTGTTGCAGTTAAATCAATAGACTCTAAAAGCGATAGTTTTTCCTCCTCAATAATCAAATAATAGGGTTCGGCGTCTTGAAGCACTCGCTCCAACTCAGGCGACGCATAACGGCGATTTATAGGCATTGCAATACAGCCCGTCTTAAAGCAGCCTAGATAAATGGAAATTATTTCAACGCTATTTGGAAGCATAAATGCAATACGCTCACCTTTTAATCCTTCTTGAAATAAAAAGTTGGCGAAACGATTTGCAGTCCTCTCCAGGTCCTCATAAGTGACACTCTTATCCTCAAATATAAGTGCTGGTTTATGTGGAATATTTTTGTTTTTAGAGTGAATTAAGTTTTTAGTAAACATAGTCCTCTTATACTCATGTTTTTTGAATCCTTTGGTTAATACTATAGGACAAATTTCTAGGATGCATGGTAATTACGAGATGAATTTATTGATAATTTAGTTGAAATTGATAGGCCGTATAGGGTTCGAACCTATGACCAAGAGATTAAGAGTCTCCTGCTCTACCAGCTGAGCTAACGGCCCACTTTAAAAGGATTTGTAAAGGATGCAGTTAACATTCATATCTTGTTAACTGTTAAAATATTAGCTGATATCGATAAAATTTCCAACTACTCGACAAATTATTACGAATATCAAAGTCTTATCTGATTTGTATAGTGTAACCTTAGTGGCTCCCGCGAACACATCGCGGGACCTGGTTCATAAAGCCTTAACTCGGAGACTCTACAGGATAGAATGTCCGGACCGTATATTTTTCACGGTATGCGAGAATTAGAAAACCGATAACCCCCATTGCCAGAGTCACAGGGATAACCCCTACTCCATAAACAAAAGCCCCTGCTTCTCGAATTCCCCCGTTTATATTGACTACAAAACCTATAATAGTATGGAATGCATAACCAAAAATCATGATAATCATATTGGCAATTGCTGTAGTGAGGCCAGCAAGATGCTCGGGCACATAAGTAGAAACTTTATAAATAGCCAGGATCTGATAAGCACAACACATTCCGACCAATATGAAAGACATTGTAATACTAGATACGGTTAACATACCCGCAACAAGTGCAGCAAACACCACACACATAGTTATTCCTGCTGCAATGATTGTTCCCAGGTAATATCCTGATTTTTCGGCTATCAAACTTAAAATTGGAGAGCCAAAACACATGCCAATAAAAATCATTGAAGGTAAATAGTTTGCTGTTGATGTATCCAAACCATATACCTGTTTTAAAAAGCCAGACCCCCAGACATCAGAAAAGCCTTCAAGAGGGCCTAGCATAAGCCCCGCAAAACAACACATCAAAATGACTTTTTTATTGGTAAAAACCGTTTTGATATTGGCAAGGACTGATGTGTGATAAGTGGGTTTCTCATCGGGGACAATAAAATAAGTCACACAAGCAAGCACGAGGCCAATAGCAATAAATACTTCGACGACTATTTTATAACCCACGGCATGACACATATAACTTACAGGACCGCCACCATAAACAGCACCAATAAGTCCTATCATCACTGAAAAACTAAGCATTCGCGAAAAGTGTTGCTCTTTAAATGTCATGCGTATTATTTTAAATGTTCCCAAAATTGCAGCTGAGGATCCAATACCAATAAGCGCTCTTCCTATAAGCGGGTACATCCAATGATCAGCAAAAATCAGTGGCAACAAGCCAAGAACAGGAAGTAAAATGCATAAAGTCATTACTTTTCTTGGGCCAAAACGATCCAACATGATCCCAATAGGCAAATGCATTAACGAGTAACCAAGATAATAAACACCAGAAAATTGCCCAAATACTGTCGCATCAATATGAAATTGCGAAGTAATATCATCCATCATAATATTGGGCATCACTCTAAGAACATATTGATATGCGTAAAATATTGACGCAATAAACCATACAAACCAGGCAACAACTCGAGATGTAGACATAAAAATCCTCAAAAAAACAAGCAGCTAATACACGCACATTGGTTATTACCTATGCATTAGAAAATATTTTAATCCATTTGTTGTGAAATTTTATTGCAAATATAAGCGTATATTTCGATTATTTAGATATTAATTTTAATTAATTATCATTTATTAGATAAAAATGCTAATATTTAAAATATTCATGTTATTTTTTAAGAATTATGGATCGTACAGACAAAAAAATATTAGATATCCTTCAGTCAAATTGTCAAATTAACAATCAAGAACTTGCAGATATGGTCGCGTTATCCCCTTCTCCCTGCCTTCGTCGGGTCAAATTGTTGGAGGATAATGGTTATATTAAGAAAAAGGTTGCTCTACTTGAACCCGAAAAACTAGGTTTAAAGTTATCCGTGATTGTTTTGGTTGGATTAAATAGTCATCAGCCCGCAGCAATGAGTCAATTTGAAGAGGCTGTTCGTTTTCTCCCTGAGGTCGTTCAGTGTTATTTAATTACCGGTCAATCTGCAGATTACGTCTTAAAAGTAATCGTGCCCGATCTAAATGCTTACCAATCGTTCCTATTAGATAAACTGACGCGTATCAATGGGGTGACTAGCGTACAATCAAGCTTTATATTAAGAACCATTTGTGAAACGACTACACTTCCCTTAGATCACCTGGATTAGAGATGTATATCCTTTATTCTGGCAAATGACTTTCTATTGATTTACTTATTGAATTTAAACAATAAAAAAAGTAAGGTATTGCGTCAATTAATAGGAGTACATTATGACATTGAAGTTTTTACCTTTTGTTTTAGCTGGATGTTGTCTAGTAAATACTGTCTCTTCAGCCCCTCCTCCCAAATACATTGATAAAGATGGACCAGTTTGTACCAGTATGCTTTGTGCATTTAAAAATCCTGGTGGGCTGTATGTAAGCGGTACAGGTTATTACGTACAACCAAGCGAAACAGGTATAGGCTTAGTCACTGATAGCTGGTTATTTAATGTTCCTGGAGGAACTCAAGCTGAAAGCAAACCATTTGATCCTGATTATCAATGGGCGGGCAGTGTAGCGGTTGGTTATGATATTCCAATGTCGGCAAATAATATTGAAGTAAACTACCTTTATTTAAAAAATAAAACACATGCTGTAAATACTTTTGCTAATGGTTCCACTTTATTTGGAAGTATTTTATTCCCTGATGCTTTTATTCCTAGAGATTTTCTTCCTGATTTAGTGAGTGATGCTTATTTAACTTACAGGGTAGATCAAGCAGATGTTCGTGCTGGAAGAAAATACAGCGATACCTCTGGTGTATTTAAAATACGTCCCTCTCTTGGGGTTCGGTATGCACAAATAAGACATAACTTATCTTTTGCTGCTCCAGGTCATGTAACGAGCAAATTCAGCGGTGCTGGTCCTTTATTCAGTCTTGACGGTCATTACGACCTGGGTTATGGGTTTGGTTTGCTTGGTTATTTTGACTACGCCTTAATGGCAGGTTCCATGCAGTCGTTCTCAGAAGTTTTTCTAGGTACCAACTTTAGTTTCAACTGGCCTAAACGTAATCGTGTTGTGAACAACATTACCGGAAAGATTGGCTTAGACTATACCCACGTATTGACGAATACAGCAACTTGGACTGCTGCAATCGGATATCAAATTAATGAGTATTTAAGCGCAATGGATACCCTTAGAGGGTTTACTGGTATCACTGCAGGTCCTACTGGTGTAGCAAATTTAGGGCCCCAACGTATTGCGGGTAATGAAACTAATAATTTTTCGTTCCAAGGATTGTTTTTAAGTCTTACGGTACACGCATAAAAGGATCATAAATACTGTCTTTGAGACAGGCGCTAATGCCCAGATAAAGACAGTATTTATTTTCTTCTCTTAATAATGTGATTGAATTTATTCCTTAACCGATTGAAAATAAAAATTTTCTCAGAATTCCCCTTCCTCATATTCCCAAGGTATATAATTTGAGGTAATACTTAATTAAGCCTCACTAAGTATATTTATAAAAATTGCAGGTAGCAGGCATTTTCGCTGTTATAAACCGTATACTTGTCATTAAAAGGAAGCAAAGATGACAAAAACAGTCGACTATTTACTTCTTGGCGGCGGTCTTTCCTCTGCATTTACTGCCGACACATTGAGAAAAGAAGGGGCTACAGGTAGCATCACCATTCTATCGGAAGAGCCTTTTCTTCCCTATCTTCGTCCTCAGCTTGCCAGAGGTTTTTTGACTGGAACTCGAAAAAAAGAACAATTTATTATATTCAATGAAAGCTACTATATAAAAAATGATATTGATGTATTGCTCAATACAAAAGCTTTGTTTGTTGATCCCAAAAACAAAACGGTGAGAACAGACCATGCTGGAACTTTTAATTTTAGGAAATTGCTTATTGCCACAGGTTGCAATCCTAAAAGAGTTGACTTACCAGGAAGCACACTCGATAAAATCTATTATCTTAAAACCCTCCATGATGCCCAGCCACTTATCCATGAAATAAAACATGCCAAAAAAGTCGTTATTGTGGGAGGAAGCTTTATTGGCCTTGAGATCGCATCTTTATTGGTTAAAAAAAATGTAGAAGTAACCATCATCGCAGAAGAGTTCCATTTATTTAATGTCAGTTCTTCTGCTGAAATTGCTGCTTTTATAACCAACAATGGCGTTGAAGTACTTCTTCATGAAGCGATCAAACAATTTAATGGTAAAAAACATGTACAGTCAATAGAAACCAATTCCGGGAAAATTTTAGCATGTGACTTTGTACTTATTACCGATAAATACGTTCCTGTTGTCGATTTTCTTCAAGGAAGTGGTATTGAGATCGAGGATGGCATTGTTGTGGATCAATACCTGCAAACTAATAAAGATGGAATCTACGCTGCCGGTGATGTTGCTAATTTCTTTGATCCTGTATTTAGAAGATGTCACCGAAATGGAGGGGTAGATAACGCAATCAAGCAGGGAAAAATTGCCGCATTAAATATGATGGGAATGAGAAAAAGTTACAATAGTGCCTCTTATTTCAATCTCCACGCATTTGATAATTACATTGTGATAATTGGTGATACGGTTGATGCTACCGAACGAATAGTAAGAGGTTCAATTAAAGAAAAAAACTGTGCTTTGTTTTATCTAAAAGATGGATTATTGCAAGGGGCCTTTTTTTCCGGACGCCCTATAGAAGAAATTAAAGCAGCAGAATCACTGATTATCAATCGAGTTAATATAGAGCCTCATAAGAAAAAGCTTTTTGATATTAACTTCTCCTTGGAACAAATTGCAATTCAAACCATTCTTACCCTACAAGGTGGCGGTGCTCTTGGTGCTTTTGAATGCGGCGTGGTTAAAGCTATGGAGGAACATGGAATTTACCCAGATATTGTTTCTGGAATTTCTATTGGTGCATTTAATTCTGCAATTATCGCCGGAAACCCCAAACATGCAACCGAAGCCTTGGAAGGCTTTTGGAATGATCTCGCTCAGGATATGTTCAGTGTTTCTGATGAACAAGCACGACGTATTCTCTCTTCCTGGCATACGATCATTTGGGGATCGCCCAACTTCTTCCTTCCAAGATGGTCTATGCCGATTTTCAGCGTCGATCAATTACCAATTCACTGGACAAGTTTTTACGAGACCTCATACGTTAAGGATCTTTTACGTAAATACGTCGATTTTGAAAAATTAAAAGACAGCCCTGTTCGCTTGCTGGTAATGGCAGTTAACGTTGAAACATCTGAATTTGAAACCTTTGATAGTTATACAGATGACATTACCCCCGATCATATTCTTGCTAGCGGAAGCTTGCCTCCTGGATTCCCGTGGACAACTATTAATAATAAACACTACTGGGATGGTGGGATTATTACCAATACCCCAATTGATTCAACGCTTGAAGTCTGTGGCCAATCCAACAAGAAAATCTATATTGTCGAACTTTATTCACGAAATCGCTCGCTTCCTAAAAATATGATCGAGGTTCTTTCAAGAAAAGATGAGATTTTATTCTCAGAAAAAATAAGAAAAGACATCCACACAACGGATCTTATCAATAACTACAAAAAACTAATCGAACAAATTTTGAACTATTGTGAGCCTAATATAGCTGAAGAGATACGACAATTCCCCACTTATATTCAAACAATGGGTGATCCAGGAATACAATCCATCACCAGAATAATACGAGAAGTAGGCAAAAATGATCCGTGTGCATGGGATTCTGATTTTTCAAGGGAAACCATAGAGCAGCACAAGAAAAATGGTTATAAGGCTATGAAAAATATATTAAAAAAAGAGGCATTAGCAAAGCGCAAAAAATAAGGATCATCATGCTCTGGGCTCTGATTTCTCTATTTTTTTTCTGGATGGTATTCCGCGAACTCACCGGTCACTTACCTATATCCAAAGGTTATCTCACCGTGTCGCTGATCTTGGCTTTGTTATTTGCATGGCCCCCCTTTCATCACTGGCACTTCGAGCGTTTTTTAACTAAAGTAGCCAATCAACTAGCTGAGGGACATCCTGCAAAAGTCCATTGTAATACCTTATTTGATACGCTTTTTGATGAAGAACCAAGAGTTTACGGCCATGCTGATCCTAAAACCGGATACATCGTCATCCAATACCCAAAATGCTCCTTATTGATGAGTTATGTGAAGCATCCTCAACGTGCAACCCTGGATGAACTGATCAGCCTGGATATCTTAACTCATGAAAGCATGCATGCGCGCGGTGAATACAATGAGGCAAAAACTGAATGTGAGGCCGTTCAAAGAAATTATCGCACTGCAAAACTACTTGGAGTACCCGATAATATCGCGAAAAAAAATGCTCTTGATTATTATAAAAATTTTTACCTTAATCGCAATGATGGTTATTTCTCTAAAGAATGCGCTCCAGACAAGGCAATGGATGAGCATTTAAGTGATTCAACTTGGGATGAATCATGAGCATAAACACAACCCAAATGTCCCTCAGCCAACAATCGCGGTAAAATCTGTTGCCCTAAAATGGAAGCAAATTGGTATCCGCTCGTCTTGTAGTGAGCATCTAACCACACGAAATAATCAATCTCACTCCCTGGAATAGGAGTCCTTTCGATACTGACAAAATAAGTGCGCATCACTAACAATGCATCTTCATACACGGCCTTTGCTAGGAATTCCTCATAAGGTCTAACCGACAGAACGGTGACATTTAACTCTTCTAATAATTCCCTCCTTAGTGCCTCCTCATCAGTTTCTCCAGGCTCAATCTTACCTCCGGGTACGATATATTCATCGCGTGGTTTTCCGCGTTTATGTACTGCCAATACTCGATGCTGCGCATCAAAAATTAATGCACCTGCTTTAAAGATTGTTTTCACTAATTGATTCATTTTCTAATATCCCGTCTGTAAAACACGTTAATTGATTTAAAATGGTTGTAGATGGATTACTAATAATACTCTTAGGCGAATTAAATACGGCATCGCATTGTTCACATTGGTGTTGTTGGTGAGGAACTACGGCGAGTAGCTCTTTATCAAAATGAGGATGGGAACAACGAGGACAATTGATGCTGGTTAAATGGAATCGAAGTTCATGAATTGCTTTTTGTATTTGCAATACGCGCACCATTTCAATATCCAGAAGAACCCCATTTATCCAAACCTCACTATAGGTGTTATCAATTACTCGCTTATTTTCACTGTTGTATGCATGAACATGAATTGCACTTTCTTCCAAACGTTTTGCCGTCCAAATAATCGAGGGATTTGAGCCCCAGATCTGGAATCCACCTGGATATTTTGTCTTATCTAAATTTATTTTTCGTTGCGGCATTATTGATGGTCTTTTTACTAATTGATCATCGAGCATCTCTTTGAATCGAATAACCGGATTCACAACACAACGTGTATTGGTCCAGGTTAAATTACCACAAAAACTACAATAATGTTCAAAAGAAGGACGAACGGAAGCCAAGTTCTTATCAAGCAGCACCTTCCCACAATGACTGCAATCCAAACTAACGATATCAAAATCAAAAATCGAGCTCATGGTGAAACTTAAAGCACTCGCTTCGGTGATTATTATCCTTTTTTCTTGCCAAATCAGTTCAACTTCGGGGTACGATTGGTCAATTATTTTTTTACCAGAATGAGTCATTCTTGCATGAATATGCACACCACGATCGAATTTATTATTATGACAATCAAACACAGCAGGTAAAGCGCCCCACACCGCTACTCCTCCGGGAAAACTATCCAGATTAATTGAAATAGGTTGATGTCTTAAAATTTGAGAGTCATTGAGCATAGAGATACCTTAACAAAAGTAATTAAAGTATCCCTCGCCCTACAAGTTGAATAAAACATTACAAATCGGGAGGAATCGAGAATAGATGTAATCATCAACTTGCGTGGATAAAAAAGAATATAAGGAAAACCTTTTTGCATGTCAATAAAAGACAAGCTCACAATGGTTGACGAACACGCATCATTTCAAGGAATATAAGGTATTAATATCTAATGATAAAAATAGCAATTAAATTACAATGATAAAAATTCTCCCAGCCCATACGATGACCGATTCATGTTAAAGAAAATACTGTTCTTGATGGTATTAGTAGTAGGATTGTTAAGCTGCAATAAAAATATTGAACGGCAAATCTCTGTACCACCTAAAAAATTTCCGTCCAGCACAAAGGATTATAAACCTGTAGATAATTTACCTTACATTGCTTGGTGGCAACAATTTCATGATGTAGAATTGAATCAATTGATTGAGGCTGGCTTGAACAATAACATGGACATCCATATTGCCATAGGAAACTTAAAACAAGCACAAGGCGAATTGCAGCAAATCAAGCTCAGTTGGATCCCTCTCGTACAAATGTTTGCAGGCTACTCCACGAACCCCGCACTTGGAGCACCCGGTGCATTTTATGGGGTGTGGCCTTACTATTTCCTGAACATTATGAAACTTTATACTCAACAAAAAGAGGCCACCTATAATGTTCAATATCGTCTCGCAGCCATTGAAGGAATGCGTCTGGCATTAATTGGTCAAGTAGCGTCGGCTTATTTCACTTTAATCGCTCAATTAGAACAATTAAGATTATTGAAGCAATTAGACCAGGACTTAAAATCCCTAATTAAATTGGGCAAAGGAGACATCAAAATTGGTTTGGATAATGAAATTATTTTGGCTCAATTAGAATCTGATGAGCAATTGATTGCGGCTCAAATTAAACCTATTTTGCATAATATTGTGTACAGCGAGAATGCACTTCGTTATTTGATCAATGAAAATCCCGGTAGTATAAAAAATAAAAATAATTTTGCCAAAATAGACTTTTCACATTTTAAGCCGGGTAGCTTACCCGCTACAGTATTAAACAATCGTCCCGATTTAAAAATGGCTCAATATGCGTTAAACGCTTCGCGAGCAGCCATTAATGTCGCCTACAGTGATTTTTTCCCGGGATTGCAGTTGGATGCCTTTCTAGGCGAAGTGGATTTGCCTAGCAGTAATTTTGCTGAAACAACGGATGCCTATGTCAACTGGACACTGACGCCAAGTTCTCTAGGCAAAATTGCAGCACGTAAAGGGGCCTACAATGCAAAAATTGCTGAATTTAATAAAACAGTCCGACGTATTTTAAAGGAAGTTGATAGCGATTTTTCTGCCAATAAACGTATGAATGAAAAATTCATAGCGTATTTACACGCAGAAAAGGATTACCGTCGTAAATACAAATTACAACAAGGATTGCTCAAAACAGGATTAATTTCTTATAAAGAATTATTACAAAGCAAAATCTATTTAGATAACTTGGCGCTTTCAACAAATCAAGTCAAGTTGGAACTTGCGATGTCATTGGTGATTTTGTATCAAGACTTAGCAGGCGGATATGCTTACAATAAATAGCTATAGGAACTCATGTAGCCCGCATGGCAACACCCAAGGTGGATATCGATCCATGGTTGCTGGTGCCACCTTCAGGCTATATATCTAATTTTAATGGTAACTTGGATTTTATGATAAATTTAGTCAGATATCGTGAACGTATGAGAAATGGATTTGTCCGACTAAAACGTTGGATCACCATGGCGAATGTCATCATTTTTATTGGCATTCTCACCACCATTATTTATATTTTTTCTTTTTTATTCCCTTTTACTGATAACGCATTTGTCGTCAATAACGTACGTCCTGTTGCAGCACTTGCCAATGGCTATATTACAAATCTTTATGTACATAATGGCGATGTGGTCAAAAAAGGGCAAAAGCTTTTTACTGTGTTTCAAAAACCCTATATCTATGCAGTGGAACAACTTCAAGCCGATTTAGGCAGTGCCAAGGCCAAATTAGCCGCCTTGAAAACTACTTACGAACGCGATCTCAAACTCAGTGAAACTGAGCAAAAAAATTACATTAGATTTAAGCAGGATAATCAAAAATACAGTAAAGGTTATTTATTAAAATCTGTCTCTCTCATCACTTTGCAAAATTCACAACAAGAAACAAAAGCAGCAAAAGATAAATGGGACGCCTCGTTAAAACAATTGGAAATCGATCAACATCAAATAAAAGCCCAAGAAAATGAAATTAAATCCCTGCACGCACGATTAAAAAATGCTCAGGTAAATTTGGAGCAAACAGAGGTTTATGCTCAAACTGATGGAATCATCCAAAATTTATTTTTTAGTGTTGGAACTCCTGTGAATATTAATCAACCCCTGTTTTCCTTAGTGGATGCTGAAAATACCTACATTCAAGCAAACTTTAATGAAACAGATTTGGGGCAAGTACGTAAAGGCGCAGAAGTATTGATATTCCCCAGAATGTATCTGGGAAGAAAAATGTTTCATGGAGTAATTGATTCAGATTATTGGGCGGCTAATCGGCAATTAGTGGACAATCGGACTCAGTTACAAAACGTAATCAATGAAAATCAATGGATCTTATTACCTCAAAGACTCCCTGTCATTATTCGCATCACCGATCCTGACCCTCATTACCCACTCCGACTCGGAACAAGTGCTTATGTCTATATCAAAGTTTAAGCAATGGCTTGATGAAGTAGATCCCTATGCGTTACAACGTATTACTCTTTATAAATGTCTCTTTGTTGCGACTATAGAAGTGTATGTTTATTGGTTGTTTCAGCCGGTTAGTTTCCTTGCTTTTTTCTCGCCTTTTTTCTTGGTCGCTCTTTATGAGGCCCCTGTTCTCTCTACTTTTAAAGAGAAAGAAAACTTGTTGATATTTATCACTGTTGCAGTCATTCTCATCAGTGTATCCTATTATCTTGTCTATCCATTTCGTGGTGTTTTTTTCTTTTTCTCGGTATTTGTCTTAGCAGTAACCTATTTTTACGTTTTAAAATATTTCTATGCTTTAAAAAATTTAACCATGCTGCTTATAGCTACTGGTGCCGTTGTTCTAAGCGTTGAACCATCAGCCAACCTTGAGGTCGCTTATGGTTTTATTTCATCAACGCTATTATCAATGACTTTTGCACTGATCAGTTTAAGATGCTTCCCTAATATGTATTTGATTGTATGGAACAAAGGCTTGCAGAAATTCATTCAATACCTCGAGAAAGATATTGATGCAGCTCTAAACCAGAATCAAAAAAGTCCTATAGGTGAAGAAATTCTGCATTTGGGGATGGTGCGGAATTACCGACGAATGCTTCCTAAAAAATATTTAATGCAAAGTTATCGTGTTTCAATAAACATACGAAATATTCAACATGCATTAGACAATTTATATTATGAAACAAAGAACGAGGTATTTTGGTACGGTGTAAAGAATAATCTCTTTTGGCTTAGACAAAATATGAAAACATATACATCCTGTGGAACACCTTCGCTTCCTATAGAACCTCAAACGAAATTACAGCATCATATTGCACGTTGTTTACAACAAGCGTTTATCCATTGGAATAAATTATGCTTTCTGCGGCAAAACTGAAAAGAAAACTTGATTATGCGCGGTTTACGCAACTGGCAATCATGTTTATGGTTGCCATGTGGATTTATTTATTTACAACCATTCCTCATAAATGGTGGGTTTTACTCACAGTAATTGTCATCAGTGCAGGAATTGAACCTGGTTTTATTATCCGACGAGCAATTCATCGGATTGGCGGCACTTTTGCTGCATTGTTGATTTTAATCCCTCTAATTTATTTCATGCAGTTAAACTATCGATTAATTCCTGTCGTATTTATTATCTGTATCATTGGACTCGCCGTTTCATCATTAAATACAAGACGCTACGACATTAGTGTATTTTTCATTACTCTTGTAGTTTTTTTACTATTAGCGCAAACCACTGAAGCCAACTCACCTCAGGGACCATTTGAAATGGTTCTCAATCGCGGTACGTGTACCCTAATTGGTATCTTTATTGTTTTAGTTGGTGATTATTTTTTATTTCAAGCTTATCGTTACTCCCAAAAACTTTATTTATTTCATCAAATGATGGTGTACAATTTTTTTAACGATATCATGCAACAAATCGTCAAATGTCGAGAACAGAAAATAAATACATTTCTTTTTGTGGAAAAATTACGTAGTGAAGTAATCAAACATTGTGCGCCAATTGAAATAAGTTCTGAAAATTTAAAACTGGAAGTAAGAATTAGCCAAGAGACCAAAAAACGAGTTGATATCTTTCAAGAAACGATTGGGGAGATACGCAGGGTTTTATTTGCATTGTGTGTTTCTGAATTTGTTTTACACTCCTCCACAACTACTGAAAGGCATTTACAAAAGTTTAAAGAGTTAATGAATAAGGCCAAAAACAATTTTATTTATACTGAAAATATAGAGTAGCAATTCTTTCTCATTTCAAATGGTTTAGAGCAAACAATTTGAGGCAAAGTACTTGACCAAACTACACCAAATACTTTGATCCTCTCTTTTGTGTACATCCAAAAAACTCAACGTACTACTTTACTATGATGGTTTGGATGTCTGTATTTGTTCTGCTGCGAAGACGTTTCTCTTTTCCTCAATAACCTTATTTAAAATTTTTAGTTCGCTAATAGCAGCTGTTTTCCTTTGCTCCAAATTCTCAATAATTCGATTCAAACCATTTACTCTCTCAGCAGCCTGTGAAAGTTCAGTATATATATACCGTGATTTAAGCTCGAATGAAGCCAGGGGAGAATAACCTGCAGCTTGTCTGCCAAGAAATCGGTCTGTGTGATCCGTATCACAAAGAACTCCTTGAAGAGTTTTTTGATATCCTGCCTCTTCCTCGGCAACCTGATCGTACTTTGACTCAAGGGATTCTTTATCCTGCCTAAGCTTAGCTAAACGTTCTTCTGCAACCCTTAATGTTTCTCTATGATGGTCCAGTCGGTCTTCAAGCGAAATAAAATGAGGACCATAATCTTGGTTAATTTTGATTAATTGAGCCAAGTCTAGTTGCTTAAAATATTGACGAAGCTCATAAGGGGTTTTATTTGGAAATCTTGCCATAATCTTTTCCTGATATTTAAAAAAACAAATAATATCACTTTTTAGTCATATAAAAACTATTTTATCATTATGCTTATTTAGGAGTCTTGTATTAGGACAGATTAAAACAATTTAAATTATTCTTTTAAATAACTTAAATTGGGCAAAGAGAAATTATGAGGTTTCGACTAAAGAGTTAGAACTCTCGGCAAAATGCAGGGTGTAAAGCAGATTTATTTTTATAAGTTCAGCTAGAGTCTTAGTTTCCATTTTTCGCATCACGTTCGCGCGGTGAACTTCTACTGTGGATATAGATATATCAAGTGTGTGAGCTATTTGTTTATTTAATTTTCCTTCAATAACCAAATCCATAACCTGTCGCTCACGTTTAGTCAAACGTTCTAGGCGCTCATAAAAATCCGATTGAGGCTGAAGAGAATGCGTCTGGATTTTTTTAAGACATTTTTGAGTAATTTCCAGTAAATGCTGATGATTTACAGGTTTAAGAATAAAATCACTAGCTCCAGCTTTCATCGCTCGCACAGCCATTGGAATATCACCATAGCCCGTGATCATGATCATCGAAAGCTGATTTCTTGATGCGTTAAGATACTCTAACAATTCTAGACCACTCATAAGCGGCATCCGCACATCAATAATCAAACATCCCTTTTGCATGTAATCATAACTATCAAGAAATGATTCAGCATTTTCATAGGTGCATACTGGAATATTCACAGACTCAAATAACCAACGAAATGACTGACGAATCTCTGGATCATCATCCACTACAGAAACAGCTGCCTCAGCAAAATCCATGTCCACTTCCTTGATTAAGAAAAATCAAATACTTCAGAAAATATCATATCGTTATCTCAAAAAGTCACAATAATAATCGGTTAGTTTTCTTAGTGTTCCTCATTATAGGAATGACTTTTCAAAGTGATTTGTACCACTTAATTTACTTTTACTTTTACTTTTCTAAATCTAGGGTTTACCCCAACTTCATCCAAGGTAAAGGCTAACTAGTCATTGTACGATAAAATTTTGAATAATATCAAACCCACTTAATCTAGCATTAAAAAGAAGTAATAGCCAATTTCACCAGGAGAATCATTCATGGAGAAAAAGATAGCAGTTGTTACAGGGGGGACCGGGGGAATAGGTACTGCAATTTGCAGACGTCTTGCAACAAATTATAAAGTAATTGCGTGTTACTTTAAAAATGGTAAACATGCTGAAGTATTACAGTGGCAAACCCTTCAAAAAAAGTCCGGCTATGATATCGAAATTCTCTTCGCAAATCTGGTTAATTTCTCTGATTGTGAAGCACTGACTAATTCGATCATGGAGCGTTTTGGTCGTATTGATATCTTAATCAATAACGCCGGAGCTACATGCGATGTCAGCCTAAAGAAAATGGAACCTCACCATTGGCAACAAGTAATTGATGCGAATTTAACCAGTACCTTCAATATAACACGTAACGTACTACCTTTTATGATTGAGAAAAATTACGGACGTATTGTTTGTATCTCATCAATTAATGGTCGAAAAGGTCAATTTGGTCAATGCAATTATGCAGCAACAAAATCTGCTTTATTTGGGTTTGCAAAGAGCTTGGCTTTAGAAGTTGCAAATAAAGGAATTACCGTAAATACCATTTCCCCTGGTTATATTGAAACGTCGATGATAACTACTTTGAAAAAAGAAGTCCTAGATAAGATCACGAGCAGTATTCCTGTTGGACGACTTGGTAAACCAGAAGAAATAGCAAATGCCGTTTCTTTTTTAGTAGGGGAAGAAGCAGGATTTATTACCGGCTCTAACCTGGATATTAATGGTGGTCAATACATGTGAGCTTAGTTCTTCAAAGTTTATAATACGAATCGCATTCGAGTTAGAATGCGATTTACCTCTAGAATTCTTTAAGAGCAATCTATTAGTTCCTCTCATCAACTCGCAACAAGATAAAATGGTGCCTTTTTCTTGCTTTGTATAATAAGATGGAAAATTGGAACACAGTTTTTTATACAAATCACTTTAGTATGACCTGAAATTAATCACGATACATTCATTGTATTTTTTGGGGAGAATAATCATGCCAAAGCTTCCTCATAATATCGAGCTCAAGGAAGTAAAAAAAGAAGAGTTACCCTCTAAAATTGCTTCATCTTTATCCAAAGGGATTACCGAAAAAAAAATATTATCTGACCAATTTGGTGCTTATTATCTGATAAAAAAACCAGATACCTTAACTGTAAACGATGTCTTCAAAGGATATCTTTCTCATGAAGAATTAAATAATCCTTCCTTTAATACTACGGAGCATATTTTCTCAATCAAGCTTGAAGGCGCCTTCCTCGAAGTTTTGATTCCTCGTATGGCAAAAAAAATGTTTGAAGGTATTTTAGTCGTCCCAGAAAACCATCTACATATTGATAAGGACCAATCAATTGGGGTCATCTCCAAATTCATAAATGGTTTTTCTGAGTTTTTATCACAAAAAGAAGAAGTCAGAACAGCCCCCTTATTTGATCGCGAATACTTACCTACGCGGAAAAATTTATCGCTCAACTCAGAAGAAGCAAAAATTATTGGCCAATTGTATGCAGTAGCTTTGGTTTTTAATTTATGGGATATATTAAACTCCAAATTACTCAACTCAGGCTATTGTGTGGAGAGTGATGGTACTAAACGAGCTGCAATTGTAGATTTTGGTTGTGCTGGTATTCTGAGTTACAAAGGACGTCATGCAGATACGCTAGCATTGGATGATCCCAGTTTTTCTCCGACTGAGAAAATCAGTTATTCATTTTTTGGGCAAAACTATCGTGATCATTATCGCCATGGTTATGCCCTGCCCTTTGATAAATTGGTTGGTCCTCTTCTACCGCATACAATTATTTCTGATTTATTCGACATGTCTGGAGAGGATGGCATTAGTCGCTCTATGCTCGATGGCTTTTGTCAGGCAATTACTGTCGCAGAAAAAAATTTGGCACAAAATCCTTATTTATTGGAAGAGGTATTAATGAGCCAGAGAACGCATTCACTTTAGACTCATCTTTACAAGCCAATGAACTAAAAACCCACTTGAATGCTACGTTTTATGGCAAACCAGAACAAAATGCACATACTCTGGTAACTCTTCTTCAACAACGTCTCATCAGTACCAAAATGCTTATCGCACCATTTAAAGCAGGGATACCGGCACCTGTAATCCAAGAAGAAATCCGAGACTGTTATTATTACTCTCAGTGCTGGTCAAAACGTTAGTACTTCCGGAATTTCGGAGAGACCCTTTTCTCCTTTTATGCAGGCGGTAAACCTGGTTGAAAGCACCAGCTTACTTGGTACTCGATTATCAAATTATCATTTAAATTCTGAGGAAAAGAGTCATACTAGAAAAATTTGCTATTTTATAATTTTGTGTATATTAATTAGTATTGTGATGCACCTTCCTGTTCGCATCTCCCTAAAACATGCGAGGTACGTAAATGTTTTTTAATCCTCTTGATAATCGTTATCTTTACAATATCTATGATTTTAACATGCGTTTACTCCAGCCTTACTCAGATTATTTTGACAATGTAGCAAAACGTTTGCGCAGAATTTCTGACAATATTAATTTACCTGTTAACATTCCCTATATTTCAGCGGATGAGCAAAATGCCTTGAAAAAAATGTTGGAAGCAAATTCCAGCCATTTTCGCAGATTATCAGGCTATTCCTATATATTTCATATCATTACTAATGTATATGACAAACCCAAATTTGATATTAATGAAGTCAAAATTCAAGATGAATATTACGATGTTCAAGAAGAACTTATCGATAGAAAAAGTTTTTGCAATCTAATTCGCTTTAAAAAAGTAAATGCTGAACACTTGAATTTGCCAAAATTACTGGTAGTTGCGCCCATGTCAGGTCACCATGCAACCTTGCTACGCGACACCGTCAGAAATTTACTTCCTTTATACGATGTCTATATTACAGATTGGAAAAATGCGCGTGATGTACCCTTGATTGAAGGCTCATTCGATTTAGATGATTTCATTGATTACATCATTTCTTATTTAAATTTACTCGCACCTAATTTAAATGTTATGGCAGTTTGCCAGCCAACGGTTCCTGTTTTAGCTGCAGTTGCACTCATGTCTACTAATAACTCACCCAATCTTCCTCGCACAGCAATATTGCTTGGAGGACCAATTGATACGAACCAATCCCCTACCTCGCTAAACGAATTAGCAGCCTCACGAGGAGATGATTGGTTTCAACAAAATGTGATCTCGATTGTCCCCTCTCGTTTTCCAGGCGCGATGCGGCTTGTATATCCTGGTTTTATGCAACTTGCAGGTTTTATGAGTATGAATTTTCAGCGTCATATGGAGTCACTACAAAAAGCGGTTGATCGCTACGCAGATAATCAAAAAGAAGCAGCCTTCAAGATAATAAAATTTTACCTCGAATATTTTTCAACCATGGATCTGACTGCTGAATTTTACATGCAAACAATAAACACAGTATTTCAAGAAAAACTGCTAACAACGGGTCGTTACAAATCGCGCGGTCATAATGTGCGCGTACAGGATATAAAAAACACCTCTATTCTGGCCATAGAAGGTGAGCGAGATGATATTACCGGAGTAGGACAAACAAAATCCGTTCTATCTTTGTGTAAAAATTTACCTGACTCTATGAAAAAATATTTACTTGCGGAAGGAGTGGGACATTATGGATTGTTTAATGGCAAGAAATTCCGCAATATTATTATTCCTGAAATTCATGACTTTACTAAAACACATGCTGATTCTTAATTAACCGAATTTTGTAGTACGGGCGCAGCGTAGCAAAACACTGGTTTCATCGATTTGAATACCGTCACTGCGCTGCACTGAGGCTACAATTCATAAACTCTCAATAAATTCGCACACTACTTTAGTGAATTGCGCAGGATACTCCATCTGAGGCAGATGCCCACATTCCATAAAACAATAATAACGTGCTCTAGGGATCTGATCGGCAAGAGATTTAGCATCCTTTTCACTGAAAATTAAATCCTGATCTGAACTTAATACAAGCACTGGTACATTGATTTTGTTAACCCAAGTGCTTGAGTCAAAATGCTTAAGCGCTGCGTATTGACCTTCATATCCTTTTACAGTGAATGGAAAAGGATAGTCAAAACCAAGTTGAATTAATTGATCAAGCACTCCGGGTTGAGCAAGAAATTGATATGAATAAACCCAACTACATGAGGCTTTAAGTAGCGATTTAAGTGGAGCATACGCCTTGAGTAACTCTAATTGTGCTTCAAGATAAATATGAAAAACGCTATGTAATCTTGCTGCCGAATGGCTAATTACTGCCGAGCGAACCAATGAGGGATAGCGATAGGCCAAAGTTTGCAGGATGAATCCCCCCATCGAATTGCCCACAAAATGAGCATGAGAAACATCAAGTGCCGAACATAGAGCGGCGACATCATCCGTCATTTGATCTATAGAATAAGGTCCCTCAGGAACATCAGTCTGCCCAACACCACGATTGTCGAATAAAATAACCTGGTATTTATCTTTAAAACGCTCCACAACCTCAACCCAGGCTATATGATCCACACTAAATCCAGCAATAAAAACAAGCGGCTCTCCTTTGCCATGCATCTCATAATACATGGAAATATCATTCACTTTTATATGAGGCATATAACTCCCGTTACTCATTAAAATATTTCTTTATAATCATAAAAAAATATATCATTTACTTCGAATAGGCTAAAGTACATTTTAGAGAATAAATTGAGGTAAAAGGACAATCGATGAATCATATTCTTATTGTGTATGCGCAAGGAATTGAAGAATACAAAAAGCATTTTATCAGTATGCTTGAAAATTTTTTAACACAAAAAAATTATGAGCTTACCGTATGCACTTCATTAAAGGACGCTTATGATGTAAGTAGTTTAAATCCACGAATTGTCACTATTCTTTATGATTGGGATGATTTTGGATTTGATGATTTACATCATTTTTCGAATCATAATAAACTGTTACCTGTTTTTGCTATGACGAATAAGCATGCCTCTATTGACATCAATCTTAGTGACTTTGATCTTACCTTGGATTTTTTGCAATATGATGCTAATTTGGCACATGATGATTTTAAACGCATATTACTTGCCATAGAAAAATACCGTCACGCAATTCTACCCCCTTTCACTAAAGCACTTATGCATTATGTTCAGGAATTGAATTATGCATTTTGCACTCCAGGACATTTAGGTGGAACCGCATTTCAAAAAAATCCGACCAGTGCCGCATTCTATGACTTTTATGGTAAAAATATTTTTCGCGCCGATCTTTCCGTTTCGATAGAAGAACTTGGAAGCTTATTGGAACATTCCGGCCCTCAACGAGAGGCCGAAGATTTTATAGCCAATGTCTTCAAAAGCGATCGTTCGTTAATTGTAACCAACGGTACATCAACATCCAATAAAATAGTGGGCATGTATTCAGCAACTTCTGGGGACACCGTCATTGTTGATCGGAACTGCCATAAATCCATCGCCCAATTCTTAATGATGGTGGATGTCATTCCCATTTATTTGAAGCCTACACGAAACACTTATGGGATTCTCGGAGGGATCCCTAAATCAGAATATACTGAACAAGCGATTCACGACAAAATTCTGGATCATCCTGAAGCAGTGGCCTGGCCTACTTATGCCGTCATTACGAACTCAACGTATGATGGCCTACTTTATAAAGTTGAAAATTTTCAAAATGAGCTTAAAGTAAAACACTTACATTTTGATAGCGCTTGGGTTCCATATACCAATTTTCATCCTATTTACGCTGAAAAATTCGGGCTCAGTTTAACCCCACAAAAAGATCAAGTGATTTTTGAAACCCAATCAACCCATAAGTTATTAGCCGCTTTTAGTCAATCATCCATGATTCATGTTAAAGGTAATTATAATGAACACATTCTTAATACCAACTACATGATACATATGAGCACTTCTCCGTTCTATCCTCTTGTTTCCAGTTGTGAAGTTTCGGCTGCAATGATGGCTGGAAATCAAGGGTATGATTTAATCAATGAAGCAATTGAATTGGCATGGGATTTTCGAACAGAAATCAAACGCTTGAAAAAACAAAGTTCTGATTGGTTTTTTGATGTATGGCAACCCACATTAGAAAACAAACCATCCTGTTTCCCTTTAAAACCCAACGAAAAATGGCATGGCTTTCATGAAGTAGACGAGGATCATTTATTTTTGGATCCAATCAAGGTGACTGTACTATTACCAGGAATCAAGAATGATAAACTCGATGACTGGGGTATTCCAGCGACTGTTGTGGAAAAATTCCTTGCATCTCATGGAATCATTGTTGAGAAAACCGGCCCCTACTCGATGCTGTTTTTATTTAGTTTAGGAATTACGCGAGCCAAATCAATGGCTTTATTGGCAGCTTTAAATAAATTTAAACAACTTTATGATGAAAATGCCCCAGTTAAAATCGTAATCCCACAACTGTATCAAGCACATCCTGAATTTTATGAAAAAATGTCTATTCAAACCTTGGCTAACACACTTCATAATTTGATGCAAAAGCATAATTTACCAAACGTGATGTACCATGCTTTTGATAAACTACCTAAAGTAGTTATGACGCCTCATCAGGCATATCAAAAGCTTATTCGGCAAGAAACTCAACTGATACCTCTAGCACAATTAAAAGATAAAATTTCTGCTGTGATGATCTTGCCCTATCCACCTGGTATTCCCTTAATTATGCCCGGAGAACAAATCACCGATGATTGTGAAGTGATTCTTGAATTCTTGCTTATGTTAGATGATATTGGAGAAGCGCTACCTGGTTTTGCTACTGAAATTCATGGTGTTGTCGTTGGGGATGATGGAACAAATTACGTGCAAATAATAAAAACATGAGTAACTTAAAGCTCCATAAATTTTCATGGGGTGTCCTTGGTAAGAAGCTCTTCAAGAGATTTTCTAAGGGAACGCACTTTGGTGTGTTTTTGCTGAGGATATCCAATGCGGCCAAGAAATAATACGGGATTCTCATGAGAAAGTGCATGTAGATTTTTGGATATTTTAAGAGCTGTATTCTGCGAGAACTTTAATTGTGAAAACTGGATTTGAGCATCAGCATAATATTGGAACATCAGCGGTGCAAAATTAGGTTGCATGACTAAACCTAATTGGGTTGCAGTTAACCAAAATCGTTGCATGGCAGCACCCACTTTAAAATAGTAATCATCTCCACTAATTGGGCTTTTGGGAATAAGAAAAAAATGGGCACTGCAGAATAAGCTTGGAAGAAGATCCAATTCGAATTGATTGGTTTGTATTGCACCTAATTTATTAAAAGTCGTAATTCGAGACCATGATTTAAGTGCCCATTTCATGATCCGTTGAGTCAAAGGATTAATACCGGTAGCGGCTATGGGTATGCCTTGAGTCGCTCGATTTTTTGAGGTAAATACCTGTTGGTGAATAGGAAAAAGTTCCGGCATAGTCATTCGTAATTTTGTAGCCAACATGGTGAGTTTTGCTATAAAATTTTTCTCTCTCATCGATTCTAGCCATATAATGTCAAACTTCTCCCCTATTGACTCAGTTAAGAGCCTTTTTACATTATCGGCTAATTTTAATCGCTTATAATTACCCCGCTCCACCGATCTTATTTTGATGCAATAAGCTAATGGGTCTGGTTTTAATTTAGAGTTCTTTTTAAAAGTAACTAAAATGTGATGTTGTGTGCTTGTGTGAGATTCACTTTGGTACTCACTCTCCAATCCAAATAAACTTGCAGCAATATTGAATGTCTCAAGTAAGAATCCACCTGAAATTAAGGTAGGTATTCCTCCATAATCATAGCAATTGTTTGGCGTTTCATTAGTGATTACCACTCTAATTTGCGAGGGATTCACTAGTATAAATCGCCAAGGCTGTGAATTGTCACCGCTAGGTGCCCATCGAGCAAGCTCTAAAATTTTTTCGACTGTTGTTGAATGTTCTGATAAAAAATCGTCCTTTTCTTGACTTGAAGAGCTTAAACGTTTTTTCATTAGAAAAATTTTCAATCTCTGAATTGGATTCCGATTTCCCCAGGGCATCCATCCTATACGATGTTTACATAGGTATGGATCGAATACTTGATATCTGGGTAGTGCATAAATAGGTCCCCGATGAAGCAATACTTTTAAAGCTTCAGCACCCATCACTCCTGCGCACAATTGACAGGCAATCATTGTTGACGGCCCCTTTTCTAAGTCAAAATTAACTCGACTGGGATCAACTAAATAATGTCTATTAAATAGCTTAGGGTTTAATCCCACCAAAAAACGAACAGGAAGCTCTTTGGGATTGTATCCATTAAATTGAAAGTACTCTTCAAAGGTCATTTGACCTGGCATCATCACTAAATAACAAGTCCCCATTCCTATAGGACCAGCAGTAATTGCCGGAATATTCATTTCATAAGCTCGTTTAAATACCTGGGCCCTTACATCTAAAACAAAAAAATCCAAGCCATCTACATATAGATCCACTCCAGCTAGAAATTCGTTAATATTATGTTGATTAATACCTTCATTAAAACAGGTAATTTGGACATTTGGGTTGATGCTTTTGGCCATTTGGGCAAGTACATCAATTTTGGGTTGATGAAGAGAACTTACGGTTGCACCAACTTGCCTGTTAAAATTTTGGATTTCAAAAGTATCCATCTCTGCCAGATGGAATTGTTCTATGCCTAGGCGAACTAGTGTGAGTAAATGAATTCCACCCACTCCGCCAAGTCCTGCAATTGCAATTTTTTTTGTTCGAAGAAAAATTTGCTCTTCTTCAGTAAGCCAACCAATGTTACGAGTAAAAGCGTTTAGATAATCAAACTGCTCGTGCTCCATAATTAGTTCCTTGTCAGTTTAAAATTGAATCATCTTTTTAAATTATAATTCCCTTTTTTATTTATTAATTTTAGTTTAATCATTGTTATTGTTAAAAGAACAATTGTATAAATAGGTCTTTTGGACTTACATTTCATGATTTTGTGATAAAGTTTAGGGTGATTTATCAAATGGTTATGGAATCCACGTACAGCAAGATTCACCGTATTCCTGATCGTAATTGGATTTAGAAAAAAAACTTGCTCTCCTTGTTCAGAGTAAGGATTAATTTTATTGAAATACTTGTCCATTTTAGAAATAGCGTGCGCTTTTTTATGAAAGGTAGACTTAATTTTTTCGGATAAGTTATAAGTAATTACATTCCCATTTTCAATTCGATATCTATCAATATTTAGTTTTTGTAAGGTATCGAGCATTAATTGAACGATATGAGGTGGTGTTTCTTCTTTGGGACTGGGCCATGAGGGGGGGTATTTTAGAGAATATTCCAAAGTACCCGACGATGAGGCCAAACCGCAACAGTACTTATTCTTAAAGGGATACAATAAAAATAATTTTAAAACGTGTTTGGTCATGGCATATGAAATAATACCCGAATGCTTATAAGATGCTTCAACAACCACGTTTCCAAAGTAAACTAATACATCCTTTTTAAAATGTATTATAGAAACACCGATGGTTGCGACAAGTTTTTTCGAACTTTTATCGTAAAATAGTAATACATAATCTCTTGGAGCCAAATAATCAAGTAAGGTCTCTTTGTCTAAAAATAAATACTCTTGATGAAGGGTTACATAATCGGATTTTTGCTTACTACTTAAGTGGGCGGGCTTTACAGCAACCAAATCTATTTTCTTCATAATAAACACCTAAACAAATTTCTTCGTTCAATTCCTCTGTTCTCCTATCTCAGAGCGTAAAAAACTCACTCTCCGCTTCCATAAATAAGGTATGTATACTTAAAATAAAGAAAGTACTTTACAAACTTTAGACTATTATAGTATAATATTTGATCAATTTGTCTGGATATTACTAATTTATTTTTAACACTGATTTGTTTAAAAGATAAATCCAACACTGATCCATGAAGATATGCAATATAAAATTACTGAGCAATTTGCACGAGGCGAAGAAAAAGTAATAGCTGAATTTAGTGATCTAGGTGACACACGCATCTTCATTGCAAAAAAATTAGCCCTCCCTGACCTTGAAAAACAAAAAATTATTTTCAGACTCTATGACGATTCAGATTTATTACAGGAATTCAATTAGGAAAATATTTCTGTTGCCTATGCAAAATATGCTGAAGGAAATGGCGATCTTAATTTCGTTCAGTTTTCATTCCAAGTATTAATTAAAACAGAGAATGCCTCAGAAAAGAAAAGGATTGCGAACTTTAATGATAAAAATGATGCGAATTTATTCATGATTTGCAAATGTCAATCAGATGAAACCCTCGACGATAATGACCTCTTATTCCTATTTAAAGAACAAAATTTAATTGACACCTTAAACAAAACGATCGCTCTTCATCGGATCAAAGCAACCACTCGCTTTTCGGGAAATGAAAAAGGAGCAAAATTTCATCCTACCCCAATGCCAAGACGCCCCACACCGCCTGGTGGCCCTAGTGATTGTTGGATCGAAGAAGAGGATGAAGGTAATTAAAATTGGAGCAAATCAATTAACTAACTTTAACTCATTCTTCAAGCGCGTACTCCCGGCTTAGAAGAAACTACCTCATCATTCAACTCAAGAATAAAAGTCTCTAGAGTAACTTTGATTTCATTCTGGATAGTTCTCTTAGTTTCAGGATCTATATTCTTGATATAGTGCTCTGGGTGATTCATAAGAGAATTTAAAATCGCAATTTCTACGAGTAAGGGATCTTGCGCTTTTCCATCAATAATAAGCCTAATTGCATCAATTACCTTAGAATCCTTATGTTTTCTCAGACGATTTAGCATCGTGTCAACTTGGATCTTAAATGTATTGTTTTCTATAAAAAATTTATAATAATTAGTTTTACGCATAATAAATATTTAATTAATTAAAATTCTTGCCACAAATACCAAAAAGTTGCAATATTGTATAACAATATATAACTTCATGCCATTTTCATGCAAAGCAAATCTGCTTTTTTCGCCACGACTAACTATTCAATAGATAACTTTGATTCCACGTTTCGAAAACTTGTATTGGGCGCTTATGCGAAACGATTGAATAGCGCAACAGATGCCAAACTCTATTTAGCGATTTGCGGTGTAGACTTAGAATCTACAGTCAAAATTCTCTTAACCATGGAAAAAAATAATTTACTCAATATCCCCCTAAAGCAAGCTATCTTTTCCCCTGTTGGGTGCGGTGATATCGCAAATGCATTTTGTACTTTAATAACTGGAGATGCAATGATTATCTCCAAAAAGGAAACACACTCTCTTGCAAGTCTTGACGAAGAGCTCGAGAACGACTTACCTAAAGTGGTTCGCATTGATATACCAGGACATTCCTATGTTATGGTAGCTTGTGAAAAAACATCCCACGGAGTTTGGGGATATGTTTATCAATCAAATGTAGCTTACCAAATGGAAGATAACTCTTTTTCTCTCGCGGCGTGGTTGATGGACGCCAAGTCATTTAAAACAAATCTATCAGAACATTTACGCAAATTGGCTCGATTACTTAATCCCAGTGTTTCTAATTTAGAAAAAGAACTCATTTATCTTGAATTGTATTCCGCTCAACCCATAGTCGAGGTAAAAGTCCCTGCAAACATGAAGGAAATGATCTCATATATTAATGAGAATCTTTTTTTCAAATATAAAACCCAGGCTGTTAGTGTTCAGGATATGTTATTTATTGCAGAACGAATCAGAAACATAATCATTCAAAACGCTGATGAACAAGAACAATCACTAGATGTCTATATTTCTAACATGCAAGAAGAACTTGAAGCGTGTAGAGAATCAGAATATAAAACTGTAATGGATCCCTTATAACAAAAAATTCAATTTTTTGTCTTTGAACCTAAAGAAAATCGGTCAATCCTATTGTTAGAGCAGCTCTATTTTTTATTGATGTGCAATTATGTTACAATGTGAGCAATGATCAATTTGGAATTAATATGTGTTTTCTTTAGTATCTCCAAAGAATTATCAATGGATAGCCAGTCTCTATTTTTTTCAAAGTATACCCTATGTGGTGGTCACCTTGATTGCGACCATCATGTATCAGCAATATGGGATGAGCAATACCCAGGCCGCGTTTTTAACCAGCTTATTCATGCTACCCTGGACAATTAAGCCTCTTTTCGCTCCTTTCCTCGAACAAATTGCTACGAAAAAAAAATTAACATTGTATGCTCAAGCAATAGTAACTCTAATTTTTATCCTATTGGCACTTTGTGTCGAAAACTCCTATTTTCTAATGATTAGTTCGATAGGTTTTGCAAGTCTTGCGTTTATTTCTTCGCTTCATGACATTGCTTCTGACGGTATTTATTTACTTAATTTAAATAATGAAGAACAAAAAAAATATGTTGCGTTACGCAGTTTTTTTTATCAAATGGGCCGATTACTTATTAAAGGTGGCTTATTAGCTCTTATTGGCAGTTTTGCTGTGTATTACGAACTAAATGTATGGCAATTATTTTACTTTAGCTTATTTGTTGTGGGATTTTTACTCACTTTTTATCATAAAGCCAAAATTCCAGAAATCCCTAACAAAGTGGAATCGTTTCATCTGAGTTATTGGGCAATTTTTAAAACCCTTCTCTTCGATACGCAAATCTATCCAATACTACTCTTTATCTTTTTATACAACTTTTCTGAAGCGCAAATGCAAAAAATTATTCCTTTATTTTTGCTGGATAAAGGAGGATTAGGACTCAATTTATCTCAGGTTAGCCAGCTTTATGGAATAATTGGCAGTATGTTCCTGATGCTGGGTATCTTTGTTTCAGGCTGGCTCATTACGCGTTATGTCCTCGAAAAGTGCTTAAAAAATGTGACTTTACTCTTGCTACTAGGTCATTTGCTTTACCTTTTATTTCCCTATTTTCATGCCCACAATGTACTCATTTATGTAGTTATTTTATTGAATCAATTTACAGTGGGGTTAGCTAATGGAACTTATATGGGCTATCTCTTAATGATTGCCAATAAAAGTAATTATCCGATGTCTATGTATACGATCTGCACTTCAATCATGGCTTCAAGTTATGTATTTTTTGGCGCCTTTAGTGGCTGGATAGAGCAGAAACTGGGTTACTCCGGTTTTTTTCTTTATATTTTTGCAGCCAATATAGCGCTTCTTTTTATAACGCACAGAGCGATGAATCAGTATGAATGATTTGCTCGTAACACTAGAAAATGAATTGGTGCAAGCCCCCTCTCTAGCTGATTGTGATCATGCCTTGAGTTCTTATTTAAACAAACAAGGTATCACAACATTTTCGTTCACTTATTATGCCTATCATCCAAATTCAGCAAATCGCTTAAAATATGATATGTGTTCTGCCAATTTCAAATCCTGGCATCAACATTATCTTGCCGAGCAATACCATAATATCGATAGCACACTGAATTTTGTTTATCATAATCATTTGCCGATTTATTGGAATTTAAAACAACAATTAGCTCAGGCAACAAGTCCGTCCGAACGAAAAATGCGAGAAGACTCTATTGCCTTTGGGGCAGAATCGGGTCTATCAATCCCGATTCATGGTCCACATAATAATTTTGCAATCCTGTTATTAGTACAAATGCAAAATCAACAATGTCACTTGCAAGAAAACCGAGCTCAATATGAATTTTTTGTTGCAGCACATCTCTACTATCACTACCTCCAAACTCACCTTTTAGATCAGGTAAGCGAAAAAGAAGCGTTTCATTTAACCCAACGTGAAATTCAATGCCTGTTATTGATTGCCGAACAATGTTCAGTCAAAGAGATGTCACAACGTCTTGAGATCAGTGAGAGAACAATTAATTTCCATATTCAAAAAATCAATAAAAAATTAGGGACCAAAAATAAATATCAATCCTTGGCCAAGGCATTAGAATTTCAATTATTAACATTATGATCCCCCTGTCATAATTGACAGTGGTTATTTATTAATCATAGGGATTAAAATTTAACTCCTTATCTATTGGAGGATCATAATGACTTTTTTTAAGAAAATTATGCAAATAACCATTCTTACTGCGTTTCTTATTCCCGCGGTAGCAAATGCAACATTAACCTTATACACCACCAATTGGTCCATGTATGGTCAGAACCCTTATGAATATGACGGCGCTTATAAAATTGGTCGACCTTATGGACAATTGGCTTATGTTTCCAATCCTGAAATGGTTGCTCAATTTAATAAGGCAGATGTCATCGCCTGGAGTTTTTTACAAGTTTGGAATAGTAAAGATCCGAATCAAGCTCTATACCAAATTCCTTCCAGTTGGGATGGTTTAATGCACTTTGCTGATCTCTGGGGTGAGCTGCCTCTAGAAGGCTCCTGGATATCTCCTTTACCTCTGGAAACTAAAGATTTCCTTAATTTTTGCACCGCGAATCAAGGCAGTTGTGCTTCGGTACAGACGAATGGCAATACGGGCCAAAAAGAATTATTCAATTACACAGATCAAAAAGGTGTAGGTCAACTCAATAGCTTTGGTGCCTTTATTAATTCCAATAAATATACCGCAAAACGTATTATTGCCATCGGTGGCGCAAATACCCCAGATAATAAAGGAATTAGCACTGCCACATTCGCAGCCATCTTTGCTAATCAAAATAAATTCCTAAATCAATTCAAATCCTGGATGACTCATTTTAAAAACTTAAAAGGAATTGATTATGATTTCGAACCCCCTATTGATCTACAAACAGGCGGCCAATTACCTCCTGATGCGAAAACATTGTCCGACTACAAACACCTTTTTGATTTGGTCAAAGCCAGTCGTCAAACATTAGGAAAAGACACTTATATTTCAGTAACCATCACTGTAAATAAAGAGTATTTGGAAAAAATCAATCAATCAGTAGATGGTGGTTGGTTTAAACAAATCGCAAATTATGCTGATAGTGTTAATTTAATGACTTATGATTTACATGGTCCATGGTCACAAAGCAGCGATCCTTATACCGCAGTTCATGCTTATCTAAAGCAACCAGAGACCAGCCGTAAAGATGAATTTGCGATTAACTATGCAACGGACTCTATTACAGAACAAGTTCTCGGATATGGAATGCCCAAAGCAAAATTACAGGTTGGTTTAGCTGCTTACGGACGCGGTTTTTCTGGGGTTAATACTGGTGAAAACCCTGCACTTCCAGGTTTTGAACAACCTTGGAATGGTGCGAGTCATTTTGCCTCTGACTATACCATTCAAGATGGTCTATTACCTTATAAATCCGTGGATAAATTGGTAAAACAGCTGAATTACAAGATTGTTCATATCAATGCCTTGGATGATAATAATAATTCGTTCATTACTGGTTCTTACCTCTACAATTCAGCAGCCAAACAATTTGTTGGCTACCAATCACCAGAGGTAGTTAAGGCCGTATGTCGATTTGTTAAGAGCAAACAACTTAAAGGCGCCATTATGTGGAGTGCTGATACAGACTTACCCGTTTCTAATCCAAACAGTCTGGTTGCTGCTTACAAAAGCCTATGTAATTAATGTGTAGGTGCATTGTAGTAAAACCCGAAAGATCCTCTTAACCTCTACGTACCGCGCATAAAGCGCGGTACGTAGAGGTTGTGTCTGCCGCTGCCCAGGTTCAAAACTTGAATCCTTGCTCTTCCTTAACTATGATATTGAAATATAAAAATATTTCATAATCAATAACGATGGAACTCACCCTCTCCCCTCTGACTTCAAAATGGAAAATGATTTTGGTTTTCCTATCACTCATTGCAATTTTTCTCTATATCGTAATGAAAATAATGGATTTGCCGCAAGCAGAAATCCCTTTGTTGATTATGATGTTCACCGGTGGAATCCCCTTATTTTTACAAATCGTATTAAAATTAGTTCGAGGAAATTTAGGTGCCGACTCCTTGGCTGCAATTGCGTTAATCACTGGTACCTTTTTACATGAATATCTAGCTGTGGTGCTGATTATACTAATGTTAGCCGGGGGACAAACATTAGAGCAATATGCAATGCGTAAAGCCTCTTCTGTATTAATGGCGCTTGCCGAGCGTATGCCTACTAAAGCGCATCGAAAAATTAAGGACCAAATTGAAGACATCACCTTAGCTGATATTCGAGTTAACGATAATATCGTGATTTATCCTTATGAAATTTGTCCTGTAGATGGTACTGTTGTCGAGGGCCATGGCGTTATGGATGAGTCCTATCTGACGGGTGAACCGTATATGATATCCAAAGCTCCGGGCACCACTGTAATTTCCGGTGCAATTAATGGGGAATCCCCTTTAACCATTCAAGCAACAAAATTATCTTCTGATTCACGTTACGCAGCGATTGTCGAAGTGCTTAAGGAAGCAGAACAAAAGAGGCCTTCTTTACGACGATTAGGAGATCAAATAGGAGCAATTTTTGCTCCTCTAGCCTTGATTTTTGCATGTGCTGCTTGGTACTTCACTGAAGAAGCGATGCGTTTTCTTGCTGTGGTCGTCATCGCTACACCCTGTCCTTTACTCATTGCAATTCCTATTACATTGATTAGCGCTATTTCAATGGCTGCCAAACAAAGTATTATTATTCGCGATCCCACTGTTCTTGAACAATTGCCTACATGCCAAACTGCAATTTTTGATAAAACAGGCACTCTAACCTATGGCAAACCTACATTATCAGAAATTCATCTTGCCAAGAACACCCGCCTTACTGCGGATATCATTTTACAATCCATAGCAAGTCTTGAACGTTATTCCAAACATCCACTAGCACCCGCCATTCTTAATGCAGCTCAAGAGCACCATTTAGAATTGCTGGAAGCTTCCCATGTCTCCGAAAAACCCGGTCAAGGGTTGACCGGAACCATAGCGGGTCATAAGATTTATGTTACCAGTCGTAATAAGTTTCTACTCAATCAGCCTCAATCGGCTCATGAACTTCCGCCAGAAGCTCCGGGATTAGAGTGCATTGTCCTCTACGACGAGCAATTTGCAGCTTCATTAATATTTCATGATGCTCCTCGTAAAGAAGGAAAATCATTTATCAGTCACTTAACCCCTTCACATCAATTTAAAAAAATCATGGTTGTCTCTGGTGATCGGGAATCCGAAGTACGTTATTTAGCGTCACAGTTAAATCTGAAAGAAATTCGTGCTTCACAAAGTCCTGAACAAAAACTTGCCATTGTTCGAGAAGAAAGAAAAAAAGCACCTACAGTATTTATGGGTGATGGCATTAATGACGCGCCGGCCCTTACCGCCGCAACAGTGGGTATTGCCTTTGGACAATACAGCAATATAACCTCGGAAGCAGCAGGCGCCGTGATCATGGAAAATACCTTAAAAAAAGTTGATGAGTTGATTCATCTGAGCCTGAATGTCCGTAAGATTGCCTTACAAAGTGCCATTGGCGGAATGCTACTCAGTATCATTGGGATGAGCTTCGCTGCTCTTGGCTATATTACTCCAGTGACCGGCGCAATTCTTCAAGAAATAATTGATGTGCTTGCCATTATTAATGCGCTAAGGCTCGCGTGGGGAGGAAAAATCAAAATTGATTTACCCCCTGTCACTAGCTAAACCAATTTAACAGCAAAAGTGATTTTAACTCCAATTTTGTTATTCATTTATACCATTTTAAAAAGAACACGATTAAGCCCCCAAAGATCGAGGTGAAAAATATAAAGAGGAAGTTGAGGTAAAACTGAATGCCCGAATTAAAATCATTTTTTTACAAAGAGATCGTTTTTTTTCATAAGTCCTGAGGGAGTTTGCACTATACTGTATATAGTGAGTATGAAATTGGAGGTAAAGGATATGAACTCAGCCAAAAAGAACGATCCTTATGAAGCCAGGATTAAAATAGAGGAAAAAATTATTTCTTCAACAACCGGAACAAATATTGAATCTTTAACGATACTTTTGACTGAACAATGTGATTTAGAGCATTCAGGAGCAGAAGGAGAAATCATTGAGATTGCTACAGGAAAAATTATATATAGATGTCATAAACAAACCATAATAGATATATAACCCTTCTCAAATGCGCTCCCCCCTTTAGAAATCTTCTTCCGACTTAATGTTCTTCTTTCCTGTTTTATAGACAACCCGTGAATACTTTAAGCTATGATTGCATTGGACTATAATTAGACTACAATTTCGGGTAGCAAGGAGCAGCCATGAAAATCTATCTCGTTCAGCATGGGGAAAGTCTAGGAAAAGAAATTGATCCCCAACAGTCCCTTAGTAAAAAAGGAACGACTGATATTGAGAACTTAGGTCATTTTATTGCTGAACAAAAAATAGAAATCGCCCATCTATTTCACAGTGGTAAACATAGAGCAGAACAAACAGCTGCAATTTTAGCATCCAGTCTTTCCACAGAAATTGAATTGCATCAGGGACTAGCGCCACTAGATGATGTAAATCCGTTAGCAGATGAACTAAACCAAAAACCACATAACCTTATGCTCGTGGGACATATGCCTTTTATGGGTAAATTAATTGGTAAACTAGTTCTTCTAGATGAAGAACGGTCTATTATTGCCTTTGTTCCAGGAATAATTATCTGCCTTGAAAAAACCAATGAAGGCAAGTGGCTCATCAATTGGGTTAGACGTCCTGACTAGGCAAAAATAAATGTTAGCTGGGAAGCAAGGAGTAACTGCAAAAATTCGACAAGAACTAAAGATATCCAACAGGAAAGATTGCAAGCAAGCAAAGCTAATGTATTATTAAATATATAATACTGGTACGAGTCAGAGATATGTACAAACACATTATGGTAGCCGTTGATGATACTAACTCATCCAATCTAGCACTAAAAGAAGCTATTAAACTCGCGAAAAATCAAAATTCCAAGCTATGTATCGTTCATATCATTGATACACTGTATGAAGGAGATGTTGATCGCGACTCATTTGTTGCGTTAACAAAAAAACGAGGACAGGAAGTTTTAAACTCAATGAAGAAAATGCTCAGTCGTTCGAAAATTGAATTCGAAATGAAACTTATCGAGTTAACTCCTTCCAAAGCACAAATTGCGGAAAAACTTGTTGATGAAGCAACTTCATTATCTGCTGACTTAATTGTTATAGGTACCCATGGTCGTCGTGGTCTCCATCACATACTTACCGGGAGTATTGCAGAAGAGGTCATACGAATATCCAAAACTCCAGTATTACTAGTTAAGCGTTAGCAGTTATTAGGCCACCTTACCTAGAACCAAAATCTTTTTTTCTTAACTTCTTTTGCATTGCCTCCTACTCCTCGAAAAAGGTCTATATTAATAAAATCTTAATAATTTTATGCTAAATTGTAGCCTATAAATTGCACACATTGATATAATTATGCCGATAATATACTCAAAGCAACGTATAAACTTCGACTCTTTAACTTCTAGCGATCTTCCTCGATATGAATATCATCGTACTGTACGCAGTGCTATTAGGTTATCTGCTACCAGTTATTCGCAACAAACAAGAGATGGGATAATTTACCAATGGGATAATATAGCTCCAGAGATTGCTCTTGTTATCCTTCAAGAGGCTCAAAAACACCAAATTAATATTCAAAATGAAATAATTCAGAGTATGGGCGAAGAAGTATTTCATAAAGAGTGTCTGCAAAATGCTATTGAGAAATTACAGAGTAATCCACGCTATTCCCTTTTTGTACAAAAATTAGCACTACATATTACAGGTAAAAAATCTAAAGAGCTTAGTCTGGAACACTTAACATCGGCAGGAATTGTGACTCTTGAGCAATTCGATGAAGTATTCACTCACTTTTTGTATGTACAAAATAAATTAGACACGAGCTTCCCTAATTTCAATAAAATAACCGAAGAAGATGATTATTATCAGCTCATAACATACATGGCGAATGAACCATTATATGAATCTTTTCTTCATTCATTAACCCAATATCTTGCTGCAGAGTTTAATAAAGACAGGATAAAAAGCCTTCACGTTGCAGTACCTAAAGAAATCGATAGCAAATCGCTATTAAATTTTTTCCAGGCAATAAGCTATGATCTAAGTGTACAGCCTCCCAAAAAACCACTGCAAGCCAATACACTGTATGTCACATTATTAGAAAATGAATTGAGCTACACAGTCGTTGACCCCATGGGGAATGAAATTACCGCATCAATCCCTCTTAATGAATGCTCTTTTACCTTGGACGAACAAATCACTGAGGAAGAACTAAAAAGTCATTTACCGGATCTGTTGAAAATTACATCTAAAAGAGGTCATACCGGTGATATGGCACTGAGTACCAGAGCATTAAAAGAAAAAGGTATGGCTTTTCTGGAAAGTGATGTTGGTTCAAGCTTATTTTTATCTCATTTACCTGCGGTCGATTTGGTTAAGGATGAGCAATATAAATTTAATCTTTATCAATGGTTAAATCAGGGAAATTTAGAGCGCTTAACAGATCTTTTGGTTTCAGGAGCATGCCAACGCTATAACCAAGAAATGGATACTTGGATAAAACAAATGACCAAACCTGCAGAAATAAATGATGAATTTAAAAAAGAAATCGAGGCTGTGGGTGCTTTAATGAAAGAAATTACAGCCCTAATCGCTACTCTTGATGATAATCCAAATGCAAAAGACCAGGAATTAGATAAAAAAATAGAGCTTTTACAGGTTCATTTAAAAAAACTTAAAAGCCTTTATAACAGCACACCTTTTTTAAAACCAGGAGATGATTACCCCTCGACAGCAGGTAATTTTGAACAGTTCATTAAAAAAATCCTATTCAACTCCTCTGAGGATAAGTTGATTCAATATATTGCCGACAGTAGTGATGCAGACAAAATTTGGAAATTGCATTTGATCGAGTTGGTTAGTGGATTAGTTAGTGACAGAGATTTTGTTGCAGTTCGTGATATAAAAAATAAAAATGACCATTCTTTTCTAACAGATAAATTAGGTTCTATTGTTCCTACACCTATTGTCTTTAGAGAACAGCTTAAAATGAGACTTACAACCTATCTCAAAAATGATATTCATCATTATTGCACAGTACAGAGTTATCAAAATGATAGATTAAATATGACGGAAGCACCTGTTGTTTTTAGAGGAGGTCATTTAACTGATTCCCTTGAGGAAACCATACTTTTTGCAAAAAAAATGACTCGCACGGGGGAATATTCCGCTGACAGTCATTTATTATCTGGACAAGAAAATAATATTAAAAAACATGAAATTCGTTCCGGAGCAGCCACAACCCTGGCAGCTACAGGTGTTGGTGGAACACGTTCCGTTACGGATAAACTTGATGTTGCACTTAAATTTGGTGGTATGAAGGATGTAAAGATTCTCTATATTGTTCGTGGTAAAGAATCATTTCATTCACAACCTTTTGCAGAAATTGTAGGAAAGACCAAATTAGGTGAAATAGCTTATACCCATGTTGATCCTCATGATTATGTCATGACAATACTCTACAATCGTAACAATGAAATACTTGATGTGATTCCAGGAAACTTGGATGGAGAAATTCAAGGAGTAAACGAATCAACTCGAGAAGTGCTTGCCTCGGGCATTAAATTTTATAATAAAAAGCATGATGGATCATCGACTTCACCCTCGGTAAAACTACCAACTCCGCTTAAACAGGAATCTGCAACAACACCTCTTTCAGCTGAGAAAAAACCATTACTTGATGTTCTACACTCTCATCAATTAGAACCTAGTTCATCTGTTCAATTAGTTCCTTCTGCAAAAAAATTCGACAGTATTAGAATTTCACGACACGTTCGTTCTGGTCATAAAATGCTCTCCTTGGAATCATTGAGACCTGAAATAGAATCCCTAAAATTATCTGAGGAAAAACTGCAATTTCCTGAGGGTTCGTTTAAATTGATTCCTGGTCGATTAAGTGAAGTAAGGGAAGCTGCCATAGCTCACTTCAATATGAGACATATATTAACACTGAAAGATTTTAATCGATGGAGCCCTCGGGAGAGAAGGCTACAGGAAACGTACAATCGTATATTACAACCTCATTTTATGGAAGGTGACATTCAAGAACAATTAACGCATGCAAATGTCGCTCATGAAGAGTGGTTAACTGATGTGTTAGTTCCCAGAATGCAGACAGCATTGATCCTTCATCTTGCTGCACGATTAATTACGGATTATCGAGTCGATACCGAAGAAGTAAACACGTTCACTCAAAAATTATTCCATGACATCATGGATGGAGCTCAAAGTTATTCGCTCGTAATTGATTGGTCAAACATTAATGAGTCACTTAATGAAAAAGAAGTACATCAAAGTTGTATTAATAAAGCGCAAAAAAGAATCCAACAATTATATCCTTCTTTAAGCATGGACAGCATCGAATACGAAACCAAATTCAAATCCTTTTTAATAATGGAAAAAAATAAAGTCCAAAAACAACTGGTCAATAAAACAATGTCCCACTTTCTTGATCAAAACTTAGAGCATTTTGTGCAAAAATATAAACTGGAGAAAAAACCCGTTCATTCATTGACTGATAATCGTGATTTTGTTTTTTTAGGTCCTGCAGCGAGCGGTAAAAGTACTATTTCCAATCTATATATTACCAAGGAAGAACGAAAGGATTATGTATCTTTAGCTACGGATGATTATCGAGGCATATTTTTGCCATTTACAGAGGATTTTGAAAAACGAGAAACAGAACAAGCCTTTATTCGTACACAAGACAGCGCCTACTTAATTAGCGAGCTGGTTGAAGAACGTATTTTGGCTCAAACAGACAAAAGACCCAATGTAATTATTGATGGCGTGACCTACAAGTCCTCGCAAAAAGCTTTAGTAGAAAAAAATAATAATTCTGTAGTGGTTTGTGCATGTTTAGATGATATGTCCCAAGTTGTTAAGCGCTCTTATGATAGAGCCAAACAAGAAGAAAGCGGTTCAGCTGATAAAGGACGATATGTTAACACCACTAGCTTGCTCCATATGCATAAGACAGCAAGCCTCAATTTAATAACGTATTGCGCCCCCAATTCTACCATTGCTTTTTATAATACTAATGTACCGCGTGGCATAACTCCTCCCTTGATTGCTACTGTAGATACGCATGGAGAAAAGACACTCTCTATTAACCATGCTCAAGGTTCCTTGATGTATTTAGCTTCTTTTTTCAATAAAGCACGGGTAAATGTAAGAGCTAAAAACGATCAACATCTTTTTTTAAAAAAATTAAAACATCCTGAGTTTCAAATTGATTCATTATTCGCAGTTATGGATCATGGATTTAAAATTGTCCTACAAGGTGAAAATCAATTGCCTTGTTTAGTCGTCAAAAAAGGAACTAATGGTCAGATCATGATGGAAATTCTTGATCCCGAACAAGTCAAAAATAAAATCGAAGAAAATAAAACTGAAAAAGCCTTGTTACAAATGCTTTTATTGTATGGGCAACTTGGAAGTTTGAAAGCTGTTCAAAAAGAATGTTTGATGCATGAAGACATTGATCTAATTGTCGAGCAAATCATTGATGCTCAATCCGAAACCAAACAATTAAAAACCCATCAAACAGAATTCATTTAAAAAACAATTTGCAACTATAATGTATAGAGTGCAAAGTTAATGCGATATAATTCGTTTTTTTAGATCAGGAGGAACCATGAACGCTCGTTTGTTGAAAAAGATCACACGAGAGAGAAATAAGGTAAAACAATTTATCGATGAGATGCGCTCGCTCCTTGAGAAAACTCCTGATACAGCCGAGAGAGCAAATCGTCTTGAGGTTTTTGATACTTTATTACTCTTGGCAACCTATGCAAAAGCTGAAGATCTTGAACATGAATTTCAATGTGTGCTGCCCAAAAATGAAAAGGCGAATACTATCGTTTACTTGCAGCAGCATCTTCGGGAAATAAATGGCTTATGCCAAGGATCCCTGAGCGATGATCATGAAGTATATAAAGATTTATTCGCTGATATCATCACAGAAAAAAAACAAAGTATACGTGACCTGTTGAGTAAAACCATTACGGAGCTCATTTTTGCGAAAACAAATACTCCCTCAGCTCGATTAACTATGTAACATAATTTTTTATGCTACTCCCCAACAAAACAATCCAATTGTTGCGGCCCTAATATGGATTGCTATGGAGTTTTCTCCATTAAGTACTTGTTTCAACTTATAAAAAATGTCTATAAAATGAAAGTCAAACAGTGGCGCCCTCATAAAAAATGGGATAAGATGGGCGCCCCGTTGTTCCTCAGGAGAATCATTCTGAGCACTTTTTTTAACGCGACACGTACGGCAGCTTCTGCAATTTATGCGGAGTTAAAATTTTATCCTTACTATAATCTGGGTTTTCATCTGGATGCAATTACTAGCTTTTTCTGCCACATATTCCGCGCTCTATATGACTTCACTGCATTCCTAATCCGTGTGTTAATTACTCCTTTTTGTCTTTTGAATCCGTTTTCCTGGCCCAGTTTACCAGAGCATGTTTGTAATCTTGTTGATGATTTAGTGGGTACTGCACTTAGCCTGGTCAGTATTGCCATTCATCCTGTTATTTTTATCATCCGTACATTGAGCTCCATATTTCGAGGTTATGATGAAGGAACAGATTATGATTGGGGCTCAGAGCCAGAAGAAGAGGATCTAAATATGGCTATGGCAATTTGGTAACCTTAAGACCAGATTCTGTATTATCGTTCTGCCATTTCAACAAAAGTTCCTTTCTTTAAAAAACTCATTATGAGTTGTCTTGTTTTTGAATTATTCATTATAAAAGTGTGATTGGTATTAACAATAACCGGTTCATTTTGACCTTCCAAACGAGCACATTCAGGGGGAACTTTCGCATCATATCGCCCAGCGATAATCCCCATTTTAATATTTGGAACAGGAACGTGATGCACATATGATGAGCGCTCTGAGCTTAGCTCTGCCAATGGCTTTATTGGAGAGGTGAGCATAGGAAACATCGTCGTAGAGAGTTTAGCTAATTTTGATCCTTGATTTGGTGGTGCCAACATGATGAGGCTACCTATATTTTTTAATTGTTTTTCTGACAAGGTAGCTAATGCCTCTCGGGTAATAATTCCACCAAGACTATGAGTAACAAAATTGATTTTAACGCCTGGATTTTTTTCTAATAAATTTTTAATAAATCGACTTAAATAGATACCATGTTCTTGAATACTGTATTTGGGGGAAGGATAACTATAGGAATAAACGTCATAGCCTTGTCTTGTTAGATAATTTTTTAATGGCCACATACTGAGAGAGGTACGCATCAAACCATGTATTAACACAATAATTTCCCGATTGTGTTTGCCCTGAATAGAAGGAGTTGCTGCGTGGGTTTGTTGCCTAGGATTGGATAAAAATGCATATGATTGAGCCATGTGACTCATCCCAATGAAGATCATCAGAAGGTGGATTAACTGTCTGTTTTTAAGAATAGCTCTGGACATTATTTCTCTTTATTTATTCTAATACGTACCATTTTAATTTAACTCCTATTACAGGTTCAAAAAAATTTTTAATTAAAAAGTATTTTATGAATTAATCGTTTTAAATCCATCCTAATATTGTTCTTAAAATTATCTATGCACTATCTTTCTTTCTAAATTGATAGATTTTTTACCTATATTATGGTACATGTTATCAACATTTGTACAGGTATGCAGTAAGCAATAAATCATTTTATAGAGCCTGTGTAATTAAAGCTCAGCAGTTATCCCCTATTATATTCAAAATTTGGAGTTTGTTATGTTGAAAAAAATAATGATGACCACTCTTTCTGTTATCAGCTTATCTGTTTTTCTTCCTGCTTATGCTGAAGGAGATATGAGTTGTAAGGTGCAAGTGGCTGTTGCTACACCACCAATACCGTTTGATCAGAATGTCGCATTTAATGTAACGTCTTATGAACTGGGGTTAAATAAATCGCTAACCCTAATGGGTGGAAGAGGACCTCAATTTATAGATAACATCCCTTGCTCTCCGGCTCCTCTGACCATCAGTGCAACCGTGTACGCCACACCTGGTTTTACCATGCAGGGCCAAGCCATTGGACAATGTGTTTTAAAAGCAGGATATGTTGTCTTAAATGGTTCGGAAAATAGTGTTTCTGTGGTATTTCCCTACGACTTTAATTGTGCAAATTAATAACTACTATGCGCCTATATCGCTTGGATATAGGCACATGCCGTGGAATATGTATTTCTGAAACTAGCTATCATCCCTCTTACAACGCATTCCCCAACTAGCACCAACGCAACTGAATATAGCACCCAGTAAAAATAATGCGAACGCAATGTATGCACTTGAAGCAAGATTTGCTGGAGTCACATTAACCTCTACAATCGCTTCTTTCTGACCATTCTTTGTTGAAGAAGAAATTTTGGTAGTACCTACAGGCGTGGAGATTTGATTCACTGTAATTGGAACGGCGACTACAGTACGAGAAATAGAATTAGTATAAGTCACTACATATTGACTTAAAAGTCCTATCAGGGCAGCCCCCAAGATTAAAGCCATAACCCAAGTAATAAAACCATATATAATTCCCAAATTATGCTCGGGACAATATAAACGTCCTAAATAACCTGCCGCATAACCTGATACCAGAGTAGAAATTATCACGCCCACAATGATTCCCAATAAGCCGCCGACAACGACTATAACAGATCCATTACTCATTGTTTTAAAGGCACTCAATCCTATAGCAACCCCTAAAAGATTCAATAAAAAAGTAAGGCCCAGCGCAGTTAAGGCCCCTACAAAAACGGCAGTCCAAGAGATCCTTTTATTTGGATAAATACGCCAGTGTTCTTGATCCGATGTAACTTTACTTGTCATTTGAGCCCTCCTTTTCTCATATCGAACATTATAGCTTCAGGAATACATATGAAGTTTTGTTTTGGGACTGTTGCTCTCAATTATATTGAATTTACAGAATAGAAATCATTCAAAAATTAACCTATATATTTTTATTTTTCAAGAGCATACACCATTACAAAGACGAAAGGTAAAATTTATGTCCCTTTAGTTCCTGCTATTTGCTCTATATTTCGAGAAATATTTTTTGCAATCGTACTTAAAGGTAAATCGTTGTCATCTTTACCAAAAGGATCTTCCAATTCCTCGGATAATATTTCCAAACCCAATAAAATATATACGATCATCACCATCATCGGAATAATCATAAATCCGAATGTGTCTACCCAACCAAAAGGGAACATGATGGCATAAAAAAGCATTGCTTGTTTCACAAAAAAGGCAAAGGCATAAGGAACTTGAGTATTGGCGATTCGCTCACAGCCGCCAGTCATGTCAATTAAATTGGCTATATGGGTATCTAAAGTCAGGTATTGCTCCAGATGCAGCTTATTTTCTTGGCGCAACTGATTCAGAATACGATACATTTTTTGTGTTACTAGAAGAACAGGATTTTTTCCTTCAAATTCATGAATACATAGGGAAAGTAACTCGGTTTGAATCTCTTTACTTTCTTTGCGTAAATGAGCTTTGATAATAAGAGGTAGTCTCTTTAACAATTCAAAAAAATAAGGATATTCATTTAATCCAATAAAGGCGTCGAACTTTAAACCTAAATTCCTGCAATTATTATTGATCGATCCCCATAAAATACGACCTTCCCACCAGCGTGCATAACTAGTATTTACTCTAAAACTAATAATTATCGTTAAGATAAAGCTAAAAATCAGATGGAATTGGCCAACGCTATATCGCGTCGCATTTTCAAAAAAAATAGCGATTATTACCGCATACACGATGATAATTATTGTTATTGGTAATAATTTCCGAAACACTTTTTCTTTATAAAACAAAAAAAGATGAGGTACCCAGGTTAAAAGATTATGTGATCTCAATTTCATCGATCCTTACTCTACATAAAAATTACAGTGTAACTTGAGTCCGATTGTGAAGCAAAAGCGATAACTTAGTGACATCAACTTCTAAAAGAGTTTAATATGCGCACTCAATTCAAATAAAAGGATGTTCTGACTATGCTTACTTATATTACCGAACTCTTCAACCGGAGTCTTGAGGGATTTGATGAAACATTTAAAGACACCCCAGCTCATCAAATTGTTTTCGCTACCGCTGCTCTTTATTTTCTTTGGCAACAATACCCTGCAATTGCTCAGGCTTATCGTTCGCGAAATAATAGTACCTATAAACAACGATTAATTGATGTAGCCTATAGCATGGGTAAAAACTTACCTCAAGTAAAAGCCTATTTAGACAAAGAGCTAAATAAAGATCTCCAGAGTACTAAAGATAAGCTAAAGGAATTACGCTCCTCAATGGCATTACAAGACGAAATTCCTGAAGAAAACACGCCACCAAATTTGATTTTAAAAGAATTCGGCATTACCCCCCAAAAGTGTCTTTTTAATTTCTCTGAAGTAAAAGATAACGATGAAGCCAGACAATTTACTGTACAACAGGGAGATGGTCAGGATTCGGGGGCTCTCTATGCGGTTCATCCTCAGGAACTTACTGAATTGCTCAAAGAAGTATATGCTAAAACTGCCTTAACTAATCCTTTGCATGACAAATGGCCCCGCATTATAGCGATGCAAGCAGAGATTATCCGTTGGTGCCAGAATTTATTTGGTGGATCTAGAGATGGTTATGGTTTGATAACACATGGCGGCTCTACAAGTATTATTGAAGCAATGGCGGCTTATGTGATGCACGCTCGGGCCAAAGGAATTAAGAACCCCGAAATTGTAGTTCCTGAAACTGCACATGCAGCGTTTAAAAAAGCAGCCGATCTGACAGGAGCCCGACTTGTCGTCGTTCCCGTTGATCCAAAAACAGGTGCCGTAACTGCCAGTGAAATGAGGAAATATATTACGAGCAATACTGCCGTTATGGTTGGATCTGCACCATCCTTTATGAATGGTATTAATGATCCAATTAGCGAGTTAGGTCAATTAGCACAAGAAAAAGGAGTTCCATTTCACGTTGATTCCTGTTTAGGCGGATTTTTAACAGCCTTTCTAGATACCGCCAAGAATCCTATGGATTTTCGCGTTAAAGGAGTAACCTCGATTTCTGCCGATTTACATAAATATGGCTGTTGTCCTAAAGGAACTTCTGTGTGCTTATTTAGTAAAGACTCCCCTGCTTTATCAGTATATGCTGCTTTAAACTGGCCGGGTGGGCTTTATACTACTCCGGGTATTTTGGATGGCTCAACAAGTGGGGCACGAGTTGCTGAAATATATGCCACACTTTCATATTATGGACGTAAAAAATATCAGGAAATCTCCAAACAAATCGTAGAGATGCGTCAACGGCTGCAAGATAAAGTCGAACAATTATATAAACCAAATGAGGCAGGTAAACGAGACATCGCTATCTTCGGAAATCCACAATGGTCAATACTGGGTTTTCGCAGCGATACGTTAAATCCCCATTTAATTGCTGATGAGTTAGACAAACGAGGCTGGAAGCTGAATTTATTGCAAAAACCCGATGGATTTCATTTATGTTTAACCCATGTACATACTTTGGTTGAACATTTTGAAGATAAGTTCATTAGTGATTTGCAAGATGCTGTAGCCGCTGTAAAAAAATATCCTGCAGATCAAAAGCCCGCTGGGAATGTTAAAGTCTATGGCACCATAGGAATATTGCCCACAGCGGTACAAGAAATGGTATGCAGGCAATATCAAAAAGCACGTCTTTATTATGAAGCAACCTGCAGTAAATTAGGATTATTTGCAACCAACAGCAAGCAAGAAAAAGAAATAGATGAGCAAGAAGCTAAGAAACAGTTGAATTGCTAATTTAGTGAGTACTTCGGCTTGGATTGATGAACTCCCCTCTCCCTTTCATGGGAGGGGGGGTTATAGATGAGAATTCGACTTGCGCTAACTCCATTGTCTAATTTGATTTTCCACTTCCAACGATAAAGCATGATGTGCCATGTCTGTTGGATGAACCGAATCGGCAAAGAGGTAATTGTTTGAAGTTTGTTGACATAAAATAGCCAATGGGGCAGTACATACAGGATTGGTAACATTTTGAAATAAAAACGATACCCCGCTTATGACTGTCGGCTCCCCCGCTTTTGCATTACTGATTAAATTATCCAAAGCAGTATAAGTATCAAAATACAAAATTTTTACTTTATGCCGTTTGGCCACAGCACCCAATTTTTGATTTAAAAGTGAATTAAACATAAAGCTAAGATTTTTTATATTTCCTGGAAGCGATGGATCGCCAATTGCTACTGCCAGTTGGGTTATGAACGGAGTAACACCAATATTAGGCAGAGATAAGACAACGACTCTTTTAGCACCTCGAGCACTAAGTGCCTCAACCTGCTGCACAATCTGAGTGGTGGTCACATCAATCAATTGCATGAACGCAATTGGATTAAGCTGTGCGGAAATTCCATAAAGCATATCGTTCGCACCCGACCAAATAAAGTACATTGCATTAGGATCCAATGTCTTGGGGGCAGTCGATAAGTAATTTTGAACTTGGCGCTGAACGGATGGAGCCCAATAGAAATCTATGCCGGGTTCAGCCACAGTCCTACTTCCTCCACACGCAAAATTAAACCCATTAGGTAGTAATACAATCGGAGGTGCCGGCGGTTTAGATGGGTCATTAAAAATAGGCGTTGAATTATTGGTCATCTTATCATTTGTGGTGGGAAATAAAGTCCCCGGCGGCAAGAGAGGAGTACCCACGATGTCATGCGCTACATATTGAGCCCAAGTGTAACCATTAAAGGTTGTAAATGTAGGTGCTTTATCGGGTATTCCATTTATGAGCGTAAACATATTGTTAAAACCACTATCTGATAAACTATCGCCAAAAAAATAAACTTTGGTAATTTTATTAAGTGGAATAGCTTGTGCGCCATGAGGCAGCATCCCGCATAAAGAAAACATACTCATCAACACAACTAACTGTGTTTTGGCATGTAATATCATTTTTCTTATTTTTGTTACCATCAAATTATCTCCTTATAATGACTTAGCAGCTGTATCGTAATCCTAGCGATACAATATTCTCTGTACCTTTATAGTCGGCACTTACTTGATTGACTTCTAATGGGGCTGCCAAACCGGGAATCCCTTCATTAGTTTGTGTGATGTTCACTGATTGCTTGCGAATAAAAATATGTGAGTAAGCACCATCAACTGAAAAATGATTGTTTATAAAATAGCTCAATCCAAAGTTTAACCAATATTGATCTGCCTCAGGAATAAGCGGAGTACGATTTTCTAAATTGAAGGGGGTCTGATTATAAGCAAATCCTCCACGCAGAGTCAGAGAAGAGTTGTAACGGTAATCAGCGCCAAGAGAACCGAAAAAGGTGTTATGCCATTTCATGGGCACAATATAAATTGTTTCATAAGCATCTGGAGTTGAAATAACAAGATCACCTAAATAATCCCAGAAATTAACTTGAGCTGTTGCCTTAAGCGTCCACTCATTAATATCGTGAGCAAGACCAATAGTTAATACACCTGGGGTCTTAAAATTATTACTTACAGCGGTTTCACTATTAAATAAAAAAGTAGTTGCAGGCGAAGGAACTATATCCCCGATAATTGTATATTGTGCGCCATGGCCACTTAGATTTGTGGAGATTTCCGAACGGTAACTCACCCCAAAACGAGTAAATTGGTCCCACTGATATAAGGCGCCAATTGTATAACCATAACCCCATCCATCACTTTTTAAATGAGTAGGCTGGGTAGATGCAATGAAAAGGTCAATTGGAGGAACTCCTGTGTTCACTCCATCAAAATGCGAGAAAAATGTTTTTAGATATTGAGCTTGAAACCCAACGCCTACCGATAGTTTCTCATTAACTTGATATGCGAGAGAAGGATTAATATCAACAGAATTAATCTCACTTTTGACTGCTGCGTAACGTAATACAGAAGCTTCGGAATATTTATTATCTAAATAAAATGGCTCTACAACTGCTAAACCCAGAGTTAACTTATCCAGAGGTGTGCGCCAACCAATATAACCTTGTGGAATAAAAACTGCGTTGCTGATGTTATGTTGGGAAGCACTTCCTTGGACAGGTCCGGTAATAGTTGATGGCGGCATACCTGGTACATAAAAAGTGTGAGTAGCTTCTCCATTGATCATGCTGATTTGGGGAATAAGCTCACTTGCACCGAGATAAATCTGGCTTTGCTGTAAAGTAGCTAATGTTGCGGGGTTGTTATACAAAGCAGAAACATCGTTATTAGCCGCCGCAGAACCAGCCATTGCAGAACCTTGCAGGCTTGGGCTAGTCTCATTGATTTGCAAACCCGGAGCAGATACTGATACCCCAACAAAAAATTGAGAAATTAAAACACCAGCTGCAAATTCCTTATTTAATAAACGTGAATAACTCACCTTAGACTCCTTTCTTCATTTCATTGCACTTCATTTAAAATCCAGCAAATACCTTGTCAGATTTGCAAAGAAAGTTCAAATCTATTTTTATTTTCTTGCCAAACTTACCTGATTTTTGATCATACTCGGTATATAGAGAGTGAGGACTGTAGAAAAGGAAGTCATAAAGTTTTTGGATTGCTCCTTATATTTAAGCCGGTTAAGATAGATAGAAATTTAAAATCTAAAGGAATAGATCCATGAGTGATTTTTTTCAAACTCCGCCTCTTTTAGGCAATCAATATGATGAAGATCGAGTTTTAAAAACGTATCTAGAATGGAAACTTCCTTCTTCCATGCTGACCGAAATTCAACCTGAATTGTACCGTCTGGGTCAGCGAGTCATCGAAGAGATCTATAAATTAGGCCAAGAGGCTGAGGCATTTCCACCCAAGCATGTACCTTATGACCCATGGGGTAAACGCATTGACCATATTGAGGTTTGTCAAGCATGGAAAGAACTCGACAAAATCTCTGCAGAAGAACAATTAATTGCCATAGGGTATGAACGACGACATGGTGCATTATCACGCATTCATCAATTTGCCAAATTGTATTTATTTCATCCCTCATCAGCAATCTATACTTGCCCGCTCGCGATGACTGATGGGGCTGCTCGCGCATTGGAACTGTATGCAGATGAGGCCTTGAAAAAACACGCATTCCCCCATTTAACCTCTTCTGATCCGGCTCATTTTTGGACTTCTGGACAATGGATGACCGAACGCACTGGAGGTTCTGATGTTAGTGGCACATCGACGATTGCAAGACCAGATGGTGCTCATTATCGTCTTAGTGGTGTTAAATGGTTTACTTCTGCCACAACATCACAAATTGCTATGACGCTTGCGCGTATTGAAGGCGCCCCCGAAGGCAGTAAAGGGTTAAGTCTATTTTATCTTGAACTCCGGGATCAGATGGGCAAACTGAATGGCATACAGATTAATCGCTTAAAAGATAAATTAGGTACTCGTGCCTTACCCACCGCAGAATTAACTCTAGAGGATGCTCCTGCATTATTAGTTGGGACAGCTGGAGATGGGGTTAAAAAAATTTCATCCCTGTTTAATATTACACGCATTTACAATGCCTGCTGTGCTGTGGGTTACATGCGAAGAGCCCTTGCGCTTGCTCGTGATTACGCAACAAAACGTGTTGCTTTTGGCCACACCTTATCAAAACATGCACTCCACCTGGAAACATTAGCAAACATGCAAGTCGAATTTTCCGCCGCATTTCATCTGGTGTTTCATGCAATTGAGCTTTTAGGAAAAGATGAATTAAATGAAGCAACAGAAATGGAGCGGGCAGTACTAAGACTCTTAACTCCTCTGATAAAACTTTATACGGCAAAAAAAGCAATCACCTTAGTCAGCGAGACTCTAGAAGCTTTTGGTGGAGCTGGCTATATTGAAGATACAGGACTTCCACAATTATTAAGAAATGCACAAGTATTATCCATATGGGAAGGAACAACTAATATTCTAAGTCTTGATGCATTGCGCGCCATTCATAAAGAAAACGCTGCGATATTTTTTCTTGAGGACATCCAGAAGCGATTGAGTCAAATTAACAATAAAGAACTGATCAAGTCTCAAATAAAAACAAAGCACGCCATTCAAAAACTGAAAAACCATGTTCAATCCATGTCTCAGATGAATGAAGAAGAACAACAGGCTGGGGCACGACAACTTGCATTTGCATTGGCACAAGCCTATGCCGCCAGCTTATTATTAGAACATGCCCAATGGACCTTGAAAAACAATAAGGATACCCTACCCGTAATAACTGCAATTCGTTGGTGTGAAAAAAGTCTACCTGAATTGGTACATTTTTCGGAAAATTATAGGAAGGAATCACAAGTACTGGCTATGGATTATAACGGCTTTCACTAGATTCATCGTACAACTCAGAATACTATACTATTAAATAAACCAGCTTAGGGAGCCATAAACATGAATGTGTCACCGCTGCGCTTTGTATCTTTTTTCTTTTTGCTTTTTTTATTTCCCTTGGCCTCCGGAGCAGTAACTGATAGCAAAATCAGTCTGGTTGGGGCCCAAGGCTATGATCTCGTATCTTATCAACAAAAAAGTGGACCTATACGAGGAAGTGGCAACCATGTCGTATTTTATCAGGGCATTGCTTACATTTTTGCTAGCACAGAAAATAAAAAAACCTTTACCGCAAATCCTGAAAAATATTTACCTGCCTATGGAGGTTATTGTGCTTTTGGAGTAGCTTCCGGCCATAAAGTAATTAGTGACCCGTTAGCATGGAAACTCGTAGATGGGAAACTTTACCTTAATTTAAATAAACAAATACAAGATATTTGGGTAAAAAATATTCCTGCTAATATCAAAAAAGCAGATGAACAATGGTCAAAAATAAAGGATAAAAGTCCTTCAATTTAAGCCTATTTTTTCGACAATCCATTCTCTTCAAAGCACGGTTTAAACCGTGCTTTTTTGTTACAACGAACTCTTGCATTTACCCATAAAGGTCTTTATTGTTTATATCCCCACAATAACTAATTTTATGAAAAATAAGGGAATTTATGAAAAAAATAGGGCTCTTAGTTGGTTTTTTGTTTTTCTTAAATGATGGATTTGCCAAAACGCCAATTGTTGCTCCTCAACCCACTTCTTGTATTACAGGAAGCTTGAGCTCAACGGGTACAAAAAACTGGCAAACAATTTCATTGAAAATAACTAACAACTGTACTCAAGCTGTAGATTTTCAAAACGCTACAATAACGTTTTCTAATAGCAGTAATTTAAACACCTCATTTTGGGGAAATTTTTCACCTTTATCTTATCCAATCAATACATTACAAATTACATCACAGTCCCAAAGTGATGGTACCTATTTATCTTCACTCTCGTTACAATTCCCCACCTATCCTGGTGCCAATAGTAAGCTACCTAAAGGGAGTTTTTTTACGATTATCTATGGGGCGCCTACTGCAGATTACATAGCCAATAGTGTTCTTGTTTATTTAAATTCCCCAGTATCTACGGGCAATATTAATTTAATTAATGCAACAGCAAAACCTACAAACGTATCGCAAAACTATGCTGTAGTTAATTTAACTTTAAATGGACAAACTATAAGTACGGTACAGGTTCCCTGGTCTGGACAACAACTGATATCGGGTCTCGCTGGCGGAACTTATACCGTTTCACCCACCGCGGTTACGGATAGTAATGGAGTCGTATATCAAGGCGTAGCAAATCCTACAAATTTAACTGTCACAGCCGATACGACAGTATCCTCTACCCTTACCTATACAGCAGCGCCAACAACAGGAAATATCAATATCACATTACCTGCATTGCCCTCTCAGTTATCGGGTTATACGGCTATACCTACTGTAACTTTAACTAGGATGGATAATCAGAGCGCCATCAATGCACAAGTCCATTGGAGCACCACGAATGTAATTAGTCAGCTAGCTAATGGAGTCAGTTATACTTTTTCTACTCCTGCAATCGCATATAACGGATATAATTGTACTCCAGTATTTGCACCAACATCGGCTACAGCAGCAGTTTCGGCCCCTACAGTACAACTCACTTATAACTGTGTTCAAGTAGCTCAAGATAGTGTTCCCATTACAATAACAGGAGCACCCTCCTCGCTCGCCTCCATTAATGTAAGCTTTACTCCTAGTGGTAATGGTGCACCAGTTAATGAAGCAATTCCTTTGGTCAATGGTACAGGGACAAGTAATGTAAACTTAACAGATGGAGTCGTTTACACCGTAAGTGCAGCAGCAGTTAATGGTTATACAATAAGTTATTCTCCACAACCTTTAACCGCATCGTCTTCTGCAACAGAGACGATTACTTATACCCAAAGCACGACTACTGGAGGCAGAATTATTGGCTACTTACCAGGCTGGGTAACACCACCACCTGCTACCGCACTAGCTAATGCAGGTTATACCCACATTCTTGTAGCTTTTGGGGTCTTTAGCACGACCTCCCCCGGACAAATTACTTCTGCCTTTGATACTGTATCAGCAAGCTACATTCAATCATTGCACAATGCAGGCATTAAAGTATTGCTCTCTCTTGGTGGTGCATCCTCAGGCATCCCAAATACCACAGTGAATTTTCATCAGGTATTAGCTGCTGCCTCTTCACCTTCAGCATTTCAACAAACCTTCATTTCTTCATTAGAAAATCTTATAACCCAATATCATTTTGATGGTTTTGATATTGATATTGAGAGTGGGTTAAATGCAGGTGGAACTTTTACCAATCCTACTGGTGATATTGCTGTTTTAGCAAATATCATTAATACAATGCATACCAATCACCCTAATTTGCTTCTTACCTTAGCCCCGCAAACTGCTAATGTTGCTGCCACTTCAGGGTTTGATGCAACATGGGGGAACTATGCATCTTTGGTAATGCAAACCCATCAATCTTTAGAATGGGTTGGTATCCAAATGTATAATGCAGGATGTACTTTTGGCATCGACTTAATTTGTTATGATCCAAACAATACAAGTACTCCTAATGCTTCGGTAGCCATGGCAACTGACTTATTAGAAAATTGGCCTGCAGTTACCAGTTCAGGACAACAAACTGGATTCCAACCGTACATCAGTTACCTAACCCCATCTCAAGTGGTCCTTGGTTATCCTGCGCCCAATGCATCAGGACAAAGTGATGGCTCACCGGCAGCAGTTATTAGTACAATCAAACGAGCCATACAATGTTTACGCACTGGAGTTGCAAGTTCATCAAGTTGTGGTAGCTATGTTCCACCACGAACTTATCCAGGATTTGGTGGAGTTTTTGACTGGGAAGTAATCCATGATCAAAATAATAATTATCACTTTGCAACCAGTCTGGTAAACTGCGTTGTTAATAATAATTGTAATTAATGATAGTCAGGTGCAGCACTTGGCATCGCTATTAAGTTAAGGATTCTTGTCATTCCCGCGAAAGCGGGAATCTATTCTTAAAGTAGCACATGCCTCTCTAGAAATGGTTCCCGCTTTCGCGGGAATCACAGCTTTACGCCCAAGCTATTAGAGTTAACTATGCAAGATTCTGGACTACTTTTAATCGCGATGGCATTCCTATTAGGTCTTCGCCATGGTTTTGATTTGGACCATCTAGCAACTATTGATTCAGTGACACGAATAGTCAGTACACATCGAACTCTAGCAAAATTTGTAGGCTTTTTATTTTCTCTTGGGCATGGGATTGTAGTTATTTTAATTAGCTTAATTATTGGCAATGGGGTGAAGCCCATAATGGTTCCCCAATGGCTTGATGGAGTTGGAAACAGTATATCGATTACTTTTTTATTGATTTTTGGATTTTTAAATCTTTGGAATGTGTTCCGGAGCCCATCTACACCTCCTCTTCCCACCAGTTTGAAAAACTATTTATCAAAAAAATTAATTAGAAAAAACATTAATCCTTTTTTTATCCTCTTAATTGGAGCACTCTTTGCCCTCTCCTTCGACACAGTGAGCCAAGTTGTTTTATTTTCTCTTTCTGCACGCGCTATGGCTGGATGGATATTTTCAGGAATACTCGGGTTCGTTTTTATGTTTGGGATGATGGTTTCTGACGGATTAAATGGGTTATTTGTATCTACTTTAATCCAACGTGCTGATTCAGTTTCTCTTTTATTCTCTCGAATTGCAGGTCTTATGATTGCATCATTTAGTTTGATTATTGGTATGATTAATTTAATCCAAATGTATAATTAGAAATTTAATACCAGGTCATATAATGCATGAATTGTGGCTGTGTAAAAGCATTCTCGAAATAATTAAGCAGCAAGCGAATGCAACACAGTGTGCTCGTATCAAAAAAATAGTTTTAGAAATTGGTCAACTTGCTGCAGTTGAGAAGAATGCCCTAATTTTTGGTTTTACCGTAATTGCCAAAGGAACCGTAGCTGAGAATGCAGAACTTTCCATCATTGATATTCCTGGGGAAGCACTCTGCGAATCGTGTCAAAAACGAAGTCCTTTGCAACAGTATTACGATGCATGCCAGGTTTGTGGAAGTCATGCATTAAAAGTTATTCACGGTGAAGAATTACGAATTAAATCGATGGTGGTCGAATAATGTGTGGAATTTGTGGTTGTTCTGAAGAACATAACGAAATGGAGCATCATGGTCATGGTCATGAGCATCAGCATGGGCATCAACACGAACATCATGTTCATGACGAACATCTGATTCATGTAGAGCAAAATATTTTAGCTAAAAACCAACAATTTGCCCTCCATAATAAAGGTTTTTTAGCTAACAAAAATATTCTAGCATTGAATATCATGTCAAGTCCGGGCTCAGGCAAAACAACCCTTTTGGCAAAAACCATATTGGATTTAAAAAAGGAGTTGGATATTGCCGTTTTAGTTGGTGATCAACAAACTCAGTATGATGCGGAACTCATTCAAGCCAGTGGTGGCAATGCCCTACAAATAAATACTGGAAAAGTATGTCATTTAGATGCGCATATGGTGGGTCATGCATTAGAGGATCTTCCTCTGAACGAGAATTCGCTCTTATTCATCGAAAATATAGGCAATCTTGTGTGTCCAGCATTATTTGATTTAGGTGAACAATTCAAAGTCGTTATTCTCTCCGTAACCGAAGGAGATAATAAACCGCTGAAATATCCTGATATGTTTCGTTGTGCAGATCTCATGATTATCACCAAAATGGATCTACTCCCTTACGTCAATTTTAATCTTGAACAGTGCATTAAATACGCGCGTCAAATTAAGCCCGGCATTGAAACACTAACCCTTTCAACAAACAATGGTGATGGTTTGAATGATTGGTATGAATGGCTAAGACAAAAACAAATGAATCACCGTGTCTAAACAAATCGAACGATTAAGGATAATCATTCAAGGACAGGTTCAGGGTGTTGGCTTTAGACCTTGTGTTTACCGGATTGCAAAACACCTTGCTCTCACTGGATGGATCCAAAATAATGCGTACGGGGTGCTGATTGAAGTACAAGGGATATTGGCCGGTAATTTTATCGCTCATTTAAAAGATAATTTACCCCCACTTGCTATAGTAAATGATATTCAACAGGAAACTATCCCCTTACAGGACAACGAAATACTGTTCAAAATTATTGAAAGCCAAAAAGGCAGAGTCAATACCATCATTACTCCTGATGTCTCGATTTGCTCTGAATGCTTAAAGGAGCTCTTTGATCCCCAAAGCCGCTATTTTCGTTATCCCTTTTTGAATTGTACGCATTGTGGTCCTCGATTTACCATCACTCGCAATATTCCTTATGATCGCAATCAAACCTCCATGGATGTGTTTCCTTTATGCGTTGATTGCCAAACAGATTATAACAATCCTGAAAACCGACGCTATCATGCTCAACCTACTGCCTGTATCCATTGTGGCCCTCAACTTTCCTGTTCGGTGGAAGAGGTAGCCCAAAGTATTTTGCAAGGCGAGATCATTGCTTTAAAAAGTTTAGGTGGTTACCAACTCATTTGTGATGCACGTAATGAAGCGGCGGTAGCCAAATTACGCGCAAGAAAAAACCGCGACGCGAAGCCCTTTGCGATTATGGTTGCGAACAGTTTAAGCGCAAAACGTCTGGTCACAATCAATCCACAGGAACAAGATTTATTAGAAAGTATGCCCCGCCCTATTGTTTTACTCAAAAAAAATGATGAATTAAACGAGTTCAATCCCCAAATTGCTCCGGGTTTAAACAGTTTAGGAGTCATGCTCCCATACACTCCATTACATTATTTACTTTTTAATGCGCTTATTGGAAATGAAAACGGCTGTGCCTGGTTAAGCGAATTTCAAGACATCATATTAGTAGTTACTAGTGCAAACTTAGGCGGTAAACCCCTTATTATGGACGACCATGCTGCCACACAAGAACTCAATCATATCGCTGATAAAATTGTCTCCTATACGCGTCAAATTATAACTCGCGCAGATGATTCTGTACTACGCCTAATACATCATACTCCTGTATTCATTCGCCGCTCTCGCGGATATGTACCAACCCCAATTCAACTTCCCTATGCAATTCCACCAACCTTGGCCGTAGGTGGGCATCTAAAAAATACGTTTTGCATTACTCGAGGTAAAGAAGCCTTTGTTTCTCAACATATTGGCAGTTTAAATAACAAAGCCACCATTGAATTTTTCCATGAATCATTCAATCATTTGTTACGTTTTCTTGATGTAACTCCAGAACGAGTCGCTCATGATTTACACCCTGACTTTTATACAACACACTTTGCAGAGCACTATGGTATTCCAACCTATGCAATACAACATCATCATGCGCATTTAGCCTCTGTGCTCGCAGAACATGGCATCACAAAATCAGTCTTAGGCTTGGCTCTTGATGGATATGGCTACGGTATTGACGGAGAGGCATGGGGTGGCGAACTCTTTCTATTAGAAAATACAAGGTGTACTCGGATTGGCTCTTTTATGCCTCTCCTACAGCCCGGTGGAGAAAAAGCAGCGCGCGAACCCTGGAGAATGGCAGCTAGTGTGTTACATTCTCTAGGACGCCGCGATGAAATTACACAGCGATTCTCTGAGTTTCCACAAGCACACTTGATTCATCAGATGCTGGATAAAAAAATAAACTGCCCAGCCACAAGCAGTTGTGGCCGCTTGTTTGATGCGGCAAGCGCATTATTAGGAGTTCAATTAATCTCGCAGTACGAAGGACAGGCAGCGATGCGCTTAGAAAGTCTCGTAACTCAAGTACAAATTATCCCCAATGGCTGGCAAATAAAAAAGAATTGCTTAGATATGATGCCCACCCTCGAATTGTTGGCGAATTGCCCTAATCCTGTAATCGGTGCCAATCTTTTTCATGGAACACTGATTGCGGGTCTTGCAGAATGGATTAAGAGAGCCTGTCGTGAAAGGAAAATTGATATGATAGTATTAAGCGGAGGTTGTTTTTTAAATCAAATATTGACCGAAAGATTAACTACAACCTTAAATGAATTCGGCATCGCCTCTTTTTTTCCGCGTGCTCTTCCTCCTAATGATGGAGGAATTTCTCTCGGACAAGCCTGGATTGCCGGAAATTTTTAATTGAGGTGTACTGACAACTCATCATTGCCAAACACACCTTAATGGAACAAGAGCGCAGCGCTAAAGGCCATATCCAAATTTAATAAGAACAAAGGATAATTTATGTGTTTGGCGTTACCCGCCCAAATTATACAAATTCTTGATGATGCCAAAGCAATAGTGAGTGTGGGTGGTATCACTAAAGAAATCTCAACTGAATTATTAGATGAAATCGCATTGGGGGATTATGTGATTATTCATGTTGGCTATGCGTTAACACGACTCGATGAACTCGAAGCACAGAAAACCCTAGATTTATTTTCTCAAATGGCACAGGAAGAATCGGCATGAAATACATTGAAGACTTCCGAGATGGCAATTTTGCAAAAGCGCTCGCCCGTGAAATTGCGACGCAAGTTGACACAGACCGACATTACCAGTTCATGGAGTTTTGTGGTGGTCATACGCATGCCATTCATCGGTACGGAATTCCAAGCCTATTACCAAATAATGTAGAAATGATCCATGGCCCCGGTTGTCCTGTTTGTATATTGCCTATGGCTACGACAGATAAAGCAATGGCTTTGGCCGCATTACCGAATGTGATTCTCTGCAGCTATGCAGATATGTTGCGAGTTCCAGGCACAGGACAAAAAAATCTGTTGCACGCCAAAGCTACAGGTGCTGATGTACGAATGATTTATTCAGCAAGTGATGCCTTGAGAATTGCTCAAGAAAACCCACAAAAAGAAATTGTATTTTTTGCTATTGGCTTTGAAACCACCACGCCACCAACGGCACTGATTATTCGCCAAGCGCATCAATTAAAGCTTAGTAATTTTAGTGTTTTTTGTAACCACGTCTTAACACCAGTGCCCATGGATCACTTACTGCAATCCAACGAGGTTAAACTCGATGGATTTGTTGGCCCAGCTCATGTCAGTATTGTAATTGGTAGCCAACCCTATGAAGCGGTATGCAAAAAATACAACAAGCCTATTGTGATTTCCGGCTTTGAACCGTTGGATGTATTGCATTCTATTTTAATGTTAGTTCAGCAAACAAATGAACAACGATGTGAGGTGGAAATTCAATATACTCGAGCAGTTAACCGTTTAGGAAATTTACGATCGCAACAAATTATGGCTGAAGTATTCGAATTACGCGATCAATTTGAATGGCGTGGCCTGGGATTTATTCCTCAAAGTGCTTTAAAAATAAGATCAGAGTATGCTGAGTTCGATGCAGAAAAACGTTTTGATATTCCTGATTTTACTTCTCAAGAACACAAACAATGCCTTTGTGGTGAAGTATTGCGTGGTGTAAAAAAACCAACAGAATGTAAATTATTTGCCAAAGCATGTGTCCCGGAGAATCCATTAGGTTCCTGTATGGTGTCTTCTGAAGGTGCATGTGCTGCGGTGTATGCTTATGGGCGGGTGAATGCATGATGACTGAAGCAGTACTAACCAAGAAAGTAAAATCACCAAAACTCAATTTTAAAGAAGGCATTATTAATTTAACTCATGGCAGCGGTGGACGCGCCATGACCCAATTAATCGAGCAAATGTTTTTAGCCGCCTTTGATAACCACTGGCTTGCTGAAAGAAATGATCAGGCTTGTTTTTCAGTATCGGCAGGTCGAATGGTCATGACCACAGATGCACATGTGATTTCACCGTTGTTTTTTCCTGGAGGCAATATCGGTTCTTTATCAGTTCATGGAACAGTGAATGACATTGTGATGTCAGGTGCAAAACCACTATACCTCTCTGCCAGTTTCATTTTAGAAGAAGGATTTCCACTGGCTGATTTGCAAAAAATTGTTCAATCGATGGCTGCTGCCGCACAACAGGCTGATGTGGCTATTATTGCTGGTGATACCAAAGTAGTTGAACGTGGCAAAGGAGATGGAGTGTTCATTACCACTACGGGGATTGGAGTGGTCCCTGAAGGCGTCCATATCTCTGGTAATAGAGCGAAACCCGGTGATCGCATCCTAGTTAGCGGACATATGGGCGATCATGGTGTTGCCATTATGGCGCATCGGAATAATTTGCAATTTCAAACAACAATACAATCCGATACGGCTGCACTAAATGATTTGGTGGCTCATATGATTGATGCAGTGCCTGACATTCATTGTTTGCGCGACCCTACGCGTGGCGGGCTCGCAACCACATTAAATGAATTTGCTTCGCAATCCAATGTTGGTTTTATCATTGAAGAAAGTAAGATCCCAATTCGTACCGAAGTTGCGAGTGCGTGTGAGTTATTAGGACTTGACGCCTTATATGTTGCCAATGAAGGAAAACTAGTAGCCATTTGCGCTCCTGACGATGCGAATACCTTATTAGCCGCAATGCGAGCACATCCTCAGGGAAAACATACTGAAATTATTGGGGAAGTGATTGAAGACCCACGGAATTTTGTACAGTTAAAAACAAAATTGGGCGGTATGAGAATTGTCGATTGGTTGGCAGGAGAACAATTACCACGGATTTGTTAATGCTTATTAATCAATGTAGCCTGGGTGCAGCAGAGCGAAACCCAGGGGTTTGTGAGTAACCAACCTAACCGGGTTCCGCTCGGCTGCACCAGGCTACACATCAAGTTACAAGGAATTTTATGACCACAAATAAAATAAGCTATTTCATGCCTTATTTAAAATTGCAGAGTCTATTGCACGCCTTGAATAACGCAGGATATTCCTGTGTTGGCCCTCAAGTACGCGATGGAGCCATTGTTTATGATGTGCTAAATAACGTAGAGCAATTACCTTGGGGGATTCGTGATCAGCAAACCCCAGGGGGCTATCAATTAGAAAAAATTTCAGAACATAAAGCATTTGCCTTTGCCAATGGCCCACAAGCAATCAAACCTCTTTTATTTAAACCTCAGGAAACGGTATGGAAAGTAGAACGGAACAGTGAAGGAAAATTATCGTTCCAACCACAGCAAGCAGAGGAACAACCGCTTGCGATGATTGGCGCACGTTCTTGTGATATAGCCGCGATGAACATTCAAGACAAAGTATTTATTGAGAGTGCACATCCCGATCCACGTTATAAAAAACGACGCGAACATTTATTTATTGTTGCAGTAAACTGTTCATATTCCTCCAACAACTGTTTTTGTGTTTCAGCAGGCACAGGCCCCGAAGTCAAGAATTCGTTTGATATTCTGATGACTGAAATTGATGAAGGATTTGTCGTCAATTCAGGTAGTGAACAGGGACAAGCAATTATTGAAAGCTTACAGTTGTCTAAAGCAAAAAAGAGTCAATGTACCAAAGTAAGTAACATTGTAAAACACACCGCAGACATGCAAACTAAACGAATCCCTTTGGATAATAAACAAGGTTTACGCGATTTATTATTTGCCAACTTAAACCACCCAAGATGGGAAGAAGTAGCGCAAAAATGTTTATCCTGTGGCAATTGCACCTCAGTGTGTCCGACCTGTTTTTGTCATAGTGAAGTAGAAAAACCCAGTTTAGATGGCACCTGTAGCGAGCATCAGCGCGAATGGGATTCTTGCTTTACCGCAGGTCACAGTTATTTGAGTGGAAAAGTACTTCGTGAGGATACACCTAAACGCTATAGACAATGGTTGACTCATAAGGTCGGCAGTTGGTTCGATCAGTTTGACACCAGTGGTTGCGTAGGCTGTGGGCGGTGCGTGACTTGGTGTCCAGTGGGAATTGATATTACCGAAGAATTAGCAGCGATTTCTGGTGAATCCAACGTGAGGATTAAAAAACGTGATTAACCCAAAACTCGATCCTTATTTGCCACTTGAGGCTGTCATTGTAGAGAAAATTGAAGAGTCCTCTACAATTTTTACCTTGCATTTGCGTTTTCTTGATCCCGAACATCATGAACAATTTCTCTTTTCCCCAGGTCAATTTAATATGCTTTATCTGTTTGGGGTGGGTGAAGTCGCGATTTCCATTGTTTCTGACCCGGAAAAAAAAGATATTCTGACCCACACAATCCGCGCTATAGGCCGAGTAACTAAAGCATTACAAAAACTCCAGCCCGGAGACCGAATTGGAGTCCGAGGACCTTATGGACGCGGATGGCCACTTGAACAAACAAAAGGCAAAGATGTTGTAGTCCTCACAGGGGGTCTAGGTTGTGCTCCTTCGGTTTCGATTATCGAATATATTTTAGCGCGTAGAGAACAATATGGAAATTTGAGTATCTTACAAGGCGTGAAACACAGCGAAGATTTTATATTTAGAAAACAATATGCAATTTGGCAAAAATCACCCAATACTGTAATTCATGTTGCTGCAGATCAAGCAGGACCTAAATGGCCGTGGGCAATAGGCTATGTTACGGATATGATTGATCAGCTCAAGCTAAATCCTGAAAACACAATCGTCATGATGTGTGGACCCGAGATGATGATGAATACCGCGATCAAGGTACTTAATCAACGAGGTATTTCGGAAGATAATATTTATTTGAGCATGGAACGAAATATGGAGTGCGGTATAGGACAATGTGGACATTGCCAATACGGAGGTGTTTTTATTTGCAAAGATGGACCTGTATTTGCTTATTCTGAAATTAAAGAATTATTTAATGAACCGGGATTTTAACAACCATGAAACCACGCGTAGCGGTGCATAAATTCACGTCATGTGATGGGTGTCAATTAGCCTTTTTAAATGCAGGAGAGGCCTTACTCACACTATCTGATTTAGTGGATATGGTGCATTTCTCAGAGGCAGGGGCAGTCGAGTTGGATGCACAAGTCGATATCGCATTTGTTGAAGGGAGTATTTCCACCCCAGATGAAGAGCAACGCATCAAAAAAATTCGCGAAAACAGCAAATTCATTATTACAATCGGTGCCTGTGCTACCGCAGGTGGTGTGCAAGCATTACGTCATTTCGCCAATACCAAAGAATGGGTAAGCAGTATTTATGCTTCCCCACAATACATCCAAAGCTTAAGTACCTCAACTCCAATTGCCGCACATGTTAAAGTCGATTGGGAGTTATGGGGTTGTCCCGTAAATAGCAATCAAGTATTAGAAGCGATTCGTTTTTTATTATCTAATGCAACGCCACGCATCAAACAAGATTCTGAATGTATGGAGTGTAAACGTAAAGGTAATGTTTGTGTTTTAGTCACTCAAAAACAACCCTGTATGGGCCCGGTTACCAAATTGGGGTGTGGCTCCCTATGTCCAACAGTAGGTCGAGGATGTTATGCATGTTATGGGCCCAAGGAAAATCCCAATCCTCAATCCTTAGGCAACTGGTTTGAACAGCTAGGCCTGACTCGAGAAGCTATTGCACAAAAGTTTTTGCATATTAATAATCAAGCACCCGCGTTTAATAAAGCAGGTGCTTATTTTAAGGGAATTAAAATCAGCAATGAGTAATACTATTTCCATCAACGTTCCCATTTTGGCGCGCGTGGAGGGTGAAGGAGCGTTAGAGCTCCACATTCAAGACAATGCGATCACCCAATTACAATTAAAAATTTATGAACCGCCACGATTATTCGAAAAATTTCTCGAAGGCAGAAGTTACACTGATGTTCTAGATCTTGTCGCCCGAATCTGCGGAATATGTCCGGTTGCGTATCAAATGAGCGCAACTCAGGCAATTGAACATTGTTTTGGCATACAACCTTCCCCATGGGTACGGGAAATGCGCCGACTTTTTTACTGTGGTGAATGGCTGGAAAGTCACAGCATGCACATTCATTTTTTAGCGTTACCTGATTTTTTAGGATTTAAATCAGCACCTGAAATGGCAAAAACTTATCCCGAAGAAGTAAGACGTGGCATCCGTTTGCAATCTTTTGGCAATGATTTAATTAAATTATTTGGCGGTCGCTCCGTGCATCCGGTGGGTGCCTGCGTTGGAGGTTTTTATAAAGCGCCTAACCATACGGCAATCAATACCCTTTTAGAAAAAGCGAAAGCCCGCGTCGAAGATTGCGAAGCATTGATTCGCTGGCTTGCAAAACTGTCATTTCCAGATAACTCTCATGACTTTACTTGTGTCTCACTTTATCATCCTACAGAATACCCGTTTAATGAGGGACGATTGGTCTCTGATCATGGGTTAAATATCAGCATTGATGAATTTGATGCTTATTTCAAGGAGCATCAAGTCCCCTACTCCACTGCGTTGCATTGTTTGTTACAAAATAAACCTTATCTCGTAGGACCTCTTGCACGTGTCAATAATTGTTTTGGCCATCTCCCGCCCCCTATTCATCTTCTGCTTCAAGATTTAAAAATTAATTTTCCTTCTCATAATATGTATCACAGCATCATGGCCCGCGCAGTTGAAATCTATTTCTGTGTCTTGGAATTGATACGCATTATGGAGCAGTATGAAATTCCTAAAGAAGCACACCCTGAAATTACGCCACGTGCAGGGATGGGATTTGGATGTACCGAAGCGCCCAGAGGAACTCTATGGCAGCATCTTCAACTAGGTGATCAAGGACAAGTTATAACTGCTCGTATTGTGCCGCCAACCAGCCAAAATCAGGCGCGAATTGAGCAAGATTTACGTATTTCATTGGTGCAATATGGCCTTAATCAGGATGAAGAATCCTTGCGTGCCTATAGTGAAATGATTATTCGTAACTATGATCCCTGCATTTCATGTTCCACTCATTTTTTAACGATTAAAGTGAATCGAAAATGAACCGCATCAAAGTACTAGGTATCGGCTCACCTTTTGGCGACGATCAAGCCGGTTGGAACGTAGCAATGGAATTAAAACGACAACTTGCAAATCATACCCATAGCGCACCTTACGTGCTTATTGAATGCCATGATCGCCCAGGTGTTCGGCTGATTGAGTTAATTAGTGGCTTCGACACGATTTTTATCATTGATGCAGTCAAATCAGGGAGCGAAATTGGAACTGTTCATCGGTTTCAAAAAGACGCGCTTCTTGATTCAGAACCGCGATTCTCAACTCATGGCATCAGTATTCTACAAACCCTACAATTAGCCAGTGTACTGAATGAATTACCAGATAATCTTTTATTTTATGGAATCGAAATTAATGCCATTACCTTAGATGAAAGACTTTCCCCTCCTGTAGTGCAAGCAATTGCGGAAGTAACACATCAACTATTAGAGGAACTTGTTACCTCTTATGAGTTTTAGTATTTGCAAATACTGAAAGTGCCCCCGCATAAAACTTCCCTCGTTCCTATTGTAAACGGCTTTGTTGAAAAAATTGGATTTCATTCCCGTGAAGGCGGGAATCCATCCATAAATTAGGCGCAATGCCAAGTTTGCGAATAGATCCGCTTCGCGGGAATGACATAAATAAAGTTTGGTCATTATCGCATTATTATCAGCAAATTGAACACTTAATGATCTCTTAAGATAAATATGACATAATAAAGGGCATTGTGATCTATTTGTCGACTTCACTGGAGAGCTATGCTACCACTTAATTTTATGACTCATGGAAGTCTTGTGGTTCCAACTGATAGTACTATTCCTTTAGTTTTCCCCGGTGTTCGAGGAAAAATAAAAAAAACAATTTCATTACCTGATGGTCAATCCTTAGAAGCGAATAGCTTAGCAATAATACAACCATTAAATTTAGACAAACCAGAAGAAAAACAGCGCTTTAGGTTAACTCCTTATGTACCGATTGGTTCAAGTCGTGATGATTTGCCTGAAAATCAAAGAAATATTTCCATTGATGATCAAAATAGCGGTGAAGTTGAACTTGATGATCCGAGTCAGTATTTAGACTATACCATTGAACAATATCAGCAATCCAACTCTCCTTTATTTAGTGAGGGTTCCCCATCAATAGAAGATGTTAGACAAGCCCGAGTACCTGATTGCTTTCTATTAGCCTCACTAGCAGCCATTTTGCGTGAGCCCGATGGAGTCAGCTACATTCGTAGTATGTTGAGGCAAAATGATGATGGGACAACAACCGTCCGTTTATTCAACCCTAAAACATTGGAACCCGTTTATATTCGCGTAGAGAATTCCTACATCGTGGATCAAAAAGGGAGCTTAAATAACCATACTGCTCTATGGGTCGATATAATCGAAAAAGCGGCGGCATCCGTTCCCGAATTCTTTGGAAACACGAACGCATCAATGAGTGGTGCATTGAAAGGTGGTTCAGAGTCTCTTGCTTTAAAAGTATTAACAGGTTGCAATTCGAAAGAACATTATATTAATTATGATAAATTTTTTGCTTGGGATATAGGTAACTTTTTTGCTAGTGAGTTGGAACAATTGGAGGTATTAAGCCAACAGAAAAAGCTCATGCAAGAACTCGGTGGACTAGAAAACCAATCAGGAACAGATGTAATTATTACAGAAATGCTCTCAGCGAGAATAAGGGTCTTTGAAGAAATTTTTGGTGAGGATGCGGAAAAAATCTGTTTGCAATTAATCGATTTTTATTCAGAAAACAAAGATGCGTGGGAAAAAATATACAATGAGCACGGTACTAGCCAACAGCGTCTTGAAGAAATCATAAAGCATTTTTCACAGGATGAGAAAAATGAGCAAGCAGTGGATATCTTAAAAAAATTATTTACTTATTATCATGAAGATGTAGAAAAAGACATACGAAGAGATAATCAAGAACTATTCAGTGGAATTTATTCACCTGAAGAACTCCAAGTTTTTAACGACATTAAAAACAAACTCGCCCAAGGTGAATCATTAACAGCAGGCACCCCCCATAGATACGATGAAAAGGTCCCCGGCTTAAGGGCGACTCACGCTTATACGATTGTTGGCGTTGTTGAAACACTCCGTCCTGTTGATAAGGATGGAGAAGATGTAATACGTCCAATTAAAATGATACGCATTAGAAATCCGTGGGGCTTCACCGGTCGGATTTATTTACCCAATATGGAAAATCCTAATCAAATTGAAATCAAAGAAGAACGTATTGCAGGTACTTTTGATTTAGAACTCAAAGATTTTTGTCGTTATTATGAAAGTTATACCAACACACTACAATTCACAAATGTTCGAATACTGACTGAAAAAAGAGAGCGCCTCGCCTTAAAAATGCAGGATCTTTTAAAAGATGTTTCTCAACATGATTCAGTATCTAAGATAAATGCTTTTTTTGAATGTAAAGCGGATTTAGTTGATATCCAAATGACTGCGGTGGAATTATTGAATAAGGATATTCATGAAAAAATCACAGAAGCATTCAAACAGGACGATCCTCAAGAGATTCGAGCTTCATTAAATAAAATTATTGAAGCAAATAAAATGACCATGATGAATCTTTTTCAAACTTCCGATTGTGAGTTAATTGCAGCCTCGATTACCTACTGGTGGAACAAAGCGAACCAAAAAATTTCCCAAGAGGATGAAAAAGCGTACCAACATCAATTAATTAAATCGGTTAAAAAAAATAATTTACTTTGGGAAAAGTTCATTGAAAACTATCAGATAGACTCTTCTATAGCACTTATTCAGGTGAATAAGTCAAAAAGATTAATCACTGCGTTATTTGCGAGCATTGAGCTATCACAACGATCATTAGAACAAATAAATCCAGATGATGAGGGTTATGAATCATTCCTCAAAGCCCTACTTATCCAGACGGCATTGCTGAAGCAGCATTTTAGTTATCTTGAAAAATATGAACAACTTTTACAACGATTTGATCTCAAAATCGATTTTCGCGAGAAATTAGAAGAACTTGATGCTTATATCAAAAAACTAGAACAAAATCCAAGAGCTACTCACATTAAAAAGAAACTTGAAGACGAATTACCTCCGCTAAGTTTGGATGATTTTACCTATAATGCTGAAAAGCTTTTAACAGATTTAGCTCAAATGGATTTGGTTTTAAACGAATATCATGAAGAGAACTCACCCACCCCTATACCGAACCAAGATGAAAGTGAGCAAGAAAATTCAGGATACTTACCTCAATGGTTAGTTTCTTTAGGAAAGATATTAGAACGAGTTCTTAAAGCAATTGCTATTTGGAAAACGCCAGATCCTACTAATAACGAGCAGAGCCCCCCACAACCTGAATATAATCGCAGCCCAGATTCTGCTTCAAAATATCCCCATCGAGAAAAATTTGCCTTTTTTGTGCCCGTAGCCCCTGAGGATAGACGCACCACTGGTGATAAGGAAGTCCTCCGTCCAAGCAATTTATAATTAAAACCGGAAATTTAGAAAGGTTTTTGAATTTCGCTATCCTCATAGGGAATTATATCTGAACTTCTTGAGCATTTATCAGCGAGGTTTTATCTCTAAACTAAATGTATGGATATTCGAGGAGCTTTCAGTCGAGGATAGCTCGAAACTAGAACGATCTATTTTATTTTCTTTCGTCAATTCATTATAAAATTCTTTTGGAAGTAACGGTTCAAATATTGAATAATCCAATAACTCTTTTCGATTAGGATTAATATGCCATTGTATTTTTCCATATCTATTAACATAAAATGCGCCTACAATTTCTTCGGGGGAAATTGAGCCTACGACATTAACTTCCTCTTTATTTTTTGAAAGTTCAGCAGCCCCTTTCTCACCTCTTGATGTAAAAGTACCTTCAAGATCAATCGCTGTTTTTCCTTTAAAATCTATCAAATAAATATAAGATTCTTCCAATATAGGGGTAGCAGTCATACTCACTTCATTGCGAACAAAAACTGTTGGTAAGGCATAAACTTTTGCGACATTAAATGATTTTGAGGTAGAAATACCAATTGAACCATTCATATCCTGAACGTAATCTTCCAGAAAATCTGATTTAACGCTTTCTTTAATTCCGTATTTAAAACAATGAGAAATATTTTCTGCTGAACCTCTAAATAAAATCCCTTGATAATAACTTATTGGATTTTTATCAAATACTTTCCATTCTTTTTCCCACTCTTCATAGATTTCTATTTTATAGATTTCATCTAAAAAATAACTATTGAAGGAATAGTTATTCCATTTATTATTTTTATCCATAAAATGAATTTTAATAATTTTTCTGGCTTCTTCGTCATTAACTTCCGTTAATTTATCTTGAAGTTGTTCTAAAGCAGGATAAAGTTTTTGACTGTGCCGAAAACTGCCAAAAAAATCAGCTTTATAAATGCGCTTTTCATCTGAACTAAATGAAAAATGAGAGCGTTTCGTTTGTTTTATATAATTATCAAGTGCTCTTTTAAAGGGTAGCAAGTATTTATTTTGCATTGGACTTACAAAATCAAACAAATTGTCTATATATTACAACAATATTAAAAATTTTATAGCTTATCATGGAGACCCAATATGTCACACGTTGCACTTATTACTGGAGCAAGCAGTGGTATCGGACAGGCATTAGCTTTAGAACTGGCGTCTCAGGACATCACCGTAATCGCTATTGCAAGAAATAACGATGAATTACTTAAACTCAAGGATAAAAATCCAGATAAGATTAAAATAATATCTACAGATATTACTACTGATAAGGGTTTAAACAAAATTGGAGCGGGACTCAAGGGATTAAAAATCAATTACTTAATCCATAATGCAGGTATTATTGCTCCTCTTGGTTCATTAAATGAAGCGAACCCTTCTGATGTAAAGAAAATAATTGAAACAAATCTTATTGCACCTATACTGCTCACTCAAAATGTACTTCCTTTCTTTACCAAACAAGGCGGTCGAATTTTAAATATTACCTCGGTAGCGGCAGAAAAAGCAGTCCCAGGCGCAGGAGCGTACTGTATCACCAAATCGGCACTCAATATGTGGACCCAAGTATTGCAGACCGAATTACCAGCAGAGATCGTAGCAACTGATGTTATTCCGGGTGAAGTAGATACCGGAATGCAGAAAAATTTGCGAGAATGCCCTGTTGAGCAATTCCCATTAGCTACTGAATTTCAAGAAGCTTATAAAGAACACACCCTGATTCCGCCCGCTGTATGCGCTGACTTTTTAGCTTTTCTCTTATTAAAAACCACACCCGACGAGTTCTCTGCAAAAAGATGGAATATTTATAAACATTATCCAAAAGAAATTCCGCTTCCGTTGAATAAAGAAAAACTCAATAAATGAGATAAAAAGTGAGCAAGTCCTTCTGCAATGTGTGATTAATAGCTCATTGCCAGTTCTTTTTAGACCTATTCAAAAAGTAAGGCCATAAAAATATGATGCTCATATTCCCCATCGATTCGCACCGCATTTTTATGCACTCCTTCTTTCACAAACCCATATTTTTCATACAATGATATTGCAGTCTGATTATGTTCACGCACGGTAAGTTCAATACGGGTTAACCCCTTTGACTTAGCCATCTGCAATGCCGTACTTAATAAGGCCTCCCCTATTCCCTGTCCACGGTACGGTGCAATTACCCCTATTCCTAAACTACCCACATGAGCAAAAACAGGTCGATCCAGCGGACTGATGTCACACCATCCAACTAATTTCCCATCGAACATTGCAACAACTTGAGGCCAGTTATTGTTAATATGTTCTAAAACAAACTCTTTAGTTGATTCGATTGGAGGTCCTTCTAAAAAAGCTAAAAATTTACGTTCACGAGCCACACTATCTACAGCGGACCAAAACGCGTCAATATGTTTTTCCTGGATAGGGATAATCGAAAAGTGCATAGGACTCTCAGTTAATTTGACAGTGATATAAGTAAAAAGAAGATTTCTTCTTGAGTCAATAACCCAAAGTAATCAGATCTCTTGATGTCAGAATCCAAACAAAATTAAAATAAAGATAAAACAACAAGAACATGTTATAGTTTAAATCAATCCTAGCAACATTTGAAAAAAATGCAAAACATTACAATTTATCATAATCCTAGATGTTCCAAATCAAGAAAAACGTTGGAACTTCTTCAGAGCAAAGGTTATGAACCTGTTGTTATTGAATATCTTAAAACCCCGCTTAATCTGGAACAATTAAACAGTTTAAGAGCGCACTTCACGCTTAAGGATTTTGTTCGCACAGAGGAACCTGTTTTTAAAGAGCATGGATTATCGCTGGAAAATGAAGCTCAGGTTTTGCAAGCCATGCTTAAAGATCCCATATTAATGCAACGTCCGATAGTTACCTATAAAGATAAAGCAGTTATAGGACGCCCACCTGAGAACGTTCTGGCATTATTTGAGTAGTTGTTTCTTGTTTGGGTTAAGTGAAGCGGAGCCCGGGCTTACATCCATTAAGAGTCCACACTCATTCCGAGTGTAACGCGGGATCTCCATACTATAACAGGGTGTTACAATAGGAGCCCCCGAGTTTCGCTACGCCCGGGCTCTACAATTTGACGATACCAGCTTAACTACTATTTAGATGCCAATTGATTTGGACAACCAGCTTGATGGAATGCTACAAGTGCGTTATAAATACCTTGGTAATCTGCAAATGCGTTTCTATTTGCTTTAATATCATCAAAAACCGAGTCTGTTCGACCACAAGTTCCATATTCTGTAATATTTGCATGATCGCCATTGGCTTTTTTGTAAGCCATAAACGTTTCACCGCAATGTAAATGAGGACGTTTTCCCGCATCATTCCCTACAAACTCGGCATTACCACAGTACGTTTTCTTAAAGTTAACTTTAAGGTGAGATATATTCGCAAATGAATTTGCGGAAACTGAAATAATAAAGCAGGCCACTGCTGCAATTGAGATTTTATTCATCATAAAGCTCCAAAAAAAAATTAGGGGCTAAATTTAACACATCCCAATACTGCAACCAAGATTCAACACACAAAATACTAAGGTATATTGACCATCCATCGTGCTCCACGTTCCCCGAACAAGTCGGGAACGTAGGCAGTGAAGAGAATTTTCAACACGTTAATACGTGGAGTATTCTTCATTTTTGCATCACATAAGAACCCGGTGCAGAAGGAAGCGATGGATCAAGATGAGGTGGTGCAATACGTCTTTGTGAACTGTTGTCCACTAACCAATCATGCCAGGAAATCCACCATGAACCGTCTCTTTTTTTGGCTTTGCTAACCCATTTTTTCGGACCTAGATAAGGCATGCTTTTCTTACTTTCACGAATATAATAAAAGCGTCCTGGATGATTCGGTTCACTAACAATACCTGCGTTATGACCACCATTTGTTAATACAAAGGTAATATCCGAATGCATCATCAAATGTACCTTATACACCGATTCCCAGGGAGCAATATGGTCATTATTGGTACTAACCGCAAAAATAGGTACATGAACATTTTTAGGAGCTACTATTTCATTCTCAACACGAAAATGTCCTTCAGCAAAATCGTTTTGCAGAAATAATTTCTCAAGATATTCGGTATGCATTCTATAAGGCATGCGCGTCGCATCAGCATTCCATGCCAGCAAATCGATCATACCGCGTTTTTTACCAGTCATATAATCATCAATCATCTTTGACCAAATCAAATCGTAGGTACGTAACATTTGAAACGAACCGGCCATATGTTTGGGATCAAGATACCCCTTTTCCCACATCATGTTTTTGAGAAATGCTATTTCACTTTCATTAATGAAGAGCATGAGCTCCCCTGCTTTGGTAAAATCTCCTTGTGCCGCAAGAAGCGAAAGACTTTTAAGACGTGTATCCTTATCTCGTGCCATTGCAGCAGCAGTAATCATGGCTAAAGTTCCACCCAGGCAATATCCCATCAAATGAATTCTTGTCTTAGGTAAAATATTACTTACCGTATCAATTGCTGCCATTGCTCCTTGACGATAATAATCATCCATGCCTAATTCACGGTCTTTCTCATCCGGATTGCGCCATGAAACCATAAAGACTGTATGCCCTTGTCCCACCAGCCATTTAACTAAAGAATTTCCTGGTGATAAATCCAGAATATAATATTTCATTATCCATGCAGGCAATATGAGGATGGGTTCTTTAAAAACAGTTTCAGTTTGCGGTTCATATTGGATTAATTCTATTAAATGGTTAGTAAATACAATCTTGCCGGGAGTAATTGCAACATTCTTTCCTGGTTTGAACTTCCCTGCTCCTGGAGGTGGCATACCTGCTAATCTTCTCTGCGCATGCTCAATCGCAAGTTCCGTACCTTGAATTAAATTGGCACCACCAGAGTGGATTGTTTCATAAAAAAGATCCGGATTGGTCATGACAAAATTCGAAGGTGATAACGCATCAAGTAACTGACGAATACAAAAAGAAACCGTGCGTTCTGCACGACCGAAAAGACCAGGAACTTTTCGTGTGGCATATCCCCACCACTCTTCAATCTGAAGAAAAGTTTCAGCATAAAAACGCCATGGCATCAATTGCCAACTTTCTTTATGAAAACGGACGTCCTTTCCTTGCCCTGGTTGTTTCTCACACAGCAGACGAGCAACGAACTCATCGGCGTGTAGGCCTGGATAACAAGCCAATGCCAATAAGTGGCCTGGTGATTGGGCTAATTGCAAAAGCCACGCACAATAAGCAGTTCCTATTACTGCCGGACTCATTCCCATTGTAATTTTGCCAAGATTTGCCTGATACCACTTATTGATATAATAAAAAAATTCATCCAACTCATTCATATAATTTACATGCTGGGAATTATTGACCATCTCAGATGAAGTTTTAGGTTGGTTCTTTAAATCTAATCTTGATGCGGTTTTCTTTTTCTCTGTTCCTTTCATGGTCAATTTCCTTTTGATTCATCCTGCTAACACTTTGTTGGCAAAATTAAACGGTGTGCCGCAGTAAATTATAGTATTATTTTCAATATAATGCGTATGTTATAAAACAAATAAAGAGAAGAGGTCAGCTTGAGTTGCTCTAATATTGGAGTATGCTTAAAAGAGGATATAAACCAAATCGAACAGAGGGAAAAAATGAAAAATCTATTCCTTATTTTACTTAGTATCATTTGTACTTCAGTGCTTGCTGATGATTTGGGAAAAAACACCTATCAGGTCACCTGTCAAACCTGTCATGCGCCCCAATTTGCAACCGGGATAAAAGCTCCTGCTGCTTTTGATAAAAAAGCTTGGGAGAAACCCTTTAAAAATGCGGAACTAGAAGCCAAAAAAAATCCTGCAGAATATAAAACTGGGATGGATTACTTATTGTACAAAATGAAACTTGGTAAAGGATTAATGCCGCATAGTGGGTTGTGTAAGGAAGCAGATGTCCCCAAGAAAAATTGTTCGGATGAAGCCTTCATTAAGGCAATTCAGTACATGTCCCAAAGCAAAGAATAGTTCTTCAAGAACAATTTTTTAAAGACATCATGCGGTTTAACCGAAAGCAAGTAGCCTGGCTATAGCACAGTAGACCTCTGGTTAAAGGGGGTTTGGGATCCACTGTGCTATAGCCAGGCTACAAACAGAAGTTCAATAGAGCTCTTTTTTTAAAATCTTAATCAAGGCTTATCATGATACAAAACAATCAGTTCCTTACTGGAGGAGCACCCTAATGCCTCCATTGTCTTAGCCAAAGTACCTTCCACAGTTCGATAAGAAATATTCATATGACGTGCAATTTGTTTTGAACTTTTCCCTTGGGCAAGTAATTTAAGACAGAGTGCTTGTTGTTCTGATAAATGGACCGGAGTATGTAACACTTTATGAAACAGCACGATATCTTTCTCATTTAATTTGACTGACTTGGAATCACTTACTTGATTTCCTGCGACGAGCTCGAATGCACTTAATACATATTGTTCCAATGCATTACTATCTGTATCAAAAGATATACTTGCTACATTTTCAAACAGTTGATCGCGTTCCGCATGCAGCATATCAAAGAAGGTTTTAAGATCAGTAGTTAATAATGGTGACGGATTTCGCGCTATTCGCCCTATTTGTACTTCAGTACTGACTTGCAAAAATACTACAAACTCTGAAGATAAGATGTGCCGAATTGCCTCATTACAGATAATACTTGCTTCAGTGGCTACGACAATGTTCTCTTTAGTTTTGAGTGCGCTAAGTAGATCATATTGGCATTGGTAAAAGTCCTTTTGGCCTTCTTCGCTAAAAATTTTATTTAAGGTACGCCCAATATGATACTCAATTCCAAGATCCGCATCGATAAACTGCCAACCCAATTTTTCAGCCAATCGTTTTGCAAATATACCTTTACCTGCGCCAGGTAGGCCAACAATAAAAACACGTTTATATTGATTCATGCCTCTCTCTCCTACAGACTTTTTTAAAAGCCCTAATTTTGAATCTACTTATATTATAAAAAACACACTCAAATAGAATCAATACGTAAAAATACCCATCAAATAATACAGTATTTACACAGAAGGAGCTTCTAGCAACTTTTATCTATTAATAATTTTTTTGCCGTGACTAAATCAAAATATGCTTTTTTCTTATCGGCTGGGTTACGTAAAAGATAAGCAGGATGATAACTTACTATAAAGGGGATATTATGGTAGTGATGTAGTGTATTACGTAATTGTTTGAGAGGAAGAGGTTTATTAAGTAGAAACTGCCCTGCAAAACGGCCTAAAGCCAAAATCAAATGAGGCTGTACAATCTCAATTTGACGAGCCAGGTAGGAACTGCATTGAGCAATTTCATTCTCTTGAGGATCCCGGTTATTTGGTGGTCTACATTTTAAAACATTAGCGATGTAGACGTCTTCTTCAACCATCTCAATGCTGTGCAGCATTTGATTTAATAAACTCCCTGCTTTACCCACGAAGGGTTGGCCTTGTTGATCCTCATAAAAACCTGGCGCTTCGCCAATTATCATCAATTTAGCCTTTGAGCTGCCACGATAAAAGACCGTTTGCGTACGAGTTTTATGTAAAGAACATCGAGTACATGCAGCCACCTCTTGAGCTAATGCAGATAAATCCTGTTCACAAGAACGAGTAGGCTGGCGTAACACCCATAGATCGATTCCCATAGTCTGTAGGTAATAACGATTTAAAGTGTCTGACATAAAAGACTCATTTCAATACTGTAATGCTAGAGAAAAGTTGGAGTGTTATTTTCGTTTTTAATTTTTGATAAATCAATGTTTACTTTTATTAAAAATAAAATAGACAAGGCATTGCCGAAAACTGTCCGTTCCTGCGAAGGCGGGAACCCATTTCTAAAGAGACACGCTGCTTTTATAAAAATAGAGCCAGCCTTCGCGGTAATGACAAAAATTCTTAACGTTATAAGGGATTATTGTTAATTATTTAAAATTTAATTGCTTCCGCTATTACTACTTGACGAGAACGCTCAAATTGCACCTCACTCCAGATATTTTCTATCTGTAATGTTCCATTCTCGATGCATTCTTCATAAGCAGCTAATGCAATCAAAATATGAGAAAACTTGATTTTTCTAAACTTACTTAAGGCTTCAAGTAAGGTCATGGGTTCAATTACAGATCCGGAAATGTCATCGCCAAACTCTCCCTCAATCCCATTAAACTTTGCAGCAAACCAATCTTCTAAGGGGACCCCTCTCATGATGAAACTGTGAGAGAGTTGTGAACCACCTAATACTCGCGTATCCAAATATTGCTGTATATCAACACAAATAGTATTCCTCTTTATATACTCAAAAGCTTCGGCGAATAATGAAGTTAATTTAAAAGTTTGTACCTGCACTAGAGCGCGTAATTCAATTAGCGACTTAAGCAGATGCAGACTTTCCACATGTTCTTTTTTAGTATATTTCTCTAAAGAAACGAGCCCCTCCCTCTTCGTTATCTCGATTTGCCGATCAAGTTCAGAAACAATCTTTTGCAAGCAAACTGCATTACTTTGGTTCGTTAGAATTTGCTTTTGCAACCAACTGCGAAACTCTGAAGATAAAGATTGAGCTTGCTTACTTGAACAGGCTTTAGTTAATGCAGCTTTAAACTCCTCCGGTATTAATTGATCATATAATTCAGCCGCCTTTATATGAAGATTGGCATGTTCCTCTTCTATATGCTCTTCTAACATTTTGAATTGCAAAGCATCAATTTGGGTAACATTGGTAATTTCAATCATCCCACCACCAGGGAGAATATAAAATCCATAATGTTGCGCAAAACGAATGCGTCCATGCGCATCAATATTGATTCTATCTACTGCTTCATTCTTCAGTTTGCCTCCCATCTGAATTTGAATGGGATATAATTGATTCGCAGGAGGATGATAAATATCGAGCTGATCCAGATCAAAAAGATGGGTTTTGTGGGTTTTTTTCAGATGTGCTTTTTGAGCTGTGCGAAATTTTTCCCAAATCCCAGGCGTATATTCATCGAGTGGCTTTTTCAATCTCATTTGACCTGGAGTAGTACCAAACTCAAACCAGGAGCTTAATTCGGCCTCCATCTCCATCCCATAGAAATCTAATAAAACATCAAAATACCGCTGATTTTCTATACGTTGTATCACATCAGCATAGTTAATTAATGTCGCAGCATACGCTAAGGTTTTATAATGAGTCTTTGCTTGCTGCTTATGAGTCGCTTGCCCGGAAAGCTTTTTAACCTCTGTGATTTTCTCCTGCATCATGGTATGTCGACCTTCAGGAGTTGCTTCTCTATATTGAATCAACATTGGACCGACATCAGTATATAACTGCACCATGACTGCTCCTCATTTGACGTACAAGCCACTCGCGATTTACACCAGCAGTGCTGTTAATCTTGCAAGTGCTCGATGTATTGCTTGAATTAAATCAATTATCTAAGTTTTTGTTTCATTATAGTTAATGATTTTGAATTATTTTGCTAATATAGCTTTTGTTGTCATTTAATAAGAAAACGCTATGACATTAACAAAGAATCCAAATCCTTATTCTGCAGAAACAGCATTTCATGATGGCAGGCTACGCCAAGCTCAATTGAAGATGCTTGCGATGCTTGAAGTGGTGGATTCTATTTGTCTTAAATATGGTTTGGACTATTGGCTTGATGCAGGGACTCTTTTAGGAGCAGTTCGCCATCAAGGTTTTATTCCTTGGGATGACGATGTAGATATTGCCATGCCGCGCGCCAGTTATGAACAATTTTTACGTGTAGCGCCAGCAGAAATTCCAGACTGGATGTGGCTGCAAACAATTCATAGCGATCCCGGCTATTTTAATATGGCTACTCCTTTAAAAATCAGAGATCGCACCAGCCGGTTTATCGAAAAACACGAAAAAGGTAATGAGCCTTACATACAAGGTATATTTATTGACGTTTTTGTCTATGACACCATGCCTGTAAATCCAAAGCAACGTAAGCGATATAAATTCTACGCTAAAAAGCTTTCCCGTTTGTTAAGCTCTAAATACAGCAAAGTAAAAATAGGCCACTATCCCGCGCTATATAAGGTCATATCCTCATTTTTCCCTAAGAGCTTGCTTGAGTTTTGTTTGCAAAAAATTATTCGCCAAGCAAATACCAGTCAAAGCCCTTATATAGGACGTGGTTATAATTGTGTAGGAAGAAACTTAATTAAAAAGGAAGAAGTATATCCATTGCAACGCGTTGTCTTTGAAACGAAAGAACTTAATATTCCACAAAATGCCGAAACATTTCTTATTCAACAATATGGTGATTATTTGCAATTACCCCCAGAAGAGCAACGAGTCATGAGGCATTGCAAAGAACTTATCCCTCATCTGGAAGAAACCGTCTAAAATCTCTTTCTCTATTGATTTTCTCGATTATTGACAGATAATCATGCAATCGGTTATAATTGTACCCAATATCAAACAAGCACATCATCAAAGAGGCTTATACACATCATGGACATTATCTCTTAAGTACGCCCTAAGCGCCGGGCAATGACGAAAAGCAGCCGCACTAACTGCCCATTAAATTACTTAAGTGAGTTACATGATGCATCAGCCAATTCAATTTAAAAATCTTTGTCTTTCTTTTCCCCATAAAACATGTTTTGAGGACTTTAGCGGTCAAATTTCCTATGGCAATCGCATTGCGATCATTGGACGCAACGGCTCCGGAAAATCGACCCTATTAAAATTGCTTGCAAGATTACTTGAGCCAACTGATGGTGACATCCGCTTTCCTAAAGAACTAAACATAGGCTATGTCCCACAAGTTATTGAAGAATTCGATTCATTAAGTGGAGGGCAACGTTTTCATAAATTATTAACCCAAGCATTAGCATCGGATCCCGATCTCTTAATGCTCGATGAACCCAGCAATCATCTGGATCGTAACAATCGCGGCTCTTTGATGAGAATGCTTGCTGATTATAGAAAAACCTTAATTATAGTGACTCATGATATTGAATTACTGCAAACCACTGTAGATACGATTTGGCATATCGATCATGCCAAAATACATGTTTTTACAGGATGTTACGAAGACTACTTGCGAGAAATTAATATTCAACGTAGTGCAATTGAGGGGGAAATTACAGATCTTACTCGTCAGAAAAAACAAGTACACGCGGATATGATGAGGGAGCAGGCACGAGCCAAGAGCAGTAAAACTCAAGGAGAAAAACACATTCAGCAGAGAAAGTGGCCTACGATTGTTTCGCAGAGTAAAGCACGAAATGCGCAAGAAACTTCAGGTCGCAAAAAAAGCGCAATCAATCACAAAAAACAGGAGTTGACTCAGCGTTTATCAGATCTTTACTTACCTGAAGTCATTTACCCTAAATTTGCTATTCATGGAGTAGAAACAAATGAAGCTTTAGTCACAGTAAGCGATGGAGCTGTTGGCTATGATGAAAACAATCCGATTTTAAGTGAATTGAGGTTCTCAATAAAAGCACGAGAACGGATTGCAATTCATGGGGAGAATGGCTCGGGTAAATCCACTTTACTTAAAGCCATTTTGAAGACTCAGTCTGTAATAAAAAAAGGAACTTGGATAGTACCTAATGCCCATGAAATAGGCATCCTAGATCAGCACTACAATACATTATCTCCAAACAAGACGGTATGGGAGATTATAAGTTGTTTATTCAAGGATAAATCCTATTCCGAAATTAGGAAGTATCTGAATGATTTTTTATTTCGTAAAAATGAAGAGGTTGATGCCTTGGTTTCTACTTTATCCGGTGGAGAAAAAGCCCGACTCTCCTTGGCACAAATTGCCGCAATTACGCCCAAATTACTTATTTTGGATGAAATGACCAATAACCTGGATAGAGAAACACGAGCTCATGTAATCCAGGTACTCAAAGATTATCCAGGAGCAATGATTGTTATTTCCCACGATTCTGATTTTTTGAACGCGATTGACGTAACTTACGGGTATGAAATTAAGAATGGTTTATTAAATTCTTATAATTATACCTAAAACCGAGTAATAACATGAATAAAAAAGATATTTTGCTAAGAAAATTTTTCCTAAGTCTGATAAAGCCGTACACCGTGTATGTTATAGGATTATTATTTACCGCAGTGTATTGGGGAATTAACAACACGCTTTCACCCTATGTGTTAAAACTTATCATTGATAAGGTTGCTGCATTCTCAGGAGATAAATCCGCTGTATTTAGTGTGATAAAACCCTATGTGATTGTATACATTACCCTGTGGGTCCTGATCGCCCTTGATATGCGTCTTTCAGATTGGTTTCGATTAAAATTATTTCCCTACATACGTTATGACTTGGTAAATAATATGTTTGCCTATTTGAATCAGCATTCTCATCGCTTTTTCCAAAATAACTTTGCAGGGAGTTTGTCCAATAAAATCTCTGACATGACCGCAGGGACTATAGCAATTTTTACAACGCTTGATGATGCATCAGCCCAAGTTGTTGGGCTCATCATTGCAATCATCAGCATGCTACTTGTACATCCTGTATTTGCCTTAATTTTATTTATTTGGGCGATTGTCTTTTTGGGTATTGCGATGGTTTATTTCAAACCAGTTCAGGATCTTTCTAATTCATTTGCTACCAGTAAAACCACATTGGTAGGAAAAATTGTGGACAGCATCAGCAATATCACCAATCTACGATTGTTTTCCAGAGCAGCTTTTGAAAATCAACTAATTCGCAATACAGCCCAAGAAACCACAGATAAAGATCAGACCATGCAATGGACGATTTTGAAAATGCGTTCTTATTGGGACCTGAGTATTATTGTGCTGATTGCCACCAATTTATATATGCTGGTCGATATGTACAGTAAAAATCAAGTATCAATCGGTGATTTTAGTTTTATTATCTCCTTATCAATCAGCATTTTTTATAATTTATGGTACCTCGCAAGTCAATTTGTATTGTTTGCGGAGGAGTTAGGAAAATGTAAACAAGCCCTAACTTTGATTTCAGAGTCGCATGAGATTGCTGATAAACCCGATGCAAAAATACTCACCGTCTCTCAAGGTCGGATTGAATTTAAAAACGTGAGCTTTTATTATGATGAGGGAGCACATCTTTTTAAAAACAAATCCGTAGTCATTGAGCCCGGACAAAAAATTGGTCTTGTAGGCTTATCTGGTTCTGGAAAAAGTACTTTTGTTAATCTGATTCTTCGTTTGTTTGATGTGGAATCAGGACAAATCCTGATTGATGGAAAAAATATTCGCGATGTTACCCAGGAATCATTGCGCGAAAACATTGCGATGATTCCACAGGATGTGACTTTATTTCACCGCACCCTGATGGAGAATATTCGCTATGGTCGCATTGATGCAACCAATGCAGAAGTCATTTCTGCATCCCAAAAAGCACATTGTCATGAATTTATTTCCCTGCTTCCTGAAAAATACAATGCCTTAGTGGGTGAACGAGGGATTAAATTATCAGGTGGGCAACGACAGCGAATTGCCATTGCCAGAGCTATGCTAAAAAATGCACCCATTTTAATTCTGGACGAAGCGACTTCCGCTTTAGACTCCTTGACCGAGAAATTGATTCAGGATGGTTTACATTTGTTAATGCAAAATAGAACAACGATTGTGATTGCGCATCGTCTCTCTACCTTATCCGAAATGGATCGCATTCTGGTCTTTGATAAGGGTCGCATCATTGAAGATGGTTCGCATGAGGAACTAATTAAGATACCAAGTCATTACAGTCACATGTGGCAAATGCAAGCAGGAGGATTTTTACCGGATAAGATGTAAACGGGGCACTTGGGGTGCAGTAGTAGCCCAATGGACTCCTTTTTACTGCACCCAGACTACAATTAAAGAATGGAATTACTAAATGGAATTGGAGTACAACAATTATGGATTGGAATACCTTACGCAATCACATTAGTGGTACCGTGATTACCAAAAACGATGCAAACTTTCCTTCGATTAAAGCATCTATGGTATGGAATGGATTAAAACCAGACCGTTCGCCTGAAGTAATAGTCATCGTTAAAAATGATGATGATGTAGTTACAGCCATCAACTTTGCACAGAAAAATGGCTTGCGCGTGGTAGTTCATGGAGGTGGCCACACTTGGTGTGGATTGGCTGTGCGTCATGGTGGTATGGTGATTGATTTGTCTGAACTTAACGAATCAAAGATAGACAAACTATCTCAAAAAGCGGTCATTCAACCAGTAATCAGTAATCGCGAACTAGCCAGACGACTCGCAGCTTACGATCTGGCATTTCCAATTGGACACTGTCCAACAGTAAAAGCTAGTGGCTATCTTTTAAATGGCGGTATGTCGTGGAACTTAAGTGACTGGGGGCCTGCCTGCTTGAGTGTTGAGGCAATAGAATTGGTTACAGCAAATGGACAAAAAGTCATAGCAAGTTCTTCTGAACACTCCGATCTCTTCTGGGCTGCTCGCGGTTGTGGACCAGGGATGTTTGCTGTGGCCACCCGATTTCATCTTAAATGCTACCCTCTTCCTAAAACAATAATGACCAGTAACTATTACTATTCGCTGGATCAGCTCAAAGAAGTAGTGGAAGAAGTAACTACACTCGGTTGGACTATGCCTCGCTGCGTGGAACTCTCTATCTTTCTTATCCAGGCGCCTTCGGAACTAATTGATCAATGCAAAACAACTAATGAAAAAGTATGTATGATTACCGCTGTGGCTTTTGCTCATAATCAAAAAGAAGGCCTTGATGCCCTTAAAATTTTAGAGCAAGGAAGCATGGCAAAGAAATGCCTTGCCAAAAAATTAAATGAACCCAGCAGCTTTGAGAGTTTGTCTGAAATCTCTGGAATTACCTGGCCCGAACATCATAGAAACTTGTGTGAAAATCAATGTTCTAAAGCCAAGCCCGTAGACATTTTAATGGCCTTACGTGACAAAATTATCGATGCACCTTCGCGTAAGTCTGTTATTGTTTTTTGTCAAAGCACCGGTCAACACAATTTATTAGAAGCCCATACTGAAGTTGCTCTGTCCATGGAGGGTCAGTCTTATGGTGGATGTTGGGCCATTTGGGAGAAACCAGAAGATGATGCAGCCAATATTAAATGGCAAAATGAAGTATGTGCCATTCTTAAAAAATTTACGAATACCCACTATATTGGTGAAACAGATATTGTTCAAGATCCCACACGCATACAGAACTCTTATACTTCTGCTAAATGGAAAAAATTAGAGAAGATCCGAGCCAAGTATGATCCTCAAGGATTATTCTTTGGCTATTTGGGAGGTATATAATTGAAGCACCGGGTACAGCGACAGCGAAACCCGGGTTCCGGTCCTTCGGACCTGCACCTGAATCTTATACACATCTCTGAAAAACATGTCCAGCCCGATCTCGACGTCCCGCGGCTTTGTCCGCGGGATCCAGAAAATCTGCCTAAACCCCTGGAACCCCGCGGACAAAGCCGCGGGGCGTAGGCAGGGATGTGTATAAGAAACAGTGACCTGCATCCAGACTACAATTATGTTTTACATCGCAACTTGTTCTTTAACTACCCTTTTACTTTCTTCATACTGCTGGTGCAGTGCCGGAAGCGCATCGGGCGAGGCATCTTTTTTTGCATCAATTGGTTGCTCACTCCACTTAGGAACGCGAACTCCCTTAAAAAAATTATCTTCAGCTTGTTCATAGCGTTTGTTAAAATTGACCGTATAAATCTTGCTAAATCCACTGATTTCTCCTTTCTCATCAGTTTCTAATTCGAGAACGGCTTTTTGAATCGCTGTTGTGGCATCCTTTTTAGTACCCTTGACGCCATCTTCTAAGATCTTTTTAGCCTCTTCCAGCGTTTCTGAAAAAACAACTTCATGACCTAATGAATAACCACAAACATGTTCATAGGCTGCGGCATGAAACGGAGTAACCAAATAAGATGCTAAATCGGTAAAACTATCACCGGATTTGGTGTATGCAGGACTAACAATTGCGTATATTTTGCCCATTTTATTCCCTAAAATCTAAAATATATAAAATAAAAAGTCTGTTATTGGATAAACTGACTTCATCTCCATAAATCGTATAACTTGAAAAACGCAGAATTCAGCACAAAACTTGCAATAAAATTCACCAGTTCTCCGGATTAAATATTATCACATTTGCCTCGTTTGTATATAAGATAACCGACTACTGTCAGTTTGATTCTCTATGCATAGTTGGGGTTAATTCATTAGAAATGGTGACATTTTTGGTTCCTTCATTTCATTGTATAATCAAAGAATTAATGGTCAATTGAAAACAATGCTTGGGTTATGAATAAAAAATTTCTTATTTAATATTTTCTTAAGGAAAAAATATTAAAATATACCATTAATAATTATTCAATTATTCATCAGATAACTGAGAGTTGTCTGTACTGAATGGAGGACTGGTAAACTTAGTTAACTAAATCAATAAGCAGATTTTATGTTGAGATAGATATTTAAGTTAATCAGTGCTTTTTTTGTATCGGCTACTCCGAAATAGCAGTTGCATAAAACCCAATGAATACCTTCCAGTGGTTTCCATTTACTCTTACTACGTGAGCGTTGTAATTAGGATTATAGAAAACCATCAAATCTCATCTCAATGTGACATTAAACCAATTTAATTTTTATAAAGGTATAAAAAATGGCTATACGTTATTTATCGTTTGACTTTGATGGGTGTTTATTTAATTCAAATTACATCAAAGAACCCCATTTAGATTTTACAAAGCATCTGGGGAATGCCGTTCTCGTTCACAACAGACCATTCTTAGATCAAATCAAAATAGAAAATGCTGCATTTGATTCCGTCTATGCAATGATTGGCTCTAATAGGCAATCATTTGAACTTGATACTGCCAATATGGGCGGTCCAACTACATTTAAAGGCTCATGCTGTCCTGCAATACAAAAAGTGTGCTCAGATTTGAATGTTACATTCAATCCATTCCTTATAGCTGATGTTACTGGAATGCTTCCTCACGGAACTTCTTATAATTTAATTATGCAGGAAATTGCCGGGAATACTTATTTCGAGAATCCTCAACATACCCATGCTGACTGTACCATGGATGATACAAAAAGAACTTTGCTGTTTGCTCAGGTGCAAAAAGCAGCTGCAGATCATCCTAATGAAGAAATTATTTTTGATTTCTTTGACGACCGGAATGATATTTTGGAACGTCATTTACAAGAGTTTTTTACAAAATACCCGCATATGATTCCTAAAAATGTAACCTTGCGCCTGAATCAATATGCAGGTGAGGATGTTACTTTAGTAGCGTCTATCCAAGGAACCGGCGAGCCCTATCCTAATTATTGCGAGCTTGTTACTCATATGTTAGATAATTTGTGGGATCTAAATAAATTCGCTGAATCTTTAAAATCAGCAGCCCCAGTTATTGAACTTTCAATAGAGCAAATTGAGGATAACTTAGAAAATTCCAGTCCACTCATGCAACAAGCTACAGCTTTTGAGACAGAAATAAAGCAAAGTATCCCCGTTATTGAAAATACGCAAGCTATTGATGAGAGTGAACTTTCTACAGAAAAAGAATTAGAATCCAGTAACGATTCATTTGCACTTAGTTATTTTACCGATCGCTCCAGTGGTGAGCCTAGAGCAAAGCTTGCATTTAACAAAAGAAATCTTACTCAAAACGATATTAATAAATGGTTCAAAGGATATCAACCACCCGAGTATATGGAGGATGGCGATCAGATTATCCTATTCATCAATGTTCATCCTGATTCTCCTTTTAAAGATCCGTCTTTATTTCAAGCAATAGAGATATTACGCCACCAAAATATTGAACTTAGTGAACGTGCTATAGCGACGTTGGAAGGTGAATTTAATTCTGTAAAACTTGAATTTGAGACAGCTAAAGAAATTGCACATGGAACTGAATTGGAAACTGGGGAATTTGTTGATTTCAGGTTATTTCTCAATGGGTATAGTAATGCCTTTAGTGATATGCCTGTAGATTATATGGTTCAATACAAAAATCGTGCATTTGTTGAAGATGATGGTCGAGAAAAAGAGGCTAACATTGGTTATGAGATCTATTTTGACTTAGTAGAAGAATATAACGATGAACATGCTGAAGACAATGGTAGCGAAAAAGAAGCTGGGGCAGATATTGATGACCTTAGTGAGAGCTCTGTTGATTCCTCGGATGCAGACAACGATGAGTTTGCTGACGATGAGGCTCTAGAAAGAAAAACGAGTGCTGAGCAACCAGCTCTTGCGACTGAAACTACCACACCTCACCAACCAAAGGAGTTAGATCATCCACTCAATCCAGCAGGAAATCCTGGGCGAAATCTATATGCATTTCATAAGCCAGTTGCAGCTCAAAAAATAAACAGATCTCCTATTAGGTTACCCGAGGATAAGTTATGCAGTGCCAGTAGTTCTTGTTTAATATCTTAAAGATTTAATCTTTATCTCAATTAATGATGTTTCACAGTACTGTGAAACATCATTAAAATTCCATTAAATTCTGGTGGAATAATTTCAACACTCCTTCACGTACGCCGGTTTACCCATAATATAAGTGGCTTTAATATTATCTTCAGAACCCAAAGTCATCAAAATAAACAACAATTCAAAAATATCATTTACCTTTTCACGGCGATATTTAAGATAGGTGGTGGCATCCGGATCAATCACAATAAAATCAGCCTCCTTGCCTGGTTTGAACGTGCCAATTTTATCATCCAATTGTAATGCTTTTGCAGCCCCAAAAGTCGCCATATACCAACGAATCATACTGGGTAATTTCACACTATTTAACATGGAAACCTTATAAGCATCATCTAAAACAGCAAACATTGAAAGACAGTTTCCGGCCCCCCAATCAGTCCCTAAAGTAATTTTATTGGTATATTTAAGCGCTCGTGAAAAATTGAATAAACCGCTCCCTAAAAAATTATTGCTTAAAGGACACCAGGAAATAATTGCACCTGATTTTTTAAACAACTCCAGTTCCTCATCGGTTGTGTGAATGCAGTGGCCAAATACACTCTTATCCGTCACCAACCCAAAATGGTCATAAACATCCATATAATGTTTGCTCCAAGGATAAAGTTTTTTTACTGCAGCAATTTCATTCGGATTTTCATCCAGGTGCGTTTGAATATAACAATCAGGATGTTCTTTTTTTAGAGCGCCACACAACTCAAGCATTTGATCAGAACACGATAAAGCAAAACGTGGCGAGATACAGTAGGATAAACGACCTTTATTATGCCATTTTTCAATCAAGCGAACACAATTATCATAATTCTCCTGTGTAGATAATCTAAGTATATCCGGAGCATTTTCATCCATTAAAATATTACCGGTTACAAAACGCATGTTCCTTTCTTGCAGGGCTTCAAAAAATATATCAGAAGCCTCATAAAATAATGGACCGTAAGATACGGCTGTCGTGGTTCCATTTCTTAACAGTTGATCCAGAAAAAAATTCAAATCTTTTGACGCACTGGCTTTATCACTGTACACACTTTCCCCAGGAAATACGTAGTCTTCTAACCATTCCAAGAGTTTCTCACCATAGGCAGCAACAATTGCACTTTGCGAAGCATGTTGATGAGTATCAATAAATCCAGGAGTAATTATCTTATCTTTATAATTAACCAGTTTTATACCATTTATTTTGTGTTTTAAATCTGAATAACTCCCTACATCAACAATTTTCCCTGCTTCAATAACCAGTATGCCATCCTCGATGTACACATATTGACACTCTTGTTCTGACTGTTTTTCTTTCTTATTAACAGGAAGATTCTCAATGGTAGCCGTATCTTTAAAATAAAAAATCGCACCTCTATAAGCTGTTTTATCACTCATAACAACCTCCGTGTTATTCTGGGTTGGTGTCTTTAATAAAATAAATCAACAAAATTGAGAACAGCGTACAAAATGGTAATACCCATAAATAGGTAAAAAAATCTTTGGATACTGCAGTAATAAATAAATAAGGAATGAACAGTAAAAGGGTGTTAAATAAAAAAACTGCTGTATTTAATACGCTGATTGCTACACCACGGGAACTATCTGATGAAATTTCACTAACCATTGTATAAAAAAGCATGGAGCCTGAAAGTAAAAAGCCAATCAGAAATGAAACTATTTTTGTAATGATGTATGAATCCATACTGTAGTGAGGAAGATATATCCCCAGTAATAAAAGCATTGTTCCGGTAACCAAAGTAATATGTATTACCATAATTCTTGATTTGACTGCATTGGAAAACCAACCTAATAATGGAGTCCCAATACCTATCCCTGCAAAAATCAATCCGCTAATCATAATCGATTGCAGGCTATCAACTGAATAATAGTTTTGAATTTGCATGAACCATAAACTCGCATAAGCAAGCAAAACACCAAAAGACATTGCTGCAGCAAGAGAACACAGCAAAATTTGTTTGTTTTTAAACACAACCGCTAACGATTTTTTTAGTGAAATCGAGCTATCTCTTACAAAACCAGTAGGAGAACGAACAAGAATAGAAGATAAAACAAATAAAACCAGACCACAAACCGCGAGTCTTTGATACAGTTCATTCCATGTATGCGATTGCAATTCCACTTTAAAATAATAATGAATAACCCCAGCTAAAATGCATGAAAGTGTTTGGGTCAAACCAAATAATACAGGAAAAATTTGTGCGGAAAACCATTGAGAAATTAAAACTGCAGCGGCAACAAACGCAAAAGAAGCACCTATTCCTTGTATAAAATTCGCCAATGTAAAAATCGTCAAATTATCTGCAATAGAAATAAAAATATTCCCTAAGGCCAGTATTAAAATTCCCCCACTGACTACAATTCTTGGGTTAAATTTATCAAGCAAATAACCTACAGGAATTTGCATACAGGCAAAGCCCAAAATAAACGCACCTGTTGCAATGGATACGCCATAATCGCTCGCACTTAGCGTATTTTTTATGGGTTCGGAAAATACTGCTGCCGCAGTATTCAAACAAAAAGAATAAACAACAAATAATGTTGCAATCAACCAAACAATACCCCCATATAGTTTTTGCATGAATTATCCTTATTCTTAGGTTGATGTATTTTTTATGTTCTGCATGAAGAAAAGTATAGCAAAAAAAACTCGGTGATATTTTGGGGCCTAATCCATTTGAAAAATTCCAACCAAAACAATGAACATGAAGGGTAATTTTCATCCACTCATCTATACTCAAAATAACCCAGTCATATGTTTATCTTGCAGGATGCAACACTGGGCTGACAAAAAAGGAGTTTTTTTATGAAAGTTAATTACTTGGTTGCCCCTCTCATTTTAGTACCACTATCTGTTTTCAGCCAAACTCATAATAATGTTACCACTTTAACCATTTCACAAAATCCGGAAAATAAAAACACTCAGGTCCTCACCTATTCAAATGAAACAGACGATTTAAAACAAAAGAAGTCGTTCACTCGCAGCATTGATTATCCAACTCAAGTTATTCGCATGGAAAAAAATATAGAAAGTCAGCAACTCTCATGCGATGAGGTGAATACTCAAATTGATAAAATCTTAGTACAACATATAGTGAATGAACAATTTACTTATGCAATTTACATTAGTTGTTATTATAATCCACAAACTAAATTAGCAACTCAATTCATTATCAGCAGCTATTTTGATCCTGTAAGTGATGCAGCAATTACCTATTTAGAATCGTACCTTAATAAATATAATGGGACCAATTTATTAGGAACAGAGTACAAAATTGAATCTGCAAAAGGCCTCATCCTTTCCATAGATATTGCCGCAGGAATGAAAAAAAAACCCAATAGACCTCCTTTTACAGAATATAGAAAAGACCATAGTAGCTTTTATTTCAAAAGCAATTATGAAATGAAAAACAAATTATTTAGTGATGTTTATCAAAATTTCTTCACCCAGGATCCAGATAAAATATTTCCTTTTCTGGATAAATGGATTTCATCTCATGCAAGCTCCTTTTATAAAGCCGTTTTACGCGATTCAAATTATGTTGAACTTCAGCCTGAAAAAATTTTCCTCATGGAGAATGAAGAAATATTTGTATCCAACTTTAAACAGTATTTTGCACACTTCTGCGAACCTTATGAAAATCATAGGTGCTTGAATCCAGGAGGGAAAATTGATGGCGAGGATGTCGATTCAAAAATAGCTTCGTAACCCAGGTTTTCTTGGAGCAGTGTCCCGGGTTACGCTGCATTGCACCCGGGCTTCAGTGATTATAAAATATATACTTTTTAACCCAATTCAGGCTCATATGTAGAAACCTTTCGGGGCTTTAATTCCGCTTGCTCTTCAGCAATGGCTTTATCATTCACGATTTTGGTAACGCACGCATCAGACCAAACATTTAAAGCAGTTTCCAGCATATCAATTAAACCGTAGAAAGGTAAAATAACACCCATAAGCACGATAGGAACATTCATACTCGACAACAAACTAATACTTAAGAAGAAACATCCCATGGGTACACCGGCATTCCCAATGGCAGCTACTGTAGCAACAAATATCCATAAAACCATTGTGCCATAAGAAATTGGCATTCCGTGATTCTGCATTAAATAAATTACCGTAGCAAAAATAAAGGCTGCGCATCCATTCATATTAATGCTGGTGCATAAAGGTAAAACAAAACGGCTTACCGATGGTTTTACTTGCAGATTATTTTCTATAGTATTCATGGTGACAGGTAATGTCCCTACTGAAGACTTGGAGAAAAAAGCGACCGATAATGCAGGAAGCATAGAACGCATTGCTGCAAAAGGCTTAATCTTATTCGCTTTTAACCACAATGGTAATATTACAAAACCTTGAATGATGTTCGCTAATACAACAATCAATAAATACTCCCCTATTCCCTTAATATCCATACCTGAGCGCAATTGAACGACTGTTGAAGTAATAAAACCAAATAATCCCAAGGGAATAATGGTAATAATCCAACGAGTCATCACTAAGAACATTCCATGTGCACCACGGAAAAATCGCGTAATTGTTTCGCGAGATTCATCCTCAGGAATTTGACGTACCGCAATACCGATAATAATGCTTAAGAACAGTACTCCTATAACTTGCTGTTCAAGAAAAGGAGATAATAAATTGGTAGGAATAATATTTGCCAAGTATCCTAAGTAACCTAAACTACTTGCCGATTTGACGGTTTGTGCATCCAAACTAACCTGCACGGTGCTGGGTTGGATTAAAATATAAAGCAAGCAACTAATCACTGCAGCCACTATGGTTGTAGAAAAAGTATACTTAAGTGTTCGCTGCCAAATCTTCTTCATGAATCCATCGGTCTTGTAATTGGCCAGAGTAACAATGATGGATAAAGAAATAATGGGCAAACTAATGCATTTAAACAGCTTAATAAATAAATCAGAAATTAATAACCCTATCTCTTTTAAAACAACAATATTGGACATCCCACTAACGATACCTAAACCAATCATTAAAGCATAAAGCAAGGGAGTGCTGAGTATGAGTTTTTTTTGTTGATGCGCTGCACACATGTTAATAATCCTTAAAAATCAATAAATTAAAAAATGAAAAGATTAAATTAACAGCAACAACAAGAAACGAGTTTAAAGTGAGCAAGGGTAGAGCGATGATTCGTTTGATTCGAGTGAGTTACCATAAAAACCTTATATTTTCTGATCAAAAAATGCGCAATTAGGAGTATTCTAACACATTATGCATGTGCGTCAAGAGATTTTAAAATCTGCTGATCTATCAGTCAACCAATTCAAGACAATTGATTTGCTGCTTTAAACGGATGATTCGACGATAAGCATCCTCTATACGTTTAGGAGTTATTTTTTTCTCGAAAATCAAACGTTCAATCTTCTCAATCAATTCTGGCGCCGTAATTTTTGCTAATTGATTTGCAAAGATCAGCATATCAGCACCCGCATTGATTGTCAGGCATAAAGCCTCCTCAAGTGAGTAATGATCGGTGATTGCTTGCATTTGTAAGTCATCTGCAATAATTACTCCATCATAGCCCATCGTTTGGCGCAATAAGCCGGTTAAAATATCATGGGATAACGTTGCAGGTCCCCCCTGTTTATCCAATTGATTATTGATCACATGCGCGGTCATGATCAGAGTTGGTTGGTAAACATCTCGCACGAGCTGATAATAAGGCACCAATTCATCTTCATTGAAGGTATTGGTAACATCTACAAACCCTTTATGGGTATCACCTAATGCACTACCATGGCCTGGGAAATGCTTATAGCAGCATGCAATACCATAATGCTGGAAAACATCAACAAATGCTCTGGCCAGACGCACTACCTCATCAGGATCAGTTGAAAAACTACGTTGTAAGCTTCCAATAATTCCCTGCTGATCTTGTAAATGCAAATCCACAATCGGAGCAAAATTAAGATTAAAACCCAAAGATTTTAATGTAAATGCCATTTGCGTCAACTCGGCCTGCAAATCCTCATGGGATAAGTGTGCCATGTTGTATGCATCCATAGTTGGCATACATCCCTCAATCCGAGACAAGCGGTCGATGCTTCCTCCTTCATAATCAATGGCAATTAATAAGGGCAAACCGTTATTTTTGAACTCTTCTGAGGAATGGTAATAATAATTGAGTTGATGCGTTAAATTTTTAATTTGCGTCTGATTTTTTAAATTCTTACCATATAAATTGGTAGAAGCATCCTGATCGAATAACAAAACACCGCCTAATCCATCTGAAGACAGCCATTCAGCTATAGGGCTTTTGTCGTGTATATCACAACCATCAAACCCCATAACCAACATCTGACCAATTTTATTTCTAAGAGTAATCATCAGTCGCTCCGTCAACAAAATAAGGAAAAAATTCCCTAAAGAATAGTTGATGTTATAGTAAGTGAATCATACACAAAGATAAAAATTAATGCCATTTATATCTTTTTTGGCGGTATTGCTGGAATATCATTAAAATCACAACTGCAATTGCCTGGTGCATTAGGTGGAAGGGGAACTAATGAAAAATCACTTGAGTAGCAAACTGTCACGTTCCAAGCTGAATCCCCAGGATTTATTGTATTAGGTAAGGACCAATAATTTTTAGCAGTATAGGTTTTACCTTCATCACTTTGCCAAAAAATTGGAGAAAATCGAGCTCGATACATTAATTTTTGGCCAGGTTCACAAGGGAACGTTTGGCGAATCCAAGATTTTCCAACAGGTACAGTAACTGTTGTTAAAATTTTGGCGCTTTCGGCATCCATTACATCTACTGATACATCATATTTAATCCAACAATTATCTTTAACTAAAGTGTAATAACAAGTAATCTCAGCCCAAAGCGCACTTGAAGAGATGAGGCTGAAAATGAAAATAAAAGTTCGTGCTAACATAATTCAATCCTTTTATTCACTGAACGTGTTCACAATTTTTGTTTCAAAGTAAAAACACCCATAAAACTAAATAGTAACAGTCTTTAGGGCTTATCTATTCATAGTATATACAATAACGATCATAAGTTACGAATAAGTTATAAATTTAGGTCAATACAGGGTTGATTTTATTATCCGACCTGTATAAGCTTGCCCGAATTGGAGAGATGGCCGAGCGGTCGAAGGCGCACGCCTGGAAAGTGTGTATACGGCAACGTATCGAGGGTTCGAATCCCTCTCTCTCCGCCAAATTTGATAAAAAGGCGGTCAACTCACCATTGAATTGCTTGTCGCTTTTTTATATTTAATATTCCCATAGGTGCTTTTGCAGTGATGGAACTGAAAATCCTGATTTGTGGGTATGCAAAGGTATGATTATGAACAATTCATTTAGGGATATGGCATATGAAATTAATTGTAATAGGAATTTTATTATCATTTAATGCGATCGCTGGCGATTATTTCCCTAAATTAACATCACAAGATCAGCCTTGGTCTGTTACTGCGAGTGCTGGCACAGGAACTTATCATATAACCTCCTCAAGAGATAAAAATGCTCCCATAGGACGATTAGCGCTGGCCAATGAAATGATGCTTGCTGGCAATATTGCTTTAGGCTTGGAATTAGGGCTGCAAACAGGTACACGAATCAAACTCAATATGCCTCAAGAAGCATTCCATGCTCTGAAAAAATGGATTCCTATGCAAACGACCCTTGCCCCTACCTTGGATTTATTAATTACGTCCAAAAGCGATCCTCTGGGGAATAGTTCATTTTTTGCTCAACTAAAAGGTGGACTTGCCTACAGGCATTGGCGAGACGAGCGCGTACCCCTTAATGATATTTCCCAATTAGCAGGCGAAATACAAGCAGGCTTTGGTTATCCAATTAGTGCTTTGGCCAACCTGAGCTTATTATATCAAGGAATATTCAGCGGCAATGGACCGAATTTTCATTTTGAAACCTATTCCAAAAGAGAACAACTATCTAACATTCCTACCTTACATGCTGTACTTTTAGGATTGTCAGTTAATCTATAAAAATAATTGTACCCTAGAGGCAGATGCGCCGAAGCTACAATAGACTATAATGTAACAAAACGGATCTACTTCTCTATTGAACAGTAGCAGGGAGTACTATCATGAAAGAACAACATTACGCCTATAAAATAACGCACGGCAAGTCCAGTTTGAATTGCCCTCATTCCGCCTTGCAAAACGATAAAATGGTGGACTTATTAAAAGAAATAGAAAAACAACATAGTGACGGGATATTCTGGATATTTAAACAATTTGGTGATCATCCTCAAGAACCATTATGCATTATAGACTGTTCAAAACAACGAATTTACTTCCATTATTCCGGCGAAGTCGAAAACTTAAAGGATGCTATCGCTTATTTGAGTCATTAATACCCAAAATAGAAAAGAAATATTTCAAAACAAATAGGTTATTATTTTTTTATTTTGAATTTATCTGATACAAATCAACTCTAGACAAATGACAGTTTTTTAGTCACTATTCCATTCGATTTTTACATGAAAAGAGAATAGTTATGTCTTTAAAAACCAAAATAGTTATTTTAAGTTTGATTGTTTTTAACTTATTGCCCAATGCTTATGCCGCTTCTCCAACAAAACATGTTGAAAGTGACACCGCCATCCAAAATGCTGTTTTATTCTATATTAACAAATACCGTCAGCAACATGGCTTATCCAAACTTACAATGGATAACAAGATTGTAATTCAAGCCAAACAACACTCTCAAGATATGGCCAACCATCGTATGTCTTTTGGTCATCAAGATTTTGGAAAACGCATTAAGAAACTGCGTTCACAGATTAAAAATACTGGTGGTGGTGCGGAGAATGTTGCATACAACTATAAAACCGCTGAAATTGTAGTCAGTCAATGGGTCAAAAGCCCAGGCCACAGAAGAAATATTGTAGGAAATTATAACTTGACTGGCATAGGGGTTGCCCGTGATAAACAAGGCAAACTTTACTATACCCAAATATTCCTGCAAACAGGAAAAAGTCCTCGAAGTTACACAGCAAGAAGACCCTACATTGGCGTTCCATTCTTTGGTATTAAACGACATAGCTAGATTAGAAACATGCAATCTGGGTGCAGCGCAGCGAAACCATGGTTCCAGCGGCGTCAAACCCAGGCGCATGAGTAATAATAAAATACCCGTTTCATTTTCCTTATTAATTCAACAACCTAATTAAACCGTTTTTGACTTTAACGAAATCTTTGCAAAAAACCAGCGAAATCATGTGGCATTAAAACTCAGAGTGGCCTATCATAAAACCATAGACAGTACACATTGTTCAGCCAACATTATTACTTTGGGAGCCAGATTGAGAGTGCGGTGAGCAAGCTTAGCAAGTACTAAGAAGCCTAAAACACTCCAGAGGAGTCCACCTTGGTAAAAAGGACTGTACTCAATCTTACTGTCTATCCCAAATTCCATAAAAAGGCGTATTAAAAAACCATAATACGCTTTTTTTATTTTCCTCTTTAATTGTGCAAATCATAATAAACTTTAGCCTGGGTGCTGGTCAGTAGATGCAGTTGTTACCAGTTAATCTAATTATTCACTGTCAGTTTGACTGTTTTTTTAATGCATAATTACTATAATCAAACACTTAAAGCTTAAGTTCGTATTATAATTAAGGACACACTTATAAATTGGACTTCGCTTAAATGGATCTTTTATTAATTTTGCTTGTCCTATTATTTTTCAGCTTGTCCTTTGGACTAATTAGATTCTATGATTATTTATCAAGGAGTGAATCATGAGCTTGTATTTAATCTGTGGAATAATTGCTTTCGGGTTATTAGTCTTTTTGTTAGTTGTACTATTCAAACCCGAATTATTTTAAGCCATGGATTAATTTAAACCCGGGATGGACCCCTTATGACAAAACCTGGTTTGCTGCAAATTGCATTTTATCTGCTCTTTTTGTTGCTACTTGTAAAACCTTTAGGTTGGTACATGGCACGAGTGTACCAGGGCCGCCCTTGTTTCTTAGACCGAATATTAAGACCGTTCGAACACTTAATCTATAAGATTTGCGGTATTCAGACTCAAGAAGAAATGGGATGGAAAACCTATCTCACAAGCATGCTCTTCCTAAACTTAGCGGGCTTACTGGTTATTTATCTTGTGCAACGTATTCAATTTTATTTACCATTAAATCCCCAAGAATTTTCCTCTCCCTCCCCTGCTCTTGCATTGAATACGGCCATAAGTTTTACAACTAATACAAATTGGCAAGCTTATAGTGGGGAAACAACAATGAGTTATTTAACGCAAATGCTTGCACTTACGGTACAAAACTTTATTTCTGCAGCAACAGGTATGTCATTATTAGTTGCATTGATCCGCGGGATCATAAAACATGAAAGTCATAGTTTAGGAAATTTCTGGGTAGATGCCGTACGCGGAATACTCTATATCTTATTGCCTATGTCGCTGATTTTTGCACTTGTTCTATGCTCACAAGGGGTCATTCAAAATTTTAAACCTTTTCAAAAAATTAGCCTCAGCCACCCTTTTACTTACCAACAACCTGTAACCGATGCGACAGGACAAACGGTATTAGATAGCCAAGGCAATCCTAAAACAACACCGGTAACAATAACTGAACAAATCATTCCCATGGGACCAGTAGCATCACAAATTGCCATCAAGCAACTCGGTACTAATGGTGGTGGTTTTTTTAATGTCAATTCAGCACATCCCTTCGAAAACCCCACTCCATTGAGTAATTTTCTGGAAATGGTAGCGATCTTACTTATTCCTGCAGCTTTTTGTTTTACATTTGGCACCATGGTTCATGATAAAAGGCAAGGCTGGGCCATATTAATAGCCATGTCCATTTTGTTTGTTCCATGTTTACTATTTGAAGTTGTAGTCGAACAATCAGGGAATCCAGCATTTCACCGCATGGGGATTGATGCTACTGCTCAATCTGAATTTTACCCAGCCGGCAATATGGAGGGCAAAGAGAGTCGCTTTGGTATTGTTAACTCTGCAATTTGGGCAACAGCTACAACCGCCACCTCTAACGGTTCCGTCAATTCCATGCTGGATTCATTTACTCCTCTAGGCGGGATGGTTCCTTTATGGATGATGCATTTAGGTGAAGTAAGTTTTGGAGGAGTTGGCACTGGATTATCGGGGATGCTCATGCTAGTCATCCTCACGGTATTTGTTGCGGGGCTTATGGTAGGCAGAACTCCTGAATACCTAGGTAAAAAAATTGAACCTTATGAAATGAAAATGGCATCAATTGCTGTATTAATTATGCCTCTAATTGTACTCATCACGACCGCATATGCTTCTGTAACTCAGGTGGGAATAAACTCTATAGCAAATCCTGGTGCCCATGGTTTTACTGAAATACTCTATACTTTTACTTCCATAGGGAATAATAATGGCAGTTCTTTTGCAGGCTTAAATGCTAATACCCCCTTTTATAATATTGTTGGTGGCGTACTGATGTTGATTAGCCGATATTGGCTTGCTATTCCAATTCTTGCCATGGCTGGCTCACTTGTTAAGAAAAAACGGATTCCCAACAGTTTAGGTACCTTAGCTACTCATACACCACTTTTTATTACTTTATTAATTTATATTGCTATCATTCTGGGAGCACTGTCCTTTTTACCAGCTCTTGCTCTTGGTCCTATTGTGGAGCATTTGATGCTTTGGGGGAAATATGGCTACTAAATCACATTCTATTTGGGATTTTAGTATTATAAAAAGTGCCCTAATTGACGCATTTTTCAAATTAGCACCCCATGTTCAAATAAAAAATCCGGTAATGTTTACCGTTTATGCTAGTTCAATTATTACAACGATTCTCTTTATCCAAGCCTGTCTAGGCAAAGGTGAAGCACCACCACTTTTTATTCTCGCTATTAGTTTGTGGCTTTGGTTTACACTCTTATTTGCCAATTTTGCGGAAGCCATGGCAGAAGGTCGTGGCAAGGCACAGGCGCAAGAGCTACGACGAGCACGTCGTGAAATTCAAGCTAAAAAATTGGCAAAAGCATCTAAAAATGCAAAATTCACGGTTATTCCATCCGTGCAATTACGTGCAGGGGATCTGGTCTTGGTTGAAGCAGGTGATTTCATACCCAGTGATGGGGAGATTATCGAAGGAATTGCCTCAGTAAATGAAAGTGCCATCACTGGCGAAAGCGCCCCCGTCATTCGTGAAAGTGGCGGAGATCGTAGCGCAGTAACTGGAGGAACGCAGATCATTTCCGATTGGCTTATCATCCGCATCACATCTAACCCGGGCGAGACATTTCTGGATCGGATGATTACCCTGGTAGAAGGGGCAAAAAGACAAAAAACGCCTAATGAGCTGGCATTAACCATTTTACTTGCTGCCTTAACCATTGTGTTTTTAGTGGTTTGTAGCACCCTACTCTCTTTTTCGATTTATAGTGTCTCTGTAACTAAAGCGGGTTCAACAATTTCAATCACGGTGCTTGTTGCCCTTTTTGTTTGCCTTGCCCCAACTACAATTGGCGGACTACTTTCTGCAATTGGTATTTCAGGTATGGATCGAATGATTCAAGCCAATGTCATAGCCCTATCAGGGCGAGCAGTTGAGGCTGCAGGTGATATCGATGTTTTAATACTTGATAAAACAGGAACAATTACTTTAGGTAATCGGCAGGCAACAGAGTTTGTTCCCGCAGAAGGGGTCGATATCAACGATCTAGCCGATGCAGCTCAATTAGCCTCACTTGCTGATGAAACCCCTGAAGGTCGAAGCATCGTGATTCTTGCTAAAAGGAAATATAAGTTACGTGGAAGAACTCTTGCCCCATTACAGGCAACATTTATTCCATTCACCGCACAAACACGTATGAGTGGCGCAAATCTCGGTGATCGACAAATACGTAAAGGATCAGCTGAAGCAATCGAAGAATATATCAATCAGTTAGGTGGTCATGTTCCCGAAAATGTGAAAAATAATGTGGAAATTATTTCACGCCAAGGTGGAACTGCACTGGTGGTTACAGAAGGCCCAAAAGTTCTGGGCATTATCCGTCTTAAAGACGTAATTAAAGGGGGAATTCGAGAGCGTTTTGCCCAACTCAGACAAATGGGCATTAAAACCATTATGGTAACTGGAGATAATCCCCTAACGGCTGCTTCTATTGCTGGTGAAGCGGGAGTAGATGATTTTCTAGCCAATGCAAAACCCGAAGACAAACTTAAATTGATTCGTGACCTACAAGCTCAAGGTCATTTAGTTGCAATGACTGGTGATGGAACAAATGATGCGCCAGCACTTGCTCAGGCTGATGTTGCTGTTGCAATGAATACGGGAACACAAGCAGCAAAAGAAGCGGGTAACTTGGTCGATCTGGATTCAAACCCCACTAAATTAATTGAAGTAGTAGAAATAGGTAAGCAGTTATTGATGACGCGCGGCGCTTTGACTACGTTTAGTATTGCCAATGATATCGCTAAATATTTTGCCATTTTACCAGCTGCCTTTGTAAGCACCTACCCTGCGCTCAATGTATTCAATATCATGCACCTGGCAACCCCACATACTGCAGTGCTTTCCGCAGTAATTTTTAATGCAATTATTATAGTTCTTCTTATACCTTTAGCTTTGCGTGGAATTAAATATCGACGTCTTCCTGCAGCAGAACTGCTCCGAAATAACGTAATTATCTATGGGTTAGGGGGATTTATAGTTCCTTTTGTTGGAATCAAAATGATCGATCTGCTCTTAGTAGCCTTAGGTTTAACAGGATAAAAAAAATGATTAGAGAAGCTCTCAAACAAATCAAAACAGCTTTAATATTCCTGCTCCTTTTTTCTATATTAACCGGTTTAATTTATCCTGCTGTAGTTACTGCAATAGCTCAAATATTTTTTCCTTATCGAGCAAATGGTAGTTTATTACTCGTTAACGACAAACCGATCGGTTCCGCATTAATTGGACAATACTTTGATGCACCCGATTATTTTTGGGGACGCCCTTCTGCCACCCCTCCATTTCCTTATAATGGAGCACATTCTTCTGGATCTAATATGGGGCCTTCAAACCCAAACCTTTTGGCAATCGTACAACAACGCGTTGATAAACTGCAGCAATACAATTTGGAAGATCCAACTAAGATGAACAAGCAATTAATTCCAGTTGATTTAGTTACTGCATCTGCTAGTGGTCTGGATCCTGAAATAAGTCCGCTGGCAGCCTACTATCAAATACCACGGATCGCTAAAGCACGTCATATTTCAGAACAAGAAATTCAACAATTAGTGAATCAATTAATAAAAAAACGGACCTTACATCTTTTAGGAGAACCACGAATTAGTGTATTGGAGCTGAATTTAGCTCTGGATCATATAAGGACAAATCGATGACAGACAAACGCCCCGATCCCAATGCATTATTACAACAAGTTATCGAGGAAGAGCAACAAAAGCAACGTGGCAAACTCAAAATCTACCTCGGAGCCGCTCCAGGAGTAGGGAAAACTTATTCTATGCTTCATGAGGCGATGGGGGAGCAAGCTAAAGGATTAGATGTAGTAATAGGCATTGTCGAATCTCATGGACGATTTGAAATTGAAGAAATACTTAAAGACTTCGTCGTTTTGCCTAAAATAACAATTGAATATCACGGTAAACAATTACAAGAATTTGATTTGGATGCTTCTTTAAAAAGAAATCCTGGATTGATTCTCATTGATGAAATGGCACATACCAATGTAAGCGGGGTACGGCATAAAAAACGCTGGCAAGATATTAAAGAATTGCTCGACCGTGGGATTAATGTCTATACCACACTCAATGTTCAACATATAGAAAGTCTCAATGATGACGTCTCCCAAATCATCCACGCACCCGTCCAAGAAACTGTTCCAGATGTCATGATAGAACGAGCAAATACCATTGAGTTAGTCGACTTAGCTCCCGAAGATTTATTAAAACGCCTTTCCGAGGGCAAAGTCTACCTCCCCAGACAAGCCCGGCTTGCAGCTGAATTTTATTTCCGTAAAGGCAATTTAATGGCCTTACGCGAGCTAGCATTACGTACTCTGGCAAAACGGGTAAATACACAGGTACTTTTATACAGACAAGGTCAAGGTATCAAACATATCTGGCCCATCATGGAAAAAATACTCGTTTGCGTTGGTCCAGGCCCAGAATCACATAAATTAATTCGCGCAGCCAAAAGAATGGCCTCCAGTTTGCAAGCGGATTGGATTGCAGTATATGTAGACTCTACACGAACTCAAATATCCAGAACGCAACGAAATCAAGTCTTAAAAAATTTATTTTTTGCTGAGCAGTTGGGTGCTGAAACTCATATTTTAATGGGGTATGACCTTGTCAAAGAAATTATTAATTTTTCCCGTGAGCAAAATGTCACGCTGATTATGATCTGCAAACAGATTCGTACTCGTTGGAGAAATTTTTTCTTTCGCAGTCTGGCAGATGAAATTTTGCGTTACAGTGGTGAAATTGATGTTTACACCATGACCGAAGGAGCAAAGAAATCAAGAAAAAAATCGCCGACGAAACCCATGACGCCATGGCTCTATTACTTTTTATCAACCTGTATTGTTGGAGTCACAACCCTCATTAATTATTTAATTTATCCTTTGGTTAATGATACAAGTTTAACTCTAACATATTTAATTGGAATGACGTGTATTGCTTTATTAGGACGCGCAGGACCTGCGATTTCAGGAATTTTTCTTAGTATTTTAGCGTATAGTTATTTCTTTATCCCACCCTATTATAGTTTTTTTACTCTCCAGTCAGATTATTTTTTTACCTTGGTTATGATGCTTATTATGGCATTAATTATTTGTCAATTAACCTTAGTCACTCGGCGCCAATCAGAAATTGCCCGTCTTGCAGAATATCAAACTTCGTCCTTGTATACGTTAAGTCGAAGGTTATCAAGAACACGGGGAATCGTCAGATTGCTTCGTACCGGGATTAATTATATTTCAGAAATTCTTCACTGTGAGATCATCGCCCTATTACCCAAAAATGGGCGTCTTGTTGTGCGGGCAAGAGCAAAATCACATCAAGATTTGGATGAAAAAGAATACAGTATTGCCCAGTGGGTGTTCGAGTTAGGGCAAAAAGCAGGATGGGGAACGGATACGCTCTCCTTTTCTAATGCACTTTTTATTCCATTACTCGGAGCACGAGGTACCATGGGGGTTTTAAGAGTTCAACCTTCTAAGGATAATGATTTAACTACACCCGAAAAAATACAGCTTTTAGAATCTTGTGCCAATCAAATTGCCTTGGCGTTGGAAGTAGACAGTTTGCAAGAGGAACAAAATAAACCAACTAATCCCTCAACCTGAACTCAATTTCTTTGATACTCATATTACGCTGGAAAATCATTCTAAATTACAATAGGATAATGAATATTTAGGTAAAAAGGATTTACCCATGATGATCGCAACCTTACTGGCACCAGACAATGAAACTCGGGTGGCTATTACTCCTAACTCAGCAAAGCACTTAATTAAATCAGGCTTTGATGTCGCCATAGAAAAAAACGCAGGACTCGCTGCTGGTTTCAAAGACCAGGATTACGAACAGGTTGGCGTCCAGATTCGAGATAAAAAAACAATACTCGAGACGGCCAATATTCTTCTTTGTATCAATGAACCAGCTCCCAAGGATTTAGAAGGTCTGTCTCAAAACGCGTTGGTAATCGGTCATATCGATAATGAGCCGGAAAGCAAATTAATTACTTGGTGCAAGGAAAAACAAGTTACATTGCTTTCAATGAATCTTATACCGCGCATCAGTCGAGCACAAAGTATGGATAGCCTATCGTCACAAGCTAATTTGGCAGGCTATAGAGCTGTTTTAGAAGCATGTGCTGAATTTCATCGAGCCATCCCCATGATGATGACCGCGGCAGGGATGATTCAACCTGCAAAAGTACTTGTTCTTGGTGCTGGAGTCGCTGGTTTACAGGCCATCGCAACGGCGAAACGCTTAGGTGCTGTAGTGTACGCATTCGATGTACGGCGAGCAGCCAAAGAACAAGTAGAAAGTTTAGGCGCCGAATTTATTGAAGTAAGCCAAGATCAAGACAGTGAAACTAAAGGGGGGTATGCTTCGGAAGTTAGTGAAGAGTATAAAAAACTTCAAGCAGAACTTATTGATGAATATGCTAAATTATCCGATATCGTCATTTCTACAGCCTTAATTCCTGGTCGAAAAGCTCCGATTTTAGTGTATAAAAAAACTGTAGAACAAATGAAACCTGGATCAGTTGTTGTCGATCTCGCGACTGCACGAGGAGGAAATTGTGAAGTCAGCGTTCTTGATAAAACGATAAAGCATGGGGAAGTTACCATTATCGGTCTCAGTAACCTGGCCGGACTCGTTCCAGCGACAGCGAGCGAACTTTATGCCAATAATCTGGTCCATCTTATTAATCTCTTGGCGCCGACTCCCCCAGAAGTCACATTAAATCCCGATGATGAAATTATTCAACAAGCAGTACTTTGTCATCAAAATCAATACCTACCATTTCAGGCAAAAAAGGAGACCCAAAATGCATGAGATTAACACTCTAGGTGATCCATACATTACCATACTCACTATTTTCGTTTTGGCCTGCTTTGTTGGATATTATGTGGTATGGAAGGTCACCCCAGCATTGCATACTCCATTAATGTCCGTAACCAATGCAATATCCAGTATTATTGTTTTAGGAGCACTTATTGCTGCAGGAAGTCAGTTCATTGGAGACATCACCTGGATCGGTGGTTTAGCAATATTTATTACCTCAATTAATATTTTTGGTGGATTTGTGGTAACCCAACGCATGTTGCGTATGTATAAAAAATAGGTAATTGCTCCTCAAGGTGTCAACTAGGGAAGTTTATTCAGAACGGCGCTAGAATCCGGACTGGTGCAGCTAAGCTTGGATTTCAGGCTGCATTTCCTTAAGTTGGTTTATATAGAGTCATTACACATCAAATAGTTAAGGATGATTTCTCATGACAACCCTGGTTCCTTTATTTTATCTCTTATCGGCTGTCTGCTTTATACTGGCGCTAAAAGGCTTAGCCAGCCCTGCGTCTGCAAGACGAGGAAATCTGTTAGGGATTGCCGGTATGATCCTTGCAGTAGGTTCAACTTTGATGATGCCAACAACTTATCATCAACCCATTCTCATTAGTTTAATGATTGCAGGAGGCATCATTGGAACTTTTATTGCCTATAAAATTAATATGACGGCAATCCCCCAACTCGTTGCGGCATTTCACTCATTGGTGGGGATGGCAGCAGTTCTAGTTGCTTTTTGTGCCTTTCTCTCCCCTACTTCGTTTCATATTGGTGTCCCTGGTGCAATTGCCAAAGCAAGTCTAATTGAAATGAGTCTGGGTCTGATTATAGGGGCCATTACTTTTTCAGGCTCAGTGATCGCCTTTCTTAAATTGCAAGGGATTATGTCGGGAAAACCTATTAAACTCATAGGCCATAACTTAATTAATCTGATTATAGCCCTAGCCATCCTTGTTTTATTAGTCTTGTTTTTTATTAACCAAACCTTCACGCTGTTCAGTATCATGGCCGGTTTGGCTTTTTTAATTGGTGTATTGCTCATTATCCCTATTGGCGGCGCCGACATGCCAGTAGTTATATCAATGCTTAACTCCTATTCAGGATGGGCTGCAGCAGGTATCGGATTTACCCTCAGCAATCACTTACTTGTTATTACAGGTGCTTTAGTAGGTGCTAGCGGGGCGATTCTAAGTTATATCATGTGTGTTGGAATGAACCGTTCGATTTTTAATGTAATCTTTGGAGGCATTCAATCATCAGCAGCTAGTTCTCAAATTAACGGTACAAATGAATCACGAACTGTACGCCAGGGTAATGGTGAAGACGCAGCATTCCTCTTAAGTAACGCTAAAGATGTAATTATTGTTCCTGGATATGGTATGGCGGTAGCACATGCTCAACATGCAGTCAAAGAATTAGTTGATGCCCTAGAACACCGCAATATTAAAGTTCGCTTTGCAATTCATCCGGTCGCCGGCCGCATGCCTGGCCATATGAATGTCTTACTTGCAGAAGCCAATATTCCTTATGATAGAGTTTTTGAACAAAGTGAAATTAACCGTGATTTTGCAAGCTGTGATGTAGCTTATGTAATTGGGGCAAATGATATAACGAACCCTGCAGCAAAAACAGATCCCGGCTCACCAATTTATGGAATGCCCGTTTTAGAAGTAGAAAAAGCCAGAAACGTATTGTTTGTTAAACGAAGCTTAGCACCAGGCTATGCCGGTGTGGAGAATGATCTGTTTTACCATGATAATACCTACATGCTTTTTGGCGATGCCAAAGCAATGACTGAATCTATTGCTAAAGCTCTTGAAACATTATAAGCCAAATATGAGGTTGGGTCATTTTGACCCAACCTACATGCATACAAATCTAATTCGAAGACCAATTAAATTTGGAGCTTAAATGGTACTTGAGTTGTCCCAAGCGATGAATAAATTCCCTGGTCTAAGTCACTTGTTTTATCATGATGGAATATTGAGAAACCACTTACTTTTCCATCACATTGTTTGGTAGGTGTTGGATTTTGTAAGGACTCATAGATATCTTCATTCATCGCTATAAAACGCATCCCGCTTACATTAAATCCAGAGTTGACTATAATCTCTGGTTCCTCATCAGTATCATTAGAAGGGTTAATCATATTTTTATTTGAGAGAATCTTCTGCTTGACATCCTCTGAATGTAAATATATTTCAAACAATGCTGAATATTTGGATGTATTGCAAACAGTCTTGAATCCTGATTCAGGCAGTTTTCTTGCTCTTTGCTATTTACATATAAATATAAAAATTTAAAATTTAATGTTTTGTAAAATAATCATATTTATTAAATAATATCATGCCTAGATTTTTTGTTAATTTTGGAGAGAAAATTGTGAAAAGTAACATTATAAATAAAACAAGTTTAAAGTGTTGGTTAAGCACCATTGCTTATCTTACAGTGCTGACATTAGTAAGCCATAGTGCAGCAGCAAACACTGCAATGTCTTTGGGAGAAATGGCAGAAACAATTACTAGTTCATTTACAAATCTATCTAAGTTGATTACGGCTGGCTCTTATTTGGCTGGTTTGGGATTTTCTATTGGGGCAATTATGAAGTTTAAACAGCACAAAGATAACCCAACTCAAATTCCAATTGGAACGCCAATTGCTCTAGTCTTTATTTCTGCCGCTTTATTGTTTCTACCTTCAATGTTAGGTGTAACAGGAACAACAATGTTTGGAGCTTCTGGCGGTCAAACTGCAGGACCTGAGGGGATTGTCTTTGCAAGCAATCAATAATAAGTAGTAGTGCTGGCTCTACGCCTTTTTGCGAGCATCGTCGCTCGGGATTCTAAGAATACCTGGTGTGCGGTGCATCGCAAAATGCAATCTTTAAACAAAGAGATTCGAATAATTAATATGTTTGATCTCATGGCCGAGAATAAACCCTGCCCAGCATCACAGCTTTCGGCAGGTTCATTTGCAGCAGCCTCTTTATGCCCAACTATTTTTCATCGTGTACTTGCAAATAAAGAGAGGGCAAACATACGATTTCTTTCTGTGGGTGGTGTATTTGTTTTTGTCACTTTTTTTGCGAGAAAATCAACTTGATAAGCTCATGAGATACTTCTTGCTATTTACCACACTTAACCTCTCCATAAGAATTAAGTTCACAACTCTCATCTTCGCCTCCGCAAACAACCTTACCATTTCGGTCTTTAACACATTGTCCTGCGCCACATATCACTTCACCGTATTGATCCTTAGCACAACCACCCTCTGGATAGGGGGAACAAACTACAGTGCCGTCACGATTTCGTAAACATTGCCCAGGACCACAAATAACTTTCCCATAATAATCTTTTTCACATTCGCCATTCTTATAAGGTGAGCAAACCACCTTGAGCTTACTGTCTATAAGGCAAGCACCCTTCCCACAAACTACTTCTCCATATTGGTCTTGGATACACTGTGCTGAAACGACAGTAGAAAAAGCCATAAAGATGAAGGCTAAAATTTGATGATGCATTTGAATAAAAAATTAAAATATTTACACTAATAATAGTATAGAACTCAAATCATAAGATCGAAGAGAGCTTAAGCACATAGCCCGTAAGGAACGCAGCGGATTACGGGATTCCTTAATTGAACTTTCTTACGAGTCCTTTTGATATGTGATGGTAGTCGATATCACAATAAAAAATTCATTCGATGGAGCCACTTCATTTCAAAATTTGATCTATATTAACAAGTAGTAACATTATAGATTTCATTTAAGGAACTATCGTGAAAAATATCAATTGGATTTGGCAAGGCGCAATAGCAGGAATTATTGCTGGAATTGTTTTTGCTTTTTTTTTAGCCCATGCAGGAATGCTTGAAACATTAGGCAAGATTATTAACATGCCTACAGTAACAGGTGGCTTGTTAGTTCATACTGTAGTGAGCATAGGAAGCGGTATTGGTTTTGCTCTGGTGTTAGGATGGTTCATTAATTCCTGGTTAGTAGCTCTAGTTCTGGGGGTTTTATTTGGTTTTGCGATGTGGGTGGGTGGACCTATGACTTTCTTACCCGTTCTTTCTTCTGGCGATCCTTTATTTGCTAAATGGACTATTGAAGGCATAAAACAAAATATACCTGCTTTAGTAGGCCATATTGTATATGGTGCGGTATTAGGTATTAGCTACTTTATACTGAAGGGTAAAACGCGGTAAATCCACAGCTTTAGTTAAGGATTATAGACATAGAGCGCTTTATCTCAAATTTAGAAGTTAAGGATACCAAAATGAGTAAAGAACCACATCATATTGTAGTTGTGGGTGGCGGAGCCGGTGGAATTGAGTTAGTTACACGGTTGGGTAAAGATTTGGGAAAGAAAAAATTAGCCAAGATTACCCTTTTGGATAAACAAGAAATCCATATATGGAAACCTCTATTGCATGAAGTTGCTGCCGGATCTCTCGATTCAAATATGGATCAGCTCAATTTTTACTCTCACTCGATATCCCATTATTATAATTACCAGCCAGGAACTATGATTGGTATAAATCGCAAAGAAAAGGTCATCCATATTGCTGCTATAAAGGATGAAGAACAAAATCTTATAGTCCCAGAACGAACTTTAACATACGACACATTAATTATTGCTGTAGGAAGTCAAAGTAACGATTTTAATACTCCAGGGGTTAAGGAGCATTGTTTGAGTATTGATAATCTTGATCAAGCAAACCATTTTCAAAGAAAATATGTAGACAGACTATTATGTCTACAGTATGCGCTTGAGGAAGAAACACACCAGAACTTTAATATTGTCATTGTTGGAGGTGGCGCTACAGGCATTGAACTGGGTGCAGAATTACTCCATACCCTCAATCAGACGGAAAAATATCAATTTAATAATGCCATTAAAAAATTAGCTAAAATTACAGTAGTTGAAGGAGCTCCTCGGATATTACCTGTTCTTCCCGAATTGCTTTCAACTTTAACAACTAAAAAATTACAAGAGTTAGGGATTGAAATTCTAACCAATGAAATTGTAAGTCAAATTGACAGTGAAGGAGTTCATACTAAAAGTGGGAAAATTCTGCCTGCAAGTATGTGTATCTGGGCAGCTGGTGTTAAAGCGCCGAACTTTTTGTCAACTCTTGATGGGTTAGCTGTAGATAATTTAAATCGGTTAATGGTTAATTCAACATTACAAACTACAGATGATGAACATATTTTTGCTATAGGGGATTGTGCAAATGTGATGGATCTAGCTACAGGAAAACCTGTCCCACCCCGTGCTCAATCAGCTCACCAGCAAGCATATTTATTAGCAAAATCCTTAAAAAATAGATTAAATAACAAAGAGCTGCTTGATTTTAAATATGAAGATAAAGGATCTTTAATCGCATTAAGTTGCTACGGTACTTATGGAGATATTACAGGAATGGGAAAAATCCGCTATTTTGTTGGCGGCAAAGTGGCTCAACTGGCTTATCGTTCTTTATATTTGATGCATTTATCCGTATTGTATGGAATATGGTGTTCTTTTTTACTTCGAGTCGCGAATAAAATGTTGGGACGTAGTCGACCGAAAATTAAATTGCACATTAATAGACATTAAACAAAAAAAGCGATATATCACTTATGACATAATATGGTTATCAGCAAATCGTTTCAAATTCAGAAAACATACTAAATCCTTGTCTTTGGGGACAGTTAATATTATTCATTATGATATTTTTGATACAATGCATTTTTTAAATGAAGATAAACTCTATGGATACACCCGAAAAAAAAGCTGCTTCTGTGTCAGCCACTCAAGAACTAAGAGCCCTATTTGAGATAGACAATTCCAACAGAAAAGCTGCTTGGTATAATCGTCTCATAATGTGCCTTCCCCACGCTCTCTTTACTAGTGGTGAACCTGAAATTATCTTCAATCCCGAAGGTCTCACCTACTATAATCTTGAACTTACTGCAACCATTCCTGATGACAACAGCACCATAACAAGCTATAACATTCCTGAGCTTATCGATTCGTTCTTAATTAATGAAGGGGTTGGCATCGCCATCGAGGCACGTAATCCCAAACAAGCTATCGATCTCAGCTATGGCGATGTCCTTGGTTTTTATCTCTACCGGACGTTTGCTGAGCCAGAAGATCATTCCTTCAAAACAGATAAACCACGAGCCCAGCTTATTCGAGAAGGATCTGATATCCTTATCAACGATGTGCCAGCGCAGATCCTACCCAATACCTCAATAAAATTACTTGAAGCGATCATGCAACATTTCGGTATCAACGACGCCAAAATCAAACTCGTTTATCTACCAGAAACGGAGCAACATGAGTTAGTCTTCTCGATTAACAAGAATCAATTGGCACCTAGCAAGATACAAGCACTGCTCCAAAAACTAGGCTGGTTTTTACCAAGGTATTACTCCTATTTGGTTTGTGATCTGAACAACGTGTCCCCTATAGTTGGAACACATTAAAACCACGTCAGCATAGGTGGAAAACTACTTCCTTGTTTGCAATGTATCGTTGAAATTTGCTTAAGATTATCATTAAATAGCTCTCTCGCATTACCGCAGATTTTTTTGCATGCAAGATTGCATTGGCGCACGCGGACTCGCTCAGCGTTATCTTAGAGTCAATTCGTAAAATAAGGATGTATATCACATAAAGTTCAGAAAATTAAACTACGCGCAATTCAAACTTGAAAAAAAACCTATTATCTCTCGTACGTAAGGCAAAAAACAGACAATGAATTTTTTTATCAAAATTACTCTAAACAATATAACTCAGATTTACACCACTTTTGGTGTGAATCGGTGCAAGATATGATAAATTTTTTGGAAAAGGATATTTCAGAAGAAGAGAACAGTAATTTTGAAAAAAATGAATTCGCTTTTTTTATCGCTGAGGATGAGGGTATTGCATTAGGATATGGGCCATCCACCTATAGAAGTTACTCCAACGAATTCTTTGGAATCAGTGGCACATTTTTTTTAAATAAAGGATATGATGATCTCCCCAACATCGATGATTTCGCGATGTTATTCGATAAAAGAGGATGCACCTCATAAAAAAGTGGAAAAGGATTGCTAAAAGCAGTAGTGGATCACGTTAATACTCTAGATAGAGCATACCCTATTTCAGCAAGACCGCATTAAATAATCAAACTGCAAAGGATTTCTTTGAAAAAAATCTATTTGCGTTAGGATGCGGTTCTATGGGACATAGCTATACCTTAAAAATAGCCAATTTTGTACATCGAGGACTATCAACCCCTATTATTTACTCGTTAAACTGACTCAAAAAAGCAGATGCAACGTAGCTCGTAAGAAGCAAAATGTACCTAAAACTCCGTGAACCTTGATGAATAATCCTGTAATCCGCTTTGCTTCTTACGGGCTATTGCTTGCCTCGAATAAATAACGAGCATTGAACTAAAGAGTCCATGACTGAAAAATGGCTAACTCAGTGTCTATATTTTGGGGGGATTTTTGCTCTAAACGATATAAATAAGTAAATATTAAATAACGAGGTTCTGAAGGACGTTGGATAAGAAGATTAGCGAATTGTACGTTATGGTTATACATCGTTGCTTCCATAATAAAAAAATATCCTTTTAAAGGACCATTAACACTAGGCTTTGTTAACATCCCTTCCTTGATCAATTTATAACTAGGCGCTGAACTACCTACAATCTCTTGGATAAAAGCCGCTTTTTCAGGACTATAATGATTAAATAAATCATCTAATTTTTGCTTAGTCCCAGAAGGCTCAGTGTCATTAATAGCAACGATAAAAATCATAGGCATTTTTTCAGCATCAAAAATTTGTAAATCTTGATTATTTCTTTTATAACTCCAACCAGCAGGAATCTTCAGGCTATAATGAAGCGCTTCATTAGTTATTGTTTGAGTTAAAGGTAAACTGTTGTTTCCAGGAGTTGTAGAGATCACAGATGTTGGTAACTGGCCTATATTTTGAAAGAGTGATTTATTCGCAGCATAAATATCTGGAGTAAAGAGTGTTGATGATAAACCTATGAAACTTAAAAAAAACGATTTAAATTTACTCCAATTAATCATAAAAAATCCTTATTCACATTAATACCAGAAACTTACCTATTCAGATTATAGGTTAGAATTTTCTTCTTATTAAAGTATCTGCACTTGCTGACTACTTAGAGAGAAAGCGCTCCATTCGGTGAGTTTCTTCAACTGAATTGAATGAACATACTCTCTTGCAAAGAAAAATCCCGATATATTCTCTTTTTTGACGAAATATTTCCTGTACCAAGCCTATCAGGCCAAGATGCTCAACCATCATTTCAGAAGTCGAGTGCAGGACACTCACCCCCTATCTTCAGTATGGAAATTTCCAATTTGGAAAAATTAAGATTCCAAAAAATGGCATTCTCAACACATACAACAAGAGTTAAAATCAAACAAAGTGGCCAATTACTAATTCATTGAATTTTAAGAGTTATTGAAACATCATAAGGCACAATAATGACAGCTACTTTTACTCGCTCATCCCCCCTTTTAGCACAGTTTTTAACCGATCCAATACAAATTACTCAGGAACAATTAGATCAATTGGCAAAAAACACACACCTCTCCGATCAAGCTTTGATATATAACTTTCTAACTGTCTTGAGCACATTGGGGTATGTGAAAGGGTTAATCTATCTCGCAAAAAACACTCCTCAACTATTGCAGGAGATGATTGCTCTCGATAACTATGAGGCATTCAGATGTGCAGCAGAAGAAGGAAATCTTGAGGTATTGCAATTTTTTGCAGAAAAAGCTCCTAACAAACTGCAAAAAATGATTGCCGCTTTACGCTTTTATGCTTTTCGTAGGGCAGCAGAAAAGGGTCAGCTCAAGGTGCTGCAATTCCTTGCAGAAAAAGCTCCTGACAAACTGCAAGAGATGATTGCCGCAGAGGATTATTATGCTTTTCGTATGGCTGCAAAAAACGGCCATCTTGAGGTCTTACGCTTTCTTGCAGAAAAAGCTCCAGGTAAGGTTGAAGAGATGATTGCTGCAGAGAGTTATTTTGCTTTTCAAGGAGCAGAACGTCTTAAGATATTGCAATTTCTAGTAGAAAAAGCTCCAAGTAAGATTGAAGAGATGGTTGCTGCAGGACGCTATTGGGCTTTTCGCAGGGCAGCAGAAAAGGGCCAAATTGAATTACTCCGCTTTCTTGCAGAAAAAGCCCCTGGCAAGATCGAAGAGATGATAGCTGCAAAGGATTATTATGCTTTTCGCATGGCAGCAAAGCACGGTCATCTTGAGGTACTGCACTTTCTTGCAGAAAAAGCCTCTGAAAAACTACAAGAAATGATTGCTGCCGAGGATTATTTTGCTTTTCGCATGGCAGCAGAAGAGGGAAATATTGAGGTATTGCAATTTCTTGCAGAAAAAGCGCCTCACAAACTGCAAGAGATGATTGCCGCAGAGGATTATTATGCTTTTCGTATGGCTGCAAAAAACGGTCATCTTAAGGTATTGCAATTTCTTGCAGAAAAAGCTCCTGACAAACTGCTCAAGATGATTGCCGCAAAGGATTTTAATGCGTTTCGCTGGGCAGCGATGAATGGTCGTATAGATGTACTACACTTTCTTGCAGAAAAAGCCCCTGACATGGTCCAACAAATGATTGCTGCAGAGAATTATTTTGCTTTTCGAAAGGCTGCAGAGAAGGGCAACCTTGAGGTACTTCGCTTTCTTGCAAAAAAGGCTCCGGACAAACTACAAGAAATGATTGCAGCAGAGAATGGTTTTGCTTTTCAAGTTGCTGGAATGAATGGTTCTCTCGAGTTACTCAAGTTTCTTGTAACAAATGCCCCTTTTAAGCTGCAGGAAGTAATGCCTGTAACAAATTCTTGGGAGCTTAAATCGGCAGCAGTGTATTTTGGCGTTATTACACGACACATAGACAAAGACAAAACTCCGCGTAAACTCATTCAAGATGTTTTTTATTATGCCATACAACAAAATCATTATCACATCATTGATTTTTTGCTAGAAAAAGACAAAACACTACTCAAGCTTCTTCCACCGCAGCAGAAATACGAATTAAACAATATGCGCTATCAGGCAAGCAGCGCGGATTATTTGTTACACCATAAAATAAATGCATCCGATATAGCCTTGAATATTTTCAAGCTATCTAAGTTTCATCCCTTTTTTAAATCAGCAAAAACCATTGTAGAGGAGTATCGTGACAGCAAGCAGCTAAGAAGTAAGCCAATATAAATATACAGCCAGCGTACCTGGCTGTATCAAAGGTTTTTTTCTTTTTCTTTTACTTTGGGAGCAAAAACTTGATTCAATTCAGTGAATTTTTTATAAATAAAAAATTCTGATAGAACCATATTTGTAACCTCAAACTCTGGAAGCTCTTTTATATTGCCGTCTGGCTTAATATGATCCCCAAAAGATACCGCTATATCATCTTCGATTTAGAAGTATAACATCTTGGCATCAGGCTCAACGCCAATTGTAAGAATACTGCGCCCTCGCCAACGTACAATCTGACCAAATTTAAGACCAAAAAGATTAATTGCTTCATTAGAAGTATCCAAATTAACTATCTTTTTTTATCGGGTAGTAAAACTTTTCAACTCAGTTTGCTCAAGCTTATTTTGATTAATAGGCCAAATACAATAGGAAGCTTAAGGAAGTATACAAATTCATAAAAGGTAACCGATTGTTTTTATTTACATTGTCCTTTATTTAAAAGAGCGAGGAACGAAAGACTGCTCTTCTGTTCTTGAATCAAAATGCAAATCATCCTCTTGAATAAGCATTAGTGGCAAAGTCATTTGTACACATTCAGCTACTTTTTGTGTTTCTAAATTTTGTTCTGGATCTTCTTCTGATTGTACAGGCCTAAAATTAGGTACTGGTACACTTAAACAGCCAATAACCTCATTATTCTCATCACGAATTATACGTGTATCTGTTCCATAGGGCCCTAATAACTTAAGAATCAAATCATATGAAGATAGGTCTTGACCTTTTTCTCGAGGTACATCACATTTTTCTTTTTTATAATACCCTTCCATTTTTCGATGCATTGGTTTTTCTCCAGTTTTTTTCATTAATTCTACTTTAAAGCTATGTTTAAGAGTGATTTCGGGATTTTTCGATGCATCGGCAGGAAGCCAGACTTTGGCCGCGAGTTTGCATCTATCTGGTAATTGGATTCAATGACTACTATTTTTGATAATTGCTCTTTAGGCATATTCAAAATCCTCTATGTACTACGGTGTTCAATTTAATCTGTAATAGTTTTTAGACACACTTTCTAACCTTAGTACAACAGGTTGAATGCTATCATATATCTAATATTTATCAGTAAGATAAGGTATATTTTAGTTTAAGAAGTGTATGTTCTGAAGAGTACCATAATGCGTGACCAATAAGGCTTATCAGATTCGAAGCCCCTCCTCTATATAATTATTAACTCAATAAAAAGCATTCTTCCCCAGAAGGAATAATTGCCTAAGACCTTATTTCAATGAACTGATTAAAAAAACACATACAAATAAGTCAAGACTTGTTATTATACTTTTCTGTTTATAAATAATACAAATAAATATGACTGATATTATTTTTATTGGCTCAGGACCTATTGGTCTTTTAGGGGCTATACAATTAAAACTACAATGTCCAGAAAAAGAAATTCTTATGTTTGAAAAATATGAGATTCCTACACGCAATCATGCGATGTATGTTGAACAAAGTTCCTTTGCAGAAATGGATAGAAGTAAAGGCTTTGGAGAAGTGCTGGATAGCATCCCCTCCAAAGTGATAATAAGCGACTTGGAAAAAAAACTTAGAGAATATGCCACATCCATTGGAATTAAAATTCAATATCAGGAAGTAAAAGACTTTGATGAATTACAAAAACAATACCCTGATACTAATTATTTTGTAGGGAGCGGCGGTTTACGGGGTATTATTCATCCTCAAGTATTTAATGGCGAAGATCAGATCAATGAACCCTTGCGGTATGCGGTTGAAGTTAAATATAAAGCAGTGGGTGCAACGCGTTCTCTTAATAAAATCACAGAAGTTCCAGGAGTCCTTGCTTATACGAAAAATCTTGTTTCTGAATATGTAGGTCATCTAAAGGATGGACAGACTCCCATTTCGTTAAGGATTTTTATTGATGAGCCTACTTATCAAGCCATGAAGGAGGCTACGTTCAAAGCACCATACACTCTCGCAGATAAGGGAAAAATTCCCCGTAATTTATTTGAGACCATAAACACCTATTTGAAAGGCAGACACCATCTAGCGGGGGAAACAATTGAAGACAACAGTTTGAAAATTTCTACCATTACATTGTCTCTTTATGCGAGTAAAGATTTTTGTAAGCAAATTGATGGAAAAACGATCTTTCAAATTGGAGAAGAAGGTTTTGCTTGCCCATTTTATCGAAGCTTTAATGATAATGCAGCATGCATCCCATTTTTTACTAAAGCAATGCGTGCGCTGCTCAACAACAATAATGTGGAGTCAAATAAAATAGCCTCCAGCTCATTTTTTAGTGTTTCTACTGTTGAAGAAGACCCGCTTGAATACTATCAACATAGCGTGCAAGGATTGGTAAATAGTGAGATTCGAACCATTCATTACCTAAACTTTGGTATTGAAATGCTTGAAACTTCAGTCGCCTCAGCACAATCTGCTCCTCAATTTTCAGGCGCTAAATTAAACTTAAAAAGAGGAGGAAAAATCTTCCTCGATGAAGCCAAAAGAGAGCAGCATAACGACAAGAAAAAAACCGCCTCCTCTTCTTCATGTATTTTAATTTAAGTATTTAATTTGTAGGAATCACTCCTCGTTAGCCTGTACTCATCAGGCTAAGGGAGCGATTTTATACTTTACTCAGAACCCAAGTGAAACACTCTATTTTAATTAATTATATTTAGGTACTTCAACAACGTCATTATCCAACTTTCGAACCTGATGCTGCATATTCTTTATGTAATACATTCGACGTGCCAGAGAACCTGTGGGATTGAAATCTTTTTGCATCTCGATCGCTTTAAGTCTTCCCAATAGGTCTTCTATATTGGTACTTTCTTGCAGTATTTTATTCACTTGATCCACATAATGCCGATTCCAGTGAAACGTAGCAAAAAGAGCGAATCCAGGACACCAACTAGCACTCTTTGTATAATCATTTAAAAGATTTTTTGCCTTTTGAAATAAATCTTCTGAAACCGAATCAGTAAGATCATCATAGCTTTGAGGAAAGTACTCTTTTTTTCTGTATTCATCCAGATTTATTTTTCTTTCTGTAGCAAGGTTGAAAATGCTTAAATCATCCCTAGGAACAGTAAGTGTTTTAACAGAAAGAGGTAATCTTATTATCAAATCACGTAATACTTTATCATCAAAAGCCAGTATTTTAGTATCGTTGCCTAATAGAGAAATTTCTTTTATCTGGCTAGGGAAACTACTAAAAAATGGAATTAGCTCTTCGTACGTACAATTTTCAATAACGTCCGCATTAATAGTAAAATGAGTCACGTTTTTGGGTATAACCTTTATTACTTCTTCTGGACGACTCCATTTATAATAGAGGTTTAGCTCAACCTTAGTAACACAATCAGGAAGCTGTTTTAGATAGTTAATGCAATCCTCTTTCGATTGCTCAGCTGGTTTGGATATTGAACCAGGATAGGTAAAGAGTCGGTTAAAAAACACAACTGAAGTGAATCTCTTGGGCAGCAAATCTATTCTTTTAGCCATTTCCTGGGTAACGAGGATAATCTCAGCTTTTTCGCGCTCAATCTCCATCATATCAAACGCTTCTTCCAACAACTCTTTTGTTATTGGCCCCTCTTCTTTTTTAATGCAATCAAACCAATTTCTACCCCAACCGTCTGCTTGCAGAATTATATTTGATGATTCTTTTCTCAAAGTACTTTTAGTACCCCTAAATTTAAATAATCCTAAAGCCATAATCTCTTCAATAAGTGGTAATTGGTTCCCCTTATTTTAGAGTCGGTACGTTATAAGGTACTTAATGAATATACGTAAATTGTGCATTTCAGTGTAGATAATGAAGTGGTTTGTTGATCTTTGAAGTCGGGAACACAGACTTTGTCGATGACTTCATATTTATTACTCATTAAAAACTTGAATGAGATTAATTTGCCATACCTATAAAATAAATGTATCTTAGCTCAGTTATTATCATTATGGAGTTATATAATGTTACGAAAATTTGGACTTGGCTTATTATGTATTGCTGCATCTTTAAGCACAAGCGCATATTCAACCGAAAGTCATTTACTCCAGCGTGGAGTTACGATTGAATATGAATTGCCTAGCAATGATCCGCAAATATTTCTTAATTATCTTTTCTGGCCAGTAGAAGCCAATTGTAAAATTACTACCGAAGATGACGGAGATGAATTTTTAGTTGTAGCATTAGCTAAAAAAGGAAAAGTTAATGACATCACTCTATCAGCAGGAGAGTCGTTACGAATCACTGTTCATCAAAATGAAAATCTGAAATTAAGTGCTGAATCTGGCGCAAAAGTTGAAATTACTAATTTCGGTGCACACACAGTAAAAGCAACTTGTACTGCTTAATACACCATCTATTTAGAAAATCCCTTTAGACATACTTAGTCGAGATGCAGCGAAGAGAGCAGGAATTCTGATCGCTGCAAGCCCGGGTTTTGCTTCGGGACACCCGGGCTACTAAGACACTTTCGTTCTAATGTTCCCGCGTCGCATGGAATTTAATTTTAGGATATCGCTCTTCAGCCATGGTCAAATTAACCCGAGTCGGGGCAAGATACATCAACGCATCACTTCCATCCAAAGCTAAATAGTCATACGCTTTTGTTCGAAACTCACTCATTGCCTTATCATCATCTGAATAAACCCAACGAGCACACGCAACGCTTACTGTTTCATAAATACAATCCACTTTATATTCATGTTTCAAACGATGAGCTACGACATCAAACTGTAACACACCAACCGCCCCCAAGATTAATTGGTTGCTGTTTAATGGTCGAAATACCTGTGTTGCTCCTTCTTCAGATAATTCAATCAAACCTTTTAATAAAGCTTTACTCTTTAATGGATCTTTCAAACGTACCAATCGAAACAATTCAGGAGCAAAATTGGGAATACCCGTAAATTTTAATTGCTCACCTTGAGTAAAAGTGTCCCCTATGCGAATCGTTCCATGATTATGTAAACCAATAATATCGCCAGGTAAAGCAATTTCTGTATGGGAACGATCACCAGCCATAAAGGTTAACGCATTAGAAATTTGCACTTCTTTTCCAATACGCAGATGATTGATTTTCATTCCTTTTCTGTAAGCTCCTGAACAGATACGTAAAAATGCAATCCGGTCTCTATGCTTCGGATCCATATTAGCCTGGATTTTAAACACAAACCCAGAAAAATTTTGTTCATCTGCTGATACAGTTCGCTCTTGAGCTGTTCGAGATTGCGGGCCTGGAGCATAACGCACATAATCATCCAGTAACTCTTTGATACCAAAATTATTAATTGCAGAACCAAAATAAACCGGTGTCATTTTTCCCGCTAAATAATCGTCCAAATTGAATTCATGGGAAGCCCCCTTAACTAACTCAATTTCGTCGCGTAACTCCTGGGCACTATCACCTAATAGTTCATCCAATTGAGGGTTATCCAATCCTTTGATTTGCACAGCATCTTGCTTTTGTGCATTCTTACCCGGTTGATATAAATACACTGTATCTTCATAGCGATGATAAATACCTTTAAAGCGCTTTCCCATACCAACAGGCCAGGTAACGGGAGCACATTGGATCCCTAAAACAGACTCTACCTCATCAAGTAAATCAATGGGATCACGGCCTTCACGATCCAGTTTATTTATAAAAGTCATAATCGGCGTATCACGCAAACGACATACTTCCATCAATTTAACGGTTCGTTCCTCTACCCCTTTGGCCACGTCAATAACCATTAAGGCTGAGTCCACTGCTGTCAAGGTACGATAAGTATCTTCAGAAAAATCCTCATGTCCTGGGGTATCTAACAAATTCATGACATGCTGATTATGAACAAACTGCATTACCGAAGTTGTAATAGAAATCCCACGTTCTTTTTCCATTTCCATCCAATCTGAAGTCGCATGTCGATCGGCTTTACGTCCTTTAACGGTTCCTGCCAATTGAATTGCGCCTCCGAACAATAGTAACTTTTCGGTTACGGTCGTTTTACCGGCATCAGGGTGAGAAATAATTGCAAAAGTTCGTCTTGTATTAAAATCCTGATAAAAATCGGACATGAAGCTCTCTAAATAAATATAAAGTTATCGTATGTAGTGAATTTTAAGGCATTCCAGAACAAATACAAGCCGAAGCAATTGTTTATCAGGCAAACAAGCGAGCAAAACGCGAATTAAAATAGTCTTTACACCTTAAAAACGTTATGATTAAAAAATAAATTATAAACATCACCACACCTACACAAATCCGGATCATATAGGAGAAATTGCTCATCATGAAACGTTGCACCTGGGTTGGAGTTGGTAAGCCTCATTATGAACAGTATCATGATATAGAGTGGGGAGTTCCTGTACACAATGATCAAAAGCACTTTGAAATGCTCTTGCTTGAAGGAGCACAAGCCGGATTAAGCTGGGAAACAATTCTCAAACGTCGAGAAGGATACCGCAAGGCATTCAAACAATTTGATCCTCATAGTGTAGCCAAAATGACTGATAAGGAATTAAATACCCTACTGACTGATTCAGGAATTATTCGCAATCGTCTTAAAGTGTTCTCGGCTCGCAAAAATGCCTTAGCATTCCTTAAAATTGCACAGGAATTTGGATCCTTCGACAAGTACGTCTGGGGATTTGTGGGTGGAAAACCTAAAATAAATTATCCTAAAACACTCCAAGAAGTTCCTGCGAGTACATCAGAATCAGATGCCTTATCTAAAGATTTGAAAAAAAGAGGAATGAGTTTTGTCGGGTCAACAATCATGTATGCCTATATGCAAGCCGTTGGCATGGTCGATGATCATTTAGTGGATTGTTTTTGTAAAAATCGAAGATGAAACGTTAACCTGGATTTCCGCTAGGCTGAACAGGCTACAAATCTTTATGAAAGAAAATCATACCGTTCTAGCCTGGGTAAAGGCAAAGTGATTAAGCAGGTTCTTGCTTCTTAAGTTCTGTATAAAAATCCTGTGCCTTTTGTTCAATATATTTTTTACAACCTGCGGGATCAACAAAGGGGTTATTTTTCCCTTTTTGCAATAATGTATACTTATTCTTCAGATCAAACATTCCAGCATGGGCTCCTAGAAAAATATCACAACGCAGTGATTCCAGTACCTTTATGGAGTGCTTATAATCCTGAGTTATATTTGGATAAGTTATGTTATCGACCAATTTATAGCCAGGATTCACGCCCATACTTCCTATAATGACCGCCTGATATTGTTTCCCGTGATCCTTTAGTTTTAGTGTCCAAGTGGTACAGCCTTTAGTATGCCCCGGTGTCAAATGAGCAGTTAATACGGTCCCACCTAATTCCACCCGTTCTCCGTCGTGAAGTACCTTATCAACAGTACTTTGAGGAAAATAAGTACTGGTATCATTTGCATAATGAAAATCAGATTTGCCACCAGATAGGATCAAAGAAACATCTTCATCCATAACCATATATTTTGCTTTTGTCTGTTGCTTAATTAATTCACTGCCGGCAGCATGATCAAAATGAGCATGACTAATGAGCAAAATTTTCGTATCACTGAATTTAAAACCTAGTTTTTCTATGCTGGCTTTAATCATGGGAACATTCGCTTCAAGATCACTATTGATTAATATATTCCCTCTTGGAGTGACTATCAGATAACTAGCAAGATCATCAGTGCCTACATAGTACAAGTTTCCAGCAATACGAAATGGGGGAAAAGGATTTGGCAGTGGATATGCAAAGCTTGAATGGTTCAATACCATCATCAGTGCAGATAAACATAATACTTTTTTCATGACAATAAAACCTAAAAAAATCAGCAACTCACCTGGAAAGATAATACTTCATTACGAGGAAATAGGATACAAATTGTTTAATTTTCTCAAAGATAATGAGTCGTTCGATGCTCCACTCCCAAAATCCGATTTGCCAACTGAAAGGCTTACTTTATAAAAAATCCTCTGTTGACAAGTATTTTTTGATTGGCTTTATTAATGATTTTCATACAATATTGATGCATGAAAACGTAAATGATCCTCAATAAAGCTTGCGATAAAATAATAGCTATGATCATAGCCTTCATGCATACGTAAATTAAGCGCAACCTTTGCCCTTACACATGCTGCCTGAAATAATCCGGGTTTGAGTTGCTCTTTTAAATAAGGATCCTGAACACCCTGATCGATCAAAATGCATTGATGCGGCCACCCCCTCTCCGCAATGAGTTCGCACGCATCATACTCCTTCCACTGTTTCTTATCCGGCCCCAAATAACCAGTGAATACTTTTTGCCCCCATTGGGATTGAGATGGGGCACAAATAGGAGCAAACGCGGAAACAGAGCGATATTGCTGAGGATATTTCAATGCCAAAGTAAGCGCTCCATGGCCTCCCATTGAGTGGCCAAAGATACCACAAGCATGATGATTCAGTGGCGCATATTGCAGTAGCAAATCAGGCAATTCCTCATGTACATAAGTGGCCATATTATAATATTTTGACCAAGGTGCCTGCGTGGCATCCAAGTAAAATCCAGCACCAACACCAAAATCATAACTATCTCGATCACCAGGCAAATCAATTCCTCGGGGGCTGGTATCGGGTACAACAAGGGCGATACCTAAAAGAGCAGCGATTCGTTGGGCTCCAGCCTTAGTAATAAAATTCTGCTCTGTACAGGTTAATCCTGAAAGCCAATATAAAACAGGAACGCTTTGTTTCTGCGCCTGAGGAGGCAAAAAAAGGCCAAAACGCATAGTACAATGGGTCACATTGGATTGATGTGAATAAACTCGTTGAATACCATCAAAACAGTAATGCTCTTCTAGAAGCTCAATAGCCATTAATTATCCCTTAATAAGTGAGCACTGTACGAATTGACTTTCTTTGTTTCATTAAGTTAAAGGCGTGATTAATCTGTTCAAAAGGAAAAACCTCAGTAATTAAATCATCGATATTGATTTTGCCCTCCATGTACCAATCAACAATGTTAGGTACATCCGTACGGCCACGGGCTCCACCAAATGCCGAGCCCTTCCATACTCGACCGGTAACCAGTTGGAACGGTCTGGTGGCTATCTCCTTTCCAGCACCTGCAACGCCAATGATCGTACAAACGCCCCAACCTTTATGGCAACATTCCAATGCCTGACGCATTAATTTGACATCACCTACACATTCAAAACTATAATCTGCGCCGCCTTTAGTCAGTTCAACGAGATGCGCTACCAAATCATTATCCACTTCCATAGGATTAACAAAGTCCGTCATCCCCATTTTTTCAGCTAAAGCTCTTCGGTCTGGATTAATATCCACACCCACAATCTGATCGGCTCCAACCATACGAGCAGCTTGAATTACATTAAGCCCAATGCCACCTAAGCCAAAAACAACAACGCGGGAACCTGGGGTCACTTTTGCGGTATAAATTACAGCCCCTATCCCTGTAGTAACGCCGCAGCCGATGTAACATACTTTATCAAAAGGAGCATCCTTGCGAATTTTCGCAACTGCAATTTCAGGTAATACAATATAATTTGCAAAAGTCGATGTCCCCATATAGTGGAATATTTTTTTTCCATTAAGGCTGAAACGACTTGTTCCATCAGGCATCACCCCCTGTCCTTGTGTTGCTCGAATGGCCTGACAAAGATTGGTTTTCTGAGAAAGACAATAGTCACACTGACGACATTCGGGTGTATATAAGGGAATTACATGATCACCAGGTTCGAGGGAGGTTACTTCTGGACCAACATCGACAATAATACCAGCTCCTTCATGCCCTAAAATAACTGGGAAAATACCTTCAGGATCATCACCAGATAATGTAAATGCGTCGGTATGACACACACCTGTCGCCTTAATTTCAACCAGTACTTCTCCCTTTTTAGGACCTTCCAAATCAACTGTTTCAATCACCAATGGTTTCCCTGCCTCGTATGCTACCGCTGCCTTGACTTGCATCAAACCTCCCTTTATAGAAAAACTCACCGTCAATAATCTTAACCACTGAATTTATTGAAAAAATGTTACTCTCAATGAGATAATTTAAATGCAGATGAATACTTTAGCAATGAAAATTCAACGTAAACTACACTTTAGTACTCCATTTATTTCTTCCTAGTAGTATTTTATACTTATAGGTTAAGACAACACTAAACAGATTAAATAAAATCCAATTCATAGGTAACAGAGTATGATCATTCATAGTGAATTTAAGCCGCTTTGGTGGCTTACCAATAATCATGGACAAACTCTGTATCGAACGTTCACCCATCGAACAAATACTGCTGTAGATTCTTGTGAACGTTTAGAGTTACCTGATGGAGATTTTATTGATTTATCGTGGAAAACAAATGGATTAGACAATAATGCTCCTTTAATTATCTTACTTCATGGATTAGGTGGAAATATCAATTCGGCTTATGTTTCGACATTATTCCATGCATTCAATAAATCAGGTTATCGAGCAGTTTTAATGAATTTCCGTGGCGCAAGTGGAGAACCCAATCGTCTGCCGCGCGCTTATTACGGAGGCGATACCGATGATTTGGCTTATTTTCTCAATGTACTAAACCTTAGAGAACCCACAACCAAAAAAGCGGTAGTAGGTATTTCATTAGGCGGCAATATACTCCTCAAATGGTTAGGAGAAAATAGCTCCCAATCCCTAATTGATGCAGCAGTCGCGGTTTCTGTACCGTTTCAATTGCATAATGTGGTTCAAAAGATAAACAAAGGATTTTCTCGGGTATATCAAGCACATCTGCTCGAAAAATTACGGACCGTCTTTTTACAAAAATTGGATATTATCAATTGCCAATTACCACTTTCCAAACAAAAATTGTATTCAATAAAAACCCTGCATGAATTTGACGAACAAATAACTGCTCCATTACATGGATTTGTTAATGCCCATGAGTATTATCAAAAATCCAGTTCGAGGCAGTACTTATCTCAAATCACGACACCTACGTTAATTATTCATGCATTGGACGATCCTTTTATGACCCCGGATGTCCTTCCTACAGTTGATGAATTATCCCCAGATATCCTTCTAGAGTTGAGCCAGCATGGAGGTCATGTAGGATTTATTGCTGAGAAAAAACAATTTTGGTTGGAGCAACGTATCCCTAATTTTTTAAGGGATTATTTGTTAACTCCACCTACTGTCCCGAAATTCACGCAAATTAATTAATAAGTTACTGACTTAGGAATGCGGGATCCAGAGCTATGCCACATTGTAATCGATTGTATTTTTAGCAAAGACTCATTAATCGATTTTTGGTTTATGAGGATTCCTCCTTCATACCATCTGGGCAAAAAAATCCCAATATGTTCTATAATTGGGAAATAGGGTTTTTTTGAGCCAGGATGATGATTAAAACAAAAATAATTAAAAATGATAGTTTACTTAAAATCTATGAAACCAATTATTCATCATTGGCCCATAATCGTGCAGATATAGAATATTTTAAAAGCTCTAAAGTACGTATTTTTTTTAAAGATTCAGAGGAAAAAATGATAGGAGGCTTTTGTATCAACTCAGGCCCTAATTATCGAACTTTTCTTCCTTTAAATCCATTGCAATTACAAAAACTCTATAGTAATCATCACTTTGATCGCCAACATCCTCATGAAATTTCGTGCCTTTGGATCGAAAAAAATTCGCAACATTCCGCATGGGTAGTATTTCTTTATTTTATATTATTTATGGATGTGCTTTGTTTGCGTCCCGGCCCCCTAATTTTTGGAACTCATGGAAAAAATATCAATAATTTTTTTTCTATCCCTTTCCCCAAAATTATTTTCTATGAAAAATTATTTGTACCTACAAAAGGAAAAGAATGTGACTTTTGGATTAGGAAGGGCTCTAAATTTCAATTTCTAAAAGGTTTTATTGTACTTGCAACAATCAGGCTATTTATGGGGAATAAATCATTAGCCCGCTTTCGCTTGTGGCTTGATAAAAAAAAAACAAATAAAGAACTACAAACCTGAGTGGTAATACGGAGACAGGTAGTATGAGTAGTAGAAAAAAAGAATGCCCTTCTTTTGAAAAATTAGCATTAGATGGTGGGAGCCCAGTTCGAGCCAAACCTTGGCCCACCTATGACAAAGGAAATGTCATTATTGATGAAGAAGATCTGGAGCTTGTTCTGGATGTGATTAAAAGTAAGCGATTATTTCGTTATGATAATCGTGACATTAAGGATACAAAAGTAGGTCAATTTGAAGAAGAACTAAAAGACTACTTCAACTCTGAATATGCTCTTGCTGTAAGTTCTGGTACTGCAGCAATTTCATTACCCCTTATGGCTCTGAATTTACCTAACGATGCATTGGTGGGTTGTCCCGCATATTCATTTACTGCAACACCCAGTGCCATTATCCAAGCTCAATTGAAACCTGTCCTTATCGAAGTGGATCGTGATCTCCACATTGATTTAACAGATCTTGAGAAAAAAATTCCTCATATGAGTGCATTAGTTGTGGTGCATATGAGAGGGTTTCCTGCTCCTCTCCCACAAATTATGGAGCTTGCGAGCAAACATGGTGTGCCTATTATTGAGGATGCTGTTCCCAGTCTTGGATGTAAATTGAAGAATAAATATTTAGGAACCTATGGTCTAGCAGGCGCATTCAGCACTCAATCTGATAAATCATTAAACACTGGAGAAGGCGGATTTATTTTAACAAATGATAGAGAACTCTACCTAAAATGCGTTATTTTATCTGGAGCTTATGAGCGTCTTTATGAAAAACATTTTTGCGGGCAACAGTGTGCCATTGATTTTACCTCATTACCCATATTTAATTTTCGCTTAGATGAAATTCGCGGGGCACTTGGATTATCCCAATTAAAAAAACTCAATAAGCGACTCAATTTGTTGTCACAAAATTATCATTATGCCATTCAAGGTATGACCCATTTAAAACACCTAAGGCCGCGCAGCACCTGGCATGAGGAGGTATTACCTCTTGGTGATAACTTACTTTTGGAATTAGATGGTTCGATTAAAGAGTGCTGTTGGTTTGCAGATGCGCTAACTGCAGAAGGTATAGACACAAAAGCCCTCGGAGATCTCAATAAAATCAATGTACGCCGATTTTGGGATTGGAGCTATTTATTCAAGGATATAGCAAGACACGAAATTCCCAATCTTTACCCTAATAGTTTTAAACACATCCGCTCCTATATTGATATTGCACTTTCACCTACATTGAAAAAAGAAGATCTAGATGAATTTTTAACTGCAATTAATAAGGTACATTATCACTATGAACTCAAAGACCCCATTGAATAATTGCGTTGCTTTAGTCACAGGCGGAAATGGAGGGCTAGGTCTTGCTATGGCAATCGCCTTGCGGCAAGCTGGGGCACAAGTCATCGTGAGTGGTCGAGATCAGGAAAAGCTAGAACATGCCAAAACATATGGGCTAATTCCAATCACTATGAATGTACGAAGCAAAGAAAGTATTCACAATGGTTTTAAAATCATTTCAGACCAATTTGAACAATTAGATATATTAATTAATAATGCAGGTATCTACGAAGATCAGCATCTTTTAGATCTCTCACTTGAAGGATGGGAGCAACTCATCAGCACTAATCTTACCTCGGTTTTTCTTTGTTCACAAAGCGCGGCTCGTCTCATGAAAATCCATCATCGGGGAAAAATTATTAATGTAGGATCCATGTATTCTCTTTATGGACATCCTCATTCAATTGGATATGCGACAACAAAAACAGGAATATTAGGCCTAACACGCTCGCTTGCATTAGAACTGGGTGTCTGGAACATACAAGTCAATGCTATTTTGCCAGGTTGGTTTGAAACCGCAATTAACGGTTCTTTACCTCAAACCGATAGAGGTGAGGAAATCCGGAAAAGAACGCCTCTAGGTAGATGGGGTCAGCCTCAAGATATTGGACCTTTGGCTGTTTTTCTCTCTTCAAGTGGTTCAGATTTCATAACCGGTTCAATTATTCCCATCGACGGAGGATATTCTGTCTCCGATCGTAGTATTTGGTCATAGCTCTTATGCATCAACACCAAATCCGAACAATTACTTTATAAAAGAGATAATTGTTTTTTTGAACGAATTAAGCACCGCTAATTTCCCTATATCAACTATTTGCCGCATCACGTTCCCACTCCAATGTTTTCGTGCGGCATTCCAACCTATAAAGAATGCAGAAATTAGCATCATCCAGGTTGCTAAGTGATAACGAGTAATCCCACTTACACTAAAATACTTTTCATGTTCCCTAACCCTGCTTTTCTGGGATTGGAGTATATTACTCATCAATTCAATTTGCGCTATTATCTGCTTTCTCGAGTTTTTCATGTTCTACGCTCTTTTGTGAAAAAAATTCTCTTGTCTTTGGAAAACTCATACTATTTAAATTAAAGGATAAGTACTTAAGTAATCCCAGTAATAATCCTCCATTAAGTAGAAAAACAAGAGAAATAGAAACCAGGAAACGATGGGGAATCAAAAGCTCCCAATATCCTAAAACCAGGAACACAAGATACCCTGTTAAGAACATCGCCGTTAACCATGCTGTAATTAACACAACGAACAGCATGCATATATTTAATAATAAAGGAAAAAGGCTAAGCCCAGCTAATCGTGCTTCAAGACGGATTAAAGAGCAAACCGTTTTAAAAACAGATATTTTTGCAGCGATAAGACCTTCTAACTGTTTTAAGACTTCCATTATTTCTTCATTAATCGAGATAACAAAAAGCCTATTCCTCCAGCAATTAAAATAGAAGTTAATGGATTTTCCTGTACTTTCTTCACTAAATGATCAGAATATTCCTTGACGTTCTCTTCTACTTCGTTCACCTTGTGTACCCCTTCTTCGTACAACTGATTCGCCTTTCTTTTGCCTTCGTTTAATAATTGGCTTGCAGCCGCTTCAAGATGATCTTTAGGAGTATATGCTCTATTTTCACCGGAACTTTTCATGTTAATACCCTCCTTAGTAACAACGCAATAGTAAGAAAATGTAACGAAAATAATATTAAATATAGTTATTGAGTGAAATAAATCAATAAATTTACCACCATTTATTATGACTTATTTTCAAAATTTTTTATAAAAATTTTTTTTTATCAATTAGTTAATTTATTGTTATGAAATTGTCATAATTGACCGCATTTAAAAATAATGTACAATAAGTTTTCATTAATAATACTAATAATAAATAATTATGATACCGTCCACCCTCCTCATAGATTTAGATCTGCTAGAAGAAACGTCAAAAGTTTATATTTATGGTAAAACCCATTACCTGGGCCAACCCAAAGCATTTAATTTTTCGTTACTTAAAAGCGTTCTCAGTTCAATTCAATTATTGCCTTTAGACAAAGAAACAGTAGAAGTAATGAAGCGTTATCGAAATGTCTTAACACAACTTGCAAGTTTTCATCCTAAATTAGTGTACTTGTACGATTTTGATAATGAAATCAATATATATCGACAACTAGATTCGCTACAAGAACAGGCGGTGAACTATTTCAAGAGGTATTTTGAGGTCAATAAACCAACTTTTGATTGGGAAGGATTAAGCGACCTCCGCAAACAAATTTCTAAGGTGCAAAATTCTTCATATAGAATAGACCTCATGAAGGCATTTGAATATGGAGTCTTAAACACCGTTTCACAGGTAAAACCTAGAACTTATTCTGATTTAACTTTTCACGATGAGTTAGAAGAAATAAATCCAAAAGACTCCTCTACTCATTCTAAAACTCGTTAGTAAATTATATAGAACTCATACGAGTTCTATATTTTCTCATATGAGTAAGCTCACTAAGAATACCTACATACCCATAAATAAACTATCCGCTTGAGGATCCTAATTAATAAACTATATTTTATTTAAGCGATTATTTATTGACATAGGAATAAGGAGATGAATATGTTGAATCTTGATAGTGAAACAATTGGTGATCTTCTTTATAAAGCCCGACAATTTCAAGCCAAGGAAGACGTTAGTTTTCCGGAAGTCACCGACGAAATGGATTCACTATATGTGTTAGCCGATTACCAAGACGATCCGGTTTATCAAGAGATCACCGAATTCGTTGATAATTTACGACCTGATCAACAAGCTACCTTAGTTGCATTAATGTATTTAGGTCGAGGAGACTATACTCAGGATGAGTGGGAAGAGGCATTAAATTTTGCTCAAGAGGAACTGACTGACCATACTGGAGAATATTTATTATCCAGACCAATGGTCGCAGATGATATTGAACGAGGCCTAAACATTCTAGGTATTTCCTACCAAGAATAGCTTCCCAAAGAGACCTTTTCCTCAAGTACGGCTGAAGCAGTTTATTAAAACTACTACCTGAATCGTTTCATTAAACATGAAATTAGAAGTACGTGTTACAACGCCTGCTACGATTGACATTTAACAAGCCTGATAGATAATCATAATTTCAATCGGCACATTTTGCGTATTTATTAGGGATGACGAATGAGCTTTGATAAACAATACCAACGAAAATTACATTCCCCAGATGAAGCTGTCAATCTGATTCCCCCCACGGCCGTAATTTCCATGGGTATGCGTGTCGCTACTCCCCCAGCTCTTTGCCATGCTCTTGCTGCGCGTGCGAAGGCAGGTGATTTAAAAGAAGTGAAAGTTTATTATCTTCGCTGTGGTCCTGTTGCTCTACAGACAATTTTTCAAGAAGAATTACTCCATATTATTAGGCCCTACACTTCAATGATGTCACAAGGAGAAGTTGAATTAGCCGAGCGTGGATATACCTTAGGAAAGAAATACATCAATTTTGTACCCATAAGTTTTAGTCGCTACCCTGATACCATTAAGTCCATCACAAAATTGGATGCTTTTATTGTCACCGTGGCTCCTATGGATAAATTTGGCTTTTTCAATTTGGGCCCCAATGGCGATTATGCGATTGAACTGGCACGCTATGCCAATAAATTGATCGTAGAAGTAAACGAAAATATGCCCAGAACTGCAGGATCTACTTTAATTCATGTGAGTGAGGTTGATGCCATTGTCGAAAACACCGTCGACTTGCTCGAAGGAGCATCAAAGCCCGCAAGTGAATTGGATCGTCAAATAGGCCAACACATCACCGCTCTAATCCCAGATGGTGCAACCATTCAAATGGGGATAGGAGGAGTGCCTAATGCAGTATGTGAACAACTCGCTCATCATAAAAATCTAGGGATTCACACTGAGGTGATGACGGATGGCTTAATTGATCTCATCAAAAAAGGAGTGGTTACAAATACAAATAAAACATTACACCCTTATGTTAATGTGTTTACTTTTGCGATTGGAGATAAGCAATTATATGATTTTATTGACAATAATCCATCCATGTTTTGTCTTCCAGTTTCCTATGTTAATGAACCCAATGTGATTGCGAAAAACAATCTCATGACCTCCGTCAACGCCTTCATTGAGATTGATTTTAGTGGACAAGTGAATGCAGAATTTATTGGGCATCAATTTTCTGGTCCAGGAGGACAATTGGATTTTATCCGTGGCGTTCATTATTCAGAAGGCGGAAAAACGATCATTGCCAGTAGTTCCACTGCAAGGAGGGAAACCTTATCCCGTATTGTGCCTCGACTTTCTTCCATAGCCACAGATACCCGACTTGATATTGATTATGTGGTCACTGAATATGGAGTAGCACAATTGAAAGGACGCTCCACCACAGAAAGAACACATCAATTAATTAAAATTGCTCATCCAAAATTTCGTGAACAATTAGAGCAACAAGCGAAACAACAAGGATTTATTTAAAATGGACTTATCAATTTCCCCTGCCCTGTTATTTACCCCAGGTAACAAACCAGAGCTTTTTGCAAAAGCATTGGCTTCTGGAGCAAACGGCTTTATATTGGAGTTGGAAGATGCTGTTCCACCTGACGAAAAAGACAGCGCCCGCAACCATGTTATTCAGTTTTTGCGAAGCAAACATCCTGAGCTACTCATAATTGTACGCATCAATCATATAACCACTGATGCCGGGTTGTCTGACTTGCTCGCATTCAAACAAGAACATATATATTGTGATGCCATTTTATATCCTAAAACAGAAAGTGCTGAAGAATTAAACATTATTTATAAAGTACTTAATTTGGAAGCACGCAACATTAAACTTTTAGCATTAATTGAGACCGCCAAGGGATTATTGAACCTAAATTCAATTGTTACTGATTCCCCAGTAAGCGGTCTGGTCTTTGGGGCAGCAGATTTTGCCGTCGATGTAGGTTGTGATATGAACTGGGATGTTCTTTTATACGCGCGTCAGCAAATCATCCAGGCGGCCGCTCTGACTCATATTCCTGCCATTGACTCCCCTTTTTTCGATTTTACGAATGAAGAACAATTAATTTCCGAAGTAATTCGAGTTAAGGAGCTTGGTTTTAAAGGAAAACTTGCTATTCATCCCAGACAAATCACCCCGATAAAACACAATTTCGCACCGGATAAAAAAGAGATTGAACGTGCCAAAAAAATTGTTGCACTCTACGAACAAGCTGGAGGGAAAGCCTGTCAATATGAAGGTCAAATGATTGATGTCCCTATCTACCAACATGCTCAAGAGGTGCTTAAATTATCAGAACATTTAAAAAGGTAATGAATATGTCTCAGCAAAGTTACAAATCTGTTGGAAACAATCGCTTGCGTGAAGATTTTGGCTTTTATTTTGAAGATTTTGAAATAGGACAAATTATTGAGCACCGACCTGGTAGGACCATTACTCAAAATGACAATATTTGGTTTACGTTACTGACGATGAATACAGCTCAATTGCATTTCGATGCTCATTATGCCGAACAAACGGAATGGAAGAAACCTTTAGTTGATAGCACATTTACACTAGCGATTATCACAGGAATGACTGTCAATACGATCTCTAAGAAAGTGGTCGCTAATTTGGAATGGGATAAAGTCAAATTACTAAAACCCGTATTTGAAGGAGATACCATTTATGCCGAAAGCGAAATAAAAGCAAAACGCGAATCAAAATCAAGGCCCAATCAAGGAATTGTTACCGTAGAAACAAGAGGAATTAACCAACATAAAGAACTATTTATGTCATTTGAACGAACCGTCTTGGTTTATAAGAAAGGTGCAGCACCAGAATATAAAATTTAATTTGCCTTGGCCTAGGTGTTGGTAACCAAAACCGACTACCTTTGAATGTTTTCCCTCTACGATATACGCCTAAGAGCCCCAAGAATGTTTCCCCTACGTACCGCGCTCATGCGCGGTATCAAGACTGGGACCTGTTTTAACCACTAAGGGAAAACGGCAATCGAAAAAAACACAACCAATCTCTAGCGAAGCCTGGAAGATTTAACTAGAATGATAGGCTTAACTGCTGATAAATAAAAACTTTTTGCACAGGTATTAATTCATGAATATCCAAACTGTTGTTGAAAAGCAGAGAACATTTGCTGCTGGCGGACAGGCTAAAAAGATTGATTTTCGTAAACAGCAACTTCAGAAATTAAAAACCATTCTCAAGCAAAATGAGCCACTTCTCTATGAAGCGCTTTATGCAGATATAAAAAAATCTAAATTTGAAACCTATTTAACTGAACTTGGCATGATATATCATGAGCTTGATCAGGCAATTAAATGGGTACATAAATGGGCTAAGCCCAGATCGAAAAGAACAGAGTTGATTGTTCAACCGGCAAAAAGTTTTATCTTACCTGAACCTTATGGCACGACTCTAATTATTGGCGCCTGGAATTACCCTTATCAATTAACATTAATTCCGTTAATCTCGGCTATGGCAGCAGGGAACACCAGCATCATCAAACCAAGTGAACTACCCCAAAATACCTCAACAGTCTTGGCACAAATAATAAATCAAAATTTTGATCCAGCTTATCTTTATGTTGCTGAAGGAGGCCCTGAAATAACTCAGGAGCTTCTTAGTTTTCGTTTTGATAAACTATTTTTTACAGGCAGCACTACCGTAGGGAAAATTGTGGCAAAAGCTGCAGCAGAACACTTAACTCCTGTAACTCTCGAATTAGGTGGAAAAAGTCCGTGCTTTGTTTTTGCTGATGCAGATCTCAAAATCTCAGCCCAGCGAATTGTCTGGGGTAAATTTTTAAATGCAGGCCAAACCTGTATTGCCCCTGATTATCTTTTAGTTGAACAATCAATTTATCAACCGCTACTGGAAGAACTTAAAAAACAAATCCACAAAATTATTGGCCCCAACCCGCTTGAAAGTGAAAGCTATGTACGGATTATCGATCAAAAACATGTACAGCGTTTAAAAAAACTCATCGATCCGCAAAAAATATTCACCGGAGGCCTCGTCATTGAAGCAGAAAAATACATTGAGCCCACGATTCTTAAGGATGTAAATTTTGCCGATGAAATCATGAAAGAAGAAATTTTTGGGCCGATTTTACCTGTTATCCCTTTTAGCGATCTGCAACCTGTTTTGCAGGAAATAAAAATGCGACCCCACCCTTTATCACTTTATGTTTTTGGAAAAAATTCCGATCTGCAAACTCGAGTTTTAAATGAGATTTCTTTTGGAGGAGGCTGTATTAATGATGTGATTATGCATATTTGTAACGCTCATCTTCCTTTTGGTGGTGTTGGAGAAAGTGGTATGGGAAGTTACCATGGCGAAGCAGGATTTAAATCCTTCAGTCATTTCAAAAGCATTTTGAAAAGACCTTTTTGGTTTGAGCTACCTATTAAATACAAGCCCTATAATCAATGGAAATTAAAGATAATTCGCACACTCTTCGGATAAATTAATACAATAAACTACTAAAATGAATAATAGAAATTTACATTCATACGGAATCAATCCTTTAAAGGTATCATGAATTCGCTTGCAAACCATCTAAGGATTAGGCTTTTCTAGTATTTCTTTTCCAGCAAGACGCTGTGCTCGTTTGGCAATTGCTTCTTGTAATTCCAGAAAAAAAGGAGAAGGCCCTATAGAATGGTTCGCTTCGGATTCCTGTTTCTTTCCCCATGACGCATCTAATTCGGATTTAATATTTAACTTCGTATCCAACATTGAATCTAAAGTATGCGTTTTTTGTTGGTAAGAGATTAAAAATGTTCTACATACTTTCGCAAAACAAGGATTTTCTTCAAGAATCAATGCCGAAGCACTAAGAAAACCAATTATTCGTTCGTCTTTGTGATTTTTTTGGTGCTGAACTACTAGAAATGAAAATTCTTTTAATAAAGAGTATACAAAGGAATAATCCCTATCTTCCTTCCCTTCTAACCTATATCCATCCACTAAATTTTGTAATAGTATAATGCATTCTTTACTAACTGGCATTCCTTGCTCCAAGTAAATAAACACTTCTTAATTAAAAACTCTGATAGGTAATTTAGCAAGAAAAAAATAGTAATACTTTTATAAATCCTTATCTTGTATGTAGTCGATATTGGGTCTATAACTTTAAGAATAAAAGAGAACAGCTTATGTCAGAAAAGAAACCTAAAGTTAAAACCAGTTATATAAAGGAGGCTCCCACTCCTCCCGTCGAAGCCAATTCTTCTATTCTTGCAAGCATATTTAAAGCATTACCCGGAAGTATTTATTGGAAGGACCAAAATGGAGTGTACTTGGGTTGTAATGACAACATGTTGGAACTGACTGGCATGGAATCCATCATTGGAAAAACAGATTTTGAAATGCCATGGGCGGCTTCTGCAGAAACAATTCGGAATAATGATTTAAAAGTAATGGCGCTTAATACATCCTTAGAATTGGAAGAAGCCGGAACCATAGCAAACGGACAACAAGTAGTAGTATTAACCAGAAAAACTCCTCTCCGCGACGAAAAAGGTAATGTCATCGGGATTGTAGGTGTTTCGTTAAATATAACCAACCGTAAAAAACAAGAAGCCGATCTCCGTTTAAGCCAAGAAAAAACACAATCCACTTTGGAAAACATTCTTGCTCATATGCCAGGCCATGTATATTGGAAAGACAAGAATGGAGTGTATTTAGGTTGCAACAACCGACAGGCTCAGAATTTAGGATTTCAATTTGGTTATGAAATTGTAGGAAAAACTGATTTTGATTTACCTTGGGGTGAGAATCAAGCCGAATTATTTCGCCAAAATGATCTTCATATCATGCAGACTGGTGAAACTGAAATCATTGAGGAAAAAGCCCAAATCGATGGTAAAAAAGCCATTGTCTTAAGTCATAAATCACCGATGCGCAATAAAAAAGGGGAAATTACAGGAGTATTAGGTATTTCAATTAATATAACTGACAGAAAAAAAATTGAAGCAGAACTCAATATTGCAAAAGAAAAAGCTGAAGCAGCGAGTCTTGCAAAAACAGAATTTCTTGAAAATATGCGTCACGACCTCCGTACCCCTCTTACTGGCATTGTTGGATTTGCAGATCTTATCAAATACGAGGCCCAAACCCCTCGAATTAACGAATATGCAGATAATCTGGTTGCATCAAGCCATGCCCTTCTTGATTTTATGGATGATGTGCTTGAAGCCATTCATGTAAGTTCTGGCGAAGTGCCCAAAGTGAGAAAAAAATTCGTTCTGCAAAAAGTGGCTCAACACATTATTGATCTTAACAAGGCCAAAGCATCTGCAAAACTCCTGGATTTATCGCTGGATTTTGATACCAATATCCCCCAATATCTCATCGGCGATCCCGTCCGCATCCATCGAATTCTACTTGAATTAATTGCCAATTCGCTAAATTTTACCGACTCGGGTTTTGTGACGTTAACAGCTAAATTAGCCAAACAGGAAAACCGTGAGGTCGTCATTAAATTCATTGTAGAAGATAGCGGTATAGGTATCCCCAAGGATAAACAACAGGAAATTTTTCTCCAATTTAAACGTCTAACACCTTCCTACAAGGGAATTTATAAAGGAGCGGGTCTAGGGCTTGCTGTAATCAAACAATTTATTGATGAATTAGATGGTGAGATATATGTTGAAAGTACAGTTGCAAAAGGAACCTCATTTACTTGTGTCATTCCCTTAAAAACAGCTCTTCTTGAGGATGAAACCGGTATTGATAAAGATTTTATTGATTCTACTATTCCAAGATTGGAGCAAAATACTCCCATCACCAATAAACATCCAGCTCAATTGGAAAAACCATTTAAACACCGTATCTTACTGGTTGAAGACAATACCATTGCACAAACCATCGCCAAAGAAATGCTTCATCAGTGTGACTGTCAGGTTGATGTAGCCGCTGATGGGCAAACGGCTTTAGGGCTCTGGAAGAAAAATAAATATGATTTAATTTTTATGGATATCGGTTTACCCGATATGGATGGATATCAAGTAACGCGCCATATTCGAGTGCAAGAAATCGCTAAAAATCATCATACTCCCATCATTGCGTTAACAGCTCATATAGGGGAAGAAAACAAACAACGATGTATTGAATCCGGGATAAATGCTGTACTTAGCAAACCACTCACTCAAAAAAATTGTTGTGATATTTTAAATTCATTTATCCCCTCTATAGAAAAAGGGACTTCTCCCGAACATGGTCTCTTTGATTTACCAACAAAAGAAGAACAATTTTTTCAACTCGCTGAATTTCCAATACTTGATGTTGAAGAAGGAATTAAAACTACTGGCACAGAAGCAACGCTTTGCGGAATGCTCAACCTGATGTTGAGTCACTCTTTTGTGGAAGATGTTGTCCTGCTCAAAAGAGCTCATGAGCAAGGTGACTGGGAAAAAATTCAAAAACTTGCTCATAAAATAAAAGGGGGAGTGGTATATGTTGGAGCCATTCGTTTAAAAATAGCCTGCCAATACTTTGAGTGTTATTGGAAATCAGGTCAACGCGCTTTATCAGAACAGTTATATCAGCAAATCCTACGCGTCATTGAGGAAACAACCTCTGAAATTAGAAAATGGATAAAAACAAAATCACCTTATTAATCAAGCATATAGCCTGAGTGTGGTGCCAGCGGAGACTGGAATTGAGAGGCCTGATTCATGCCCCAAAAATCCCGTTCCGCTGCGTTGCACTAAGGCAGAATTAAAACTCGAAACTGCCAATTACCGACTCATTTTCAGGAACAACTTCTTGAATCACTTCCAAACTCTCTACTGGTGTTTTTGCAGGATATTTTTTAAATCGCAGTGCAACAGGCCTTAAGTAGTCTGGATAATAAGGCTTTATCAAATGCTCATAAGTGGCAGCCATCGCCTTATTTCTTCCACTGGGATAAACTTCGAAATCATAAGCTTTTTCTGTCCACAAGCACATCACTGAACACTCTTCAATCAAATAATCAAGACAGAGGCTAAATGCTCGTTCATGATCAACATCCACAGCAGAAAATCGGCTCAAGTATCGGGTTAAAAACTCGTCAATATTAGCATTAATTGCATCACGAAATGATTCATTGGCATTATATTCCTTTTGCACACGAATATGATTGTTAATGTAGTTTTGACTGTTATACCAATCATCCCAGCGCATAATCTCAAAAGGAATGGTTAATTCATTATAAGCCATTTCATTTCGTTTCAACCAATCATCCCCTTCTTGTACAGCTAACTGATATAATTCATCCGGGGCTGCATAATTCATAATACCTATAGTGTGACGTTGAACACTATCATCAACAAGAATGGTACACTGTTTAAATGAGGCGTTAATTAATTTAATAACCGCTGCGAATTTTTCGCCCTCATGAATCGCTTGTCCAACACTAATTGGCATAAGACAAGAAGATTGAGGAAAGAGTTTTCGTTCTTCTACTGGGTTTTCTCTAAAGGAGGCCTTTATAATCCTATTATCAATTAAGCTCATGCTTTCAAACCTCCTTTGATTCGCTTGTTACTACTTTCTGCATAAAAATAAACCATATTTTATTTGATAAAAATCATTTTGTCTATTAATGTATCATCCACGAAGCATCAATTACATAATAATTACTTAATGTTAATATTGTATAATTTGTGTAATATATGTAAATATAAATCCTAAAAGTGAGCATAAAATGTCTTATAGAATAGATAATTCTGGTGGCGGTGACTGTGGATTTTATGCTTTTGCAATAGGATTAATCAACACCATTCAAAACGAGCACGCCCTCGACGGAACAAGTAAAACCTATGATCGTTGGAAAACCGAGGGGCTTCGCAACGTCGATTTGCAAGAAATTCTAGAAGTTGACTTAAATCAATTGTATCACTCACCTAGAAATTACAAAAATCAACTCTTATTCATGTTACAAATGTCCTTAAGAAATATCGCTTTTAATATATACAAGGACGAAGTGATTAATAGAAAAAGAGGGGAAGAGGTATTAAAAGACAACCGAGCTCAAATTGAATCAACCCCAATATTTGGCAAATTTAAAGAACTGGTTCAATTTTATTTAGATAATAAAGGTTCTCTTGCTAGTATAAGTCAATTTAATGAATTAGCTTTATCTCCTGAAGTTCTACTCTTAGCAAAACAAACCGCTCAGACCTTACGTGAAACACTTGAAAAACCATCTCCTGTTTCACCAGAGACAATTGTGCTCAACCATATTCGAGATGTAGTGATACATGACGTAATATCTGAAGACAAAGAAAATCCACACTCTGTGATTTTAAAGGGCGTAGAAAAAATCAAGGAACAAGGGCGATGGGCTACACATGATGATTTAAAAGAAATCGCCGCACATCTTGATGTAAATCTTCACGTGGTGGGTAAAGAAAATGGAGTAGCTAGACCTCATCTTCCAACTGTTACTCTAAATAATGAGGGTAATGCACATTGGACAACGAGTGTCGAACAATTAACTCAGCCACAGATTAAACCCTCTAAAGAAGAGTATATTGAAAAATCCCCTGTACCCCATAAACGCCAAAAACGAGCAGAAAAAGACGGATCCTTTTCTAAAAAAGAAGAGGAAGTGATTGTCGCAACTGTAAGCACTCAAAGCGAAAAAGATAAAGTTGACCTTTATCGAAAAAATGTAAAAGAACTCATTCAAGCTGCATCGGCTCAAGGTATGTTTGCTCAAGTTAAAAATAAGATTGATGTTGATAAGATTGATAAAGCAGAGGCTCTTACAAATGAAAAAGGTGAGCAAATAGAATCCGATGAGGCTTTTGCCGAACGCTTACAAGAAGCTGAAATACGACGCGTTCTTGGGTAAGAGTCCTAAAACTGTTCTCCATACAAAAGTATAAATTCCACTTGTCATATTGCTCTATCTTAACTATTTTTATAAAAATTACCTGGCTAATTAAGGCATATTCGTGATGAGCAACATTCAACGCTTTATCAAAGCCCAACAAGGCCAAGATATGTATGTTTCATTCCAAGAAGCTTATGCTGAACTTGAAGCTGGAAGCAAACAAAGCCATTGGATATGGTATATATTTCCTCAATTGAAAGAACTTGGATTTAGTTCAATGTCGCAACATTTTGGTGTGGTTGATTTCAAAGAAGCCTGTGACTATTTGCAAAATGAAGTATTGTTCGGTAATTATTATGCAATTGCTCAATTGGTAGAGCAACAATTAAAAAGAAAAATTCCGGTTCTTATGCTCATGCATGGAGAGGTTGATACCAAAAAACTGGTCTCCAGCCTCACCCTATTTCGAGAAGCAGCGTCTTTTCTCTCGCATCAAGGAGAGACATCTCAGAACTTTGATGCACTTGTAAATTGCTGCGACCAAATTCTTAAAGAAACCTCAAAACAAGGTTATACTTCCTGTGAACGAACACTTAGTTCGTGCGGCAGCAAATAAATCCCCCTAATTAGAATAAATTAAACGTCTTAACTGAGTTTTTTCTTTTTTGCAAAAGTGTATGATTGCTGCATAAACAAATTAGTTTTTGGAACCAAAAATATAATGAAAAAGTTCGCTGGCACTTTTTTTCTTTTCTTAAATCTGAGCGTTCAAATTTCAAACGCGAACAATCTCACTCCAGTAGAAAATCAAATAACTCAGTACATTACAACTCAATCTCAAGCGCAACTTTTATTACTGGAACAATTAGTCAATATCAACAGCGGCACTACCAATCATAAAGGCATTCATAAAGTTGGAAATATTATACGTCCCCAATTAGAGAAACTTGGATTTAAAACATCTTGGGTTGCTGAGCCACCAGCCCTTCAACGGGCGGGAACATTGGTTGCCCAGCATACCGGTAATAAAGGCAAGAAACTGCTTTTAATTGGCCATCTGGATACCGTGTTTCCTGCAAATAGTCCATTTCAACATTTTGTACGTAAAGGAAATGTGGCAACAGGTCCAGGAATCATCGATGACAAAGGTGGCGTGATTGTTATCCTTTATGCATTGAAAGCATTGCAAGAAACACATGCTCTAGATAATGCAAATATAACGATTATTTTAACAGGTGATGAAGAAGACTCGGGAAAACCGATCTCAATTTCGAGAAAACCTTTAATTGATGCGGCAAAAAACAGTGATATTGCCCTGGATTTTGAATGGTCAATTACATCAGATACAGTCACCGTTGCACGTAGAGGCATAGCACACTGGGAAGTGGTGGCATACGGCAATGAGGCCCACTCCTCTGAAATTTTTCAACAACAAGCAGGTTATGGCGCTACATTCGAGCTAGTAAGAATCCTAAATACAATGCGCACTAAACTGAGTCGGGAGCACTTTTTATCATTTAATCCAGGTCTTATTTTAGGAGGGACCACGATTAACAATAGAAATAGCATTCAAGGTGCTGCTTTTGGTAAAGACAATGTGATTGCAAAAATTGCTATGGCAAATGGCGACTTACGTTTTATTACTGAAGATCAAAAAAATGAGGCCGAGAAAAAAATAAATGATATTGTTGCGGATCATTTGCCAGGAACCACGGCCTCTATTAAATTTCAAGATGGAATACCGAGTATGCCTCCTACTGCTGCTAACGAGGAATTATTACGACAATACAGCCAAGTAAGTGAGGACTTAGAACAAGGAATGGTCCTACCTCTTGATCCAGCAGCCAGGGGTGCAGGTGATATCTCCCACATTGCTTTCCTCGTCGATGGAGCATTAGCAGGGTTAGGCCCTGTGGGTACTGGAGCACATTCTGAGAAAGAAACTTTAGAAATCTCTTCGCTTCTAACACAAACTCAACGTGCATCCCTATTGATTTACCGATTAATTAACTCTTAAAGATAAACAGAGCATAAGCTATATTCGAGGTATTTTATGCAAGTCACAATTAAAAATTTATTATTTCTTATTTCTCAATTTTAACTGTGTTTCTAACAAAGACACTATAATATGATTAAGGGGTTCCTTTAATTAGTTCAGGACTAACTCTCACTAATTGGGCATAGAGCTAAATTGAGGGGTTCCGTTAAATATTTAACATGCACTTTTTTATGGGTGGCTGATTTGATTCCTTATATTCGTCGTAGTTCTTACTTTAAATTACCTCCTAATTTTTATGAAGTGATTGAACCCACACCGATTGTAGAGCCTTATTTGGTTAAATTTAATCAAGAATTAGCTTCTTATCTTTGTGCACCCCATTCCTTTTCGTCAACTGAATCAGACATCGTTCCTTTTTATGCAGGCAACGTGGTTCCCCCGCATCTTGAAAGTATCGCATTGGCCTACGCAGGACATCAATTTGGATACTATGTACCTCTTTTAGGAGATGGCCGTGCTGTATTACTTGGTGAAATACGTAGCCAAGATGGAATTTTATGGGATATTCAGCTCAAGGGTTCTGGGAGAACAATGTTTTCACGAACCGGTGATGGCAGAGCACCACTTTCTGCGGTATTAAGAGAATATCTGATTAGCGAAGCAATGCATGGATTAAATATTCCAACCACTCGATGTTTGGCTGCGATCGCAAGCAAAGAACAAATTTATCGCCAAAATGGTCCTGTACCCTTAGGGGTTTTAACCCGAGTGGCATCAAGTAGTTTACGAGTAGGCTCGTTTGAATATGCTGCGGCTCAAAAAGATGATCAGTTACTTAGAGCGTTAGCTAATTACGCTCTTGAAAGACACTACCCTGAACTTTTACCCAGCGCAAACCCTTATCTTGAATTATTTACAAAGGTTGTTGATCGCCAAGCACATCTTATCGCTGAGTGGATGGGGGTAGGCTTTATTCATGGAGTCATGAATACGGATAATATGACTATATCGGGGGAAACGATTGATTATGGTCCCTGTGCTTTTATGGATGAATTTGATTTTAATACGGTATTTAGCTCTATTGATCTTGCCGGACGTTATGCTTTTGGAAATCAAGCCTCCATCGCCAAATGGAATTTAGCGCAATTGAGTCTGACTCTACTGCCGTTATTTAAAGACGGGCACACACAGCAGCAAATGCAAGAAGTGCTTCACTCATTTACAGAGCGCTTCTCTCTATATTGGAATAGAAAAATAAGAGAAAAGTTAGGTTTTTTTGATGAAGAAATTCAAGCGGTGGAACTTATTAAAAAGTTCTTCGGACTATTACAACAATATAAACCCGATTTTACAAATACTTTTCGCCTAATGAGTCAAGCCATTGATTGTGAACGCTATCAGAACAATTTAATAGAGACTTTGGGGAATCAACCCGCCAGTGAACAGTGGGTTAATGACTGGTTAAGTTGTATCAAACAACAAAAAATTAAAAGCTCTGAATTAAAGACTAAGATGAATCGAGTTAACCCCGCCTATATTCCCAGAAACCACTTAGTTGAAAACGCAATTCGAGATTTCATTGAGCACAATGACAGCACTCTAATGGATAATCTTTTATCAGTCCTGAAAAATCCCTATCATCAACAAGAAGGAACTGAACATTTACAATGTTTACCATTGCCTCATGAGCGAGTTTACCAAACATTTTGTGGGACCTAAATTGTAGATACAAGGCCTTTACGACATGTCATCTTGAGGAGTTTACGACGAAGGAGTTCGTCTTCCAATTCAACTTAAGCTTTATGACTTATAACAATACCCCCACATCCCGCGGCTTGGCCGCGGGATCCAGGGATTGGGGCACTAAACTCACTTTTTCCTGAATGCTGCGACCAAGTCGCAGCATATAGCCCTCAGTGACTGTCAAGTAAAACTAAAGGTGAATTGGAAGCACCGCGTTCGGTATAACGTCTCTTCTGCTTTTTTAGCTTGGATGCAGCGTAGCGGAACCCGGAAGTTAGAGATCTTATTTCTGAATAGAAATCTCAGGCTTCGCTTTGCTATACCTAGGCTTCAAGAACAAATTAAAGTATTTTTTGATAAAGAACTTCTTTTAATAAAGCGCCATCCTCGTAAAACTCGGCTAATTTAGTTGAGTTCGTGGCTTCAAAACCTAAAGCATCATAGAATTTTCGGGCTTGAATATTGTCTTCGAATATCCATAGCAGTATTTTTTTGTACCCCTGGTTTGCAAGTTCAGAAATTGCTGCCATACATAATTGGGTACCCAATCCCATACGCCAGTACTCAGGATGCAAATAAATTGCACTGATTTCCCCCATTGAATCATCTGCACTAAAATCACGAAAAGGACAAATACTCGCAAAACCAATAATTTGATTATGAACTTCCATAACTAATACTTTAACTTCCTGCTCTATCAAGTCATGCCACTGCCGTGTTCGTTCCCTTAAGGATAAATTTTGTAATATAATTTCAGGAATGAAATCTCGATACATCTTTTGCCAGGAACAAATATGAATTTTTGCTATGGCCTCGGCATCATCTAATGTGGCTGTTCTAATATTGGGTGTTACATTTTTAATCATAATAAAAACCTTAAAGACGTAATTAATTTCTATTTGCAAATAAATTATTCACGTTTTTTAAAATTCACTTTTAGATAACCTAATATGTACTATGCTATGTTAGAATGGCGAAATTGTCACTAAAAAGGATTTAGCCATGCATAAAATCAAAAAGAAAGAACAAATATTCATCGGCGCTTTGGCCTTATTTTTTTCATCGATAATTACTGCAGAAACAGTGACTAGTGAGATTTCTACCACAGATGGAGCTTCAATAGGAAAAGTCGTGTTTGAAGACGGTAAGTATGGATTACTTATTACCCCCCACCTTACTGGACTTTCTGCTGGCGTTCACGGTTTTCACATCCATCAACACCCTGATTGCGGCGACCACGCCAAAAACGCTGGTTCACACCTAGATCCAGCGAACACTCAAAAACATCTTGGTCCCTATGGCCAAGGTCATTTAGGTGATTTACCAGTCTTGATTGTTGACAGCAATGGATCAGCGAATGTGCCCACATTAGCACCTCGTTTAACAACCAAAGATATTAAAGGACACGCCATTATGGTTCATGCAGGCGGAGATAATTACAGTGATAATCCTCCTTTAGGAGGTGGTGGTGATCGTATTGCATGTGGAAAAATCCCTTCATAATACAAAAATAACGTTTTTCATCCGGATTCAGATACCGTCTAAATCCGGACTATCCCAGTCGAAGTAACCGGTGAGCAAATTTTTTAATTAAAGTATTTCATTTATTTTTATTAATTGGCATGATACGCCCCAAAATAATAATAAGGGAAATGTGATGTCTAGTTTTTTTTCAAAAATCGGATCAACTTGGCGAGAATACTCTGGTTTGAGAGCTAAATACTCTAATTTAATTCCTATACCTAATCCCTCCTATTTTCGTCCAATTGATGATATAGCTGACTTTACTAGCTTACTTATCAACCCTATCCACAACCCTATCTGGCTAGGTGTCAATGCGCTATTACTCTTTTTGAAAAGCTTTATTTATTTAGCAGCTACAGCATTATTACTTATACCCGCTTTATTGTTAGCAGTTTGTGCACCCAAAACAAACGCTTGTTCTTCATTTCAAAAAGCCGCAGCGCATACAATTGTGGATGCAACCATGGGTATTATTGCAACATGCGCAGCAATCGCTGCTATTGTTTTTAATCCAATATATCTACTTACTCGATGTCTAAGCACTGTGGTTGATCACTTAAATGACATCACTGAATCGTGTTGTAATTTAACTATTGCTCATTTTTAATCGAGTAATAATTTAAATAAAAACCAGGGTGGAGCGAAAGCGAAGCCCAGGTCTCATTAAACTCCTTTTCAGCTTACTCAAACTACAGCTCTCTGTTTAAGACGATTGACTGTATTTACCAATTAATTCGGTCTGCTCAATAATATGATTCTGCATGGCAGTTTCTATTTCTTTTTTTGTCGCATGTTCTCCAAGAGTTAATGAGGTATCCAAAGCATAAAGTTTGAAGAAATAACGATGAGTACCGGTTGGGGGACAAGGTCCACCATATCCTGTTTTACCCCAACTATTTCTTGCACTTATTGCTTCCGATGGAACCCCAGTTTCCAATTTAAGCTCATGACAATCTGCAGGTAAATTAAATAATATCCAATGTATCCATAAACCCATTGGAGCGTCTGGATCATCCATGATTAAAACAAAAGATTGGGTATTTTTAGGTGCATTATCCCATACTAATGGTGGCGAATGATCAGAACCATTACAAGTATATTCTCTAGGAATAAATTCATTATGAGCAAATGCAGGGCTTTCTAGTTTCATTGCATACTCCTTTTAATGAAACATTTAATTGCAATTTAGACTATTTTTGAACAAAAATACAGGGGTATTAAGGTAGAATCATCAAATTAGATTTTTAATTTTCCCCTTAAAATCTGCCAAAGCATGACAAAATCCCCCATCAGGCTATATAAAGGATAATGAAATGTAGCCGGTTTATTTTTTTCATAAACGAAATGCCCAATCCAGGCAAATCCGTAACCAACTACAAGCATCAGAACAAGCCATAAACCATGCCAAGTCCAAAGGAAGAACATCAAACTTAGACAGGCTAAAGAAGTCCCAAGAGCATGCAAGCGTCGACACATCACTGTTTTATGCTCATTTAGATAAAAAGAATAAAACTCATCAAAGTTTTTAAATTTCTTATAATTATTCATAAGAAGTTAGGAAGTCCTGCTAATTTTTTAAATTATAGTTTAAAAGCGCATTTAAATGTTATTATTAAAGATAAGGATGTTTTTTCTTAATCACCGTGGTGCCTTATACATAATGAATGAGATCAATGTAGAACAATTAAAAAATCTACTGGATGAAGCAACCAAGAGTATTAAATCATCAGAACGTCTTCTTGATGAATTAAATAAAGAGCCGGTAGACGAATCATCTTCCACAGAGGATACAATTTGTTCCATCCAATTAGTTTTACAATATCGTTTAAGTAATCAAGATACCCTGGCTATACTCCTAAGCATTGATCAAAACTTGCTTTATCTCTTAGATATTCAGCCACGAAATTCGTCTAAAATGAATATGGATCGCCTTGCCTATGCTTTAGGTAATGAAGATTTAAAACAAGTCATTCATGCGCTGACGTTACTCGTTAATTCTCTATTAAGAATTACACACCGCTATCAAAAAGATCACTTAAGTTTTGAATTAAAAGCGCATCAAAGTAGACACATCAGACAAAACACATTCATCAAAGGAATGCAAAAACTGATTTTGCTACAGGATCATTTTTTAAGTTTGATGCGTAAACTTGCAGAAAATGTGACCTTACTTTTAGAGTATCAATCCGTAGGACCGCTTTTTGATCATATAGCCGCGCTGAGAGGCCCAATATCCCAATATTATCAAGCCACATTACATGGTCTTGGGGTCGCTAAAGAACTTTATGAAAAAATTAATAAGAACGAGTTGCTGAATCAAAAACTCGATCTTCTCTTAAAGCAAGCAGAAGAAGTGCTCACTATCATGCCTTCAATTTATAAACCGCAGCCTCATTATAATTTGACCCCACCAAGTAATACCTTAACTCAACCAAGCAATACTTTGACACTACCAAAAACACTCTCTTCCGAGCAGTTAGAGCAACGTGCAGCAGCCAAGCGATTACGCCCCTTTTTCAATTAGAGATTTTTAAAAGTAGAGGATACGTCACCCCAAACGTAGTGAGGGATCTCCTGAAGATGGGTATGAGTAAAAATCAGGAGATCCTTCGTCGTTCACTTCCCAGAATGACATGGTTGTGAATGTCTCTTAGAGAGACAAACTTAAGTTGTCACTCTGGTTGTGGCCGGAGCTGAATTACAAATAACAACCAATGCCATCGTAACCAATTATATGACATGACTTGTAACCACTTTGTTCGAGTCGATAACTTACAGAACCATAATAGGCAACAATGTTTCCATCTTTAGTTTGCTCTACATGAGGTTTTTGAAAGTTCTCTGCACTCTCACAGGTAGCACGGTTTTGTATCCAGACTCCCCCCTCGGAAACAATACGCCTGGTACTTGGAGTCAGTGCGTTACTTCCACAATCCTTAATGGCCAAATGTTCTATTTTGGGGGCAGAAAAGATTAGATCATAACCTGCTGCTGCCGCTTTTACTGCATTTTCAGCATCCAAAATACCATGTCCACAAGGTTTTTTACCTACACATGATTTATTCGCATCAGCACTGACTCCAAAATCATGTGTTGTTGAATACAGTAATTGTTCTATTTGTTCCGGACTAAGTACTTTCTCACTTGCAGCAAAAATTAATCCGGCAACGCCAGCAACATGAGGGGTAGCCATACTGGTTCCCTGATAAAAATCGAAGCCAGATCCATTATATCCCCCGCCAGGATTCACTGTGGATAAAATTCCTCCCCAAATACCATAACGCTTGTCTCCCCCCGGAGCGGCTAAAGTAACACTTGGGCCGTAGTTCGAAAAATAGGATCTAAGGCCTTCAGGTCCAGTAGAGGCCACTTTAATGGTTCCATTGCAAATCGCAGGTGCATTAAAATGTTCCCAAACGTTATCATTTCCCGCTGCGACCGCCAATACCGCGCCTTTTTTGCGTGCAAAAAAGACTGCTTCTTGTAGTGCTTGATCACAATAATCTATTTCATCTTTAGGACCTCTATCGACCCCAAAACTCATGTTTAATACTTTTGCAGGGTGAATGTTTTGTGGTATCCCAGGAACATCGCCTCCTACTGCCCAATATATTGCATTAATAACGTAGCTCTCATAAAACATCCCATTAGCTCCAGGAATTTTTAAAGGAAGAATTTTTAAATCCTCCCCCATTCCACTCATGACGCTGCCATAACCGGCAATGGTCCCGGCAACATGAGTACCATGGTACGATCGGGTTTCATCAACCAAATTATTATTATTTCCAGCAAAATTCCAACCCCATAAGTTACCGGAACTATCCTTTACTAGGTTATTTATTAAACTGTCATTTAAAGCAATTCCAGTATCTAATACTGCAACCACTATTGGCTTTTTAGAAAGCCCAGTGGTATATGCCCAAGCTCCATCTCTAAATCCAGGCTTGGACTCCAACATAATTCCTGCAGGGCGAGAAAACTCATCCCACTGACTTTCGTGTGTTAATATATCACCTGTGCCCAGAATCTCTGGATCAGGAACAGGTTTAAAATAACTTACTCTGTCTTTAACTGCATATAAAACTTGAGGATTTTTACGCAAACGCTCTAAAACCAAGGATGTAGGATCCTCATTATCGCCTTTAGCTAAAGTGCTGTTTGTTGAGTCTAAAATTAATAAAAAGGCACCATTGGCCATAGGATTTAATTCTTTTACGGGTAATTGGGTTATCTGTTTTATTTGTGACTTTAAAGAAGAAACGCTGGTCATTTGTTCTTTATATTTGATTATTACTCGCACTGTATCTTCACCAGTGGAGGCAAAAATACCTTGCGCCATAGTTAAAAGACCTAAACCTAAAATCCCTGATTTAAACATGCAACAATCTCCTTATAAGAATACATCGAAATCAGTATGCTATAAGAAAAAGGGCAAAACAAGATGAGCCCTATCCCAAAAATGCTACCCTCCTATCCTTAATGTAGTAAGCTTAAAAATAGATGATTGAAATTCTTAAGACGCTCTATATACTCCATCTATGGGCCTTTATTTCTATTTATAAAAACTGATCATGGAGCTACGATATTTTTTTTATAAAACAGCCACTCGTTGCATACGAAAAGTGCAATCCCTGCTTGGAATAACAACTGTAGGAGCACGCGCTATTATTTTAAATCATGAGAACAAGGTCCTTTTGGTAAAACACACATATCAACCCCATTGGTATCTTCCAGGCGGTGGTGCAAAGAAAGGTGAGTCGGCTAAAGAGACCCTTATACGTGAATTAAAAGAAGAGGTAGGAATAATCCCCATTGAAGAACCACAATTATTTGGGATTTATTTTCATATGTATATGGGGGTAAGTGACTATCCGATTGTTTTTATTATTAAAAGTTTTACTTCTACTCAAACTTATTCGTTCGAAATTGAACAAATGGCCTGGTATGATTACTATCAATTGCCTGAATTAGTTAGCCCTGGAACGAAACGAAGGCTTGATGAATATTTTGTGCAAAAGGCGCAATCAGATAGATGGTAAAATTAAACCATGTTCATGTTTACTCAAGCGGTTGGATTTGAGTGCAGGTTTGTGAGAAATTTTTTACTAAACAAGCGTGGCCTATAGCCTGAGTGAAAGCACAAACCTTAACTAGGGAAATCTGAGCGAGGAAAACCTGGGTTCCGCTGTGCTTCACCCAGGCTACGAATTTACAAATCAATATCGATATTGCTCCGGCTTATAAGGACCACTGATTGCCACGCCTAAATAGTCGGCTTGTTCTTTCGTGAGTTGGGTTAATTTCGCGCCAATTCTCCCCAAATGCAAGCGAGCTACTTTTTCATCCAATAACTTTGGCAGAACATACACTTCTAGGTCATATTGAGCAGCATTTTTAAATAATTCGATTTGTGCCAAAATTTGATTGGAAAAAGAGGCTGACATCACAAAACTTGGATGGCCTGTAGCACATCCTAAATTAACCAATCGTCCCTCAGCTAAAAGAATTAAGCGCTTACCATCTGGAAAAATAATATGATCCACTTGGGGCTTGATATTTTCCCATTGATATTTCTTCAAACTGTGAACATCGATTTCAGAATCAAAATGACCAATATTGCATAAAATAGCCTGGTGACGCATACGTTTCATATGATCGTGAGTCACTACATGGTAATTACCCGTGGCAGTCACAACGATGTCTACCTGCTCGGCTACATCATCCAAAGTCACAACACGATATCCTTCCATTGCAGCTTGTAGCGCGCAAATAGGATCAATTTCTGCGATTAAAACATTCGCACCTTGACCACGTAATGCTTGAGCACATCCTTTACCTACATCACCATAACCTAAAATTAAAGCGACCTTTCCAGCAATCATTACATCCGTCGCGCGTTTTATTCCATCCAGTAACGATTCGCGACAACCGTACATGTTATCAAATTTGGATTTAGTTACGGAATCATTCACATTAATCGCTGGGATTTTTAAATCACCCTTTCTAGCCATTTCATATAACCGCGCAACACCCGTGGTTGTTTCCTCAGAAACGCCTTTAATTCCAGCTAACAGTTCCGGGAATTTTTGGTGAACCATTTGTGTCAAATCACCACCGTCATCCAGTAGTAAATTAGGAGTCCATTGATTCGGTCCAATAAGAGTTTGTTCTACACACCACCAATATTCTTCTTCAGTTTCACCTTTCCAGGCAAAGACAGGAATACCTTTTGCGGCAATTGCTGCAGCAGCATGGTCCTGTGTAGAAAATATATTACAGGAAGACCAACGAACTTCAGCGCCTAAAGCGATCAACGTTTCAATAAGCACTGCAGTTTGAATTGTCATATGCAAACAACCTGCAACGCGAGCACCTTTTAATGGTTTCGTTGCAGCAAACTCTTCACGCAAAGCCATTAATCCTGGCATTTCAGTCTCGGCTATCGCAATCTCTTTGCGTCCCCAAGAAGCCAGTGACATATCAGCTACTTTATAATCTTTTGTCATATTGCTCCCTGCCTCTACCTTATTGACTAGTTCCATTAGCTCTCCTTATAAAGCTTTGCTTAACTCCGTAACCTTATCCAAACGTTCCCAAGGTAAATTCTCGCGTCCATAATGGCCATAAGTAGCTGTTTGCTTATAGATTGGACGAAGTAAATCATGATATTCGATAATACCTTGTGGCGTTAAATCGAAATTAGAGTGAATTAATTCAATTATTTCACCATCTGATAAACGACCTGTACCAAAGGTTTCAACAAAAATAGACGTGGGTTCTGCAACCCCAATTGCGTAAGAAACTTGAAGTTCACATTTATCAGCCAGTCCAGCCGCTACTATGTTTTTTGCTACATGTCGTGCTGCATAAGCGGCAGAACGATCTACTTTAGAGGGATCCTTACCCGAAAAACATCCCCCACCATGTCGCGCCATACCACCATAAGTATCTACGATAATCTTACGACCAGTTAGTCCACAATCCCCTAAGGGGCCGCCAATCACAAAACGCCCTGTCGGGTTAATGAAATAACGTGTTTTATGGGTCAACCATTCGCCAGGTAATGTGGTTTTAATAATTTCTTCACGTACTGCTTCAACTAAATCATTATATCCAATTTCAGCTGCATGTTGTGTTGAAAAAACAACTGTATCAACCTCAACAGGTATACCTCTTTCATATTTTAAGGTTATTTGACATTTAGCATCAGGTCGCAACCAGGGTAATGCTCCTGATTTACGTAAATGAGCTTGTTTTTCCATCAAACGATGTGCATAAGCAATGGGAGCAGGCATATATACATCGGTCTCACGGCTGGCATAACCAAACATTAAACCTTGATCTCCCGCACCAAGCATTTTTGTTTCTTTATTATCTACGCCTTGAGCAATATCAGGAGATTGCTTACCAATGGCAGAGAGTACTGCACAAGACTCCCAATCAAAACCCATTTGTGAGCTGTTATAACCTATATCTTTAACAACTTGTCGCGTTACGGCCTCCACATCAACCCATGCTTTAGTAGTAATTTCTCCACCTACTAAGACCATACCTGTTTTAACAAATACCTCGCAAGCAACACGCGCAGCAGGATCTTGCATTAAAATAGCATCTAAAATTGCATCAGAAATCTGATCTGCGATTTTGTCCGGATGTCCTTCAGAAACCGATTCAGAAGTAAAAACGTGACTTTCATTCATTAGTTAATCCTCTAATTATATGTGTATATCCTATTTCATCAATTTTATAAATTCATCAAATATTATTTCTATATCATGTGGTCCAGGACTTGCTTCCGGGTGACCTTGAAAACCCAATGCCGGTTTTTCCTTATGTCTAATGCCCTGAAGAGTATTATCAAATAATGAACGGTGAGTGATAGAAAGACAGTCAGGTAAGCTCTCTTCATCCACTGCAAAACCGTGGTTCTGACTGGTTATAAAAACACGTTTTTTCCCTTCAGTTTCAATGACAGGATGATTGGCGCCATGATGACCAAATTTCATTTTTTTGGTTATTCCACCACACGCTAAAGCCAAAATTTGAAAACCTAGGCAAATGCCAAATAAGGGAATATTCTGCGCCAAAAACTCTCGGGTAGCCTGAATTGCATAATCACAAGCCTGTGGATCTCCAGGACCATTAGATAAAAATACACCATCAGGATTCATTGCCAAAACTTCTGCTGCCGAAGTTTTTGCCGGAACTAAAGTTAAATGGCAACCTTTGTCATGTAAAATACGTAAAATATTGTGCTTTACTCCAAAATCATAAGCAACTACATGAAATTTTTGGGGCTGTGAGTCTTTCCCCCACTCGCCTTGGCCATCATGCCAACGTTCTATAGTTTTTCTAGAAACTTCTAGGGCTAAATCAACACCCTGCAATCCAGCAAACGATTTTGCTTTTGCTAAAACCGCTTTAGGGTTTTCTACATCGGTACTGATGCAAGCACCTATGGCACCGTGTTCTCGTAAACGCAAGGTCAAATCTCGAGTATCAATTCCAGCAATCGCAACCACGCCATTTTTTTTGAGCCAATCTGGAAGAGATTGTTCAGCGCGATAATTACTATGGATTATTGAAGAATTACGAAGTACTAGTCCTGCAGCCCAAACTTTATTTGACTCCATATCTTCATGCGTACATCCAGTATTTCCTACATGTGCTGTAGTCAAAGTAATGATTTGTCGTGTATAAGAAGGGTCAGTGAGCATTTCCTGATAACCCGTCATAGAGGTATTAAAAACCAACTCTCCGACACAATCGCCTGTTGCTCCTACTGAAATACCTTCATAAACAGTTCCATCGGCTAATACTAAAATTGCTGGTTGGTTCATCATGGATCTACTCTATTAGTCTGGTTATTCAATGTGTTTTTTAGTAGCCTTAATGAATCTGTAGCCTGGAGGAAGCGAAGGAGCCCAGAATGTTCAGATCAATTCGGGCTAGGTTCGCTTCACTCGGGCTACGATGACTCCTTTTTATAAGAGTCATAACGATAACAAATCCCTTGGTCATCAAGCTCAAAAAATACACATTTAGATAAATGTGAGCATTGTAACTTACTTAGTTCAAAATTTCATGTCTTCAAAGAATTTTTTCACACCTGCAAACCAGGAATTTGAGCGTGGAGAGTGTTTTCCTTTGGCATTTTCCAATGATTCTTGGAATTTAGTTAATAATTCTTTTTGCTCTCGTGATAAATTCACGGGAGTTTCTACCACGACTTTACATAATAAATCGCCCTGACCATGCCCCCGTACCGACTTCATCCCCTTGCCTCTTAAACGAAACACTTTACCGGTTTGCGTTTCTTCAGGGATTTTTAAAGTAACTCGTCCTTCAAGGGTTGGTACTTCAATGGAACCACCCATTGCAGCGATTATAAAGCTTATGGGTACTTCACAATGTAAATCATTTTCATGACGTTCAAAAATGGTATGTTTTTTTACGTTGATTTGTACATACAGATCACCAGGGCCACCACCATGCATGCCGGCTTCCCCTTCGCCGCTTAAACGAACGCGATCACCGTTATCTACACCAGCAGGAATTTTAACAGTTAGTTTTTTACTTTCACGAACTCGACCTTGACCATGACAATCTGGACAAGGATCAGAAATAATTTTTCCTTCACCATGACAACTAGGGCAGGTTTGCTGAATAGAGAAAAAACCTTGTTGAATTCTGACTTGTCCCATACCATTACAGGTTTCACACGTTTTAGGTTGGGTTCCTTTTTTAGCGCCACTACCACTGCAGGTAGAACAAGCGCCATGTCTAGGAACTGTAATTTGCACCTCTTTACCTAAAGCCGCTTCCTCGAGCGTTAATTGCACATTAAATTGCAAGTCAGCGCCTCGTTGACCACGAGATTGCCTTCCAGCACCCCGTCCCCCAGAAAAGATATTTTCAAAAATATCCTCAAAAACATCACCAAAACCGCCAAAACCACCACCAAAACCTTGTCCGCCTCTCATAGAAGGATCAACACCTGCATGACCAAATTGATCATAGGCAGCACGTTTTTGTGGATCAGAGAGAATACTGTAAGCATTTTGAATTTCTTTAAATTTTTCTTCTGCAGCAGAATCACCAGCATTGCGATCTGGGTGATACTTCATTGCCAACTTGCGATATGCTTTTTTAATTTCGGCATCACTTGCAGTTCGACTTACTTCTAAAAGTTCATAATAATCCTGCTGTTCCATAACTACTCACAATATTAAAAATATAAAACTGACAATGTAGCCTAAGCATAGCGAAGCGGAACCGGGGATTTCTAGAATAAACTTTAATCCCGGGCCCCGCTTCATTATGCCCAGGCTACAAAGCACCTAGGCGACTAAGTCACGATAACAATTATTTTTTATCGTCTTTAACCTCTTCAAACTCAGCATCAACAACTCCTTCATCAGTTTTAGCTGACTCTTGAGTATTCGCTTGTTCTTGCTGAGGAGCCTCACCTTGTCCTGATTGTCCTTCAGATGCTTTTTTAGCATAAACTCGTTCAGCCATTTTACCAGAAGCATCGTTTAACACTTTTAATTTCTCTTCAATTTGTGCTTTGTCAGTGCCCTGAATCGCTTCTTTTAATTCAGCAATTGCTGTTTCTATGCCTTTCTTCTCATCTTCCGCAAGTTCAGCCTCCAAATCTTTCATTGATTTTTCACAACTATGAATCAAACTGTCTGCCTGATTACGTAACTCTGCCATTTCTTTAAATTTCTTGTCTTCTTCGGCGTGCGATTTAGCATCTTTTATCATTGCATCTACTTCTTCGTCACTCAAACCACTTGATGCTTTAATAACGATGGATTGTGCCTTACCAGTAGCTTTATCTTTGGCAGAAACATTCAGGATACCATTAGCATCGATATCAAAAGTTACTTCAATTTGTGGTACGCCACGTGGAGCAGGAGGAATATCACCTAAATCGAATCGACCTAAAGATTTATTCGCTGATGCTTGCTCTCTTTCTCCTTGGAGTACATGCACAGTCACGGCTGTTTGGTTATCATCTGCAGTAGAGAACACTTGATTGGCCTTAGTCGGAATTGTGGTATTTTTCTCAATGAGTTTGGTCATTACACCACCCATAGTTTCAATACCTAAAGACAAAGGAGTTACGTCAAGTAACAGAATATCTTTTACTTCACCAGATAAAACTGCAGCTTGAATAGCAGCCCCCACAGCAACGGCTTCATCGGGGTTAACGTCTTTACGTGGTTCTTTACCAAAAAACTCTTCTACTGTTTTTTGTACTAAAGGCATACGTGTTTGACCACCAACCAAAATGACTTCGTTAATTTGTGATACGTTCAATCCAGCATCTTTCAATGCGATTTTGCAAGGCTCTACTGTACGCTCAACCAATTTCTCAACTAAAGACTCAAGTTTAGCGCGAGTTAATTTAATGTTTAGATGTTTAGGTCCAGAAGCATCAGCGGTAATGTAAGGCAGATTAACATCTGTTTGTTGTGCTGAAGAAAGTTCAATTTTTGCTTTTTCAGCAGCATCTTTCAATCGTTGTAATGCTAATGGATCATTGTGCAAATCAATACCTGTGTCTTTTTTGAATTCAGAAGCAAGGTACTCAATCAACGCCAAGTCAAAGTCTTCTCCGCCTAAGAACGTATCACCATTTGTTGCGAGTACTTCAAACTGATGTTCTCCATCAACTTCTGCAATTTCAATGATCGAGATATCAAAAGTACCACCACCAAGGTCATATACAGCAATGATTGAATCACCGCGTTTTTTATCCATACCATAAGCAAGAGCTGCAGCAGTAGGTTCGTTAATGATACGTTTTACTTCAAGACCAGCAATACGACCCGCATCTTTAGTTGCCTGGCGTTGAGAATCATTGAAGTAAGCAGGTACAGTAATTACCGCTTCTTTCACTTCTTCACCAAGGTAATCTTCTGCAGTTTTTTTCATTTTACGTAATACTTCAGCAGAAACTTGTGGTGGTGCTTTGTCCTGACCTTTCACACGAACCCAAGCATCGCCATTGTCTGCTTTAACGATCTTGTAAGGAACCATTTTGATATCTTTTTGCACAACCGCATCTTCGAAACGACGACCGATCAATCGCTTAATCGCAAATAAAGTATTATCTGGATTGGTTACTGCTTGACGTTTTGCAGCTTGTCCCACCAATACTTCACCATCATCAGTAAAAGCGACGATGGAAGGCGTTGTGCGGTGACCTTCACTGTTTTCGATTACCTTAGGTTTATCCCCTTCCATCACCGCAACACATGAGTTGGTGGTACCTAAGTCGATTCCTATAATTTTAGCCATTCTATTCTTGCTCCAAAGTAGTAGTTTTCTAATGCAATGATTCTTATATGGGGCATAGCCTGCCAATTTCAACCCACAGAACTTACATTTTTATTTTTTTGACACAACCACACGTGCAGGTCTAATCACTCGATCACTTAGTTTGTATCCCTTTTGGAATACTGCTAATACTGTATTAGGTTCTGCACCGGGTACATCTTGCATCGACATTGCTTCATGAATCTGTGGGTCAAAAGGCATACCCATGGGATCAATTTGCTGAACCTCAAATTTTTTCAATACATCCATAAAAAGTTTCAGAGTTAATTCTAAGCCTTCACGCATTGCTGCATCTTCTTCTTTAACAGCCAGTTGTAAAGCTTGTTCTAGACTATCGATTACCGGTAATAAATCCGTAATTATCTTCTCAACACCATAGCGATGAGCATTGCTTACTTCGCGATCAGCACGACGACGAACATTGTCCAATTCAGCCTGAGCACGAACTGCTTTTTCCCAATTTTCATGAGATTGCTGTTCCGCAAGAGTCAGCTTTTCACTCAACTCAATGTAACTTGGATGAGCTAAAGAGGGTTCTGAGTGGTCTATTTCTTCAGATAAGTCTACAGTGTCTTCTGAATTTTCAACATGTTTTGATTCATTCTCTTCTTTAAATTGATGCCAATTTTTATCTTGTTTTTTACTCATGCAATTACTCCTTTTCAACAGCTTAGCTATGTGAAAACCAGAGATGGGGGCACCTAATAAGATTTCAAGGGTTATTAAATTTTTATTGCAACAAATTAATGTAAATCACAGCGATACAAACCTAAAAAGTATTTCCCCCCCTGATTTTATTAATAAATAACCAGGTACTTTATTCCGAATCGCTGATTAATGCACAGATTACGCAACTAAAAGCGCTTCAATAATGCATTTGATTTTATTATTTTTATCCCGAATGGAATTTAATAATTCATTAAGGTTAATTATTGTACAATATTAGCATCAAGTATTGAATTTAATTTGGACTGAGTTCCAGTTGTATCGAGGAAACCAAAATGCCAAAAAATCATAAAAATTCGAAAAAAAAACCTGAATATATTGCACAGGATCAAACAATTGTTTCATTAAAGTCTAAAGATGAACTTTTAACAAAACAAGAAAAAGAAACACTTAATCAAATTTATAATGAATCCGTAATGAGGCTGGAAAGAACTCTATACTTATTAACTCAACTCCAAGATTATTTAAATAACTGTGATCAAGGGATTAAACATCAAAAAAATATAAATATTAAACAGATGTTCATTGATGATCATGCCCCTCCTAAAGTTTTACATGCTTTAAGAATGTTAAAAAGACATTTTTATGTTCCCATTACTGGTGGTCATTCTATAAATAATATTCTTGAAAACATTGAATCAATTAAAAATAACCTACTCAAAACTTATAAAGGATTAAACAGGCAATTAAACATCTCTCTTGAAATAATGGATCACAAGCCCTTGCAGCATGAAATCGCGGCATTCGAAGAAAAGACTTATGTACTGGTAAGAGCAAATAATCAGTGGTATCTATTTTATTTTGAAAATAAGAACGATAACCCAGTAGAACACAATATTGATGAGCTAATTCCTCAAATTAACACACAATCAACGGTTGATGGCGCAAAACTGAATTATCATTTATTACTTAGAGACTTAATGCTTTATCATGCCAAAAATGTGGAGTCTAAGCCTAATAAGGTGTATATCAGTAATATCAGACAGTCCTTATTAAATAATCCTAAAAATACAGTCGTTGGATATGTTTTTGGTCATGAGGTAAAGAGTGATTTGGGAGAGGTATTATTCGTAAGAGACTATTTTGGTCCAATCCATATTGATTATCGAATGCTTACAAACCATCCTTCCAAGGCTTTAGCAACATTGCTCCATGAGTCTTCACATCGATATGGTTTTGTGAATGATAGAGGATATTATCATGGTCAAAAAAAAGTAAAAAACAGTACTGAGGAACGCCCTTATCCGGAGGATTTTCGATTGTTACCCAGAACGACTCAAGTAGAATGTTCTAGAGTTACAGCAAGGGCAATTAATAATGCAGATACCTATTCCTTTTTTGTATTAGATAATACTGACTCTCATGAGCTATATGACAGAGATAACTTACCAGATTGGTATGATACCAAAAAAGAAATTGCTTTACCTGAAGAGAAAAAACCCTTTTTTTCTAAGAGCTCTTTGATAAAATTTTCCATCTTTGCCGTAGGTACTCTCTTTTTGGGCGGTGTCGCGTATGCCAAACGAGATACAATAGTGTCTATGGTGAAGGATACAATGGAAAGTCTTAGTGATTTTACCCCGAGCAAAAGTTAGTAATGACTTCAAGAACCTCATGACAACAGAGGTTGTCATGTGCTTTGCTCCATTATCAAGTATACTCCCTCTCCCATATGCCCCTCAAAGCTCCTAAAGTTTCTATGCATATAGACAAGATGGATAAAAGCTTTATCATTTAAGGTCAGGTTCGCTTGCAGTATGTGTTCATTTATTCCATACTTAGACTCAAAAAAGTTACATAGGTTTTTTTATGCAAAAATGGTCGCCTACGTCTTGGCTCCAGTACTCGTATTTACAAGCTGCAACTTATTCTGATGAAGAGCAGTTAAATAAAATTGTAGAACAACTGAGCCTTTTACCTCCTCTGGTTACCAGTAGTGAGGTAAAAAATTTAAAAAAAGAAATTGCACGTGCTGGACGTGGGGAAGCGTTTATTCTTCAAGGCGGCGACTGCGCCGAATCATTTAATGATTGTCGTTCAGAAATTATTAGCAATAAATTAAAAATCATTTTACAAATGAGCTTGATTTTATTGCACGGGTTACGCAAACCCATTATTCGGGTTGGGCGAATTGCTGGACAATATGCAAAACCCCGATCTTCCGATTATGAAACACTTGAGGGAGTTACTTTACCAAGCTATAGAGGTGATTTGGTTAACTCCCCTGAATTTACTCAGGAAGCACGGGAACCCAATCCTAAATTATTATTGCAGGCTTACAACTGCTCAGCCATCACTTTAAATTTTATTCGTAGCTTGCTCGACAGTGGTTTTGCCAGTCTTAATCATCCTCAGCAATGGGACTTGGGTTTTGTTGAACATTCAAAACAAAAAGATGAGTATCAAACCCTGGTTAAATCAATTGGTGATACCTTGGACTTTTTAGATACCATTGGTGGAATACAAGCCAGTAATTTAGCTAAAGTAGATTTTTACACTTCTCATGAAGCCTTGCATTTACATTACGAACAAGCATTGACCCGTCAAATGGAAGATGGCTTATGGTATAACCTCTCTACGCACTTACCCTGGATTGGTATGCGCACCGCACAAGCTGACAGTGCACATTTGGAGTTTTTGCGTGGTGTCGAAAATCCCATTGGGATCAAAATTGGCCCAGGAGCTACTCCCGAATGGTTAGAAGAAGTATTAAATCGCGCAAACCCTCAGCGTGAAGAGGGACGGCTTTTGTTGTTCACTCGACTGGGAGCACGACACATAGATAAACTGCTTCCTCCACTGATTGAGGCCGTGAAAAAAACAAAAATTCCAGTGACCTGGTCTTGTGATCCTATGCATGGAAATACAGAAACTACAGTGGATGGTATTAAGACCCGTCACTTTGATAACATTCTCTTAGAGCTCAAACAAGCGTTGGAAATTCATCGCAATATGGGTAGTTATCTAGGTGGCGTTCATTTTGAACTGACTGGTGATAACGTTACGGAGTGTATTGGTGGCGCTCGCGGATTATCAGCGGATGATCTGAAAAAAGCCTATCATAGTTTGGTTGATCCACGGCTTAATTACGAACAATCAATAGAAATGGCCATTCAATTGAGTAGACAGTTTAGAAATGAATAACGCTAAACGCCCTCAAGTAATACATCAAGATCAAGAGAAGAACGTTTGCCAAGGTCATTCGCATGTTCTGAGAGAAAAGCGTCAGCAGCTTGACGTCCCTCATCTCGCAGCATAAGTAAAAAGTCCCATTCTGCATTGAGTTTGGAGGAATAACCAAGCTCAAGCATAATATCGCTGCTCACCCGATGTATCCGCATACCAGCCCATTTTGCCCCTTCAGAATCTTGTGGATGCGCCAGCTGCCGTAATAAAGCAATCATACGAAGTTCCTTAAGTAACACAGCATTAAACGAAACTTCATTCAGACGATTAAGAATAGCCCGTGCTGACTGAGGAATATCTGGGCGTGCGACAGGATTAATTTGCACTAAAATTGTATCATTTGATTCACATTCGCGAACAAGCGGTGTAATTGTGGGATTCCCTGAGTATCCTCCATCCCAGTAGTGCTCTCCATTGATCTCCACTGCCTTAAAAAGAGTAGGCAGACATGCGGATGCAAGAAGAACATTAGGCGTGATTTCGTCATTGCGAAAAACTCTTCCTCTGCCAGTACTCACGTTTGTCGCAGTAATAAATAATTTGATCGGACTGCGTGATAATATTTTGAAATCAATGGTGTTCACCAAAATAGTATGAAGTGGATTCACTCCGAATGGATCAAGATCATAGGGTGAAAACAATCGAGACATGATATCCACGGTCATGAAAAAAGGAGAATAATCGAGCGACCACTGGCCCAATAGAATATCAAGAGGACTGCGTTGTAAAAGACTAAAACGTGCCGCTTCAGAGACATTCCTCCAGAACAACTCGAGCATATCGCGTGCTCCCTCAGAACCCCCTTTGGTATAACCATCGGCAAGGACTGCTGCATTCATAGCTCCAGCAGATGTACCCGAAATACCATCGATTCGTAGCTTCTTTTCTTCTAATAAACGATCCAGCACGCCCCAGGTAAATGCTCCATGAGCACCGCCACCTTGTAGTGCTAAATCAACAAGAACATCATTAGTTATTCTTTGAGAGTGCGTCATGGTGTGTGACATCCGTTTCTATTGAGAGAAGACTCCTCTTTTTAACATAGAGGGTAAGTCAAGAAAATTCAAATCCAGAGAACTATAAGATCCCTAGATAAAGCGTGTACTATGAGGTAGTGGGTGCCTAACTGCTTACAGGATGATATGTTTTTTGGTCACAAACTCATTAACAGGCTTAGCTTGATTTTTTCAAACATCGTGCGACAATCGGCGCATAATTAATTCAGCATGAAAAATAAGAGGCCGAATTGCTAACTCACCATCAAACCTCAAACGCGCAAGTTAAGTCGCCTACGGTTCTTCACGAAGAAAACATATTAAAAATCGATAACTTATTACAAAAAAATGTAACCATTGGCAAAGAAATCCATACGGTTCAAGAATGGCTAAGCATGCCAAATATTTCTTTGCGTGCGGGTTTTCAAGCGGCAGCCATTGCGGCGTTCCTAGAAGATCAATTGTTTTTTCTAGAACGTTTAAATCAGTATCTTACTTATCTAAAAAATTATATTGAATTGAGCAAAGCCCAAGAAGAATTACTTGATTCAGATGATGAGCTCCAGAAATTTTTGCAAGAAAAATATCAATCCCAAGCAGAGCAAGCACTCCAACAAGCCTTTTCTCTTCTTAATGAGATTTGGACAGAATGTATTAATGAAACAGGCAGCTTTCATCTAAATATATCATTGTCTAGTATTTGGATCGCAAACTCAGGATTTGAAAGTGCTGCAAAAGAAGGTAAGAAAATAATTGAACAAATTTCCACTGAACTGCAATTATTAAATCATCTAAAGGTAAGGAAGCGATTAATCGATATCCCTAAAAGCTACATTGAATCGTTGAAATATCCAGAGACAACCCCTGAGAAATTAATGCTTGATACAATAAACAATGCAAATCTCATTTTAGCCAGAATTCTTCCAAGCCTCCTCGGGGATGAGGGAATTCAGCAAGCCAAGACAGGAGAGAAAGCGTTCAATGAAGCCGTAACGAAATGGGAGAAAGTAAACTCGTTAATGGCTCCTGAGCCGTGGGGACCAAGGCAAGCACTTTTAGCAAAGAAAATGAAGAATGTTGGTAGGATCATTTATGAGTGGGCCGAAGAGCATTCACATTCGGGAAAGCAAAAAAAATCACAGGTGAGTTGTTCTGTGGACCCTCTATTATCACCTCGATATCAAAGTAATTCTAGAATAGCAGAAAAGCCAGAGGCTAACTCTTTATTAACATCATCATTTGGTACTAAAGCCGGTGATCCCTTGCCAAACAAATCAAGAAAAAGAATATCATTAAATCTTAATTTTTTGAATTCACCAAGGCACCAAGATAACTCTAAAAAATTAAAGGAGGTTGAGAATGGTTCTTCATCATCCTTTTCACAGAATTCTGAAGAAAAATCGGTTGCGCTTCAGCCTCGCCCTTCTTTTTCTCTTTTTTCGCTATTTTCTCATAAATCGGAAAAATCCACATTCCCCACTCAGGAAGAATTAGAACATGCCGATCAATTAAGAAAATTAACACGTCCCCAAACCCAATCAGATATTGACTTATATCATCAACTCATTGAAAAAGTGCATGCTCTTAAAGACAAACGATATCAGAAACTAAAACAAGCAGTAGAAGAAGAATACTCTGTTTCTTTCCACAAAGAGTCTCATGTTATGATGGATTTTTCAGAAGATTGTGTGCCATCTAGTTTAAGTAAATGTTTGACACAATAATTTCCCAAGTTCAGGCTACCTCTAAATGCTTAACGGGAATTTAATAAGCAAAATCACTTCCCTATTAAATTTTTCTGTACATTTGATAGGGAGGAATAAATGAGCGACAGCCCTAGTTTTTTTCCAAAATTTAGTTAAAGTAATTTTTTAATCTGAAATTAGTTTTGTCTCAGGATATATATTATTAAAGGAGTAAAAACATGAAGGCAAGGAAGTTGCCAAGACTGTTGCAAGGATTCACATTAGTCATATACCTATCTCCTCTTACAATTGGTTATGCGGCTCAACAACAGATTCTATGGGGAACAGTGGATGATCCTGCATCATTATTAGAAAATTTTCCCTGACACAAGCAACACCTATTTCACCAGGGCTACAGTTACCTACAAATTTATCCACTCAAAAAAATGCGATTAATACCTTACAATTTGTCGGCGGTGACATTGATGCCTTTCAAGTAAGTCATATTCGTTATAATCAATGTTATGGGGGGGTACCTGTTTTTGGCGCACAAGTCATTTATCATATCTCACCACAAGCTAATCCAACGGTAACAGGCCTATTAATTGATGATATTGCTCAAGATATTCCTAATTTAGAGGGTAAAATTTCAATTGCACAAGCAGAAACGATAGCAGCAGCCGGAAATCCTGTTACTACAGGTATTAATACGAAAAAAATTATTTATTTTGATAAAAATAGTTCAAGTAAAGCAATTCTTGCTTATCATATTTCTTATTTGCAAAAAACTTCCAGTGGGCCATCAATACCCTCTTACATTATTTGATGCGAATAAAGGTACTGTACTACAACAATGGGACGCGCTCCCAAAGTCTGAGTTAGGCCAAGGTCCGGGTGGAGTTACTTTTAATAATTCACCTTATCGCCAAGGATTTTATCAATTCGGTAATTTAGAGACCAATACTAATGCATTAGGCAAATCTGATATTTTGTTGCAAAACAATGGATGTACTATTTCTAATAATCTATTTCGTGTAATAAATTTAAAAAACCAGACTGAAACACAATTGCCTTTTGACTTACCAATTTTAAAGACACATTGGGTTGCTCAATTAGAATATTCTCATAACTTCTACAACAATCATGCACACGCGAATATTGATCATCGAATTATTACTTTTAATAATCCCAAAGGCCTTTATAGTTCTTCTTTAAGTGGTAATGAAATTACTGTAGGAATTAAGTATCTCTTTTGTTAACATTTAAAGAGAAAACCAGCCAGAGCGCTATCTCCCTGCTTGTAGGCCTGAGTACAGTAAGACCCAGGCAACTTGATATCATTATTGATGATAATAAGGGCTAAATTCATGAACAGCCTCAATCATAGCCGCAACATGCTCTGGAGGCACATCAGGAGTGATACCATGTCCGAGATTGAAGACATGTCCCGAACCTGCTCCGAAAGACGCCAACACCTTCTTTACCTCTTCTCGGATACATTGTTTAGAAGTCAACAACACGCAGGGATCAAGATTCCCCTGTAATGCGACTTGATTGCCGACTCTCCGACGCGCTTCCCCCAAGTCACAGGTCCAATCGATACCCAAAGCATCACAACCCGTACTAACCATTTTTTCCAACCATTGCCCCCCACCTTTGGTAAACAAAATAACGGGAATGTTAGGGTAATTCGCTTTAATTTGCTGCACAATCTGCTGCATATATCCTAAGGAAAATTTTTGATAATTCTCTGGTGTTAAAATTCCACCCCAGGTATCAAAAAGCATAACTGAATTAACACCCGCCTTAATTTGCTCCATAAGATAATCTGCTACGGATACTGCTAACTTATGCAGCAACATGTGAGCCGCTTCATTTTCGGTGTAAATTAAATGCAAAATACGCTTAAAGTCTCTGGTACTTCTCCCTTCAACCATATAACACGCCAAAGTCCATGGACTGCCTGCAAAACCAATCAAAGGAAGCTCTTTTGGCATTTCTCGACGGATTAGTCGTACCGCATCCATTACATAAGCTAAAGAATCTGCTTCTGGGATTTGCAAATTGGCAATTGCTTGTATCTCGTGCAAAGGTCGCTGAAAACAAGGTCCTTCGCCCTCGGCGAAATACAAACCTAATCCCATTGCATCTGGAATGGTCAAAATATCAGAAAATAAAATAGCAGCATCTAAAGCATAACGACGTAAAGGCTGCAATGTAACCTCGCACGCAAGCTCGGGATTCTTACACAGACTTAAAAAATCACCCGCCTGTTGTCTTGTCTTTCGATACTCAGGTAAATAACGTCCTGCTTGACGCATCATCCATACAGGAGTTCGTTCTACAGGTTGTCTTCTTAAAGCACGTAGGAACAAAGATTGATCCAAATCATACATCGTGTTATCCCAACATCATCAAAATACGCTAATGCTAACATATTTACGCATTATCCACTCGAACTAAAACAAGAATTGTTTATTAATTGACTATGGAATACGTTTAGAAACATAATCAGCATCAATTTTACTATAAAGAGTTTATTATGGGACTAATTAAAAATTCTTCTCAATCGATAGGATTAGGATATCCTAAAGACACAGGTAGATTAAAACTTGTGCAGGGAAGTCATGAAAAATCCCCCAAAAAAGTTGCTTTAATGGGCGACTCCACTGTAGACAATGGATATTGGGTCGATAAAAGAAAAGCTTATGATCAAAAAACCCATACAGTAACGCATCAAACTGCAGTCGCTCTCGCTCATCATGAGTTAGCAGATTCTTATGAGGTAGGAAACTTTGCTGTTGATGGTGCGACAACAGAAGATCTAATGTCGTACTGTCGCTTAGATAAAGTTCTACCCAAAGATCTGGATCATACTAGCTCTTATGTACAGCAATTGAAGGCAGTTACAGCATGGAAACCCGATGTTGCGGTCATCAGCGTGGGTGGTAATAATTATCGAGAAGCGCTAGCAAATACCTTAATGCAGGAAATGAATTACCCCCAACTCCTTTTAAGAATTACACCAGAGCATGCAAAACCCGCCATCAACTTGGCTTTCGATGAAGTAAAAACAAAGATACTAAATGATTATAAAAAAATTATTGATGAGTTAATTGAGAATAACCCTCAACTTAGTCGTATTGTCCTTTTATCTCAATATTATCCCTCGATTACAAAATTAACTCCTTATTTTATTTATACTGGATTTTCTCATTTAGCACGCGCCGAAGGAAAAGGCCGCGCTCCTTTTACTGTGGTTGAAGAAACCATGAATGAACTATATCGAGAAATCCTGAATTACGCAGCCGCTAAAGAAAAAGAAATTGTTTTTGTTGATATGACGTCGTCATTAAACCCTTTAGGTGGAAAGCATACTTGGCAAATTGAACCTAATGAACAAGGGTCTGCGATTATGGGGCGATTAATTGCCAATGCAGTTGAGTACAATTTCCCACAAGATAAAACCGAACAAGATAAAAACTCCATTGCCAGAATTTATATGGACGCGGATGAGCAACAGATTCATTCGCAAATTTTAAAAAAAGACGATATAGAACAATTTAGCGTCAAAAAAATAGGGCAGTTTATAAGTGAAAGTCGATATCGTCATTTAGGTTTATTGTTTTCCCCTTCATCCAGCTTAGCAGTCCGTTTTGAAAGCGCGTATCATGCAATTACAGGCAAACAATTTGATGATGAGTATACCGGTTTTCCTGCTTTTGGTTTATTAGACCTAACTTTAGTTCCCGCCATGGCTAATTATTTATGGCGTGTTGCTGTGGATGAAAATGTTCATACTTCGTTTCGCGTAATGGCAGGTAGTGTCGCTGGACCTATTTTATTAAGTAAAATGATTCTTGGCTTATCTTTGATGTTAGTACTTGCATTACCAATACTGGGATACGATAAAGGAGCGAGCCTCCTCTTTAATAAATCCGATGCAATTCAAAATCAGGAAGAAGAAACCAATGAATTAAAGGTATAAATGATTTATAGAATGATGATGGAGCTGGAACCTGGGTTAAGTTTCCTCAAACCCAGGCGACATAACTCTATACATCACTATAACTATTTAGATAAAATCATCGATAAATTACTTTGGGTAGGCGGAAATTTGGATACCTTGAATATCAAAGCTCTTAACGTAAGTACTAAAATTGGCGTTTACGCATGGGAGCAACGCATTAATCAACAATTATTGATTGATATCAGTATTGATACTGATTTCAGGGCGTGCCAGGAAGATTTAACTAAGACTATAGATTATGAAGCGCTGTGTAATAGTGTAACGCTCTATGTGGAATCGAAATCATTCCAACTCATTGAAACAGTTGCCAATGAAGTTGCAGACTTAATCAAAAAACAGTTTAAAGTCTCTCAAATTACAGTAGGGATTAGTAAGCCACATGCAATCAAGAATGCTGCAAACATTCAGGTAGTAGTGCGTCGTTAAGCAAATTGTGAGTTTACTTCATCCTAACCTGAGTTATGTGTTAACAGCGCGCTTATCCGCCACTGGTAACCATACCGTTTAGACGTTCATTTTTTGCCAAATTCATTTGAGCCTGTTGGGCAAGAGCACGATTAGAATAAGGTCCTACTACAACCCGGAACCAATTACCTTTTGTGGCATGGCTTACAGGAATGATGTATACACTAAAACCTTTAAGTATCAATGTACCTTTCATTTGCTCTGCATCTCTACGCGCCTTAAAAGAAGCTACTTGCACTAAATATTTACTTTTATCTACGGTAGCAGGTCTCGCAGCGGGGGCATTGTTTGCAGCAACAGGTACTCGAGCCCCGTTTGGTTTTATTGGTGCAGCTGCACTGGCGACATTGGCCGTTGTCTTAACCGCTGAGGTAGCTGCAGTTGGTGTGGTCGCTACGGTTGTTGCAGTTGCATTTGCAGCGGATTGAACGGAAGCGGCAGGACTACCATTGGGTTGAGAGTTTGGAACTTTTTCATTGGCCAGGAGTGTATAAAACTCAAATTTTGGTTTAGGCGGGATCGCAGCATGCTGTGCCCCGGGTTTAGGGGGTTCTTTTTTTATTTCATGATGGGCCAAAACCTGGGAGTTTACCCACTGACTTACGGTTTCTATATCTAGAAAAGAAGCGGTCATATACCCTACTAAAAAAGTCAACGTAATCACTAAAAGCTGATGCGGTGTAGCACCGCGCGACCGTGAAGAACGCCTATTTCCATATTCTTTTGCCATCACATACTCTCAGGAGCTGATACGCCCAATAAGTCCAAACCATTCTTTAATATCTGACGTACTGCCTCTAACAAACAAAGACGAGCACATCGTAATTGCTCTTGCTCACACAAAAGCGGAATAGCATTATAATAGCTATGCAAGCCGTTGGCTACTTCACGTAAATAATAAGCCACTTGATGAGGCTCACAGTGCGCAGCCGCTAATTCTACAATTTCTGGATACCGGCTAATTAAAGAAATCAAATGAGTTTCATGAGCTTGATCTAATAAATCAATATTTTTTAACCCAAGTGCCTTGTCCCAAGACAAGCCTCGTTCTTTTAACTGTCTTAATACAGAGCATATTCTTGCATGAGCATACTGAATATAATAGATCGGATTATCACTTGATTCTGATTTTGCCAAATCCAAATCAAAATCCATATGTTGTTCTGACTTGCGTGCCACATAAAAGAAGCGTGCCGCATCGTTTCCTACCTCGTTACGTAATTCTCTTAAAGTAACAAAAGAACCACTACGTGTAGACATTTGCACTCGCTCAGAACCACGATATAAAATGGCAAATTGAACAAGCAATACATCCAGTGCGCTTTCATCATGCCCCAAAGCTTTTACTACAGCTCGCAATCGGGTGATATAGCCATGATGATCCGCACCAAAAATATCAATTACCCGGTCATAACCTCTATCATATTTATTCCAATGGTAAGCTACATCCGAAGCAAAATAAGTAGTATTGCCATTAGCACGCACCAATACTCGATCTTTTTCGTCACCAAAATCAGTCGCTCTAAACCAAAGCGCCCCTTCTTTTTCAAAGGTATGACCGCTATCCTTAAGCGCCTGAATTCCTTTTTGAATAGATCCATCTTCAAACAAGGATTGTTCGGAGAACCAACTATCGTATTTCACACCAAATTCAGCAAGATCATCTTTGATGTCATCAAGCACTGTATTTAATGCATGTTGGTGAAATAGGGCAAAAACATCCATGCTCAACAATTGTTTTGCACGCTCAACTAAAGCATCGATATAAACTTCTTTGTCTCCGCCATGAGGCTCATCAAGAGGTAATCCGTCAACTACACTAGCCCATGGATGTACATATTCTTTACCATGTTCTGCCCAAAACTCCTGTGCTATTTCGGAAACATACTGACCTTTATAAGCATTGGCAGGAATAACAACAGGCTCCTCAGCAAGCTCGAGATAACGTAACCACACACTGGCAGCAAGAATATTCATTTGCCTTCCAGCGTCGTTCACATAATATTCTAAGGTTACATCATAACCTGCAGCCTTTAAAACATTACCTAAAGTAGCTCCAAAGGCAGCGCCTCGTCCATGCCCTACATGTAAAGGGCCTGTAGGATTAGCAGAAACAAATTCAATCAATACTTTTTGATTTTGGCCAATAGTACTACGTCCAAAATGTTCGGCTTTTTCCAGTATTTCCCCAATAACTTGGGAACGAGAAGTGCTACGTATAAAGAAATTAATAAACCCTGCCCCAGCGATTTCCACTTTGTCCACCGAGGGGTCAGTTGGCATGGCTTGAACTAAAAGCTCTGCTATTTTTCGCGGTGCCTGACGACACGGTTTGGCTAAAATCAAAGCTAAATTACTGGCATAATCACCATGAGCAGAATCTTTTGAACGGTCTACCTTAATATCAACATCCAAATCAGTAGGTACCTCGCCTGATCTTTGTAATGATATTAAAGCGTGTTTTAAAAGCTGCTCTACAGTATGTTTCATGCTACTTAGTTTTCCATCAAAAAATGATGCTATTATGCGCTTTTTTGTACCATATGAAAAGGTTTATATACCTAATGAAACACAATTTGCGCTCTTATTGAAAAACAGTAAATTGTTCCTATATGAACTATGAGTTACACTTGAATACTCACTTTTCTCAATATCATTAATACTGTGTTATCTAACTCGTGTGAATCATTAAGCGGTATCGGACCAACCCTTGCAGCCAAACTGGCAAAATGTGGTATCCATTCTGTAGGTGACTTACTGTTCCACTTACCTTATCGCTATCAAGACAGAACACGAATAACACCCATTCAAGATTTACGCGCTAATGAGTGGTGCGTGATTGCTGGGCGGGTATGCAAAACAGAAATTAAAACCGGGAAGCGCGCAATGCTGCATTGTTATGTAGAGGACAAAACCGGAATAATAAAACTGCAGTTTTTTCATTTTAATAAAACTCAAATTAATAATCTAAAAAACAGCACAATGATTCATGCCTTTGGGGAGGTTCGGGAGTTCAGCAATACCCTAACGATGACCCATCCTGAATATCAGTTGCTCGATGATGAAAGCGAATGCCAAGTCAATGAAACACTCACCCCCATTTACCCAAGTACACAAGGTTTGAGTCAATCACGATTAAGACAATTGGTGAACGTCGCCTTAAATAGTTGCAAACACGAGCTTCAACAATTGGAATGGATGAGTGAAGAACAATTACAGGCAAATAGTTTTTTCCCTTTAGGTGATGCAATTCAATTATTACATAATCCTCCGCCAGATATCTCCGTGCAGTCACTAGAAGAAGGGCAACACCCCGCGCTAAAACGGTTAGTTTTTGATGAATTGTTAGCACAACGCCTCAGTATGCAATTCGCCAGAGAAGCACGTAATACATTACATGCTGTTGCTTTGCCTATGGACCAAAATTTGAATCAGCGTTTTTTAGAGTCCCTCCCCTTTACGCTCACGAACGCGCAGCAGAGAGTCGCCCAAGAGATTAGCGAGGATCTGACTCATAATAAACCCATGTTACGCTTAGTACAAGGCGATGTGGGGGCAGGAAAAACCATCATCGCGGCCCTTGCAGCATTACAAGCGATTGCCAATGGACAACAAGTCGCTTTTATGGCTCCCACTGATTTACTGAGCGAACAACACGCCAATAATTTGATCCGTTGGCTAGAACCTTTGGGAATCAAAATATTTAGACTTAGTGGCAAAATGAAACTAAGTGAACGACGAATGGCATTTGCTGCGTTAGCAGATCATAGTTGTCAGTTGATTATTGGCACCCATGCCCTATTTCAAGAAGAAGTGCAGTTTGCTCGCTTAGGTCTAGTCATTATTGATGAACAACATCGATTTGGTGTGGAACAAAGATTGCTTTTGCAACAAAAAGGACAACAGGACCAACTCATTCCGCATCAATTATTAATGACCGCCACACCTATCCCCAGAACACTCTCCATGACTCACTTTGCCCATTTGGACCTCTCAATTATCGATGAATTACCTCCTGGACGTATGCCCATTGCTACCGCAGTCTTAAGTCAGAACAAACGGGAAACAGTCATTGAACGATTAGAAGTAGCCATAGCCAGTGGTCGACAAATTTATTGGGTATGTACACTCATTGAAGAATCTGAAAAATTACAATGTATGGCCGCTACCGAAACAGCTCATGCCTTACAAGAACAACTCCCCGAAGCTCGTGTAGGTCTTGTACATGGTCGGATGAAACCTTTAGAAAAAGAAGCAACTATGGCCGCCTTTAAAAGTGGTGAAATTAACTTACTGGTGGCTACAACAGTTATTGAAGTAGGAGTAGATGTCCCTAATGCGAGTCTTATGATTATCGAAAATGCCGAGCGTTTGGGTTTATCCCAACTCCATCAATTACGTGGCCGGGTAGGAAGAGGCAGTACCCAATCTCATTGCATTTTGCTTTATCAATCCCCCCTATCACAACAGGGTACTGAGCGATTAAAAATAATGCGCGCAACCAATGATGGATTTATTATTGCCGAAAAAGATATGGAGTTAAGAGGAGCCGGCGAAGTACTCGGAACTCGGCAAACGGGTTATCGACAATTTAAAATCGCGGATATCCAACGGGATCGGAATTTACTTCCACTTTTGCCCGCTATAGCAAAAAAACTATTAGAAGAGTCACCTCAAACTGCCCGCAAAATTACCCAGCGATGGTTAGGTAATTTTGAACAATTTTTACAGGGATAAAAATATTTTTAGAAATATCCAAGTCAAGACTGTTTTTTATTTTTTTCTTTGGTTAACATAGCTGAGCTATTTTTCTTATTTTCAAAAACCACATCTTGTGGATAACTCAATCTCACCATATCACTTGATAAAAACCCAAATTACATGCATCAAAAGGAAAATCCTTATTTTATAAGGCCTATTGCTTATTTGGTCATTCTATTGCCTTAAACCATTTATCCACAAAATCTGTGGATAATCCTGTGAACATGATGTAAAACACCATATAAAATCAGCTTGATTAGCACCTGCTTCAGAACTCTCCAAAGTGCTCTCTGAGGTTTAAGTTTAGAAATAAAACATGAATTAATTTTAATCAATGCAAGTATATTTCTTAAAGTTAAATTTTTTTTAAAAAAATACTCAAGTCAAGACTGTTTTTTATTTTTTTCTTTGTTAAGATATCCAAGAAAATTCCTCTATTCCACAAAACAGATCCTGTGGATAACTCACCTCTTCATTTCACTGAGTAAAAAGCACTAAATCCTCACCTTTTTTGGAAAAATCCTTGTTTCATAAGGCTTATTACTTATTTAGTCATTTTACTTTCTTAAATCATTTATCCACAAAATCTGTGGATAATCCTGTGAACATGATGTAGAACACCTTATACAATCAGCGTGATTGGCACCTGCTCCAGAACTTTCCAAAGTGCTCTCTGAGGTTTAGTTTTAGACATCGAAAATGAATTAATTTTAATCAATGCAAATATACTTCTTAAAGTTAAAATTTTTTTAAAAAAATACCCAAGTCAAGACTGTTTTTTATTTTTTTCTTTGTTAATATATCCAAGAAAATTTCCCATTCTCACGTAACACATCCTGTGGATAATTTCTCTCCTCATACCACTGAATAAAAAATCAGACTTATATTTATTTTCGACAAATTCTTATTCTATAAGGCTTATTCAACTTTTATTCATTATTTGACTAAAAGCGATTTATCCACAAAATCTGTGGATAATCCTGTGTATAGGATGCATAACATCTTGTGGAATCAGCTTATTTGCGTGCGTCTTATAATGCGCCAGATGATTTCATACCCATTCAATTTAATGAAAGTTTTAATATAAAAAAATTCTTAACCATGTTTAAATAGACCAACAAAAATAGACGAAACTGAATCTCGAATCAGGGTGAAAAACTAAAGGTCTCATTTCGTTTTACTTAGGTTATGTTAACTTAAAAAAAACATCATATGGCTCAGAACGATAGATATTTACAAGCAAAAAAAGTAACCCTTTTGGGAGCTATTTCAAACGCTCTACTTGGTCTCATTAAACTCATTGGTGGGTATTTTTTCCACTCGCATGCACTTGTTGCAGATGGAGTTCATTCCTTATCCGATCTCATAACAGATGCAATGGTTTTATTTGCGTCTAAATACGGTAGTCTTGATGCGGATGCCAGTCATCCATATGGCCATCAACGCATTGAAACAGCTGCGACTTTATTGTTATCTCTTTTACTTATTTTTGCAGGTATTGGCATCGCCTGGGATTCAATATATGACTTACTACATTCCAATTACATCACACCCAATTGGTTCACTTTGCCAATAATTTGTATTTCCATCCTGAGCAATGAAATTTTGTTTCACTACACCCTATATATAGGAAAATGCATTAATTCGAAATTAATTACAGCAAATGCTTGGCATCATCGCTCAGATGCAGCTTCCTCTCTAGTTGTCTTAGTAGGCTTGATAGGCACTATTGCCGGTTTTCGTTCTCTTGATGCCGTAGCAGCCATTATAGTCGGCCTTATGATCGTTAAAATGGGTTGGGATTATGCTTGGAATAGTGTCAAAGAATTGGTAGATACCGCAGTCAGTCCTGAGTTATTGTCACGAATTGAAGAAGTAATCCAAAATGTAGATGGGGTTGAAAAAATCCATCAATTGCGAACCCGCTCTATGGGAGAGAATGTATTAATTGATGTACATATTTTAGTTTCACCTAAAATATCAGTATCTGAAGGACATTATATTGCACAACACGTCCACCATGCTCTTGAAGATCAAATCGAAAGCGTCAAAGATGTGATTGTACATGTGGATCCTGAAGATGATGAACGTTGTTGCCCCTCTTTGCATTTGCCAAGCAGAGAGGTATTACACGAACTATTATTTAATGAAGTACACATTGATTTTCCACAAATTCTATTTTGGAATTTACATTATCTAGATGGCAAAATCGGGATAGATATAGTCTGTGACGAAACCTTCAACCAGTGGCAAGAATTACATGATCGAGTAATTTTGGCATTAAAACTACAGTCCAATATTATAGAAGTTCGTTTATTTAGCTTGCATGAGGCCATGCATCACCACTAAACTACGTAGTTTTAGCTTTAGTAGTGAAGCAATGCTGAACTCGGGGTTCTTTTACCGCATCCCGAATGTAACGGGGATCTCCCATTATTCCTCGCTGCGCTCGGGATGGCTTGGGTTTCTTCTGGCCTTCTCCCAGGCTACAATTTAGTAACCGTTCAGGGAGTACTTGAATCTTGGGGAATGGCGTGAATGCTTACACAATTTAAACGATTAAATTCTAGAATAAGTAATAGGATAAACAATGGTATCACCTACCAGCTTAAAGATTTTTTTTGCATGTTCCATTTTTATAGTCATTTTAATTGCAGGCTGGTATCCGTTTAGAAAACGTATTAAAGATGATCAGCATATTGATTTTCCAGTGGGAGAAACTCTGGCAACCGGAGTTTTTTTAGGGGCTGGATTGTTGCATATGCTTCCAGATGCGAATTCATTATTTAATAAAATGGGATATAACTACCCTTTTGCCTACATCATTACTGGTGCTGTATTTCTGATTTTCCTCTGGTTCGAACATTTAGGAAAAGAGCTTTACCATCATAACAATACAAAACATCCAGCCTTTGCCCTTTTAGCCTGGGGTATGCTCTCTGTTCATTCAATTATGTTGGGTGCAGCTTTAGGATTATCCCATTATAACTCCATGATCATTATGATCTTTCTTGCAATTATTACTCATAAATGGGCAGAAAGTTTTGCCGTTGCAGTGCAATTAAATAAAAGTTCTATGAGCATGAATACCAGCTTAGTCTTTTTTATTTTATTCAGCTTGATGACCCCACTCGGGATCTATTTGGGTTGGTATTTTGGTCATGGAGTAGAAACTGACTCCTTATTTGATCCCATTTTACTTGCTGCTTCATCAGGAACATTTCTCTATCTAGGAACCCTACATGGCTTGGAACGCTGTGTAATGGTAGAACGTTGTTGTAATCTGAAAGATTTCAGTTTCGTGATTATAGGCTTCTCACTGATGGCATTGGTGGCTGTTTATGTCTAAATTGTTCCAACAAGAACCCATTATCCTCGCCTCCAGCTCTTCAATAAGATTAAAATTGCTGCAATCTCTTGGTATTGAATTTTCTGTGGTTCCTTCTCACTGCGATGAAGATGCAATTAAAGCGTCCTTCAAGTCAGAGAGCACACTAGACTTAGGCTATGCGCTTGCAGCAAGCAAAGCTTTGGCAGTAAGCCTGCAATACCCAGAACATTTTATTATTGCCGCAGACCAACTTTGTCTGTTTGGACAAACTCTATTGAATAAGCCTTTGAACCACCCTACTGCTATTGAACACTTACGTTTATTAAGTGGCAAAGAGCATCTGCAAATTGCCTGTCTTTGCATCGCAAAAAATAATGAACTCCTTTGGCAACATCATGAAACAGCGTACTTAACATTGCACCATTTAAGTGAGAAATCAATCGAGGCTTATTTACAAAGTGAAAAGCCTTATCATAGTTGTGGAGCTTATCAATATGAAAGCCAAGGTAAATGGTTATTTAAAGAAGTTCAAGGCTCTGAAGATACTATTTTAGGTTTACCTTTACTTCCTTTATCCAACGCATTAATGAAGCTTGGGGCTGTTCGTTTCTGATTATTTGCTCAGGGACTGGTGAGGCAAAACGTAGGCCGGAACAAAAGAACTTCATATTTCTCGGATTTCGTTGCACGTCACCAGGCTATCTATTCCACAAAAAAATCCACAAAATCATTAGGTTAATCAATTATTGTATTTATTAAGATCATTTTGTTATGATTCTTTATCACTTGCTATGGAATTGAGAAAAAATGGAAGGAAAAATTGAAAATCCTGTTGTAGAAACACCTGCATTAAGTTTGTTTGAGTTTAAAACTCAATTCACCAACTATATGAAAGAGTGTGCAATTTTTAAAATAAATAATGAGAAGAGAATTGCCGAGTTAGAATTACAAAATGAACATGATGCTCTTATTAGGCTACATGAGCAGATGATGGCAACAGTTAAAGAGCAGGTAGCAGTTTATAAAGAGAAATTGAACGCCGCTAAAGCATATATAAACCACACATGGGAATTAAATCCTCGAATTACCAGTGAAATTGATAGACAAAACAGATATCTGGAAAAGTTACAATCACAATTGCTGCAAATAAAATCTTTAAAATTTTTGTTCTCTTTCGACCCGAGTGAATTATTTCAGGAAGCATTAAAAAATAAATCCTCAGCTTTACTCATTATTCAGACTCCGAAACTCATTGCAAAAATTCCTAACCATCAATTAGCGGATATGACTCACCAAGACCCAGAGATCATTAAGGCGCTAGCCCCTATTTTAGCGTCCCGGGAATACACATTTGAACTATCAAATATTTTTGCTGCACTCAAAAAACAGGTTCAAACTGACACGGATAAAACCTTTATTATCGAAAAAGAAAACCTTGCAATCCGTGATTTGTTACTCAAAATTAATAAGTACCTTGATAAAAAAATAGATCAAGCCTTGAACGAAAATACTCAGCCCTGGGCGCTCGGATATTTTGGATCACGCCATAAGATAAATAAAGGTGAACAAAAAGTATCTGTCCCTCAAGGTATCTATGAATTAAAAGCGCATTTAGAGCAACTCAACCAAATTTCCCCAAGGGAAATCTTAACCAAGATGCAAAATACACTGCAGATCAAAAACGAAGGCAAGCATGATGAATCCTTGCTTCAACAGTTTAAACGACTTATCAGTTATCTTTTTGGATACTCTCAATCAGAAGATACCTCAGAAGAATATGAATACCTGGGTAAAGTAACAGCAGGGAAACAATCTATCTCTTGACAAAGTCAGTACATATCAAAACAATACTTCAATTTGAATAAGCAGTAAAAATCCACTGCTTTTCGCAGATTGAAAAAAATTTAATCGTAACCAGGACTCGACATGCAAATTACTAAAATACAAGCCCGTGAAATTCTGGACTCTCGTGGTAACCCTACTGTTGAAGCGGATGTTATTTTAAAAAGTGGAACCCAAGGAAGAGCGAGTGTTCCATCCGGGGCATCCACAGGAAGTCGCGAAGCCTGTGAACTCCGCGATCAGGACCCCAAACGCTATAATGGTAAGGGCGTGCAACACGCTGTTGCTTATGTTAATCAAGAAATCAATCACGCCTTACACCTTTTTTCCATTGAAGATCAGGACGCCTTGGATCAGAAACTATGTCAATTAGATGGCACAGAAAATAAATCACGTCTAGGAGCCAATGCCATTCTTGCAGTTTCTCTTGCAGCGGCTAGAGCGCGCGCAAATGAGCATAAGTTACCTTTGTATGCAGCCTTAAACCAAGGTGAAAAGATGTGCATGCCTGTACCTATGATGAATATTTTAAATGGCGGAGCTCATGCAGACAATAATGTGGATATTCAAGAATTCATGATCATGCCTGTGGGCGCTGCTGATTTTCCCACTGCTTTAAGAATGGGTACTGAGATTTTTCATGGATTAAAATCTGTTTTAAAAAAACAAGGTTTAAATACCGCAGTAGGTGATGAAGGGGGTTTCGCACCCAATATTAAATCGAACCGCCAAGCTCTAGACCTACTTTGTGAAGCAATTGAAAAAACAGGATTTAGATTAGGTGATGAGATAGTACTCGCATTGGATGTCGCTGCTTCAGAACTATATGACCAAGGCATGTATCATATGGCTTCTGAAAATCAAAAATTCACTTCGATGCAACTCATTGATTATTATACTAATCTCGTTGCTAATTATCCTATAGTAAGTATCGAAGATGGCTTGGATGAAAAAGATTGGACTGGATGGAGTCATTTGACTGCTCAATTGGGTTCAAGAATTCAATTGGTAGGTGACGATGTATTTGTTACTAATCCAAAAATTTTACAAGAAGGCATCACTCAAAAAGTGGCTAACGCCATCCTCATTAAAGTCAACCAAATCGGAACCTTAAGTGAAACCCGACAAACAATTCAATTAGCTCACCAAAATGGCTATCGTTGTGTGATGTCACATCGCTCAGGTGAAACAGAAGATACCTTTATTGCAGATCTTGCCGTTGCGACAGGATGTGGTCAAATTAAAACTGGTTCTTTATGCCGTACCGATCGCGTTGCAAAGTACAATCAATTGTTACGCATTAATGAAATTGCCACCTTACCTTATGCAGGCAAATCCATATTGAAAAGATAATTTTATCGTAACCCGTAGATACAGTCCTTTAAAAGCAAGTTATTTCATTAAATAGGTTGCTTGCTATTAGAGACTGTATCTACGAGGGATTCACGAACACATTCTTAATCCTCTGAAAAATGAATATTGGTGTTGTACTTAGTGCGATTAAGGCAAAAACTGCTGCGAAATACTTTAATATTTGCTTCATTGGCAAATACTCTGCGTGCAAACTCATTATAATGATTCATATCCGCAACATGGATCACTAACAAATAATCAGTCTCCCCTGAAACAAAATAGCATTGTTTCACCTCTTCTTGTTCCGCCATTTTACGTTCAAAATGAGCCAACAAATCCTCTCTTTGCTTTTCCAAAGTAATATTTGCAAAGACAATAAGCCCACGGCCAGCTTTAAAAGGATCTACCAGAGAAACATCCTTAACAATAATGCCCTCATCACGCAATCGTTTAACACGACGAAAACAAGGAGGAGCAGAAATTCCTACTTTCTCAGCAAGAGCCAAGTTGGTAATTTGATTGTCTTTTTGCAATAAATTTAAAATTTTCCGATCAATTTTATCCAAATGGACCGGTTCAGTTATATTTTCTGACACTTTTCTCTCATTTTTTTTCATATATTACCCATTATTAAAGATGGTTCATTATAAAACGAAATAAATAGTCAATAAATTAAAAATTTATTTATTTTTATTTCATGATAAATTCTCAATCCCATCAAAAGAACCAAAAGGATACAATCATGATAAGAAAAGCGCGAATTGACGAAATTAATAGCTTAAATAAACTCATTGAATACTCAGCACGGGGGTTGAGCCAAGAGGACTATTCAAAACATGAAATTGAAGACGCCATTCATTTTATTTTTGGAATAGATAAAGAGCTTATTCAAGACCAAACCTATTACGTGATAGAAAAAGAAGGAACTGTAGTTGCCTGCGGAGGGTGGAGTAAACGGAAAACCTTATTCGGTGGCGATCAATGTAATGCACGTGAAGAAGGTTTTTTAAATCCACAAACTGATTTTGCCAAGATTCGGGCTTTCTTTGTCCATCCAAACCATGCTCGCCAAGGTCTTGGAAAAATGCTTCTGGAGTATTGTGAACAACAAGCCTTATTCCATGGATTTATAAAAATGGAAATGATGGCGACCTTGCCTGGTGTAAAACTATATCAGGTTTGTGGCTATCAAATTATTGGACCAGAATATTTTGCTCTCCCCAATGGGAAAAAGTTTAAAATGTTAAAAATGACAAAACACTTATAATCATAGTATTTTAATAGGAAGCCTGAGTACAGCGTGACGCATGAAGTATATAATAGGCTCCTCTTCTGCTGTACTCAACCTCCCCATAAAACTAGTCCTCTTTTCTGGAATGATATTCTGGGATTTCCTTAGGATAACGACCTTTTATCGTTTTAAAAAAATCAAGAATCATCGGGAAATCTTTATCAATATCTCCTGATGGTTGGAACTTTTCATGAATGCGAAGTTCTTTAGTTGAATAATCAGGCCCTACCATAACTATAGGCAACCCTGCCTGGCAAGCGATATGATAAAAGCCCTCTTTCCAACGGGTCACTGCACTACGCGTCCCCTCAGGAGTAATCGCAAGCTTAAACTCGTCACGAGAGCGAAATATATCGACGACTTGATCTACAGTCTTATTTTTTTTAGAACGATCTACAGGAGCTCCACCCAAAGACTTTAACAACAAACCTAAAGGAAAAAAGAACAATTGATCTTTTGCTAAAAAGTTAATTTTAACTCCCATTGAAAAACGAGCAAATAAACCAACAGCAAAATCCCAATTACTGGTGTGGGGAGCAACAACAACCAGATATTTTTTATCTTTTGGCAATTCGCCGACAACTTTCCATCCAAACAGCTTCAAAATAAAACGACCAAATTTTTTCATATTCAAAATCAATAATTATTTTTTTTAGTATATACAAATTATCATGTTGATACACCTCTATCTCACAATGGAATCGAGTTCACCAAAACAAGAATGATAAAAAAATCAATAATCCAACACCACGGTGTAATTATTTATACTAAAATGATACATATATAGGTGGAGCTATGGAGTGCCAAATGAATAAGCAAGATCCTGCACTTGAATTTTCCAACCCCCGTTTACTGGCAAGTGTTTATTATGGATTACTCTCTGTTGTCGGAACGATTCTCATTAATGCTTTTCTCACAACAATTGGTTATGTTGAACTTGTACCTCTATTTAAGGCGATTATTCTGGGAATGATTGTAGCTTCTATCACTGGAGCTATATTTGGAGAACGAATCGTTCATTGCCCTGAACCTTATAAACTCAAAACTTTTTTGTTAGGCTTTATCATGGTTCTCCTTTCCTTACCCTTTTTTGATCTCGGTCTGTTGCTCTTTATGGACACAACAGAAAACCAAGCATTGAAAGTTAATAATTTTAGCGATTTTCTGTATGCGTATTGTGTTGTCCTTTTATATAGCTATATTCTTTTTGGTTTCTTGCTCGCCATTGCATCGGGTTTAGCCTCTATCTATCTACGCGGCCAATTTGTCCACCATATTTTGTATACGGACAAGAGAAAAAGTCATAGTCTACCTCGGTATAAAAGTGCACCAAAAAAAACCAAATCCAAGCCTGCACCAAAAACTCGTACTTTGCAGCGCAAAAAAACTTAAGTAAAATCGTTTATTACTCAGCTTGTCATTGCATTCTAGGCTGGGTGAATGCTTAAGTCATAACCAGGGGCTCCATCCGAGATTTCCCGGGTTTCACCTTCGCTTCACCCAGGCTACAAAGAATCCAGGATATAATTGATTTGGACTTTTATGCCTACATGTACTTTCACTGATAAAGAACATCTTTTTTTTCGATTAGCTCAAAACAACACTGTTCTCACCCCCAATAACCGACTTAGTGAAGCAATACTTCAACAGTATTTCGCCCAATGTAAGAAGCAAACCATAGAAAAACCACGATGCATGCCTTTTAGCGTTGCACTCGTTAAGGCTTATGAGCAACTCAATTGTATTAATCCACATAGTTCCCATCCCACTTTATTAAACAGCTCTCAATGTCAGTATTTGTGGCGCAAAACAATTCAGTCTGAGTTGAATATAACCTATAGCGACGGTTTGCTCCAGTCCGTCATCAGTGCGTGGGAGCGCTGCCAGCTCTGGCAAATTAGTATGGACGATCCAACCTTTCATTACACAACACAAACACAACAATTTCAAAAGTGGTGGCAATTATTTGATAAACAATTAAAACAACTCCATTTAATTACTGAATATCAATTAATCCCATATTTACTCAATGCCGATAGTTCTTTTTTTTCCCAAGATATTGTTTGGGTCTGTTTTGATGATTTTACTCCTCAGCAGATCCTTCTGCAGGAGCATCTGGCTAACAAGGGGTTCGCTCAATACCAATATGATTTAGCAGAAAAACTCTCAAATACTAAAATATTCGCAGCTAAGGATAGCAAGGAAGAATATCAACAGCTCATGTCATGGCTGCATTTAAAAATACAAGAAGGAAACCAACGCATCGCTGTGGTGGTACCTAATTTAGAGCGAGAATCTCCTTCATTACAAAGAATGTTGGCCCATCATTTCGATCCTTCCGTCTTTAATATCTCTCTAGGACAATCTCTAAGCAATTTCCCTTTAGTGGCCCATGCCTTATGCTGGCTCAGTTTAGATGCCACACATCTAAGTTCACATCAAGCAGGTTTGCTTTTGCAATCACCTTACTTAGGTGATTCTAAGGAAGAATTCATCGCACGCTCTGAGTACTTGCAAGATGGAGTATTATTAGAAAATCATTCAATCCCATTAAGTAATTTGATAAAAGAACTGCATCGATACGCCCCAAGTCTTGCTAATTTATTAGACAATCTTACGCCTTATCCTTGCGAAGCTACGGTACAAGAATGGATTCACTTATTTCAAAAGCGTCTAAATACTTTGGGATTTCCAGGTGATTATACCCTCAGCTCTGAAAACTATCAGTGTCTTAATCGTTTTATTGCTGTGTTTGATGAACTGAGGCAATTTGCTCTACTCAAGCCAAGTTTCACAAAAGCAGATGCCCTTGAAACAATACGACATCTTACCGACAACACCATTTTCCAGGCGCAAAAAACTAATGCCCCCATTCAAATTTCAGGTCTCCTGGAAGCTTCAGGATGTGAGTTTGATAGTTTATGGTTCATGGGATTAACCGATCAATGTTTGCCTCAAAAAGTTCAGTTATCTGCATTTATTCCACCACCGTTACAACGTCAGTTATGCATGCCTCATAGCTTGCCTGCTCGTGAATTACAATTTGCTTATCAGATCCTGCAACGATTACAAAGAGGTGCCAACTCAATAGTATTTAGCTATGCACAATTACAGGGAGATACACCCAATTTACCTTGTTCATTAATTACTCATCTCCCTAATTTTGAACCACTACCAACACATTACGAGTCTATAAATTTATCTGAGTTAATGACTATAGAGGAAGGCTTTAACATTCCTGTATTGCCAGAAGAGAAAATTCATGGAGGCACTGCAATCCTGTCGAATCAAGCTAAATGTCCTTTTAAAGCATTTGCGGAACACCGCCTCCGTGCAAAAACCTTTTTACAAACAAGAGACGGGTTAGATAATAAAGAACGCGGTCAAATCATTCATAAGGTAATGGAGCTGTTATGGCAAAAGTTGGAGAGCCAATACAAACTGCTTCATTTAGCCGACGAGCTGTTGCAACAGCATATTGATGAAGCCATTCATGCGGCTTTAGCCTTACTAAAAAATCAAGACTGTGACTCCATTGATTCACTTCGGGACGTGGAGTATACGCGTTTAAAACGACTGGTACAGACATGCCTTGAATGGGAAAAACAACGAACTCCTTTTACAGTCGAAGCTCTAGAGCAATCTTATGAAATCAATTTAGCTGGTCTTGATTTTCAAGTTCGGGTTGATCGCTTAGATAAGGTTGAAGAAAAAAAATGGGTTATTGATTATAAAAGTACCCTGCCAAGCAGCAAACCCTGGAATGAAGAACGACCTAAAGAATCACAATTATTGCTTTATGCGTTGCTCGATGAACAAATTAATACGCTCTTACTCCTACAATTGAAAACAGGGAAAATTAGTTGTTCCGGTTTTAGTGAAGAAAAACAAAGTATTAGTGGGATTACTTCCTTAAAGAAAGAAGAAACATGGGAAGAATATAGGGATATTTGGCAAAAACAACTCACTGATTTAGCAACAGAATTTCAAGAGGGTTACTGCGCACCGCAACCTGTCCATATAACTATTTGCCAGCAATGTGATTTTCAGAGTTTATGTCGTTTTCAAATAGAAGAATAAGTACTCACCTTTTGAGTTCTGCATAAAAATAATCTTATTTTTATGTCGAACTCATGTTAATTATGATATAAGACTTTTTAACCCATTCAAACTCAATTGAATGTTTTAATCCCCATGGTTTCCCTATTATTAATAATAACAACGAGATGAATCATGCCTTTTAATCATACAAAATTTGAAAAACGTTTACGCGCCTGTGACAAAAAATTACATGCTCTGTTTGCTAACGCTGAAATCGACGAAAAAATACAAAGCCAAATAAAAGCAGTAAAAAAGTATTATAACCTTTCTTATACCAAAGCAACCTCTGCCAAAAAGGTTGAAGAAATTGTCGCCAGCTACGGATTATTTGTTGACCAATTAACCAAGGTAAAAAGTGGGGAACTGAATCCAAAAGCAGCATTAGAACACATTGGAAGTGCCTGTGAGTCCAGAAAAATTGGCGTTTTATTCCATAATCTTGCTAAAGCATGCGAACTCATGTTCTATGCAGCAACAGCATTTTCATTATATGCAGGGATTTTCGGTATCGCGCTACCTGTACTCATTGTCCAACCTGTTTTAGGTGTTGCAGTCGGAATAACTATTGTTGGAGCAATGCTTGGAGCAATACACAAAGCCGGTAACTGTCTCACCGAATTTAGATCATTAAGTCGCCACGATACTGAGTACACTAATGAGATAAGTTTGGTTTCATTCTTTAAACCAGTTCATCAAGAAAAAGAAAATAGCTCAACTAACGATGAAGAGTTAGAGGCCTCTTGTTGTTTTAGTCAATAATTCTTCTGAATTCTGCCGTTTTATATTATATATTAGTAGCCTGGGGGTAATGCAAAAAAATGGGGTTCATTTTTGCGGACTCAGGCTACGCTTCTTATAACACTTGCTACAATTGCGAAATTTAACCAGATGTTTAATAATGATAAAATCACGGGACAAGGGAGTGAACATGTCACTCAAATTAGCTAAAGTACGAATTCTATCTTGTAGTTTAATCACCTGTTTACTGAGTAGTTGTTTTCATCCGCCGTATAATAATTTCAAACCAGTGCACCCCATGCCCAGGAGAGTTGCTACTGGAGCAGTTGTTGGAACTGCTGTAGGTGCTGCAGCCACAGGAACTGTAGCCGGAGCATTAGTAGGTACTGTAGCCGGAGGTACGGTGGGCGCTGGGGTAGGTTTTTACAAAGCCAGTAGACGTAGCATTATTAAAGAATTAAATAAAGAAAATATCGAATATGTACAATACGGGGATACCATAACCTTAATTGTACCTGTTGATAAATATTTTATGTTTGAAAGTCCTCGCCTCAATGAAGTCTGTTATCCAGGTTTGGAAAATATTATTAGATTATTAAAATTTTACCCAAACAGTCCTGTTTATGTTGCAGGGTTCACGGACAATGTTGGTACACGTCACCATAAAAAATTACTGTCCCAAGCCCAAGCTGAAACGATGCTTACCTTTTTATGGGCTAATAACATTCCGGCTCAGCTTCTTAAAGCAGAGGGTTATGGGGATAAAAATGATGTGGGGGACAATAAATTAATTCATGGTAGTGCATTTAATCGTCGCATTGAAATTCAGTGGTTCAATAATTATGGTATTAAGACTTGTGCAACATGTCCAATTCCAGTACCATCACCAGTAGTCTATTCAATGAAGTAAGGCGGATAATGCGTTCAAGATTTATTGGGGGAATTCTTTTAATTGTTGGTACGTCTATAGGCGGAGGAATGCTCGCCTTGCCTGTTGCCAATGCAGCCACTGGTTTTTGGCAGTCTTCAATTTTTCTGTTCCTTTGCTGGGTTTTTATGACCCTAGGCGCATTTTTTATTCTTGAAGCCAATCTTTATTTACCCCGAGGAAAGCATATGGTTTCAATGGCGCAAGCCACCTTGGGTAATTATGGCTTGCTTGCGGCCTGGATAAGCTATCTTTTTTTACTTTATACCCTACTCTCCGCTTATATTTCAGGTGGAGCTGATGTATTAAACAGCCTACTTCTTAAAATAGGATTGCATCTTGCTGATTGGCAGGCAAGTTTGTTGTTTACACTTCTTTTTGGACTGGTTGTTTATGGGGGAATTCGTTATGTGGACTATGTCAATCGAGGCCTGATGTTTGGTAAATTGGCTGTTTATTTCCTATTAGTACTGCTTATTGCCCCACATATTGAACTACAACATCTACGTCATGGTGACATACAATATATCGGTGGCGCCATTATGATTTTAATTACCTCCTTCGGATTCGCCATCATTGTTCCCAATTTAAGAGATTATTTTGATGATGACGTGAAACAATTGAAAAAAGTCATTTTTATTGGTTCGCTAATTCCTCTATTTTGTTACTTGGCTTGGGATGCTGTAATTATGGGCGCCCTTCCCTCTGAAGGAAGTCAAAACCTTGAGAGCTTAATGCATAATCCACATACTACTAGTGCTTTAGCAAGTATGCTCTCGAATAAAGTGCAAAATACTATGATCAGTGCTTTATTTAATTTTTTCACTTCTATCTGTATGCTGACTGCCTTCCTGGGCGTTTCCCTGTGCTTGTATAGTTTTCTTGCCGATGGATTAAAGCTGCGCGAACGAGGAAATCATGGCATCGGGTTATTTTTACTGACCTTTGCCCCTCCGTTACTGATTGTTGTTTATTACCCGGGCGCCTACCTTCATGCATTAGGTTATGCCGGTATTTTTTGTATCATTCTCCTACTACTTTTACCTGCATTAATGTGTTATTTTGGCAGAAAAAGTCATCGTTCTGTTTTTATCGTTCCCGGAGGTAAATGGACCCAGGGGGCTGTAATTGTTATTTCTATCGGATTATTAATACACGAACTATGGAATTTGTGTAGATAATCAGAATGAAACGCCATCACTCAGGACTTTGTGCATACCAGGGACTATGTGATACATTGACTAAAAATGCATAACAAAGTATCATATTGAATTATTTTTAAACAATTTTGGATTATATCTCATGATCAATTCAAAACTAGTAGGCGGAATATTACTTATAGTAGGAACTTCTATAGGTGGCGGGATGCTTGCCCTACCTGTTTCTACAGCAGAAGTAGGCTTTAGCAATTCAATTTTTTTCCTATTTTTCTGCTGGATGGTCATGACTGCAGGTGCATTATTAATGTTAGAAGTCAATCTACGACTTCCAGCAGGAAGCAATATGATTTCCATGGCTAAATCTACATTGGGTTTACCTGGTCAAATCATCGCATGGATCACCTACTTATTTTTGCTTTACACCCTACTCTCAGCTTATATTTCAGGTGGTAGTGATGTATTCAATAGTTTATTACATAAATTGAATATCCATTTGCCTAATAGTGTCACTGCAATCCTGTTTACACTTTTATTTAGTTTAATTGTTTATAAAGGCATCCGCTCAGTAGATTATGTCAATCGCGGTTTAATGTTTGGTAAATTAGGCATTTATGTTTTATTAGTCGCGATTATTAGTCCCCATGCCTCAACTTTGGGTTTAACGGATGGTTCAGCACGTGCCTTCACTGGCACCTTAATGATCTTAATTACTTCTTTTGGTTATGCATCAATAATACCGAGCTTACGTGACTATTTTGGAGATGATACACGAAGCTTAAAACGTGTCATTTTATTAGGTTCACTTATCCCACTTGCATGCTACATTGTTTGGGATGCAGTCATTATGGGGGTTGTCTCCCGCGAAGGAGAAAATGGCCTCCTGGCGTTGATGAGTTCAGAACATGCGACAAGCGGATTAACTGAAGCTTTAAGCCAATCCGTGCAAAATCAATGGATTAGCGGATTCTTTGGCTTTTTTACTTCCATCTGTATGCTTACGGCATTTTTAGGAGTTTCATTGGGGCTGTTTGACTTTTTGGCAGATGGACTAAAACTGAAGAAATCTGGAAACCAAGGAAAATATACCTTGGCTTTAACATTCCTTCCTCCACTAGCAGTAGTCTTATTAAATCCTGGTATCTATCTACATGCTTTAAGCTATGCAGGTATTTGCTGTGTCATTTTATTATTGTTATTGCCCGCAATTATGGCATGGCGAGGACGTAAATCCCACCTAGTTACAACAGAAACTCACTTAGTACCAGGGGGTAACTCCAGTTTAGCTTTAATTGGCTTCATTGCAATTGGTTTACTGGTCATTGCGATTATGAGCTAATGGCGCGAACCGAAATCATTTGCGTTGCTTACATAATAAGCAAGGAACAATATATATCTTAAATTCTCTATACCCTCATATTTTTTCTAGTTGACGCGTTAAATGCGGCAAATAACAAGGAGCTAAATCTATGAAATTCGGATATACCATTATTTATGTCCACGATGTCATAGCTTCTCTGGCCTTTTTTTCTGAGGCTTTTAATATAAAAACCCGTTTCTTTCATGAAGCAGGTTATGGTGAGCTTGAAACCGGAGAAACAACACTTGCCTTTGCATCTCATCATTTAGGTGCACACAATCTTCCTAATGGTTATGTAGCAGCTGATTCATCGAGTCAACCCTTAGGTATGGAAATTGCCTTAGTTACCGATTCAGTCCAACAAGCCCATGAACAAGCTGTCGCAGCGGGTGCTCAATCAATTCAAGAACCTATGGAAAAACCTTGGGGACAATTGGTTTCTTATGTGCGTTGTCCTGATGGCACATTAGTTGAGTTATGCTCGCCATTATCTTAAATATCATTGTATTCACGACTAAGTCATCCTGAGGAGTTTTCGACGAAGGCTCTCCTGATTTTTACTCAAACTTGTCTTTTGGGGTCCCTCACTACAGCCTCCACCTCGTGGGTATTGTTATAAGTCAAAGAAAACTTAAGGTGAGGTGGAAGTAGTACGCTCGGGATGAGGTATCCTCCGCTATTGTAGCCTGAATGCACGCAACAAAACCAAGGAAGTCTCTTTGCAAACCTCAAGTTTCGCAGCACTAAACTTGGCATTCCTTTAGCTGTTCTATAACTAAGTTAACGTATAGGGTCTATAATTAAACATGAATCTCATTCAAGAAAAATACAAGGAGGTTATCATGTTAGGCTGGGCCCTCATATTTTTCATTATTGCAATCATTGCCGCAGCTTTTGGATTCGGCGGTATTGCAGTAGCTGCAGCAGGAATTGCGAAAATATTATTCTTTTTATTTCTGGTTATTTTTGTCGTATTCTTGGTGCTGGGGTTACTTGGTCGCCGACCGCCACCCCCATTATAAAATCATTTAGCCCCGGGTGAAGATAAGTATATGAACCGAAGAGGTTACTAAGCAGAGCCCGGGAATCTCAATATGAAATAAAACGTCTTAACCTGATTACCGTTTTATTCAATCAAAAAGTTTAATTTGAATTGCTAGCGATGAACTTTTCCAAGCCCTTTTCATGATTTCTGTATTAAAAGAAATCCCAAAATCACCCTTTTGATTAAGAGCAATGATACCCATTTCTCCATTTAACTTTTTATTGCGTTCATGAATGACATAGTCACATGCCTCTTGTAATGGCATATTAAACTCCATCATCATGGATATAGTATGCCCCACCATCTTTCTAATTAAATACTCACCTTCGCCAGTTCCTGAGACTGCACAGGTACTGTTGTTAGCATAACATCCGGCGCCAATCACACAACTGTCTCCAATTCGTCCTGGAAGACAATTGCTGGTTCCACCTGTTGATGTCCCCGCAGCAAGATTTCCTTGTAAATCTAAAGCCACAGCACCTACAGTTCCTTTCATTCTCTTGTTCTGAATTTCTTCCATAGTTTCTATTTTATTAAGCTTTTCATATACCTCATACTGATATGGAGTTGTAAAATACGACTCAGCTTCCATTTCCATACCATATTTCTTTGCCAACTCTAAAGCCCCATATCCAGAAAGAAAGACATGTCGTGTTTCCTCCATCACTAATCGCGCAAGACGAATCGGATTTTTTACCGAACGAACCATGGACACTGCCCCAGCATCGAGGTCATTGCCATTCATAATTGAAGCATCCATCTCCACTTCACCTTGACAGTTTAACGCGGAGCCTCTTCCTGCATTAAATAGAGGATTATCTTCAAGCAACGCAACCGCCGCTTCTACGGCATCTAAAGCAGAACCACTTTTCTCGAGCACCGCATAACCCGTTTCCGTAGCTTTAGCTAAACCCTGTTCAAATTCTTTTTGATGTTCTTGCAAAAAAGTATAATTTTCACTAGCTCCACCATGTACTGCGATTGCAATTTTATTCATAAGGCTTATTCCGTTACTTGTGTTTACTTAGAGGGATTGCAGGGTTCGCCAGCGTACGATCTGCAATTGAAAATTGACATCCTTTTACCAAAAGGTGAACGATCAAATTTTCAACAAATACGGGCTCCCCTTCTTCAACTTCAGTAATGTTCGTTTGATCAATATTTCTTCCATCAATAATAACAACCATCCCTGAGCCATAACATTCTGCATCCGATCCATTTCGAATCACCAGGGCAGTGTCTTCCCCTAAACCAATACCTAGTTGCTCGGGGTTCATAATAATTGCATGCGCAAGACGACTAAATCGTCCTCTTTTGATAAAATGGGTATCAATAACACAAGACTGTAAGATTCCTAAACCTGAAGAAGTGAGTAAATTTCGATATCTTAAAGCCTCTGATAAACCGCCACCAGTAATCATGACCGTCCCCATAACCATAGCCCCGGCACTGGTTCCAGCAATAATAAACTCATTATCCTCCAGATATCTTTCTTTAATAATATCGACAATAGGAGTACCACCTAATATTGTGGATAAACGAAACTGATCCCCTCCAGTAAAAAAAATAGCGCCAGCCTCTTTTGCTCTATGTAAATATTCGTCTTGACGTGCTTCGCTTCTATTTTTTATGGGCAGAAATCCTATATTGTTATACCCCATGTTTTGAAAAACTTTTTGATAAATTTTTTTTACTTCATCCTGAATTTCAGAACCGGTAGTAATAATTTCAATTTTCTTATTCGAGGGCGGCAATAATTCATTAAGAATTTCATAACGTGTAAATTCTTTTTTTTGCTCCAAAATATCCAAAGGTTCCTCATCACCCTTATCCTCAGCGCCCCCGATGATCAATAACTTAGCTTTGGGTGTCATTATAAACCTCATTCATCAGCATCGCTTGTTTTTCCTTTTTCTTGAGAAAATTAGTCGTCTCAAATACGTCCTCCACGGCGCAAAAGATAAAAGTATTTGGCTCGGCTATTTCCATCATATGCTCAATTGCCTCAAGCTCATCTGAAATGATATTTAAAGACGGTTTGAAATCAGAACGCAGTATGCCGGCAACAAGAAGACGATTTATTTCATGATGCGTTCGTCCTCTTCCGTCCTTATCATGACGAATGACGATCTCATCAAACATAGAAGCAATGTGATAGCCTAATTTTTCGATATCTTCATCACGCCGATCGCCAGCCACCCCGATAATTCCTATCTTTTTAGTACAAGGAAGCGAATCAAGATAATTTTTTAATTCGCAAAATGCACCTTCGTTATGAGCATAATCGACCATAACTTGGCAATGCTGGAATTTAAAAAGATTCATTCTCCCTGGAAGGTTTTCAACCGTAGGATAGAATATTTGAAGAGCTTCTTTTATTTTTTCCATCGAAAAATGACTGATTACGCCAGCTAATGTGGCCGCTAATATATTCATAATCATAGCAGTTGCATTGCCTTGAAAACTTAGCGGTATTGATTTTATATCTGCTAAAACCGTTCGCTCCGAACCCCTTTGGATTACGATATTGCCTTGAACAAGATACGCGGCCAACCCACCTAAACTGCAATGCTTCCTAATCCTTGGATTTTCAAACATACTAAATAAAGCAATATGACACGTTAAATCATTTCTTAAATCATAAGTTAAATCGTCATCCGCGTTTAAAATCGCATAACCTGTTTCCTTCGTACTCCGCGCGACAACGGCTTTCACCTCGGCCAATTCTTCAAGAGTATGGATATCATTTAATCCCAAATGATCTCCGGTAATATTAGTAATCACACTAATATCTGATTCATCAAACCCTAAACCTGAGCGTAAAATTCCACCTCGAGCACATTCTAAGACTGCGTAATCTACTTCAGGATCATACAAAACTACTTGTGCGCTGGCAGGTCCACTGCAATCTCCGCTAAAGATCAGTTTATTATTGATGTAAATCCCTTCCGTTGTGGTATGGCCCGTATAATGATTCGCAAAACGAGCAAGATGGGCAATCAACCGGACAACAGATGTTTTTCCGTTCGTTCCTGTAACTGCAACTATTGGGATTCGTGAAGTTAAATTAGATGGATAAAGCATATTTAAAATAGGTTCCGCTACATTACGTGGTGTACCTTCATTAGGGGATAAATGCATTCTTAAACCTGGTCCTGCATTTACCTCAATAATCGCTCCATTATTTTCATTTATAGGAGAACCAATGTCCTTTGCAATTACATCGATTCCACAAATATCCAAATTCATTAGTCTTGCTACACGCTCCGCAAGAAAAATATTAAAGGGATGAACCGCGTCGGTAACATCTTTTGCAGTGCCGCCTGAGCTTAAATTGGCAGTTTCTTTTAAATTTAAAATATGACCATTAGGTAAAATGCTTTCTAGAGTTAGATTGTTTTGTTTTAAAATAGAAAAAGTGGATTCATCCATCTTAATGGTAGTCAGCATATTTTCATGACACTCGCCCCGATTTGGATCTTCATTCGCTTTTTGAATTAATTGATGAATTGTAAGTCGTCCATCACCTCTAACTTGAGCGGGAGTACGTTTTGCTACAGCAACTACTTTATAGTTTACTACCAAAAATCGATAATCATCTCCAGCAGTAAAACGTTCAACTATCACTTCATTGGAAATTTTTTTCGCGAGCTCATAGCCAAAAATTGCTTTATGGAGATCTGTAATATTAGTAGTTACCCCTTTTCCATGATTCCCGTTGTGAGGCTTTATTACTAATGGGAATCCTAATTGTTCTATTGCATTATGCAATTCGTCCTCAGACCTAATAATTAATCCTTTAGGCGTGGGAATAAGATTTGAATTAAGAATCTGCTTAGTAAGTTCTTTGTCAGAAGCAATATCGACACCAATAGAGCTGGTTTTCGAAGAAACTGAAGCCCAAATCCTTTTTTGGTTTCGACCATATCCTAATGTAATTAATGAAGTATTCTCATAGCGTTTCCAAGGGATTTTTCTTTTTGTCGCTTCATCCACAATCGCCTGAGTACTAGGTCCCAAACCTTTTTGTTTAAAAATTGTTTTTAAGTGATTGATTGCCTCATCGACAGGATACTCTTTGCCCTCGGCTATGGAATGGATGAAATTAACAGCAACCTGTCCCGCGTACAGACCCGCTTCCTCAATTTGGTATGCATAGATGACTTGATAAACCCCATACTCATTAGTTCCATAAGTTCTGCCAAAACCACAATCCATTCCAGCAAGGCACTGTAACTCCAAAGCAACATGCTCTATCACATGACCCAACCAGGTGCCTTCTTCGACGCGGGTTAAAAATCCACCCTCAATACCCAAAGAGCAACGATGCTTGTCTAAACTAGGAAGATTTTGTATCAATCGCTCCTTAAACCCAATTAAGCGATTGGTGGGAAGCTCTTCATATTTCCCTAAATCTAGTTTGATAACGATGAGTTCTTTTCTGTAGTTCGACCAATAATTCGGGCCCTTCAAGACCTGGGTTTTTAAAATGTTCATTAGCATTCCTTTGGCATATAATGAATTACCGAAAACTCTTTTTAGCATAGGAAGAATTATTTAATTCTTCAAATCAAATTAAAAAAATAATTGATTTGTGGATCAAGGTGAACTAAGGAATATACTTAATTATTTGAAAGACAATAATTTTTAGGAGAAATTACCTGCATTTCTGGTAAAAAATGCAGGTAATAGAGATTACTTTTTAATATCGCATGTGATTTGTGTACAATCTCGACAATGCTTTTGTGCAAAAGAAAATGATTTAGTAGCAGAACCAGAATGCTCGGACATTCTCTTATCAGCATCTTGGTCTGTTTTTTTATCACTAGAGCTTGCATTAGTAGTACAAACCCAATTTGAACTCATTGAAGTTTTAGTCTTAGAGTTCGAACCCGTCGCTTCATCATTCGCAAATGAAGCTACAGAGAAACAAACTAAAGTACTAAACAGGAGTCCTGATAAAATTTTCATTATTTATCTCCTGTATAAAAACCTGTTATTGTAGTTTTAAATTCAGGTGCAGAAAAATTTGGCCAATGTTCTTTATCAAAGCCTGGGGCATTTTTCAAACGCTGTTTATCCACATTGAGAATAAAACAGTCTTCTTTATTATTGTATAAAAATAAGTTCCAGGGCACTGCAAAAAACTTATTTCCAAACCCTAAAAAGCCTCCAAAATCTAATACTAAATAATTCACTTTGCCAGATTGTTTATCTATAACAACCTCTGCAATTTCACCTAGGTCTTCATGGGCAGGATTCATAACCTTAGAGCCGGTAAGTTCACCGGACTTAACAATTCCTCTGTTTTCCATTTTAAAACTCCTTTTAAATTCCCGTTTAACGATTAATGATGAATTTTTCTTTGAAAATCTTGCACTGCTTTTTTAGCTTCTTCTTGGGTATAACCATAATGTTTTCTTAATTTTCCAAAAATTTCTTCTTGGTTGCCTTCAATTTGTTTAAGATCATCATCAGTAAGTTTTCCCCAAAATTGCTTCATTTGACCTTTTATTTCCATCCATTTTCCTTGAAAAATATTCTGATTCATTTTTATCTCCTTAATATTTTTTGCTAATAAAATGTTTTTTACTGCAAAGTAAAGGCTAGTCAATAATTTTAAAAAGCGCAAAAAAAAAACAAATGTACCGATTCAAGATACGATGATTGAATTCAGGCTTATCTGGAGATTACTAAGGATAAACGAGGAGATGATTAGGGTTTATATTATAATTTCCATTACGGTTACAGGATGTCCTTTGAAACTGTCTTTATCTATAATGTTCCATCCTAATGATTGGTAATAATTTGGGATTGTTCGATCAAAAGCAAAAAGATAAAGTACTTCATATCCCATTTTTTTTGCTTGCTCTTTAATTACCTCAATGAGTCGTTGACCAAGTCCTTGTCTTTGATACTCTGGTTTTACAGTTAAAGAGCCTAGCCATGGCATTAAATCAGGGCGAATCCCATCATTTTCACGTAAACTACACATACCAACTGGCTTTTCGTCATCAAATGCCACAAAAGTCATTGGTAACGTTTCATTATTTGCATGGTCAAGAAAACGCTGTTCTACAACATCCAAAGGCACATCAGGTAACCAAATTTTTCCAAGTCCTTCTTGCCACATCAGAGCAAGCTCAGGGATCGCATCAAGATTATTTTGCAGAAGTTCAATTCTTATCATTCTAATACTCATTAATTTTGCATTACTTGGTTAATCAACGGGATCAGGATACCTCTTGTGCTGCTGTTTTACCACTGCTCCCCTAATTAACAATGAATAGATATACCGTTAGTTTGGAGATTTTCCATAGCGATTTAAAGTATAAAGTCCCATATTATTTGCTATTTCACCTTCTGCAAAAAACACTTTGCCCTTTATTTCTTTTTGGAGCAACGTAGCCTCTTCTTCATTATGTGTACGGATAACAATCTCGATCTCTGGATTGAGTTGCGTTGCATATTGAATCATTTTTCTTACATGAACCGTATCTGATATCACAAGTACAAGCATGCTAGCATGAGCAATATGGCTTTGAACAAGCACAGATGGTTTAGATGCATCTCCATAAACTGCTGGGATACCAGAAATCCGCAAATCTTCTATTAACTCTCGATTATCATCTACCACCACATAAGGAACTGCTTTTTCAGAAAGTAACTGAGCAACACGCTTTCCCACACGCCCATATCCTACCAAAATAACTTGCCCTGCAAGGTACTCTTCTTTGGTTGTCGTCGGTAATTCAGTTAAAGGATCTTTTGAACGCTCAAAAATCTCAATTAATTTAGGATAAGATTTTGCCCAAGCATGTATGGGATTTATCAATTTAAATATAAGAGGATTAATCGCTATTGAAATCAATGCGCCAGCCAAAATGAAACTTTGCCCTTCCACTGGAAGAAGACCGAGGCGCGTCCCAAGTTCAGCAAGAATAAAAGAAAACTCGCCAATTTGCGCCAAACTTGCGGATACAATTAATGCCGATTGCAAAGGATAGCGAAAAGCAAGAACGAGTATAAACGCTGCAATCGATTTTCCGATAACAATGATACCTACCACAGTAAGAACTTGCATTGGTTGTTTCACAAGAACTGTAGGATCAAATAACATACCTACAGAAACAAAAAATAACACGGCAAATGCGTCTCTCAGGGGTAACGATTCTTCGGCAGCACGACGGCTAAAAGCGGACTCCCTCATAATCATCCCGGCAAAAAAAGCACCTAAAGCAAAAGAAACTCCAAACAATTGCGCGGCCACATAGGCAATACTAATTGCGGCGGTAACAACACATAAAGTAAATAATTCATGGGAACCTGTACGCGCAACATGCCAAAGCAATTTTGGAAACAATCGACGCCCCACCAGAAACATCAGTGCAATAAAAGTTGAAACCTTTATCAGAGTAAGACCAAGTACAAACCATAATGGCTTATGAATACCTTCTACAGCATTAGAACCCAACCATTGAGATAATGGTGGAAGCAAGACAAGCACAACAACCATGGCGAGATCTTCAACTAAAAGCCAACCTACAGCGATATGGCCATTAATTGTTTCTAAAGCGCCCCTTTCCTCAAGTGCTCTCAATAAAACAACGGTACTTGCAACCGATAATGAAAGCCCAAAAATTAATGCATACCCATAATTCCAACCCCACATGATGGCAGTACAACCCCCCAATATTGTGGCTACAATCATTTGCACAATCGCTCCAGGAATTGCCACCTTACGAACGTGCATCAAATCGGATAATGAGAAATGCAAACCCACCCCAAACATGAGCAGCATAACGCCAATTTCTGCAAGTTCTTGAGCAATTTCAACATTTGCCATTAACCCAGGAGTAAATGGTCCGATAACAACACCTGCTAATAAGTAACCTACTAAAGCTGGAATTTTAAATCGAACTGCAATGAACCCCATGATTAATGCCAAAGCAAATCCCATCGCAACGGTAGTGATCAAGGGAAGTGCGTGATGCATATTAAGGTATCCTTATCTATATCCACGAATCAAATAGAAAATGAATTAACAATGCGTTTCTGCATTATTAACCTAGCTATCTGAGAAAAAATCATTAAATCTCCGCTCTGTTTATTTAATATAGTAAGTTTACTTTAAACATCAACTCATAATGAGAAGTTACAACTCCTAAATCCTCATCTATACTAAAAATAGTTTGTGGCATAGAGGAAAGGAATTAATAATGAATACTCATTCTAGTAGTGGCCGCGGCGATTTTCATACACTGTATCAAGGTCGATCTGTAGATAATCTCATAATTGAATATATGGAAGAAAATAACATTCCTGGAATGTCTTTGGCAATTGTTCAAGCACCTTATATTACCCGAGTCATTGGCTATGGATTAGCGGATACAGAAAAAAAGCGTCTCGTCTCTACTCGCACTCTCTTTCCTGTGGGGCAATTAACACATGCATTTACTGCGGTAGCTATAATGCAATTAATAGAAGATGGAAAACTGCAGTTAGATGACTCGATTTCTGCTTCCATATCGTCCTTACCTCAAGCATGGCAAGGGGTTACCATTAGACAATTATTAACTCACAGTTCGGGAATACCTGATTATTCAGAATGCGAGGGTTTTTCTTTTCATAAAGATTATCATCCCGAGGAGATTTTTAATTTAATTAAAGATCCCAATTTATTATTTACTTCAGGCACCAAAATGCAACCCAGTGCCTCAAATTATTATTTACTGGGAATTATTATTGAGAACATCAGTGGCATGAGTTATGAAGCTTATGTTACCAAAAATCAAATTGAGCGGGTTGGTTTGAAATGCACATCGTTTATCAAAAATACATCCTCAATCGATAATGAAGTTCATAATGGGAGTACGCCTTTTAAGCACAGCGAGTTTTTACATAACCCCTCTTACATAGACCCTACAGAAGTTGCTGTGGGTTATAAAGCAGATAATAAAGCAGCTCCAGAGCTTACTTGGGCAACTACTTTTGCACATAGTGGCATCATTGCTTCCGCCGAAGATATCAGCATATGGGATATCAGTCTGGCGGGATCTATTTTAGTCAAAGAAGCCGAAAATAGAGATTTTCTATACCATAGTATTACTTTAAATAATAAAACAGTCATCCCTGGAAATGCGAGCTGGTTATTCCCAGGTCATCCGGGCTTAATGGAAATAAAGGGTAACATTCCTGGTTTTTCTGCTTTTTTAAGCCGTTTTACTGCCCCAGATGAACTTTTGTGTGTCACTCTTTTAGCCAATAAAGAGAATTTATTTGATTTGGATATCTTAGCCCGTAAAATTGCAGCCGCTTTTGATATTAGACTGGCGGCACCAGAAGGGGTAGGCTCCGAAACACTGCAAAGTCCTTATTCAGTCTCTCAAACCATAGAACGAATCACTGACATGATCACCCAAAAAGGGGGAAAAATATTTGCTCATATTGATCATAGTAGTGAAGCTCAAAAGGTGAATCAATCACTCCCCCCTACAGAGGTACTTATTATAGGCAATCCTGAAAAAGGAACACCCTTGATGCAAGAGAATGCAGCAGTTGCACTTGATTTACCCTTGCGGATAATGGCAACAGAAGATCAAAGTGGACAGGTATGGTTAAGTTTCACCGATCCCATTCAATTAGGAAAAGCATACCATTTACATGGTAATCAATTAAAACAAATCGCTACAACGTTACGTGTACTTTGTGAAAAAGCCGTATCAGCACAAAGTATTATTTAAAATAACTAATTACCTGGGTAAAGGCACAGCCGCACCCAGAAGCAGCTGATGTCAGGAAAACGTTGGTTTGCTCCACCTAGAGTTATGCACTTATATTTTTTGCTCTATTTCATAATGCTGAATGAGTGCAGGATTTTCTGGTGATAATGTGAAGCTTATTTTAAGATTTGCTTTTTCTCCTTGAATAATAAAATACCCGCGTAGTTGATTCTCTGGGACCACAGTACCCACTTTAAGAATTTTACCTGCCTTGGCAAAAAGATCCTGAGTGTTTTTTCGCAACGAAGCAACTGATGAATCCAGAAAAAAATTCACTGCGAACAATCCACTTGTTTTTGCATCGTTCCATTCAGGTAAGAGTTTCATTAATGCTTTTTGTCTTTCATTCAAAATTTGTGAAGGAGGCAACGTTCTGGGTGTAAGTTGCGCTTCTTTAATGAGCTTATTAACGACTTTCATGTTGACTTCGTCCGCAGCCGCATAAGTCACATTCGTAAATAAAATCACTCCTACCCCATATTCAGGCAATATGAACCAATTACTACCAAAACCAGGTAACCCACCGCTATGTCCTACTGATACTTTGTCATGACAATCTTTAGCCCATCTTAATCCATAGCCATATGCGTTAATTGTGGGGCATTTCGTACCATTTACCTTATTCGTTGCATTCACCGCATAAAGTCGCCAAGGTTGATGCATTTCACGTATAGAACTTCTTTTAATCAGTCCAGTTTCTCCATCATCACGTGGAGGCCATGCAAATTGATGTAAGGCAGCATAACGACTAAATGATTCAATCGAAGCAATCATACCTCCCATGGAAGCATAACTGCCATCATGTAATAAAGACTCCTCCATCCAATGTCCATTATCCCATCGATAACCATGGGCTAATTGATTTGCTGGAACTTGAGCAAACTCCCATGCTGCATTCTTCATTCCTAAAGGTTGCCAAATATTTGCAGCAATATATTCCTGATAAGAAACCCCTGATACTTTTTTAACAATCAAACCTAAGAGCGCAAATCCGAGATTGCTGTATTCAAATGATGTGCCGGAGGCATTAGATAAAGAAAGACCTTGGTTTACTAATGCAGTTAATTCTTCATCCGTCTTACTCAGATTCCTATCACCCCAAGGATTGTCTTCAGGAAATCCAGCTGCATGAGTTAAGAGATCACGAATGGTAATCTCTGGTGCATCTTGAGTTAATTTTTGATTTTTTAATTCAGGAATATAAAGAGAGGCAGGGTCATCCAATCTTAATTTACCCTCATCACGAAGTTTTAAAATAGCCATGGCCGTAAAGCTTTTGGTCATCGATGCAATGCGAAACATCGATTGAGGAGTAGCAGGAATTTTTTTCGCGATATCGATATAACCACCACTCCCAGTATGTACTAGCTTTCCATCGAGAATAATCCCATAAGCATAACCAGGAACATGATTTTTTTCTGCATATTTCTTGTACATTTCATCAATGACAGGAAATTCCACCTGAATTTTTGTAAGTCGGTTATTTTCAGTGAAAACAGGAGGAAGATAAGAGTTTTTATTTTGACCATTTGCTGCAAAAGGGAGTATCGCAGTCAGCACAAATAATTCTTTTATAAAAAAACGTCCCATAAAAATAAAAACCTTGATAAATCGAGTTAAGAACACGAAGTATATAATATTTATTGACTGAAATTGACTTAAAATGAAAAATAGAGATTCTGTAAGCAGCCATTTAACTCAGGACGTAAGTCCTGTAACTGGAATAATCCAATGAAGTTTTCAACACTATTAAGACTGATGCGTTTTTGGCCACCTTTTTGGGGTGCTGGAATCAGTGTAAAAAATTTTCATTCTGATGGCACTCAGATTGTCGTTCAGATGAAAATGCGTTTTTGGAACAAAAATTATGTGGGAACACATTATGGTGGCTCCATGTACTCTATGACCGATCCTTTTTATATGTTGATGTTAATGAATTTATTAGGAAAGGGGTATGTTGTTTGGGATAAATCAGCGTCCATCCGCTATAAAATCCCTGCTAAAGGTACTCTTTATGCGCAATTCAAACTATCTACTGAACAGGTTGAAAACATTCGGCTTGAAGTCAATGAAGCGAAAAAAATTGACTCGGAATTTATTGTTCCTATAACTGATGAAGACGGAAAAGTCGTTGCTGAAGTGAAAAAAATTCTTTCTATTATCAAAAAATAAAAGAACAAAAGATTCGTAATTATTTTACCCAACCACTCATTATATTTAAGGGGAATACTATGCCCATCCATTCCTTTTCAGAAGAGGAACAGGCTCCCATTTTGAGTCAATATAATAAGACTCAAACTGATAAGAACAAAATCCCACAATTACTACGTAATTACAATTCAGGCTGGCCACTCTTACAAGTAAGCCTGCTTAGTCTTAATGATACATTAGAGCCAGCGAAATATGAGCATGTTTTAGGCGGTGGAACATGTCATTTTTTTTATATTGGGGCTTTTAATTTCGCAAGTCTCCTAACAAAAATTCCTGGTGATATGGATATCGAGACCCCAGATTCTACAGCCTCTAAAAGAGAACTAGTAAAAGCAGATAACGTACTGTTGTATTTGAAGGCCTTTAGTATCCTTCATAAAAAATTTAATATTAAAATAACGAGCACATCAGGGGGATATGGTAAAACTTTAATTGTTGAGCTCCCGATAGGCAATGCAGAACGACTTCGTAATGCATTGATCGATAGCCTTTCATTTGCATTAAGAAAACCATCGTTAATCCGAGCAATTGGGGGCTGGAACGATTCTGGGTACACGCAAAAATACATTGAAGATGCAATTAACCCAGAGGTTGCTATTTTTATCAATGGACAAATTTTTATTGATTTAGGCATGTTATTAAAACAAATAGTCAAGGATAAAGAAGTAACCTCCTTGTTTAAACACCTATTTAAAGTAAACGAGTTTTTGGAACTTAAAAAGAAATCTGCCGAGTTCAAACCTCAAGTAATCAAAGATAGTGAAATAACTCTAGAAGCTGCGGCAAAACCAACGGAGTCACGATTCAAAAAAATGCTATCGTTCTTCCAGGATGAAAAAAAGAAGGCAACCAGACCTGATAATGATCCCAGCGAAACAGAACGGTTCATTCACAAAGAGTTAACGATCAACTTCCAAAGGTAAACGTGTATACTTTAACACCAGGATCGAGAGCAATAATTTGTAAATATCCATTAGTGAATTGTTTTTGCGAAATTAACTCATAAATGGAATATTTATCGACCACGATCGTATGTTCTTGTAATTTTTTTCCTGATTGTTGGTCAGTGAGAATCACCTTAACCGTGATGGGATTTGCTGTATTAGTTCCCATAACCGCATAAACTTTGCGGGCATTAAAGTGTATTTTTATAGCAGCATTTGCTTCTGCAGAGACAATGTTCTCTGCATTAACCTGCCATAATCCATCCAAGCTCCATGCATTAGACGATAATTTTTCGGAAAAATGGTATTGGGTGGTTTTATCTTTTATAAGCTCTGGACTGTAATTGGAATCAGCTTTTGCATACCCCAAATAGGTTTCTGGCGTTTGGGTTAAGTTGAATGAAATACCTTTTAAAGATTTTAAAGTGCTTAGATCCTTAACTCCCAATAAAAAGCGGATGTTATTCTCCATAACATCATATTCACCTTCACCAAAATGTTTGTAAACCACATAACCTTTTTTGTTAATTAAATAATGCGCAGGCCAGTAGTGATTTTGATAATTCCTCCAGGTTACAAATTGATTATCGAGTGCTACAGGATAAGCAATTCCATATCGCTTCACCGCAGCTTTGACATTATCTAAGTTTTTTTCAAAATCAAACTCCGGTGTGTGGATACCAATAATAACCAAACCTTTATCATGATAACGATCATACCAATCTTTGATGTAAGGGATCGTGCGCAAACAATTGATGCATGAATAAGTCCAAAAATCGATTAAAACTACTTTTCCATGCAAATCATCTAGGTGTAAAGGAGGCGAATTAATCCATGCGTCGATACCTTGTATTGGTGGTGCTGGATAAGTAAACCATAAACCATTGATGAGAGCGTTTGACGTTTTAATTCCTGTTTGAGGAGTCACTGAAGATGAAACAACCTCTCCTTCAAAGTAAATCATGTACACCACACTCGCAATAATTATCCCTCCTAAAAATTTACGAAAGAGGGTGGCTCTTGTTTTAAAAAAAGTGAACGTATTAATTAATTTTTTCCCATATAGGGAAATAATAAACATAGGAATTGCAGCGCCAAGAGCAAATGCGAGCAGCGTCAAGAAAGTAATTATTGTTGTTTCCTGTAATGCTGTTTGCACAATAATCGCAGCCAGAATTGGACCTGCACAAGGCGTCCAAATAAGAGCAATGATCCCTCCTAAAAAAAGTCCATTCCAAAAACCTCCTTCTGGTTTATGGGCAGTGGAAAAAAAACTACCTATTCGGGTGAGTCCTTGTGTTATTTTGCCAAATTTCTCTGTTAAATAATTTGAGATCATGATAAGGCCTAAAAAAAGCAAAATGGCATAACCAATCTCTCGAACTAAGTTAAAATCAACATCTAAATAACGCACTAATTGATGAGAAAAGAACACTAATATGGAAAAAAACAAGGTAAAACCAACAATAATCCCTATGGGGCGTTTTTTGGATCCAGAGAGTGAACCTGCTAAAAAAATAGGTAGAATAGGTAAAATACAAGGAGAAATAATTAAACAAAATCCTTCTATAAACCCTAAAATAATATTAATAAAATTCGCTTCCATTTTATTTCCGGAACTTGCAATTCATTTTAATCAATATCTTGTGCGGTCACTTGTTTGTTTGCAAAACTCCATTGCTGCATTACAAAAATAAATTGGCGCGAAAAGCTCAAATACAAACTATGACTATTTACAAACGCACATGAGCCCCACTTTCCTGTAGTCGCTTGGCCACAACTAACTGAATATTATCTCGTGCTCGCGCAGGGAAATATTGATAGACTGCCAAAAAATCCCTAGCATTAATCGTAAGAAACTGACACGCAGTTATGGTGCTAATACGCGCCGTTCTGCGAATATTACGTAAAATCGCAATTTCCCCGAACACATCGCCTGCACCCAAAGTATTAATGCGTTTCCACCCCATAGATTGGGTTTTTATAGAAACTTGGACAGTACCTCGAATAATAATATATAACTTATCCCCTATTTCCCCTTGTTCTATGACGAGCTCTTCGGGTCTATAGTTCGCAATAACACATTTATCAGCAAGCATTTTTTGTTCAATTAGGCCAATACCTGTAAAAATAGTGGCCCGAGAAAGAATGGATATAATTTCTGCTTGTGATAGACCATTACTAGGTTCCATATACTTTCTCCCTATTTAAGATATATCCTAGAAACGCAGTACCTTTTGATCATAGTATAGTTGTATTTTCTAAAATTTTTTACACTCAGAATAGTCGCGTAGTTGGTCGCAAAACAATTGTCCTAAAAACAATAAAACACTAATTAAATCGGCTACTCCCCCAGGACTAATTCCTATCTCGGAAAAAAGTTGATGTAATTCCAATGCCTTTTTTTGGCGAGTCTGCACGCATTGAATTGTTAATAATTCTGCAGCTTTATTTTTCGCATAATCTAAACCTAACTTACCCTTTCTATGAAGAATATTAGTATCATCCGTATGCAGTAAAAGCTCTGAATAAGCAAATAAACAGACTATATCCAGTGATTGAGTCTCAATAAACAGTGAAATAAAGGTGGGGAGCAATTGAAAAATAAGCTCATAACCCTGTATCGCTATTTGCTTGGCATCAATAACCTTATATTTTTGACGCACTAATGCACCGTGGCTTTCTGGATTTCCAACATGGTCCGCCAAATATTTGGGCCAATCTTTTAGTATTTGCTGATGAACATCCAATGGAGTGAATTGTTTCTTTTCCTGGGCCAACCTCATAACCGAAATACAGATTATACCCAAAGCAAAAATAGCACCACGATGTGTATTGATTCCACCAGTTTTTTCCAGCATCCGCTGCTCCGCAGCAATCGCCACTTGTTTTAATTCATCAAAAGAATCATTAATTAATCCCTTTTTTGTAATTTGATAAAAGTAATGACGTAAGGTAAATAGACTACGGTAAAAGGTTTCACCATTCATATCATGATGCGCGCCAGCATCCACAAAACTGACCAAACCGGGTTTTGGATAGGCTTTAACTTCAAAATAAAGCGCTCTAACTGCCATTTTGGCAAGTGTTCTTTCACAACAGTGGATAGTGTTCATAAAGTTCAATTCTTGATAACAACGTAACCCTATCCTGACTCTTACACAGCAGCTTTTTTGCAGATACATTGAGTAATTCTTTGAGCGGAATATCGCCAAAACCAGGAAAACGCACCTCTCCATCAATCTGGCGATTAAGTTTTTTGGTTAATGCCTCAACGAACTCACACAGAGTAACCAAAGAATATCCTTGGTAATTGAGAAGTACATCAAGGTCTGAATCAGGACTAACAAAGGAGTGGCCTGATAAATAGTGAAATAAAAATGAGCCGTACACGGCGATATCAGAAATCAAATACATCTCAAGAATACGATTTAACGCCTTTACTCCATAATGGCGGAAAAAAAAATCGTACATCTCGTTCAGTTGAGGAAGTGGCTTTTGTTTTTGTACTAATGAGGGCGCAACTCGTAAACCAACTCGATGCTTTTTATTGGCCAACAAAAGAGTTAATCCAAGACTTATTGTTTCTTGAGGAGCTATTTGTTTGGCATAAATACAAGGAAAACCTTTTGCAAGCCAGATCCTCACCTCTTCTTCTATCATTTGTTTCTCTTCATGAGATGACGCTATAGCAAAATCAGCATTAGGGTGAAGATAAATTAAATGATGTCGTTGTGGACTCATAAATGATTGGCTACTTTATTGATAATCGAATAAGCAAGCTTTCTACCTTCGCGTTTGCTCCCCAAGAGTGCACGCTCATCTTTAGTATTGCCCTGATGGATTGCCCATTCAATTTTTGCAGCAAGTTCAGATGGTCTTACAATCTCATGCAACCCACCAAGTTCATAAAAATTTTGCACACCAGGTGCAAAAACCGGGAATGTCTTACTAAGCTCTTGAAGGGTGCTTAATTCTATTTTGGTCACCTTTGCAATACCTTCCAGCCACATTACGGCTAAGCTTGCATCGGGTAAGGCTAAAATGGTGTCTGCCATTAACCCATAGGCGATAAAAGCACCACCTAATGCTTGATTATACACAAGCGATATCAAAGCATTTCCTTGTTGGCGTAAACACTCCAAACATTCAAGCAAATGTCCAAAATATTGTTGCATCCCCAACCATTCATCTCGCATGGTTAATTCTTGTCCTGCAACATCGACTAAAAGCAAAACAGGAGCTTTTGATTGAGTCTCAAGAATGTCAATTATGTGCTGCGCCATAATCAGCGCTTGCTCTACCCCCAAAAAAGTTGACTCTTTTATCCCAAGAATATGAACCAGTTGATTATTCAGTGTCGCTTGCCCATAAATAACAGATTGATTTTCCTCTAGCGTAACATCCTGAGAAAATATCTGTTTGAGAAGATCCTTTAATTCAACCATTTCTTATTCCTTCTGTATTATCGCAGTGATACTTCGTAGCCTGGGTGCAATTAATTACGATTCTTTTTTATTTCTTTTGCTGCGTTTAAAAACTCCTCTTCACTCATATCAAAAAGTGTTGCAGCATACTTTGGAGCAACTTTATTAAGATAAGCCCCCTCTTCCTGGTATCCATGAGTCTCCTGAAAACGTTTTTTTAACAGCGTATGCTTTTGTTTGATGGAATTAAGATCCAAAAGCACCCTCTTATCAAGAGCAGCAATCAGTTTAGTACGTATCGCGGCAACATTAGAGCCCACATAACTTTGAGCAATTTCCTGCAAATAACGTGTTTTACCTCCATATACGCGCCATACCAATGCCCTATCCTGTGAATTGAACGCTTCAATTCCAGCTACCGCTTGAATCACCTCAGGACCTGATACGCCAATACGTGCTACTTCATTAATTACAAGATAATCCAGACACGCAGAAATAATTCCCATACCGCCAAAAGCACCGTTTTTACCACAAACAACACCTATTGTGGTTATCCCATGATGACGTGCTTCGAAAATAGCGCGAATTATTTCTGAAATTGCTATTTCTCCTGCATTTGCTTCATGCAAACGCACGCCTCCGCTATCAATGAGAAGGATCACGGCCTTAACTTGGGTTGTAATCGCAGCTTTGAATAAACCAGTAAGTTTTGCTCCATGAATTTCACCAACAGCACCACCCATGAAATCTTTTTGCTGGGCAGCAACAAGTACTTTATTTTTTTGTAACAACGCGGAACCAATAACAATACCGTCATCAGCTTCGCCTGGCAAATTTAAAGCAGCTAAATAAGGGCTGTATTGCTTTTCCTCGGTAAGCCACTCAGTAAACGAACCCTCATCAAAAACAACCTGAATTCGTTCACGCGCATCAAGCTCTTCATAATTAGTACCTATTTTGCAATTCCCCTGAAACTCGTCCAATGCCTGACTTAATCGTAATAAAACAACTGCAGGAGTCGCTCCGTTATCATTGAGCGTAAAGTGCAAACCAATGGGTTGATGTTGCGTGACAAAATCCCCAATAACCATTTTCCATACAGGCTTATAATGTTCAATTGCCGTCTGAATCGTGAATATTGTTTCAGAACTCGTATTTTCCTCAATAATAACTTCTAGATTACCCGAGCCAACAACGCCACAAACGGTTTTTTTGCCTCGCAAACGTTCTCCAGAAAGTGCAAAACGAAACTCCATCATTTCCATATTTTTTGTCCTACCAATTTCTAAATTTTACAGGCGGCTCATAGAGTCCCTGCGAACAATCAACAAGTTCACGAATTGACTTGGCTGCCAATAAATCTCGAGTTGCATCGGAAGTTTTAATTCCTAAATCTTCAGGACGTTTAATAACTCCTCGCTGACGCAATTCATCCACTTTTTTCCTATCCCGCATTACTCCAACCTCAGTATATCCTGCAATGCCCCGAATCGCTTGTTCACGTTCTTCAAGAGTTCGACACATAAGGAGGTTAGCAATACCCTCTTCGGTTACAACATGACTCACGTCGTCTCCATAAATCATCACGGCGGGTAAATCAGCATTCATTGATTTTTGCAAAGCCCAAGCATCCAGTTTTTCCACAAATGTAGGCTGGGTTGAACTCTGGAATGTTTCTACCATTTGAATCACCAATTTTCTTCCTCGTGGCATTTTGGTCGCCAGAGCTTCGCTGCGTTCTTGTCCTGCTTTTAACCAAGCATATGAAGAATGACGTCGGCCTGGTGCATCACAACCCATGTTGGGAGCCCCTCCAAAACCCGCAATACGACCTTCAACCGCTGTAGAACTATTCCCCTCAAGATCCATTTGTAACGTTGCACCGATAAACACATCACAGGCATAATGTCCCGCTAACTGACCTAACATCCTATTCGAACGCAAACATCCTTCTTTACCTGTAAAAAAGATATCTGGACGGGCAGCCGCATAGCGATTCATACCCACTTCGCCTCCAAACGGATAAATCGTTTTTACAAATCCTGCTTCAATAGCAGGTATTAAGGTAGGTAAAGGATTAACAACCCAATGCTGGCATATTTTTCCTTTTAACCCCAGTGATGCCGCATAGGTAGGCAAAAGAAGTTCAATGGCACAGGTATTAAAACCGACACCATGATTTAATATATTCACTTGATAAGGTGCATATATCCCTTTGATCACCATCATGGCCATTAATATTTTCACTTCATCTATTTGTGCGGGATCTCGAGTAAAAAGTGGTTCAATATAAGATGCTTCTGGACCTTGAACAATGACATCAACCCAATCTCCAGGAATATCAACTCGCGGTAACTGCTCCACAACTTCATTAACTTGAACAATAACTATGCCGTTTTTAAAGTTAGTTGCTTCGATAAGCGCTGGCGTTTCTTCTGTATTTGCTCCAGTAAATAAATTACCCTGTTTATCTGCTTTATCAGCCATCAACATACAAACATTGGGTGTTAAATCAGCAACCAACCTACCAAAGAGCTCATTATAAGTATGAATATTTCCTATGTTGATTTTTTTGTTTTTCACCATTTCAGCAAGACGAACTGATTGAGGGCCGGAATACGCAAAATCAATGCGGTCTGCTATTCCTTTTTCAAAAATATCGAGATGTTCGGATAAGGCAATAGCGGATTGAATCATATGTAAATGATTTACTTTGGTAGGATCTAATTGGGTCAATGCCATCGCCAAAAAACTGGCCTGCTTTTGGTTATCTCCTTCGATACATACCCGATCCCCTGAGTGAATGAGCTGAGAAAGTACAGCGACAAGGTCGCATGCAGCAACAAACTTATTGTTTTTCAGGTAGGATTTGATCTTGGACAGACGTTTTAAATACCCTTTTTTATTCTGCTCCCACATTATTGCTTCCTATCAATTTTATATTAAAAAAAGAGGAGGTACACTGGATAACCCGAATACCGATTACTTTTCAGACAACCAATCAAGCGCGTCTTTAGTGCAACTTGAGTCGTGGTTTTACTCTACGGCTTAACACATTCGATAGTGTGAGTAAGAAAACTCGCCACCACCCATATAATGAAATTTGATGTTGTTTGTATAATGATAGATAGAATAAACGAGCTAATTTTCCCTCTATCATCAAACTATTAGTGATTTTTCCCATCAAATTGCCAACTACATGATGACTCATAGTAACTAAAGAACCATGATCATGATAATGATAAATAGGAAGGGGTTTTCCCTCTAAATATTTATCAAAATTTTTATACAAAAATTGTGCTTGCTGATGCGCTGCTTGCGCGCGCGGCGGCACAGTTTTATCCGAATGAGTTTGCGGGCAACTGGCGCAATCCCCTAAAACAAAAATAGAATCATCTAAGGTTGTTTGTAGCGTTTGTTTCACTAAAAGTTGATTGATATGATTTACTTCCAAACCATCCAGTTGCTTCAAAAAATCTGGAGCTTTAATACCAGCAGTCCAGACAATAAGATCTGCAGGAATAAATTGTCCTGATTTAGTATGCAAACCTTTTTCTGTCACTTCATTAACTTGTTCGTTAACACAGATTTTGACACCCATACTCGTTAATTCAGTAAACACTTTTTCTGAAAGCTGTTCTGGAAGGGCTGTCAATAATCTACTTGCCGCTTCGATGAGCGTAAAAGAAACAATTTCGGGTTTAATGCCAATGCCATAATTTATAATTTCGTGGATTGAGCTGTTTAATTCTGCTATTAATTCAATCCCAGTAGCACCTCCTCCGACAACCACAAGATTAAATTTCCTCTGCTCTGACTGTTGAGAAAGACGCATGAAGTGATTTAATAATTCACGATGAAAATAAACTGCCTGCGGAATATTATCTAAAAACAAACAATGTTCACGTACCCCGGAGATACCAAAATCATTAGCAACACTTCCAACTGCAATAATTAATATATCGTATGAAAGCGCTCGTTTTGGAAGTACTTCCCGGTCATGGCTGTAAAACGGAGATAAATAGATTTCTTTTATACTCCGGTTCAGACCTTCGAGTGCCCCTAAAACGAAATGAAAATGATGGGTCGCAGCATAAGCGAGATAGTCAATTTCATTTTCATTGGTAAATAAGCTCCCTGCGGCAACCTCATGTAATAATGGTTTCCAAATATGGGTCGGGGAACAATCAACCAGCGTAATAGCTGCTTTACCCTCTTTTCCATACTTAGCTCCAAACAACGCCGCCAGCTCCATTCCGCCTGCACCACCGCCGACAATAACAATATTTGGTACATGGTTTTTATTTAGCATAAAAATTCTTCCGCAGAATAAATTGTTATTATAGTAGGATCTGCTGATAATTCCTTCTTGAACCCAGGTACCGACGCTCTGAAATACGGGAGGTTTAAGTCCTGCTATATAGTTTCATATTAATGAGTCGTATAGGATAAGTAAATAAGAGTAAGATCTATAAATGGTATCGCCATGGGGGACATATTAATTTTTTAGAACACTTTCCTACATGTTGACTACCAGTTGTATCATAAATTCAGCTAAAACCGCGAATAATACTAAAATTTTAGACCCAAGATCTTTGATTTTGCTTATAATGATAACAACAAATAAATCGAGGGATTTGATGTAACATGTCACATGAGAAAAAATTTACCGGCATTCAAGTTGAAACCCATTTGTTAGTCGCTGTGTGGAACGTTCCTTTTATTTTTCAAGGCTGTTTCAAAATTACGGAGCTGGATGGAGAACATATTGTTTTGTATTTCTTTAGATGCCAGGCAAGACAGGAGCAGCAATCGAATATCCTTAATGATGAGTTTTCACCTGGGCTCTATGAATTTACCCATTTATATAATGAAGCAGGTCTTATTCAGTTAAATAATCTGGAACCAGCGCAAGAAGATGCCCTATATTTATTGAAATATGCGCTACATATAACTTTGGGCGAGATGTTGGCTAACAGAAAAACGCATTTCACCTCGATAGATGATCTGGCAATGCAGAAACTGATAGATAAAGTAAGACCGACTTTGAACAAAGAATTAACTTTACCCGAAGAAGATCATATTGGATTTGCGGTTGCAATGGATTTTCGTCCTGAGGAAAAAATCGCATTATCGGCTGCATTGACATTGCTTAATCATCTAAAAAATATAGATACTGAAATAATACAATTTCATTAGAAATTAATTAAATTAACACCCCTGATGGTGCGCTGGTAGTAATATTAGATTTATCTTGTGAGCGTTGCTGCTTATAAATAATCAAGTTAGAAACCAAAGACTCTTTTTAAACCAATGCACTTCCACTGGTTTAATTGTCAATCAACTTTAGCCGAAAGATCTGACCTTTCAATTCAATCGTATCCCCTGCAACCATCTTTTTTCTTTTCTGTTTTTCTATTATGCCGTTTACTAAGACATTGCCAGTAGCAATCATATCCTTGGCTTCTGCTCCGCTCGAGGCAATACCTTCAAATTTAAGAATTTTAAAAAGTTCAACAGGTTCTTTATTAATGAAAACATCCGTCATATTATTTATTACTCCAGTAATTTTTAATTGTCGCAATTTTTACTTTTTAAGGAATCACGATAAAGGGTTTCAATTTTAGTCCTTGCCCATGGTGTTTTGCGTAGGAATTTAAGACTTGAATTAATGCTAGGGTTGGTAGAAAAACAATTTATCTTGACTCTCTCCGCCAAGCCCTCCCAGCCATAACGAATCAAAAGACGATTTAAAATAGTCTCTAGTGTAATGCCATGCAGTGGATCATTAGAAGCTCTGTCCATCAACTATACCTTTTTTGTTGCACATCGGGGTTTTGGTCTCGATCGTGCTAAACTCTATTACTCAAATACTACTTATCTTTGATTATATTAACATACAAAAGTGTTCTTAGTGTAATCACATGGCTTAATAATGCTACTTCTACTCTTGCTTAATCAAATCTTTAACCTCGGGGTTGTGGGCGAGTGAATGTGACGAGGAGAACTTTAAGTATTAATCTGAGCCAGTTGGAATACCGAAAATAGAAAATACATTGTTCTGAAATATCACTTTTAGTTGTTAAAAACTATAAATAAGAGATAGAGGGCCATGAACTGCAATGGTGCCAAATAATTATCTTTTAAAAAGTAAATAATGCTTCTTTTTATTTCCATTTTTGAAAAAATAATTTTCCAAAAAACTATCTATACAAACACCATCTGAGTGTTTAAAATTTGACCTTATTGAATTAATTTATATCCATATTTTAAATTAATAGTGCTTCAATAGGTTTATAGGAACGTTCCTGAAAAGGACTTACAAAATTTTTAATAAATTTTAACATTAGGTATACAAAATGCCCCCTTTATTTCCAAACAATAATGAGTATGTATATATTAGCCAACAGCAAGTAGGGGATTGTTATTTACTGGCTCATTTGGATTGCTACCTAAATGAAGTAGCCGGAGGGCGTTCGCATATCAAGGAAATGTTCACCGAAAACAGTGATGGTAGTGTTACTGTTCGTTTCCCAAGAAATCATTACAGTAAATATCTTGTATTGACCGATATTACTGCAAAATATCACTATACCCAGGATAAGACAACAGGACATGATGTTTTTACAATACCCAAAGAGGAATTGCAGCGAATTGATAGAAACCAAATTGAATTCAATAAATATGGAGTACAGTCTAACTCACTTGCTGTAAAGATAATTGAGCATCTGAGCTCTTATTATTTTACTGGCTCACTTGGCACTGAGCCTAATATTAGTGCTATAGCTCATAACTTTAATAATCGATATGAAAGTACGAATGCCGCAGCTGTTTTTGTGAGTCATCTACTAGGGACCCATGCTTACCCTGCTCCAGTTGAGTACATAAAAAAAATGAAGGAATCCATTACCCCATATACACCATCTACTGTTGTCGATATGAAATATGGTTTGCCCGATGCTTCTGGGGAAATACATTCTGTTCATACTCTTAGGATCCATCGGCTGGAGGTTGTACAGACAGAATCAGGTCCAATCGTATATTTTCATTTAGTCAATCCGTGGGATAACAGTAAAACTGAAGTATTTAGTGAGGAAGAATTAAGAAAAAGAGAAGCCCGATTCTTTGTGTTGAATCTCGATAAGCCTAGAGAAACTTTAAATAAAACATTACTCCAATGCAATGAATATACACGTCAATACATTTATGCACGAGTTAATTTATATAAAGCGCTCCTATCCTTACAGACAGAATGGGGAAGTCGTTCTCTTACAATGCAGCAATTAGAAGCTTGTGTCCAACTGCACTCTCAAATCCCATATTTTGATTTACTTCTTAGTTCGTCTAAGCCTTCTGCAGAAGACAGTCAAAAACAACTTACAATGATAAGACAGATGATAATGGCTTATGGGAATAAAAAAGAATTTTTCCGGTTGTTATCCGTGAGTCTAGCTGATGCCGGATTGATCCAGTTGCTTTTGAACTACGAGCAACCACCTCAAAATGAAATTAATGAAGTTCTTGCCGAAATTAGAAGTGATAAAGGCCATCCACTCCACACCGCGGTTATTTCCGGAATTATCCAGAATAGAGAATATCGCCAGGCAGAGCAGTTAATTATTGCTTATGTACAGCAAATTGAAGATTGTTTGGAAAGTAATAGCGGATCGAGCGAAGAAGAGGTTGAATACAACCGAAGGACTCAGATCAAACGTGTGGAGGCTATCGCTTTAGATTCTCGCTTAAAAGAAGCAGAAAAATATCTAGGCTTTCCCGCCGGACATCCCAAAGTGAATGAAGCTTATGACACAAAGATCAAAGCGATAAATGCGGCTGCCAAAAAAAGATTAAATACTCTAAATGGCATCTTGGCCATGAATCATCAAGAAGAAAAAATTGATGAATTTTTGATAAAAGAGGATAATCAAGAAGTCGAACAAATCAAAGACATCGAAGATTCCAAAGAATTTTTTGCAGGACTTTTTCAGGAAAAAGGTGTTATTAAAACAAATGACCAAAATCATCTTAGAGATGAATTACTTCAAAAAGCACAACACCATTTTAGTTTCTTTTTAGAACTTTTGGCATGTGATCTCAATGAAATTGATCCTTCAAAGTTGGGTCATCTTATTTATCAACATCGCAAGCAAATTGATTTTAAGAAACTTAACAGCATTCTTGCCGAAAATCATCTTTCCCTAGAGTCTCTGGCAATAGCATCGGTCGAAAATACATTACTGTTTTTGAAAAGCAGAGTTTATTTAGAGTTCACCGCCATCGAGCTAGCTCATATTTACTATGCTCACCGTCACGATCGCTTGTTTATTAATGCTTTAAATCAAGCTCGGCAATCTGGTTTTTCTCCACCTCCAACTCAAGTTCCTGGAATCCATCGTATATTATTGGAAGCTGAAAAACAGGAGAAAAAAGAATGTATAGATATTATTTCAAAGAGTGCCACCCTCAAAGTGATGCTACAGGCTGAAAATGAAACAATTAAAAAGCAGCTGAGAGATAAACTCCAGATTAAAAACAACAACAACTTTTCCCAACTGCGAATTTTTAATTTAGGCTCACAACAAGAGAATCTTCGAAATGGATTTGAGGAGCTTAAATCCAAAGCGCCAACAGACTTCGATTCAGCTTTGGAGCTACTAAAAAATCACAATTTAAGAAATTTAGAGCTCAATGATTTGTGTAACATAATATATAACCATCGTAATCGTCTTACGCCAGAATTAATTCAAGAAGTTCTTCATAAGAATAGCCTCTCCCTAAAAGATTTAGCATTATCTTCTGTAGAAAACAGTTTGATGCTATTAAAAAGTAGATTGGTGATGATGTTTTCGATAAAAGATTTAATTACCATCTATAGTTATTTCAGTGAGTATTTTTTATTTCAAGACTCTTTAAAGGAAAGCCGAAAAGCGAATTTACCTCTCCCCCCATCAAATTATCTCCCCGGTATCAATTACTTAATGGAATTAGTTAATAAAGAGGTCGATTTAGAAAAAGCACAATCCTTGTATCTTAAAATATTTGAGAATCGGTCCCTTGTGAAAATATATCATAAAGAAAGGGAGTGTCTTGGAGAAAAAGGGATCCTTGATCTTGAAACTTCAGTTATCTCATCAATGAGACTTTAATTGTTAGATTCAAACTATGTTTTTATGTGGTCTATAAATAAGCTTGATCCGTGTTGCGCCATCAAGCCTACAAAATTGTTGTTACAATAAGTTCATACACAGACAAGAGTTTATTGGGTGAGTTCAATTTTTAATTGTATATAAAACAAACAACAGGAGAGGTTAAACTTCCACCTGTTTCAATACAACTACTCTTCATTTATGTTAGAGAGTTATTTATCGACTTTCTTCCTCTGCAATATATTTGCATGCAGACATAATTGTTAAATTGGAGAATACAAACCCATCGTTATATGGAAGGCACCTCTTATTAAACCGCTACATTTGCTCTAAACAATTTATACTAATGCTCAAGCCAGGCAATTTTCTAGTTTTCTATGTTAAATACCAGAATGTCAAAACTAAAAGATCACCTCAGCTATTCATAGTCCAACTTACACTCTTGTAATGGTATTATTTTGGTTCTTTTTATCCATTTATGGCCGAGCCAAAGCATTAGAAAAAAAGGCAAGCTCAAGTAAGAAATTAGTATTCCATACCAATCTATAGGCGTTATTGTAAACGCAGCGTAATTTTGGCCCCCAATCACAATGATACATACACTAAAAGCAAACAAGGGTCCAAATGGGTACCCTTTTGCCAGGTAAGGAAGTTTCGTCGGATCTTTTCCCTGGTGTAAGTACGCTTTACGAAAACGATAATGGCTAACGGCTATTCCCATCCATGCAATGAATCCGGAAAGGCTTGTTGCATTGAGTAACCAGAAATAAACCGTCCCATTGCCAAAAAAGGAAGATAAAAAAGCCAGCATTGCCACAGCACTGGTTAATGCTAAAGCATACACAGGTATTCCTCTTCGATTAACCACAGAAAAAACTCGAGGAACATGCCCTTCCTTCGCGAGATACCAGAGCATTCTGCTGCCCACATACATACCCGAATTAGCTGTCGAGATAATGGCAACAAGAATGACTGCATTCATAATCATTGCGGCGAATGCTTTATTAAACTGTTGGAACACTAAGGTAAAAGGGCTCATTACTACTTCGGAGCTGACTAATTGTGATGCCGTATAAGGAATTAAAAGACTAATAACAAACAGGGATAAGATGAAAAAAATGAGGATCCGCCAAAAAACCATCTTTACGGCTTTTGGTATTGTCTTATCAGGATTAGAACTTTCCCCCGCCGCCACCCCGATTAATTCCGTGCCTTGAAAAGAAAACCCTGCGGCAACAAAAGCACCCAGAACACCAACCCAACCACCATGAAATGGGGCATCACCAATACGCCAATTTTCAAAACCGCCAGCTTTATAATCCGCAAAACCGAAAGCGAGGAAAAATCCGGTCACAATAAAGAGAATCACCACAGAAATTTTGATAAAGGAAAGCCAGTATTCCACCTCGCCAAAAGCTTTAGTTGATATCGCATTAAAACCAATGATCAAAAAGAGAAAAATGGAGCACCAAATATAGGATGGGCTTTCAGGAAACCAGAAATGCATAATTAACGCGGAAGCTGAAATTTCTGAAGCAATATAAATGGCACAGCTATACCAATAATTCCACCCAAGTGCATATCCTAAAGAAGGATCGAGAAAACGGGCTGCATAAACATAGAATGAGCCACTGGTCGGCATAAATGCCGCCATTTCGCCAAGACCGGTCATTAAAAAATAGACCATAATCCCCATAACCAGGTAGGCAAGTAGCGTCCCTCCAGGTCCCGCTAAAGATAAAGCACTACCACTGGCTAAGAAAATTCCCGTTCCAATAGAGCCACCTAAGGTTATCATTCCCAAGATTCGCGCATTAAGCTTTCGTTGCAGCGAAGGCTCCTGAGCTAAATTGTGCATCATTCATCCTTGAACTAATGAAAAGTATTATCCATTAATAACACTATTTTCATTGATTAATCATTAAAAAACTCGCAAAGTAGTCGATGAAAATGATGCGTTCCTTGTTCTTTGGTGGGAGAAAAACGACCGGCTTCATAAAAACGAGAACGAATTCCCTGTTGGACTGATTCGACAACAGCCTCATCCTCGCGCTCTACTTTATCCAAGTCCCCACCGGCTCCTTTGCCTAATTTGGTTTCATCAAGCACGAAGGTAAGAAATGAGACTTTAGTTAATGCGGGCCCTAATGGTTTCACTACATTTACAGAACATCCCCATGGATAGAAATTAAGCATTGTATTGGGAAAAATCCAGTAATAATAAGCCGCGACTTGTTTGCCATAATCTGGTGAATCTTTAGGCAAATCAAAACATTCCTCACCATGACTGGCAAGAGCCAATTGCAAATTGCAATAGCGATAAAGCTCTGTACTATAGGTAGTACAATCAATCACTTTTCTTAATGAATGATGGACAAAAGGAATATGTAAGGCTTCAAGATAATTTTCGCAATACAATGCCCAATGGGCTTTAACCAAATAATCACGTGATCGATTCATGTCGAGACGCATTTTTTCCATAGGCAGCCAAAACAGACGTTCTTTTATATCTGCAAACACATCCCTAAAAGGGACTTGTGGTGCGAGTGAGGCAAAAAGAAATGGCTCAAGGAAATCAAAAGGGATTTTTGCCAAATTGTCCTTTGCCGTTGGAAAATCGCATGTTTTTTCAAATTCAGGCATATGTAGAAGTTCGCCACAAAGATTAAATCGACGTCCATGATAAGAACACTTAATCTTTTCAGCAGAACACGGAGCTTCAATCAAAATTTTGCCTCTATGGGTGCATACATTGCTAAGGCAACGAAAACGGTCTTGTTCATCACGAACAAATAATAACGGCTCATCAAGCAATCCTGGCAATAAAGTAAAAGGCACCAGTTGCCCTTCTAATCGCAGGCTTTCTGTGCTGGTGCAAAACTGCCAAGTCCTTGCAAATATTTTTTCTTTTGCTTCTTCGAAACAATCCAAAGACGTATAAAAATGTGCAGGTAACGTAGAGGCTTTTGCTATATCGGGATCGACGTAGAACTTATTCATGGTTAACTTCCTTATTATTAGTTCCTATCCTGCTTCTCGGGCAGGCACTTTTGGCGATATTAAATCACCAATTACCCTTGTTATCCATATCTTTATGATTAGGCCGAATCACTACTGACAAAAACTGTCAGCACGATCTTTTAAACTCAAATCTCCATTCAATTAAAAGGAGTCGTGTATGTATCTTGATCCAAATTTAATAATCTTTTATGTTGATAATCCTCAGGTAAGCGCACCGTTTTATGAGCGTTTACTCAGGAGTCAACCTATTGAATCATTTCCTACTTTTGTCATGTTTTTATTGAAATCAGGTATGCGTCTCGGCTTATGGTCAAAACACGTTGCTGAGCCGCCTGCAGCAGCACTTGGTGGGGGAAGTGAGCTTTCATTACAAGTAGAAAAGGACCATATAGTTGACGAACTACACACACTCTGGCAACAAGAAGGGATTCAAATAGCCCAACCCCCTACAATGATGGATTTTGGTTACACCTTTGTCGCGCTGGATCCCGATAATCATCGTATTCGCATATTCTCATTGAAACTCGCAGAGGGTGTCTCATAATTCTTATCTGAGAATAATCAAATTCCGGCTCTCTTCTCCAAGGGAGCCCAAAACACCTCATTCCCTTTTCCTACTAAAGTAAGAGTCAAACTAAACAAAGTGCCATAACAGGTTACGCATGGACTTCGTGATGGGAATACACCAAGAGCTCATTTCTTCATATAAGTCTGAGTATGCTCATTTATAAAATCGATCATTTTTTCATTTCTATTATGTTCAGCCCAATCCATTGGCGTTTGATTTAAATCATCACTAACTTTTAAGTCAGCCCCACTTCCCACTAAAAACTCTAATATTTCCAGATCATTACGCTTGGCAGCAATCAAGGCGGGAGAAGCTCCATATTTATCTTGAGCATTCACATTACCACCATACTCTTTTACAATTAATTGAACCTGTTCCAGATCTCCATCTAAAACAGCCTCACACAAACTTTCATCCATTGGATCAATTTTAGTTCGCATGAATTAATCTCCTATCTTAAGCCTATTATAGTGTGCATCAGTCTATTTAAGCCCTTTGGGATCATTAAAAGATACCATCCCATATTGTTCGTCCCAAGCCTCCTGAGCAGTCTTAGATTCGTTCTTAATTCCCTCTAACTTTTCTTTAGATAAGGTTTTGAAAAACTCTAATGCGTGCTGACGGTCCTTCTTAGGTAAACTATCTGCTGATTGCGCAATAAGTTTCAGTGTTTCCTTTGTCATCAGATGTTCAAACGGTCTTTGAGAAGGAAAAAATGAAAATGGAGTCATTCCTGTCACATTAGGGGCTATTTCTTGTAGAAAAGTCGGTACCACAGGAACTGTTAATTTTGTATGATACCTTTGTTTCGGTTCAATCGGTACTAAAGCTTTACGCACAGGATTTTCATGCAATTCTTTTACAATACAACCAAACAATTCGGCACATAATTTATTACCAGCATCTGTATCAGGAAATAGATTTGCTAATACTTCCAATGGGCGTTTTCCCGTCTTTAAACGGCCTGCCTCGTACTCTTGTTTCACCGCGTTGTAATATTGGGCAAAGATCTGCATTGATAATAAAGTATCTTGTTTATTTACAAATATATTTCGAGCATGTTCAGCTGTCTTAAAAAAGTCTCCTGTTTGGTATGCATATTTGTATCTTCCTTCTTCAGCATGCCAACTCGGTATATTTGTAAATACCCTGAGTAGACTTTTAAAATGATAATATCCATACTTAACACCATTAATTTCAACCTCCATGGCCGGCTTTTTCGCGTTATTAGGTAGAGTAAGCCCCCCAGTTAACTCAAGTACAGCCTGCGGAGGTGGAGCCATACCCGCACGCCAACTTTCTCGTTGACAGGCAATAACAAGCGGCATTAATTTATATCGTGAATCATCTAAAGCTGCTGGATAAAAATCAAAAGTTTTATCTTTATTATACTTATCATCGACTCTCACTCTATAGGTGAGACCATACTGACTCATGCCCTCACAAAAAGCGATATCATATACCCCATTACATTTTTCATCTTTATGCCATGGATCCGAATCGTATTGAGTGCAGTAATCTACTAAAGTTTTAGCAAAAATTCCTGGTAACTTACTACCAGAACCGGTGAATAATAATTTATTATGTGCAGAAACATAAACTTCAGAGCATCTGCTGCAATTAAATGCATCTGAATTGGCGTGAAAAGTTAATTCGTACAATTTATCAAAATCATTATTTGCCCATGTGACATTAGAGTCAGTCTGTAAACAGGGACGGCCCTGGTTGTCTATAATTGTTCGTGTTTTAACAATATCAGCAACGCTTCCAATAGCCTTACAATTTCTTAAAAATTTAAGCTCCGCCTCACTGACGTTAGCGTTGAGATAATCTTTAATCAGGATGTCGCTTCCATAAAATTTTTGGGCATCCGTCATCATCTGCTTTCTTGCTGCTTGATATTCTGCTGAATGATAATCTTCTCCCTTATCCCAATTGGGAATAAGAAACAACGTGATTTCAACTTTAGGGGGTGTTTCTCCCTTTTCTTTTGCTGCACTTTCAAGTCCGTCTTTTAAGCGAACCACATCTTGCCTATTTCCTGCACTTAAAATACCCGGATGGTATCCTGGCGGTGTATCAGTTCGCTTGGAGTAAAAAGTAATTGCTACGACTGGTGATGGTTGAGTGGTAGTAGACTGTTCATTTGCCTGACTTTTATTAAGCATATCTTATTCCTAAAATGAAGTTGCTCATTTTCAATAAGTATAGCCAATTAAGATTAAATTTTAATCATTTTGTTGCTTTTAAATGCGATCAATAGAAATTAAAGTAAAAACCAAAATGAACTACATACATAAGCCTTAGAAAATAAATTTTTAAAAAAAGTATATGCGTTTTTAAGATTAAGTTATTATCACTGAAGGACGATTTCTAATTAAAAAATGGAGCATCTCAATGCAACACCTAACAAAAATCCTAGCCATAACTTTTGGTTTGATGTGTGCTTACACTAGCTTTGCAAGTTCACCTGCTGCAGAAGTACCTATTTTGGGAAAAACCTTATCTCAAGCCAAACAGCAAAATATGACGCCCAAGCAAGCACTACAACGCTTGAAAGATGGGAACCAACGTTTTTTAAATAACACCTCAATTCCCAGAGATTATTTAAAACAAGCCCATCAATCTTCTTACGGACAATACCCATTTGCAGTAGTGCTTAATTGTATGGATTCACGCAGTGTCCCTGAATTATTTTTTGACCAAGGTTTGGCCGATTTATTTACTTTGCGTGTAGCAGGAAATGTGCTCAATAACGATATTTTAGGTAGTATGGAATATGCGACTAAAGTCGTTGGCTCTCGACTTATTGTCGTCTTGGCACATACTTCATGTGGTGCTGTAAGTGGTGCTTGTAGTGGCGTACAACTCGGACATTTGACTGATATTATAGATAAAATTAAACCAGTGGTAGATATCAGTATGCAAGAACAAGGAACAAAAAATTGCTCTGATGCAAAATTAATTGATGCCATTGCTAAAGCCAATGCTTTAAGAATTGTCAAAGAAATGCAAGAAAAGAGTCCTATTCTTAAAGAATTAATTAGTAAAAAACAGGTAGGAATAGTAGCGGGATTACATGATATAAAAACAGGGAAAGTACAATTCTTTGAAGAAAAACGTTCCGTGCCCAATTAAAATTAATGTAGCCTGGGTGCAGCAGCGAAACCCGGGCTACATTTCTATCCTTTAGGAAGTCTTTTTTAACGTATCCATCAAAATAGTTTCCAGTTGCTCCTGATTTACTGCCGTACATACACGTACGATATTCCCCTTTTTATCGACTATGGTAGTGCCTGATTGATTTTCAGGGCTTAATAAAATACTCAATTTTTTATTTATGGCTTTAACGATTGAATTATCGTGCGCTACTACTGCTGAAAGCACATCCCAAAAATACCACTTATGTTCAAATATCTCGGCCTCATTGCGATGAAAAAGTTCATAGAAAAATTTATTGCCCAGACTATTTTGATTTTGCTTTAATTTCAGATAAAACGCTTTAGTTACGGGGACCTGATTGGTCACATCCAAACCAATCATAGTAAGAGGAATTCCAGAACGAAATACTTTATCTGCAGCATGCGGGTCAACATATATATTCCACTCCGCAGTGTTATTTCGAATTGAGTGATCCAACTCAATCAAATTACCGGTGCTATCTACGGCTCCCCCCATAACATAAATCATTTTAATTTTATTTTTTATCTCTGGCATTTGGGTCACCAGCTCACCAAGATTTGTTAACGGACCAATAGCTAAAATCTCAACCGGTTCTTTTGCATTCGTTAAAGTAGATTTCAACAATTCCATCGCAGTCTTTGAGGTGGATACTTCCACTTTGGGCAACAAATTTGCAGCACCTGCTAAATTATCTGCTTGTTTACGTAGCCAATTAGGAAATTGATGTGTTCCAGTCATCGGTGTATCGCGTCCGCAAGCTAATGGGATGTTTTCATGATGCGTCAACGCTAATAATCCCGCAACATTCCTCAAGCCAGCTGGGCAATGTGACTCTCCAGTACCCACTACCGTAATCGCCTTAATGTCGATGTCTTTTTGTGCTAACAAATAGAACATCGCTAATTCATCGTCGATTCCTACATCAGTATCGATAATAAAAGGTCTATTAGCATGTGCTAAAGAGAACAAAAATAAAGAGAAAATAAAAAAAACAACCGTTTGTTTCGCAAAATTCATAATTCATCTCATGATTCTGCATATAATTTTTTAATGGATACCACGGCAACGAAACAAAGAATTGCGCTCAGAGTTAGGTAAAAACTGGGGGCAAGATTATTATTTAATGATTGAATTAAATAAGTGGTAATAAATGGAGTTAAACCACCAAAAAAAGCGAATGCCAGATTATAAGAAATAGCAATCCCAGTATAACGAATCGACACCGGAAATAATTCAACCAGTATGCTGGGATAAACCATAATGGAGCTACTTAGAATAGCAAAAATAAATAAGCTTACTATAAGTAATAATGTGGTTTGTTGGGATAAAGTGAAGAATAAAACATAACTTAACAAAATAAACCCAACCGCTCCGATGGAGAGAACCAATTTACGTCCCAATCGATCACCACACCAACAAAAAAATACAAGCAGCAAGGAATAAAAGCCCAAATTAATCGTATTGAGTAAAGTTGCTTGTTGCTTTGGATAAGCAAGAATCGTTGATAGGTAGGTGGGCATATAGAGAAATAATAAATTAATCATTACAGAACCCAGACACGTTAAACCAATTCCCTGTAAAATATTGCGCCAGTACTGGGTGATTGCCTCAACAAAAGGTATTCGTGTATTTTCAATGGAATTTTTAAATGCAAGAAATAAGGGACTTTCAGCCAATTGTTTGCGAATGTAGAAACTGAACACGCCAAGCAATCCACCAAATACAAATGGAATACGCCAACCAAAGCTTAATAATTGAGCGTTTGAGAGTTGATTTGTTAGAATTAAACTAATCATCGCCCCCAGAAAAATACCTAAATTAAGAAAAGCAAAAATAATCCCACAAGCAAGTGCTCTAAAACGAGGATTCACATGTTCGCAAGTGAAGGTTAATGCTCCAGGAATTTCTCCACCAATTGAAAGTCCTTGCAGTAAACGCAGAAAAATTAAAAGGATACTCGAAGAAATCCCTATCTGTTGGTGGGTGGGTAAAAATCCAATAAGAACCGTTGGAACAGCCATTAAAAGCACTGAAAAAATAAACGTCTTTTTGCGACCGTATTTATCTCCAAAATGACTAAAGACGAGACCACCTAATGGACGAATTAAATATCCAATGGCAAAAACAGCATATACACTCATCAATGCAGCAAATTTGTCTGTTTTTGGAAAAAAAACCTGGCTAATTATTGGTGCAAAAATAACGTAAATAATAAAATCATAAAACTCCAATGCCCCCCCCAAGGAAGCAAGAAAAATAATTTTCCGCTCATTAGACTTCAATTTCGACTCATGCACGTGCAAATCCTTGTCTCATAAAACTCTGTAAAATATCATAACTTTACATTGCACTCATGATTTTTTTAAAACAGACCATTATCGTTACCCTTCATACTTTTTTGAAATGGTTCTTTTTCCTGAATTTTAGTAACATCAATAAAATCGATCATTGTTCTTATTTCAGATGACAAAACATTCCATTTCTGAACCAATTATTCGGCGTGTAGAAAAAGCAGTGACACAAGCGCATATAGACGCCTACAAAAAAGATGGTGCTGTTTGTATTCGCCAAATTCTGAACCCTGGAGAAATAGAATTACTCTGTGATGGTATCGAACTTAATTTAAAGTCACCGAGCCATCGGGTTAAAATTGCAAGTAAAAATGAGGACCCAGGTCGATTTATTGAGGATTTTTGTACTTGGCAAACAAATCCTCATTACCAACAATTTATCTTTGAATCCCCGGCTAGCCTTATTGCAGGCAAACTCATGGGGAGTAAAAGAACACGGCTATACCATGATCATCTTTTAGTTAAAGAGCCTGGCACACAACAAAGAACCCCATGGCATCAAGATCAACCTTATTACAATATTGAAGGAATACAAAATTGCAGTTTATGGATACCGGTGGATCCAGTACCTCGTGCCTCGACCTTAGAGTTTATTGCTGGTTCTCATTTGGGACCATGGTTCATGCCCCGTTCTTTTATGGACAGCCAAGCAAAATGGTTTCCAGAGGGAAGCCTCATGGATCTCCCCGATATTGACTTAAAACGCGAAGACTACCCTATTATCGGTTGGGAAATAACCCCTGGTGACATAGTTTGCTTCCATATGCTTACTCTTCATGCGGCAGGTGGAGTAGGCAACACTCAGAGACGACGAGTTTTCTCCGTACGTTTTCTCGGCGATGACGTTATCCATGCACCACGAAAATGGGTTACCTCACCTGATTTCCCGGGGTTAAGGGAACAACTTCCAGAAGGTGCGCCAATGGACCACCCTTTATTTCCTGTCGTTTGGGAGTATTAATCAGAGATAGACTCTTTGACTCAGTATATGAATTTACCTAAGTCACTTCGTCTCAAATTTTTTAATTTTCGTCCCTGACCTTCAAAAAAGAAAGAACAACCAAAATTTTTACACTAAAAATTCTGTTTTTTTTCTTAAAAATAAGCAATACTTCTTTCTGAATAAATCGTGGTAAAACCTATGGTTAAAATAAGGCCTTTTCTTAAATGGGCAGGGAGTAAATACAACTGTTTGGAAAAGATTATTCCCTTTCTTCCTCCAGGTAAACGCTTAATCGAGCCCTTTGCCGGCTCGGGCGTGGTTTTTATGAATACAAATTATTCTTCCTATTTGTTAGCAGAAAGTAATTTTGATTTAGTTCATCTATTTACAACCTTGCAACAACAGGGAGAGGAATTTATTACACACTGCGATACTTATTTCCGCCCTGAATTCAACCATAAAGAAAAATATTATCAAATAAGAGCGGATTTCAATGCCTCCCTTAATTCCGCACAAAAATCTGCGCTTTTTCTTTATTTAAACCGACACGGTTATAATGGATTATGTCGCTATAATTCCAAAGGTATCTATAACGTTCCTTTTGGGCTTTACAGCAAACCTTATTTTCCGCGCAAGGAAATGCAGCTTTTTCACTCAAAAAGCCAACAAACAGAATTCCTCCATAATGATTTCAGAAAAACTTTTGAATATGCAGAACGAGGGGATGTAATTTATTGCGACCCCCCTTACGTACTTCTTTCAGAGAAATCACATCATTTACCCTATACTAAAAAACTATTTACAACCGAAGATCAAATCGAATTGACGGAATTGGCTAAAGAAACAGCAGCCCGAGGAATCCCTGTTATCTTATCCAATCACGATACTGAATTTACTCGTTACCACTATAGAAAAGCAGAAATTAAAAGCTTTCCAGTATCACGTTTTATAAATTGCCAAGGATCGCTTCGTCGTCCAGTAAACGAGTTAATTGCCATATTTAATTAATCTGAAAGCATTGTAGACATTTTCTTAAAAGCAAGCTAAGTTTTCATTAAAAGGTTGCTTTAAAAACTGTATTGATGCATTTACGACTTCGTCTACCTGAGGAGTAAGACCTAGATATTCTTGGTTGGGTTAAACATACCTTGATTATAGGTCGTTATATTTAATTCCATGGAATAACATTGTCCTACCCGCGAACTTGTAAACTTGATATAAAAATAAAATGTCCGTTTTGATAGGTCACAGGATCTGAATTAATAAACCACCCAAATCCCGGCATCATCTCAACGGAATTAAGGCACTTTACAGCAAAGAAAATGCGTGAATTGGATAACAATTTTTCTTTACCAGTTTGATAGACTAATAGTCCATTGATGAAGATATTCTCCGTTTCTTCTAAAGTATTTGTCTATTTCTATGATTCTAAGGTTCAAATAAAACAGGCTCCATAAAAAGTGAGTAAAGAATGAAAATTGTAATTAAAGTTGGAACTCAAAGTATTTTATCAAGTGATGGTACTCCATTTGAGCCTATTATGCTTTCCTTGGTTGAACAAATTGTCACTCTTCAAAAAGAAGATCATCATGTAGTATTAGTTAGCTCGGGTGCAGTTGCATCGGGGCGAAAGGTTGCGAATCAATTTCTGGACCGTCAATATGGTTGTTCGATAGGAGAAAAACAAGTTCTTGCATCATTAGGACAATATGAATTGATGCATATGTACGCATCCATGTTAAAAAAACATAAAATGCTGGCGTCCCAATTACTGCTCACAAAACAGGATTTTCAAACGAGACAGCACTATTTGAATATATCTAGATTACTTCATGAAATTATAGTTCAGAAAAATATTGTACCTATTATCAATGAAAACGATAGTGTTGCCATTGAAGAGCTCATGTTTACAGACAACGATGAGCTATCCGGTCTAATCGCAGCAATGATTAATGCTGATAAATTAATTATTCTTAGTAATGTTGAAGGCGTTTACACTAAGCATCCTGATGAAATTGGATCCGACTTAATTTCTGTCATCAATCCAAAGCATACTTGGCCTGAAGTTTCTAGTATAAAAAGCCTTCATGGCAGAGGTGGGATGATTAGCAAACTTGGAACGGCTCGAAAAATGTCAAACCTTGGGATAACCACTCATATAGCGAGCATCAATCAACCTTCAGTAATTCTACGTATACTTAAAGATGAAGCCTTAGGCACCACTATTTTCCCAACAAAGAAAAAATCTAATATAAAAAGATGGATTGCTTATACTGAAAAAAAGACAGGCTCAATTACAATAAATTCCTGCTTGGTAGAAATTATAAAAGAGAACAAACGAGTCATCAGCATCCTACCCGTTGGAATTGAACAATTTACGGGTGATTTTAAACGAGGTGATTTGATAGAAATACTGACGCCAAGCAATGAAAAAATAGGGATTGGTCTAGCTAAATATGATGCAGTTAAATTAAATGAGTATTTAGGCCAATCGGGAAAACCTGAATTTATTCATTATGATCATTTACATATATTTTAGAGAATTACATGATTGACGAAATCACGAACCAACTTAAAGCAACAAAAAAATCCAGCCTGAGCTTAAGATTTTTGGATGAACAAAAGCAAAATCAAGTATTACGCGATCTTGCCAATCGATTACGAAATTCTGCTAATGCACTCATTAACGAAAATAAAAAAGATTTAGCGTTGATGGATAAAGAAGATCCTAAATATGATCGGCTGCTTTTATCTAAAGATCGAATTGAATCAATGGCCGCTGATGTTGAAACAGTTGCTTCCGTACCCTATTCAAAGAAAAGAATTTTAGATCAAAGAAAACTTCCTAATGGGTTAGTCATTCAGAAAGTTTCTGTCCCGTTAGGAGTTATCGCTATTATTTATGAATCGCGACCCAATGTCACTTTAGATGCCTTTACTCTATGTTTTAAAACAGGTAATGCTTGTGTTTTGAAGGGCGGAAAGGAAGCTTATTTTACTAATCTTTTTTTAATATCATTGATTCATGATGTCTTACAAAAACATGGTATCGACAAATCTGCTGTTTATTTATTACCCTTAGAAAAAGAAGCCGTACATATTCTTTTAAAAGCCAATCACTTGGTGGATGTTTGTATCCCAAGAGGAAGCCAATCATTAATCAATTTTGTACGTGAAAATACAAGAATACCATTTATTGAAACAGGTGCTGGTATCGTTCATATTTATTTCGATCAAAGTGGTGATATACAAAAAGGACGGTTAATTATAGATAATGCTAAAACTAGAAGAGTAAGTGTTTGCAATGCACTCGATATATTAGTAATTCATCAAAATCGATTGAATGATTTAGCATTTATTATTGAACCACTTGCTCATAAACAGGTTGAAATTTTTGCAGACAAACCAAGTTATGCAGCAATTAAATCCTTTTATCCAAAAAAATTATTGCGAAAAGCAACCTCTAATGATTTTTGTCAGGAATTCTTATCTTATAAATTGGCAATCAAAACTGTTTTCTCGTTAGAAGAAGCTGTTACTCATATTATGGAGCACACTTCGGGGCATAGCGAAGCAATTATCGCTGAAGATCAAAAGAGCATCGATTATTTTCTCGATCATATCGATTCTGCAGCTGTTTATGTTAATGCCTCTACAGCTTTTACGGATGGAGGACAATTTGGGATGGGTGCTGAAATAGGAATTAGTACTCAAAAACTACACGCTCGTGGGCCTATGTCATTAGACGCTTTATCAAGTTATAAGTGGGTTGTCTTGGGTGAGGGACATATCAGACCTTGAAAACCAAGAGTCCCAGTTATGTAGCATTATCGGGCCCGGATTTTAGTTGATTTCACCCGGGCCCCACTTTTAATGAATTTGATGATCTTTATGATCTTTGATAAAGAAGGCAAGAATAGTAACGAGTAATAACGAAAGTGGTAATATAGATAAAGCAACCTGATAATCCACTACTGTATAGATGTGTTCTCCCTCTACAATGCCACTATCACCAAAAGTATCCAGCAATTTACCAACCAGGGGTTGGAAAATTACCCCACCAAGAGTAACTATCATGTTTGTGGCTGCAAATACCGTACCTGATAATTGTGCACCACTGCATTCTTTAGCCATAATAAATACAATAATTTCCGTGGCACTAAACACACCATACAAGAACAATAAAACATTCAAGCTAACGTATGATAATCCAGGAAGGTATAATACAAGGCTAATACAAATCAACGCCAAAATTGCACCCAACACCAAAGGCAATAAACGTCTGCCAGTACGATCCGATAAATAACCCGCTATAGGTGCACCAACCGCCCAACCTAAGAACACTGCAGAGACAGTCTTGGCTGCCTCGACTTTAGTTAAATGGTGTGCTTGTTCCAAATACGTTTTTCCCCACAACTCACCAAATACAGATAAAGAAGTATACAAACAAGCCCCGACAAAACCGATAACCCAAACTTCTGGAGCCATTAATACTTTAAGAACGTTTTGGAAGAATTCAGGTAAAGGATGTTTATTGGGTTGATGTCCTTCAGGCCCATCACGTACCACAAGAAACATTAAAACACTCAAGCCGGAACCTACAATGGCAATAAAGAACAGCACTTGTTCCCAACCAATCCTTTGAGACCACTCGGTAATCTTCACTTCACCATAAACAAGGCCTAACATTCCTAAAGTAGTCATCAAGCCTGCAACTAAAGAAAAATAGCGTCTGGGCAGCCAATGTAATGCCAGAGATAAAACCCCCACAAATGCAAAAGAAGAACCAAATCCCACGAGAAAGCGCCCTGCCCCTACCAAAAACATAGATGAGGTCAAGGTAAACATCCAGGAACCAACGGTACAACAAATGCAGGCAAAAGTTAAAAGCCGTCTAGGACCAAATCGATCCATGAGCATTCCTACAGGCATTTGCATCGGCGAATAGGCAAAATAATATAAAGCAGAAATTTGACCAAAAGTAGTCGCTGAAATATGCCCCAGCGCAATACTTAGCTCCGTCTGCAAAACACCTGGAATTATGCGTAAGATAAACTCATAACAATAAAAAATAGCTCCGACAAAGCAGATAAACATACCAAAGAGCATTTGTTTTCTTGAAACAGTATTATTTAGGTGCATGTGCGTGAGTTTCCCTTAAAAAGAAAGTTAATAAAGCGGCAATAAACATACTTAGAGGTATAAAAGCTAGCGCAATGCGATAATCAGTCACGTTATAAAGTTTATTCACGTTTTCCACAACCAGCGCCGAAGTAAGCGAAGCTCCGTTGCGCAAAGAATAGCTGAAATCCAATAAATGTCCTACCAAGGGTTGTAATAACATACCACCGAGCATGACAATCATGTTGGTAAATGCCATAGCTGTACCTGCTGCCTCTCCTGGGCTCAATTCTCTTCCGACGGCAAATACAATCGCTTGCGCACTATAAAATAAGCCTAAGAAAAACATAAGTATTTGTACATTAGTTTCAGTTAAACCGGGGAAGTACAGAATTACTAACATAAGGACAGTAGCCATACTTGCACCTAAAAACATAGGTAACTTTCTGCGCGCTATTCGGTCAGAAAAATAACCCATTAGTGGGGCACCTACTGTAAAGCCCAAGAAAAGCAATGAGTTTGCTAAACCAGCGGCATGCGTTGATAAGCCATGTGCATGTCTTAAATAGGGAATTCCCCATAATTCAGCAAAAACAGTTGTCGGCAAATAAACCATACATCCGTACAGTCCATTAATCCATATCTGTCTATTACTGAGTATTATATTTAAGTCAATTAAACCGATTTTAAAATTAGAAACAGTACCACTTTGTCTATGTCGACCTTTTTTATCGTGGATACCTAACCATAAAACAAAAGTTAATACAATCCCAAAAAATGCCGTCATGTTTAGGGTTTTAATCCATCCTAATTTAGTGACGAATAGTTCTAAAAAATTATCACCGAGCATGGCACCGACTGTTCCTAAGGCCGATGTAATACCAGAGACCATAGCGAGTTTATTCTCAGGCAACCAGATTGTTGCAAGTTTTAACACTCCCACGAATGCAAATGCAGAGCCTAACCCAACTAAAAACCGTCCTGAAGCTGCAACCCAAAAAGAAGTGGTACCGGTGAATAAGAACGTTCCAACAACACAAATAAAACAGGCTACAGTTAACAACCTTCGAGGACCATAACGATCCATCATTATCCCTACAGGTAATTGCATAGGGACATATGCATAATAATATATAGATGAAATGTGTCCAAAACCTGTTGCCGACAAATTAAAGTGCTCACGTAGAGCAGTTTCCATGACACTAGGCGCTATTCGAAGCAAATATTCGTAACTGTAAAACACAGCTCCAAGACCACAAATAAGCCATCCAATTAATGCGTAATTTCTCCGGTTTTCAGAAAGCAAAGTAATCTCCTTAACTATTTGTTAGGCATGAACGAGCACTGTTTTAAAATTCAACAGTAAAAATTCGTACCTACAATTCACCTATTATTATCCCGAGCGCAAACAGGAATATCTCATATGGCATACTGCTACACCTGAGATCCCTTATTACCGGGATGCTACTTTTATTCTAAATTACAACTTACTTGATTCGCGCCGCTTGCTATTGCAGCTTCAGCTACAGCAGCAGGGACTCGTTCTCTTAAACGAGGGTCTATAGGCTTGGGAATAATGTAGTTAGGGCCAAAATCCCAATGCGTAACACCTGGGTAATTATCCTTCACTACCTGAGGGACGGGCTCATGCACCAGTTGACGAATAGCTTCAACTGCCGCAATTTGCATCGATTGATTAATACATTTAGCGCGTACGTCCAACGCACCACGAAAAATATATGGGAAACACAACACATTATTGACTTGATTAGGGTAGTCACTACGTCCAGTAGCAATAACCAAATCGTTACGTACTTGAAAAGCTAATTCAGGTCTGATTTCAGGATCAGGATTAGATAATGCAAAAATAACAGGTTTGGGTGCCATTAATTTCAATAGATCAGCATCTAATAAATTCGGCTTGGCGACCCCAATAAATACATCAGCATCCACAAGTGCATCAGCTAAAGTCCGGCATTCAGTAGTACGCGCAAAAGCAAATTTATAAGCATTTAGATCTGCACGCCCCGAATGGATTACTCCCTTGGTGTCCAAAAGCAACATATTCTCTTTATTAGCGCCTAACGCAACAAGCAATCGCATAGAAGCAATTCCTGCTGCTCCTGCACCAATACACACAATTTTGGCATCAGATAATTTTTTTTGCTGTAACTCAAGAGCATTCAGTAAAGCTGCTGCAACAACTATGGCAGTACCATGCTGGTCATCATGAAATACAGGAATATTCAATTGTTCAATTAACGCCTGCTCAATCTCAAAACATTCAGGAGCTTTAAGATCTTCCAGGTTAATCCCTCCGAAAGTGGGGGCAATACGTTTTGCTGTAGAAATAAAAGCTTGTGAATCATGAGCATCAATTTCAATATCAAATACATCAATGCCCGCAAAACGCTTAAATAAAACAGCCTTACCTTCCATAACTGGTTTACTGGCCAGAGGCCCAAGATCACCTAAACCCAATACAGCAGTACCATTAGTCATTACAGCGACTAAATTTCCTTTATTCGTGTAACGATAAGCATCTTCGGGGTTTTCTGCTATTGCAATCACCGGGGCAGCAACACCAGGTGTATAAGCCAGAGACAAATCACTCTGAGAGTCAGTTGATTTGGTAATATGAACACCAAGTTTTCCAGGAGTTGGAAACTCGTGATAATCCAATGCACACTGCTTTAAAACGTCATTATCCAAAGTACTCACTCTCTTACATTGAAATAAAACTTAAGTAAGGTCTAAAAATCCTACCAACCAATTGTCAATTCATTGTTCAACCATAGTGCTATAGGCACACAAACATCTGACTATGGACCCTTAATAAAATATAAGGGAAACAGCCAATGGATGATGGGATGGAGACAATAATTGGACGTCAAGAACCCGCGACACCGAAATTAGCATTGCGGGAACAATCTGTCAATAAGATATACTTCGAATGAAGTATATACAAATAAGGCGCAAAATAACGCGCCTTATTTCTTTTCTTCTTTAGTAGCTTGATTAGAACGCTGGCTGTAACGATCGCGGAACTTCTGAACACGACCTCCAGTATCCACTAATTTTTGTTTACCAGTATAAAAAGGATGGCATTGTGAGCATACTTCAATGTTCAAGTCTTTACATAAAGTTGAACGGGTTTCAAATTCCTCACCACAACTGCATATTACCTTGACTGTTTTATATTCTGGATGAATTGATGCCTTCATAATACTACTCTCTATAGTTTAAATGAGTATCGCCACCTGAACCCAACGCCAGGCACCATACTCGGTACAAATGACGCAAAACAATAGCAGAAAAACTTCTTTAAAGCAATTTTTTATCAAACCGAAACAGCGGTGATACCCCTGTTTGTTCTATTAAATGAAACACTGATACACAATTAAAGCTGATAATTATTGGGAATATGAGTTTTTGTGATATTGAGCTGCTTCATTAGCTAAACTACAAGTGCTTTAAAAACTTACATTAAATTTATTTTTCGCTAGCTTGCCTCTAATAAATATAGACTATAATAGCCCACTGTTCATTCCCTACCCTTCCCTAAGAATAAACAATTTCTTATTTATTTCTTCATATCCTCACTGAAATGACAATATTTCGTCAGTATAGAAACAAAATAGTCACTATTGGTCTACGCTTATAAAAACAAATTAATTTAACAGGAGTTAAAATGAAAAAACTGGAACTTTATAAGCTTGAAACCCCAAATGACCTCGATATAAGAGATCGTCGGAAAATTGCCGAGGCGGTTAATCCTCTGTTGGCCGATACATTTGCATTATTTGTTAAAACCAAGAATTTTCATTGGCATATGACAGGGCCACATTATCGTGATTATCATCTTTTATTAGATGAACAAAGCGAACAAATTTTTGCGATGATTGATGTTTTAGCAGAACGTGTACGCAAATTGGGAGAACGCACGATTCACTCTATTGGAGAGATCAAACAATTGCAAACGCTTCGCGATACGAATGAAACTCTTTCTGCAGATGAGATGCTGCAAAATCTACTGGAAGACAATAAAGGGTTCCTAAAAAACTTGAGAAAGGTTCATGAAGTGTGTAGCAAAAAAAATGACTTCGCTACCACAAGCATCTTGGAAGTTTATATTGATGAAACAGAACGACGAATTTGGTTTTTATTTGAAACCTTGCAAAATAAGTGATAGTAACAGTGGAACTGCTTTGCCCGGGTTGGTTTAGGCAAACCGTAACCCGGGTTCTGCTCCGTTCCATCTAGACTACAACTAATTCACATTAAGATCCAATTCAACCCATACAGGTGCATGATCGGAGGGCCTTTCTGATTTACGCGGCTCTTTATCAATAACAGATTGCCTGCATAATGCATTAAGCGTTTTACTCAATAAAATATGATCAATGCGCAAACCTCTGTTACGTCTAAAGGCAGCCGCACGATAATCCCACCAACTGAATATCTGCTCATCCTGCTTAAAACTTCTAAAACTATCGTGTAATCCAAGCTGTAACAATTGCATAAATGCTTCTCGCTCAGCAGGGCTAACTAATACACATCCTATCCATTCAGCAGGATCATGAACATCGCGATCTTCAGGAGCTATATTAAAATCACCGACTACCGCTACATTTGGAAAAACGCTCATTTGTTGTTGAACAAAAGCAGTAACTTTTTTCAACCAATTCAGTTTGTATTGATATTTATCCGAAGTTAATTCCGACCCATTGGGAACATACAAATTGATCAAACGAATACCTGCGACAGTAACCGCCAAAACACGACGTTGAGGATCATCGAAATCAGGTATATTAGTTAGAACATCAGACAAAGGATATCGGCTTATTACAGCAACACCGTTGTAAGTCTTCTGTCCGGAAAATACAACATGATAGCCTTTCTCCATAAACGCGGTCATTGGAAAATTTTCATCGAGTAATTTTGTTTCTTGCAAGGCAAGAACATCCACACGCGAAGAATCAAACCATTCCAACACTTGATCTAACCGTATCTTCAAGGAATTCACATTCCAGCTTGCTAATTTAAGCACACCAATCTCCTTTATATTCGATTAGCAAAGGAGCGTGATCTGACAAACGTGCTTCACGAAAAATGCAACTGTCGACTACATACTCTGTGAGTCCAGGTGTAACTACTTGATAATCAATTCTCCACCCTACATTTTTATCCCATGCACGCCCTCTAAAAGACCACCAGGTATATTGCTCTTCTTCTTGATTATGCACTCGAAATGCATCAACAAACCCCATAGTCCCAAACAATTTATCCATCCAAGCTCGTTCTTCGGGTAAAAATCCAGAGTTTTTTTGATTACCACGCCAGTTTTTCAAATCGATTTGTTTATGGGCAATATTATAATCCCCACACACAATCAACTCTCGTCCTTCATTTTTTAATCGCATTAAATGTTCAGCAAACTGTTCGAGAAAACCGTACTTCACCATTTGACGCTCATCACCACTAGTCCCTGAAGGTAAATAAAGCGAGACGATACTAAATTTTGGATAATCAAATTGAATATACCGCCCTTCGTTATCACAATAATCAAAACCCATACCCTTTATGATACGATTCGGTTTGTGACGCGCATAAATGGCCACTCCACTATACCCTTTCTTTTGGGCTGAATAATAATCACAGAAATAATCGCGTGGATAATATAACTCTTCCGGAGTTAATTGCTCGGGCTGAGCCTTCGTTTCTTGAATACAAACAAAATCTGCATTTTGCGTTGCAAGCCATTCATAAAATCCATTACGAGCTGCTGAACGTATACCATTGGCATTAAAACTAATTACTTTCATTTTTCACTCAATTTATTTATTGCAGTCCGGGCGAAACAAGACCGCCAAGTGCCATTACAAAAATTCTCGACTACGAGTTGTTTTATTAGAACTCAAATTAATGACTCATTTTTCTTCACTCAATTTAAGAGCTGCTCGTGCCAAACGTTCACCTAAATGTTTGGCTAAGTTAATTTCATCCTGACTCAGTGGTCGATCATTTGCCACACCAGAAACATGAGTTGCACCATAGGGGGTTCCACCACTCACGGTCTCATTCAAAGACGACTCAGAATAAGGCACACCCAATAAAATCATGCCTTGATGCAACAAAGGCAACATCATACTTAATAAAGTAGTTTCCTGGCCACCATGCATGCTCGCAGAAGAAGAAAAAACGCAAGCCGGTTTATCTACTAAATCACCTGCCAGCCATAAAGAAGAAGTACCGTCCAGAAAATATTTCAAAGGAGCTGCCATATTTCCAAAACGGGTCGGGCTACCTAAAGCGAGTCCATGACAATGGCGTAAATCATCTAAGGTTACATAAGGCGCTCCATTATCTGGGATCGGCTTATCAACTGCTTCACATGTAGTAGAAACAGGTGGAACCGTTCTTAAACGTGCTTCAATCCCCACAACACGTTCGACACCACGCGCAACATATTGGGCTAATTGCGCTACTGAACCGGTTCGCGAGTAATATAAAACCAAAACATAAGGATTAAACATCAAACAACTCCATTACTTCAAATCGAGGAAGCAGTTGAACGCGCACGAATTGTACTGAATTTACTTTTTCACTTCTCGTAACGAACTCAACTGCTTCTCTAAGTTAAAATTTAAAATTATACTTTAGTTGCGCTTCCAACTTCATTTCAATAAATTTAATTAGCTGATACAAAGCTCCTCCTTTTTTAGGTTTTAATGTTTTCAAGTCAGAAACAATATCATCAGCAGAATCATAATAATTATTAATCGACATATTTGCGATAATTTTACTTACTGCACTAACATGATGTCTATTCCAATATCCTGAAATCATACGTCCAATAAACGAACCGAATAAACAATTTTCTCGAGTATAATCGATAAGCAACGCTTTGATTCTTCTGTGATTGGAATCCCCCCTACTTGTATTCCAAATTTTGGTATGAACAGGGAAATCTAAAGTAAATTTTTGAGAATTAAAAAATGAATACGCTTTTACACCAATACAGGAAAAAGAAGGATGGGGCTCATCATTTTCGAAAGAATCATCAGTGCCTTCTTCTAACTCAAGATCTTCACTTCTTATTGTAGCAATAGAACTCGATTGATGTGACATTTTTTTCTCCTCCATGAGAACAGCCGTTTTTATAGAACTTGCAGTTTCTTTTTAATCACATACCAAAATTACAATTGAATCAAGCCCCCCGCACATTAAACAGAGTGGATGAGTTCTCGTACTATTTTCCTTAATTTATTTGACATGCTCATTTAACAAGCAAAGTAGAACACACCTTAAGTTTTAGAAATAAAGATTATTGCTTTGAGGAATTGTAGCCTGAGTGCAACGCAGCAGAACACAGGTTCGCCAAGTTGCACATAGGCTCTTGAATCTAAAGAATGTAACGAGCTAAATCCTCGTCTGCTACAAGCTGGCCGAGGTTTTTTTCAACATAGGCTTTATCGACATGCACTGATTCGCCTGATTTATCTGTGGCTTCGAATGAAACAACTTCTAATAACCGCTCCATCACAGTGTAGAGCCGACGCGCGCCAATATTTTCAGTGCGCTCATTTACCTGCCAAGCTACTTCGGCAATTCGTCTAATTCCTGACTCATCAAAAGTTAACGTTAATCCTTCAGTAGCCATTAAAGCACTGTATTGCAATGTTAATGATGCAGTAGGTTCGGTAAGAATACGCACGAAATCCTCAACAGAAAGAGCAGATAATTCAACACGAATAGGTAATCTACCTTGTAATTCAGCAATCAAATCAGAAGGCTTAGCAACATGGAATGCTCCAGATGCAATAAATAAAATATGATCCGACCGAATCATACCGTATTTCGTGGTAACTGAAGTTCCTTCAACTAAAGGTAATAAATCTCTTTGGACGCCTTCACGAGAAACATCACCGCCCCCCGCATTCTCAGTTCGTCGGGCTACTTTATCCAACTCATCAATAAAGACAATTCCATTTTGCTCCACATTTTCTATGGCATGAATCTTAATATCGTCCTCATTAATCAGCTTAGCAGCCTCTTCTTCACGTAAAATCTGCATTGCCTTACCTATAGTCATTTTACGTGTTTTTGTTCGGTGAGTGCCCACTTGCTGAAACATTGATTGTAATTGGCTTGTCATCTCTTCCATGCCGGGAGGAGCCATGATTTCAATGCCTATAGGGGTTGCTGAAACTTCTATTTCAATTTCATTCTCATTGAGAATTCCTTCACGCAATTGCTTACGAAACACTTGTCTGGCTGTACTGTCTTTTTCACTAGGAGTCAAACTGCCACGTGCAGGTGGAAGTAATACATCGAGAATTCGCTCTTCTGCTGCATCTTCAGCCAAATGCTCCACTTTTTTCATCGCAAATTCACGTTCTTGTTTAACCGCGATATCGGCCAAATCTCGCAGAATGGAATCTACATCACGACCAACATAGCCTACCTCAGTAAATTTTGTTGCTTCTACTTTGATGAACGGAGCGCGTGCTAATTTAGCTAAACGTCGAGCAATTTCTGTTTTACCAACACCTGTTGGTCCAATCATGAGAATATTTTTAGGCATGATTTCATTGCGCAAAGCAGGATCTTTAATGTTCATGCGTCGCCAACGATTACGTAATGCAATTGCTACTGCCCTTTTCGCGTCATCCTGGCCAATAATATATTTATCCAATTCCTGGACAATTTCACGAGGAGTCATCACTTCTCGAACAGTCTCACGAGGAGTCGTCATCTTGCTGTTATTTGTCGCCATTGTTTAATTCTTCTATAGTTAAATTGTTATTGGTATAAATACAGATATCCCCTGCAATATTTAATGCTTTACGCACTATCTCTACAGCAGATAATTTTGTATTTTCCATCAATGCTCGTGCAGCGGCTTGCGCAAAAGGACCACCTGAACCAATTGCAATCAAGCTATGCTCAGGTTCGATTACATCGCCATTACCTGTAATAATTAGGGAGGATTTGACGTCTGCAACAGCAAGAACTGCCTCAAGTCGGCGCAACATTCTGTCTGTTCGCCAATCTTTAGCAAGTTCAACTGCAGCACGGACCAAATGACCTTGGTGCATTTCCAATTTGCTCTCAAAACGTTCAAAAAGAGTAAACGCATCCGCAGTACCGCCAGCAAAACCAGCAATTACTTGATCTTTGTAGAGGCGTCGCACCTTACGCGCATTCCCCTTCATCACTGTATTACCTAGAGTGACCTGGCCATCTCCACCGATAACCACTTGATTTCCGCGTCGTACTGAAAGTATGGTTGTCCCACGAAATTGTTCCAAAATAAAATCCTCAAATCAAACCGGAACCCTATACATGGGGATGATAAACAAAAAAACAAGGGGTCTCAAAGTGAATAAATTGTAACTATTGATGCTGTAAAATTAGAGTGTACTCTGGATGAGGTACAGGGAATGCAGAATTTTCGGTTTTGAATTTTCTGTTACGACTTGTACCCTGCAACAATTATTTCAGTTGGCACAAGTACGTAAACAGTTACATTCAACCTACAGTTTTCAGATTAAAAAAGATACTCCATGGGATAAATTTTGTAATCCAAGATGTTGTGCGATGCTTTGACCTACATCAGCAAAGGTATCGCGACGGCCAATAAAACGGCTTTTAAGATTAGGACCATATACTAATACTGGAATATGCTCTCTTGTATGATCTGAACCAGGAAATGTTGGATCACAACCATGATCCGCTGCAATAACAACTAGATCATTCGGTTTTAATAAAGCATCGAGCTCTGGAAGACGTGCATCAAACTCTTCAAGCGCATGAGCATAACCCGTTACATCCCGCCGATGGCCGAATGAGGAATCAAAATCTACAAAATTAGTAAAAACCAAACTACCCTCAGGAGCAGTATTCATGGTAGTCAAAGTAGCATCAAATAAGGCCATATTATCATCAGCCTTAATCACTTGAGTGACTCCCTGATGCGCATAAATATCAGCAATTTTTCCTAATGCAATCACTTCGCGACCGGCTTCTTTCAAGTAATCAAGTAGTGTTTTTGCAGGAGGTAAGGTTGCATAATCCTTACGATGAGCAGTTCGTTTGAAGGCTCCTGGTTGGCCAATAAAAGGTCGCGCAATCACTCGTCCTATCTGATATTCATCTACTAAAGTCCGCGCAATGTCACAAATATCATACAAACGCTGTAAACCAAAGTGTTCTTCATGGGCGGCAATTTGAAATACGCTGTCTGCGGAAGTATAAACGATGGGTTTACCACTTCGAATGTGTTCTTCACCTAATTCCTCAAGAATTGTAGTTCCTGACGCATGTTTCTCACCAAGCACTCCTGGTAAACCGGCACGTTGAATAAAGGTATCAATTAATTTTTTAGGAAAGCAGAACGGTTGTTCAGGAAAATAGCCCCATTCGAACGTCACTGGAACCCCTGCTAACTCCCAATGCCCGCTAGGAGTATCCTTGCCTAAGCTCTGTTCTACTGCATAGCCATAATGGCCCACAGGTTCAGAAAAATTAGACAACTCAACAAAACGTAATCCACAGCTTGCTAGGGTTGCATGATAAAGTCCCCGTCTGGCCAGATTGGGTAATGTTAAAGAGCCTTGGCGAAGCCCCTCTCGATTGCATTCACCACGCTCACATGCTTCATGGATGTGAACAAAAGTATTGGCACCAGCATCCCCATAACGAGGGGCATCTAAACTAGCTCCAATGCCAAAAGAATCCATCAGTAATATACAAACTCTCCCAGTCATCTTAGTTCTCAATATGTTGGCAGCGTGTTTCTTTTAAACCTATCAGCATGAAGAAAGCAATTAATAGGCCTACAGGTAAAATAATTGCAGCATATTGATATGCGCCGAGTAGATAAACAGGAGTTCCATTCACCATTTGCATACCCCCATGATTCGTTAATAAATAACTGAACATATTTTGATACACAATATAACCACCTTGAGTCAATATCGAAATGACACTTACAGCGGTTGCGGTCATTGCAGGTGAACTACTTTCAGCAACCAAAGCATAACTAATCACTTGCGCTGAAGTAAAAAAACCAAGCAAGAAAAATAAAAATGCCATCATGCTATAAGAAACAGGAAGGTAAAGCACTGCGAGTAAAGTTAATAAGGAAGCAATTACACCAATTTTCATAGGCATAATTCGTAAACCCATTTTATCAGATATCCACCCGACTAGAGGTGATCCAATAATTGATCCCAAAAATAACATACCATTTACGACAGACGCTTGCGAAGAACTAATATCTAACCGCTGTACTAGATATAAAGTCCCCATCATGGCACCAAATACAGCAATAGCCATATTCATTAAACTGGCATAAAATGCAGCCCGCAAATATTGAGTATTCAAATACGCCTTTTTAGCGGCTGAGAATACATTGATTGGTTTAACTACATGCTTTATTGATGTGTGCGGTCTTTCTTTTATCCAAAAAAACATAACGATCAGCATGGCAAAACCAAGAACTCCGACATCTTGAACTGCCTGACGCCATCCAACTAAATTAACCAATTGGGTTAACGGATATTGAGCCAACATGCCTCCAGCCATTGCCATAGTCACTATAGCTCCAGTGACCAAAGCCATACGTTTTGGTGGAAACCAATGCGATGCTAAACGGACAGGCCCTAAGAAACAGAAAGCACTACCTATACCTGTGATAAACCGACAAAATAAGGCCATATAAAATGAATGTGAGTAAGCCAGTAGAAACGTACTTGCCACACATAAAAACATAGCAATTAATAAAGTATTCTTAATGGAGAAGCGGTCAAGAACCATCCCAGCGACAAAAAGAAACAATACATTAGAAAGATAGTAAATGCTTGATAACCACGCCATTTTATCAGCTTGTATCTGATAATCCTGCATGATATTTGCAGCAATGGATGCAAACATATTCCCCTGAATAAACTCATAAAAAAAGAATAAGGTCGCAGCAAAACACACCAGCCAGGGTAATAATGAAGACTTCATCTCATTATATCCTGGAAACTCATCCACCACTTGCATCTTTACTCCTCAGCTTTATCGCTTGCAATATGTTTCACGGGTTATTAATACGGCAATTAAAGCCGCAACCGTAGTTATTGGGAACATCCACATGGCGTATTGAAAATCTACCACAGAATAAGTTGTTGCTGCCGACCCAGCATGGTGGGTTATTAACCAACCATAGAGTACTTGTCCTACGCCCCCACCACCCATAATAATTACTGAGGCAATACCTGTAGCAGCCCCAGTGTTTTCAGCAGAATTACTTTCAGCCACTAAAGGATAAGAAATTACTTGTGTGCTGGTAAAAAATCCTAAGGCAAAAAAGATAATACTAAGTGCAAACTGCGATAAAACGATATCCAAGAATAAAGGAATTACAATGATAAGGGTTGCAATAGCTCCCCCGATCATTAAAGGCTTTCGACGCCCCTGAGAATCAGACAACCATCCAGCCAATGGGCAACCAATAACACTTCCCATAAAAATCAAACTGACGACATTGCTGGCCGCCATTTCGGGTAAATGATGAACGACCTGCAAATAACTCGCACCCCATAAAGCGCATAAAACCATAATGGGTAAATTAAGAAAGGAGGTGTAAAAACCTGCCAACCAATTTTGTGAATTAGAGAATGCTTTGATAAATCCCGAAATAACTTGCCCCTGATTGGTACGAATTTTCATGGGTGACTCTGCGGGTTTATCGCTTACCATATAGTAAATCCACAGCAGCAATACAGCACCCACTGCCCCATCAATTAACAAAGCCTTACGCCATCCAAATAATTCATAAAGATACGCAAAAGGAGTATGGGCCATCATACCGCCAACAAAGGCCATTGTAACCAAAGATCCGATCACAAGAGCTTGCCTTCTTGGTGGAAACCAATGCGATACCAAGACGACGCAGGATAAGAAGCAAAATGCATTACCTATTCCGGAAAGAAAATGACAGAACGAAGCTAAAATAAACGAGTGAGTTAACGCAAAACCTACCGTACCAAGTACACAAATAAACATCGCGCTTAAAATAACAGTACGTGTAGAAAAACGATCCAGAATAATTCCAGCTGGAAGAAGAAATAGAATATCTGCCCACAAATAAGCGCTGGACATCCAACTTAATTGAGTTGCATCGATGTGAAAATCATCCCGTAAAGGCTGATTGATTACATCAAAAATGTTGAGTTGAAAAAATTCATATAAAAAAAAGAGTCCTGCCGATAGGCACACAACCCAGGCCATTAAATCACCACGGGGCACAAAAGTTCTCGAATCCACTGCAACAGATTGCGACACAGTTACTCCTTATGGCTTAAAAATTGCGCCCGATTATATCAAAACTCTAAATAAATTGGTATCTTTATTGAACAAACTTGGAGTCACTACGTGGTGTACAATTTCCCCTTGTTCAAGATAATAATATTTCCAATATTCCGCTTCTGCTGTTGTTATGTTTTTACACGTATTTTTTGCAGAAACTGGAATTCGCATCAATAAAAATGGCTTATCACCAGAGTGAACTCGTTGAATTAGGACCATTTTGGAAAACAATTCCGGTGCAACATCGGTGATATAATATGGCTTAATTGCCAGATAATTTTCTCGTCCATTGTCCAGCAATCGGCAAAGCTCTTTACTATTTAAAGCAAATTTTACTCGACCTCCTGAATAAAATTGAGCTGAGAATTCAGTTTTGAAATTCCAATAAATAAGATAGCTTCCAGCTTCGGGATGTTGCTTTAACCAGGCGGCAACTACATATTTTTCTGTTTTGGATATTGCTTGTGGAGTGGCATTGTAGGCAAGGGTTGCTGCAAGGAACAGTACTCCGACGAGTACAGAGAGCTTTATAATAAGCTGCCTTGCTCTGGTTATGGCCCCCACACGATCCCAGTACGTCACAAAAAACACTGAAAAAGCAGGAAGGCTTGGAAAAATATAGGTGTAAATAATGTTCCGGGAAAAAGTAAAAAAGACGATCGGAACTATGGTGCATAGAAAAAAGTAACTTAACCACCCGTTGTTGTCGACAAATACTTTGCGCACATTATGCTTGTATTTAATAAACCATGCAGCCCCGAGCACACACCAAGGCAAGGTCCCTATTACCGCATATATCCAAATCATTCCCCAGGCTTGTTGGTGTGCAAAACCATACTTGTCACCTACCCATCCTGGTTTTAAAAATCGATTGAAATTCTCACCAATAATAAAATAATTTAAAAATCCCGGCGTTCTTATTTCTGCCCAAATATACCAAGGAAGTGCAATTGCAAGCATGAGTATTATGCCCTTTATCCAAGGTAATCTTTCCCATAAATTACGCCACTGCTTCCGTAATAAAACCCAAAAAAATATGGGCATTCCTGATAAAACAATAGCAACAGGACCTTTTGCTAATAAACCAAGTCCCAAAGCTACAAAAAAAACATAAGACCAAAGTTTGCTTCCATCAACCACGGCCCGCCAAAAAGCGACCTCGACCAAAGTAATGCAAAGGACCAAAGAGGGGTCCGTCATTACAGTTCCTGCATCAAGAAAAAAATACAGTGTTCCTGAAAGCACCAAGGTTGTGACCATGGCAATGACATCACCGCTATGCCTTTTAACCAAATACCAAATAAGCCAAATCGTAATCAAAGATAGAAACAAACCGGGTAATCGAACAGCAAACTCATTAACTCCAAAAAGTTTCATTGAAAAAGCAGATAGCCAGGTAGACAACGGCGGCTTTGCCCAAAAAGGAACTCCATAATCATGAAGTGGCGTCACCCAATTTCCAGTTTCCAGCATTTTTCGTGCAATTTCGGCATAGCGTGCTTCGGAAACATCATTTAATGGAATAAAACAAATGGAAATTATTCGACAGACCAGAAGAAAGACTAATGCAAATTGTGCATTATAAAAAAATTGTTGTTGCAACTGATTGTCGTTTTCAATATTCAAAACAGATCCTCATTAAAAATTTCTCTCTTGCAAGTAAGCAAAATCTATGAATCTGAAATTTCAGCTCGCTTCATCAAGTTACATTGATTAGCACTCAATAAAAAATGACAGAAATATTACCCTTTATTTTAATTAATACAATTTTTTTATGTACATTGATAAAGAACAGCATCATTTTAATGCGCAATTTTGTAGTTAACACATTGAATTTTATAATTTTTCATGAAAAGAATGAAATTGTATAATGAAAATACATGACGAGCGGTTTACTTTAGTTTACACTGAGGCCTTGTAAGAAGATCTTACATTTATCCATTGGACATTTGGAGACTAACATGACGTTTGTATTAAAGGAACTAAGTGAATTAAGAAGCAATTTTGATGAAACCGTTAGAGTTATATTAAAACGTGAAAAAAAGGGGAAAATTGAAGACCTTCCCAACCCTCATAGAGTCTATGAATTTCAATACCTCTCAACAGTACTTTCTCAACTAGAAGAACAAGCAGCACCATCCCTAGAGATAATCAAAAAGTACGAAGAAAGAAAAACTTCAGAAAAAGAGAAGTTCTCTCCAAGTATACAAGAAGAACAAAAAAGAGAAAAAGCTCAGCATACTGTTACAAATCTAATAAATGCTTTTTATGGCGCAATGTTAACGGTACTCGTAGACATCGAAAAAAACCGGGGCATGTTAGAGTCATCGGGTTTACTTAGTGAGCGCCTAAACGATGCAATAGGCATCGGTGTTGAAACCAAAGAAGAAGATAGACCTGGCATATATCAAACTGCTAAATTCCGTACCGCAATAAACGCAGTCCTAAATCAGGTTTTTATAGGACATGATTCGCGTCAGGGATTTGCAAAACACCATATGTTATCTGCTATTCCAACTGAAAAATTAGATCAGCTGATGCAGATCTCCTATAAACTAGAAAAAGACGCCCAAAAGGCAATCGTTGCTTCTTTTACTAATGATGCGCAAACACCTGCTGAACTCAGTCATTACCAAGCAATAAAAAAATCACCTGCCTCTGCAACCAATCGATTTTCTGGTTGGGATAAACTCAAAGCGGCTCTTAAAGATTTAATCGAAGATGATCTTGCAGATAAAAGCATCCCCAAAGTTGAAAAGTTAAAATCAACAGAACGCATTGCTCAACTTACCTTTTTGGAGACAATAAGAGACACACTGGACCTTTCAGAAATCGATGAAGCTGAAAAAGTTGCCATTCTCGCTGGAGCCATGCATCTAGTTCGTAAACAAATCGAAATTGAGTATGCATCTTCATACATCTCCAGCAAAGAAAATTCGATTATTTTCAATGGATTAAACAAAATACTTGCTGTAGACGAAGTAAAACCGCAAGATGTTGAATCCTTGATTACATCAGCAACCCAATTCATGCAATTTATGACCATCGCGCCGAAAAATGATGGCAAAAAGGCAATTCGTAGCAACCATATTTTTTCAGCAATTGCAAACTTTAAATTAAAAGAATCTTTTAATTTACTTATTGATATGATCTATGATTGTCGCATGGCCTCATTAAAAGGTGCTGTAGAGGAATTTAAAAAAGAAACTAAAAAAGAATCCAAAAAAGAATCTAAAGAGTCTAAAGGATACTTAGGCAGTTTGTCTTCTACAATCGGTAAAACCTTCTTTGGAAGTAAGGCCACCGACGAAGAAGAAAGTGATGATGAAGAACTAGAACATACAGTTTTACCTACCAAAAACTAGTATTAATCTTCAAGCTTTTTTAACTTGTCCCTTTGAAATAAGGTAGCCAAATATTCACATTTGGCTATCTTATCTTCTTAATATTTTTGTAACCAACCTGTCTCAGAGCAGCCATTTAGGCTATTTTTTTGTTACAATGTCGGTTTCCCTATTTGTTTGTACCTTGCACTAATGAAAATTAAATTAATTATTAAAGAGATATCATTTATTTTATTGCTTCTAATAGCGAGTCAAAGCACCAGTTTTGCATTTGAGCATCGCAATTCTAAGGACACTGTTAATGATGTTAGTAGCATCTTAGATTCAGAGGATCATTCTCAAGAGAATTACGATAGAAAAAAAGAGCCCTCTAAAAAATCGATTGTCCCCAAAAAAATAGTATCTATCACCATCGATGATTTACCTTTTGTTGGTGAATATCGAAACTTTCATTTGAATATGATGATCGAAACCATGACTAAGGAGCAAATTCCTGCTACTGGATTTATTATTGCCAGTGAGGTACGCAAAAATAACTGGGAAATACTGCAGAAATTTCGCGATGCTGGTTTTGGATTAGGTAACCACACCCTTACCCATGCAAATTTAAATAAAATGGATACCAAAGAATACATTCAAGAAATTCGAGGTGCTGACAACATTTTAAATCCTGTTTTAACGAAGCCTAAATATTTTCGTTATCCTTACTTGGCGATGAGTTCTGGACAAAAAAAAGAAGACATACTTTGTTATCTTGCGCGAAAAAATTATCAGGTTGCCCCTATTACTATTGATTCCAAAGATTTTGTCTTTAATCAACGCTTGTTATCCGTTCCTGAAATGAACAGACGCACTTATCTTGACGAGTTGAAGCCGTTTTATCTGGATTTTATTTGGCAACAAACCCTACGTGCTGAAGAACATAATGAATTCCATCAAAATACGGAGCAAGCCCAAATTTTATTAATTCACGCTAATTTACTTAATGCTTATGTTTTGCCTGATATCATCAATTTGTATAAACAAAATGGTTATGAGTTTGTTAATTTAGAAGATGCATTAAAAACATTTAAAAATCAAATTCAATGCAATAGACCTCATGCTCTTGCGCAGAACAAAAAACGACCTCAGCAATACAAGGTTGCAAACGCAGATATTGAGAAATTTATCGAATGGGATTAAAAAACCAAGGGGCACTACCAGTGCTCACTTGGCGTAAAACAATCTACTCTTCTGGTGCGAACAAGGATGGACAAAAAACCAATAGGAAGCCAAGGATTCACTTTAATTGAATTAATGATGACCCTGTTTATTATGGCCATCCTTTCTGCAATCGCCTACCCTAGCTACCTTCATTTCTTGCTAAAAAAACATCGCTCCGATGCCATAGCCACATTAGCACAAGCTCAAATCACTCTGGAAAGGTGTTATGCCCAAAATTTTTCTTACAATGCGCCCTGCAATACATTACCCTTATTTCCGCAAAGATCGATTCAAGATTTTTACAGTATTCGCTTAACGCACATAGGAAACACTACTTATACGCTAACCGCAACCCCCATAGGTTACCAAACTAAAGATGAAACCTGTGCCAGTTTGAGTATCAATCAATCGAATGTGAAAACAGCTGTAGACTCATCCGGAGCCGCACAAACTATTTGTTGGAGTCCAAGCTAAGTTAGAACCTTATCTCCCCACAGTAAAATTTACTTTACAAACAAAAACCTATTCTCTACTATCTCGCTTAACGGACAGTCCAACTTAAAATGAAATGGAAATTTTTTGCTTTTTCACAGGCATACTCTATCTATATACGTTTAACCGTACTTTACCCCTAATTAGCCTACTCGTTTTTTTCCTAAGTCCAAAGTATTCCTTGATCCTCTTTTTTATTTTAGGGGTTTTACTGGCATTCCTGCATCAATCACTTAATTTAACTAAAGGATTGCCCAATATTCCCGTCATACCTAAAGTGACAATTCAAGGAACAATTGCATCTATTCCTAACCAAGATTTTTCTAAAACCCAATTTTTATTTGCCCTTGAGCAATATGAGCAGCATCCAGCTCAAGGATTAATCCAATTATCTTGGTATAACAATGCTCCTGAATTACGCGTAGGGCAACGATGGCAGTTTACTGTCAAATTAAAAAAACCGAGAAATTATCTTAATCCAGGAAGCGCCGATTATGTTGGCGCACTTAATACACGCCATATTCATTGGACGGGTTATATTCTTTCTAAAAACAATCAATTGCTTTCAGAATCTCATTCTCATTTTAATTGGCTTCGAGTACGTGAGCATTTAGGTCATCAACTCAACCAATTGGCGCCCAACCAATTCACAGCAGGAATTGTTGAAGCATTAACTTTAAATTTGACCAACCATATTAGCCAACAAAATTGGGATTTATTTAGACGTACAGGAACAACCCATTTATTTGGGATTTCAGGAGAACATATTGCATTGATATCAGGAATGATTTATTGGCTAATTCGTTGGCTATGGTCGCAAAGCGCCCTATGCTGTTTGTATGTTCCAGCCCCCTATGTAGCCAGTGTCAGCGGTCTTCTGGCGGCTGTGTTATATGCCTTCTTAGCAGGATTTGCTCCCCCAGTACAAAGAGCACTCATCGGCTGTTTTTTTTATACATTCTATCGTTTAGGCAAACAACGTTTTTCGGCCTGGCAAATATGGCGGTACGCGCTTTTTGGCGTTTTATGTATCGAACCACATGCAGTATTCATGCAAGGTTTTTATTTTTCCTTTCTCGCCGTAGCATGTTTGCTTTTAACTCAACAGCGTTGGAGACTAAAAGGATATAAAGGAAGTTTAGCCTTACAATTAAGTTGCTTAATTGGACTCATGCCTTTAACCCTCTACTGGTACTCGTATGGTTCAATTAATGGATTTATCGCAAATTTATTCGCTATTCCTCTGGTTGGCTTTTTAATCGTACCCATAGCGTTGATAACGATGGCACTCAGTTCATGGAATATTGCCCTCCTCTTAATGAAACTCTTATCGTTGCTGATTGCATTGTTATTTAAAGGATTAAGCCTTATTGAACATTTAGAAATTATTAATATTAATTGCTCTATTCATAGCATTGAATTCGTGATTATTTTGATGGGCGCTTTACTAATGTGGGTTTTATTACCCATTAAACCCTTTCAATGGATTACCCTACTCTGGTTACTGCTTCCATTTTTTCCATCCCGTACTCCACTATCACCAGGAGAAGCTGTAATTGATATTTTAGATGTAGGTCAAGGTTTGGCAGTTGCGGTAAGAAGTCAACATCATGTCATGATCTATGATACTGGAGATCGATTTTTCAAAGGAAATGATCTAGGGAATATGGTGATTTTACCCTATCTTAAAACCCTAGGAATAAAAAAAATTGATGCCGTGGTCATTAGTCATCCAGATAAAGATCACCGTGGAGGGCTCAAGTCCCTTGAGAAAGGAATGCACGTAGAGCAACTATTAGTCAATGAGCCTCGTTATTATGGTCATGGGGAATCATGTCATAATTATCCGCAGTGGCAGTGGGATGGTATTCATTTTCGTTTCTTGCCAATCATCATTCATTTCAAAAATAAAAACAATAACTCCTGTATTCTGCAAGTAAGCACTAAAGCTGGAAAGGTATTATTAACCGGAGATATTGAAAAAAAAGCCGAAGATTATTTAATAAAAACCTATGGAGAACAACTGGCATCCGATGTTTTAATTGTCCCTCATCATGGTAGTAAAACCTCTTCTTCTTATCGATTCTTGCTCGAAGTTGCGCCACGTTATGCCATAGCCTCTTTAGGCTATGATAATCGTTTTCATTTTCCTCATGCTAAAACTTTAACCGCTATGAGCTCATTACACATTCCCTTTTATAGGACAGATCAGTGCGGCATGGTGCGACTTAATTTGCCTGCTCAAGGGATAATAGATAAACCTCTTTGTTTTAGCGGACTCAATAACACCTAGCCCAATATTTAAAAAACTCGGGTTCTGCTATGCTGCCATCCAGGTTACAATAGCGGAGGATACGTCATCCCGAACGCAGTGAGAGACCTCGAAAAGATGGGTATGAGTAAAAATCAGGAGATCCTTCGTCGTAAACTCCTCAGAATGGCTTGGCCGTGAATGACTCTTAGATACTGCCTTAAATTCGATGCCTGAATTTCGGTCGCTCTTTTTTTTAAAAAAGCTATAGTAACTATTGAAACAACTGATTTGAGCAATTCATGTTAACTGATAGAGCAAAAATAGAATATTACCAGGCCTTACTTGCTAAAGACTCCAAATATGAAGGTCTATTTTATGTTGGAGTTAAATCGACTGGAATATTTTGTAGACCAACCTGTCCTGCAAAAAAACCAAAATTTGAAAATTGTGAGTTTTTTCACACAGCTCAAGAGGCACTCCTTGCGTCATATAGACCATGTATGCGCTGCCAACCCCTAGTTTATCCTAATCAGGCTTCTAATTTGATTCAACAATTAGTTGCAGCTGTAGAAGCTAATCCTGAAAAGAGATGGAGGGACAGGGATTTCGCCGCATTAGGAATTGATACATCAACGGCACGTAGACAATTTAAAAAACGCTTTGGCATGACTTTTGTTGCCTACGCGCGGGCAAGAAGAATGGGTATAGCCATGAAACAAATTCGTGAGGGTACAATAGTGATTGAAACACAATTAAATGTCGGATATGAATCCGGTAGTGGTTTTCGCGATGCTTTTTCTAAAATAATGGGAGCAGCTCCTTCGCAATTATCAAAACATCCTACTGTTTTAAAAGCCTCTTGGTTCGATTCACCTCTTGGGCCACTGCTTGCAGTAGCTGATGAGGAGGCATTACATCTTTTGGAGTTCGTGGATAGAAGAGGTTTAGAGCGTGAGGTAGAACGACTAAGAAATAAAATGAACGCAGCCATTATCCCAGGGGATACTGCCCCACTTCGTTCGATTGAAAAAGAACTCAAAGCTTATTTTTCTGGGGCTTTAAAAAAGTTTAACACTCCCGTCCAAATGTTAGGAACCCCGTTCCAAAAAATGGCCTGGCATGCTTTGACACTTATTCCTTATGGCGAAACAAGAAGTTATGCAGAACAAGCTCAAACTCTAGGAAAACCCACTGCATACCGAGCAGTTGCCAATGCTAATGGTGCAAATTCGCTTGCAATTATTATTCCTTGCCACCGAATTATTAACTCCAGTGGAAATTTAGGGGGGTATGGTGGAGGAATCTCACGCAAACAATGGCTTCTTGAACACGAACAGAAAAATAAATGAATAGCTCAAGAAAGAGTTCAAGAACTAAAGCCTATTATGAAAGCCACAGTTTTTCTAGCTCATGAGGAAGTATGCGGCCTTATAATTACCGTAAGAATTTTTTCAATTAATGCTGTTCTTTCATGCAAAATTTATGCACTTGGTACTTTTAAGTCAGGGCAAATTCTCACTTTATCATTTTCAAATAATGAAAATAATTTTGAAGAAAATGCCATGACCTCTTTAAACATTTGTAACTATTATTTACGTTTTCTTAACCATTGATCCTCTAAAAAAATAGATTCCCAATCATTATGAGTTAAATGTACCTCTCTTTATTTCAAAAATCCGATATAAGTTCAAAGGTAGTAATAACGCATGCAGAACAAAAATCGGATAGAGAGTACTACCAAGCGCATACATAATAAAGGCTACATTGGAGCAAATTGCGATGAGTCGTAATGTCAAAATCCTTTTGACATAGAACGTCGCTAACACTAAGCAACAGGCAACATAGCCAACAATTTCGATCGTTGATTCCATTTCAACTCCCAACTTACAATCCATTCCTATTCAACATACACCTAGTATGCGTGACTCGCAAGTGGGCTTAATTGTGTAAATTAGATAAAACGAAGCGAAATCTGTTTAAAAAATCACACAAAGAAATGTTCTAGATTTCGCTTCGTCTTTTTTCTGCAAACTATAGCGGTAATGGTGTTGCAGATGAAGGAAGCGTCGGGATGTAAATTCGTTCATTAACAAAGGTAATTGCTTCTCGTTCAAATGTTATTTTAATTGCAGAAAGCACTTCATCGCGTACTGTAGCTAAATCACTTTTTGACCAATACAATACTTTAAGTTCAACCCCTCCTCTATCAATCATCTGCGATAATAAAATTTGGGGGTTGGGTGTGGGTAAAATATGGTTGCATTCCTCACAAATTCTATGGAGTAATGATTTAATATTATGGACATCATGAACTGCATCAATTCTAAGTATTATCTCATCGCGTTTTTGAGGATATATACTTAAATTGGTAATTTCTGATTTGATTAAAGCCTCGTTGGGAATGCGAATCAAACGATTGTCATTGGTTTTGATTTTAGTTGATAACCAGTCAATAGTTTCTACTGTTCCCTTAGTATCTTTAATGGAAATCACATCCCCTACTTTGAACGGGCGCTCAAATAAAAGAAACACACCGCTAATAAGATTGGATGCCGCCGTTTGTGAAGCAAAGCTTAAAGCTACAGTAAATAGCCCCGCGGTACCTAGTAATAAGGTTAACTTAAACCCCATCTCATGCAATGCTGAAATCGAAAACAGCAAAAAAAACCCATAATAAATCACTCGACTTGATAACATAGCGAGGTGTTTTGAAAATCGATTTTCAATTATTTTTTCAACCCAGTGACTGATTTTTTTTGCAAAAAAATAACCAAAAAAAAGTAGAAATAATGCAAAAGCAATCTGTTCCCAATTTATATGCTTCAGATATTCTATTGTGTAATTCATAGGAGACTCATATAAAGATACGAAAAGTAATCAAAAATAGCATCAATTTTCACCAATAGATACTATAAACTTTTCATCAATATGGGGTATTGTATGACATGAAAACCTTTGCGTGTGGTTTTTTAAAATAAAAACCCACAAAACTCAGCCCGTGGGTTATAAAATTAAATTGCTCTTATAATTTTAATAACAAGACTCTTGTAACCAACAATGTCCATATCGATTACATACGCGAACAGTTTGACATGAGGGATAGTAATAGTCGTTATAGTAAGGAACCCCAATTACAACACCAGTCCCCCAGCCCCCATAACCACCGTGCCAGCCGCTATTATAGTAACCACCGTGCCAACCTCCGCCGTGCCAACCACCGCCATGCCAGCCTCCACCATGCCAACCGCCTCCACCGCCATGCCAGCCGCCGCCATGCCAACCCCCGCCTGCAGAACTCACTCCAGAAGCAAAGAGGCTTAGAGCAAAAACTCCAATGCATATGATTTTACTCATAATATTTCTGCTCATACTCATTCCCCGTTCTTAATCTCCATGAGTTTAATTATAGCTCAAGTACGTCTTAATAATAGTATCTCTGTCGATTTTTTGTGCCTCGAAATTGCATTTGAAATACATCTAATAAAAAGAAATAATAAGTTCCTGCTTTCTATTTAGGGTGTTTAATGCAACTCACTCAATTTACTGATTACTCACTGCGCGCTTTAATTTATATCGCGATCAAACAAAATACTTGCACCATTAATGATATTGCCTCGGCATATGCCATTTCACATAATCATTTGATAAAAATAATTCATAACTTATCAAAACTGGGGATTATTAAAACAACCAGAGGAAAAAATGGAGGGATTGTCATGGCTGAAAATCCTGCAGAAATTAATTTAAAAGCTCTTGTTTTAAAGCTTGAACCGCATTTTGATTTAGTACCTTGTTTTAACAAAGATAAAGCAAATTGTTGCATTGCACCTGCCTGTAAATTGCGAAAAATTCTTCTTGAAGCACAAAGCGCTTTTTTTGCAATTTTAGAGCAATTTAGCTTAGCGGACATTATTCTAAACAAAGTCGAACTTTACCCATTACTCAATCTGGCTCCTCAAGGAGAAGAATCTGATGCATGAAATTAAAATTAAAAGAATTTATGAGCAACTTGATTCATCAGATGGATACAGAATATTGGTTGATCGATTATGGCCTCGAGGAGTAAAGAAAGAGACCGCTGCTATAGATTTGTGGTTGAAGGAAATCGCACCAAGTAACGAACTACGCCAATGGTTCGATCACGAACCTGAAAAATGGCAAGAATTTAAAAAACGTTACATTAATGAACTGGCTAAAAAGCAAGAGCAAATCACAACAATCACTACCAAAGCAAAACGCCAAACTGTGACTTTGTTATACAGTGCTAAAGACGAAAAGTACAATAATGCAATCGCTTTACTTGAGTTAATTAATACCACAAGAAAATAATCAAATTTGGTACTATTTAAAGTTGTATTTAAAATGAAACTTAAGTATGATTAGCCTAATTTATATCAGCAGATAGTGACATGACTGAGCTGAATAAAACACATATCGAAAAGCTCGTGACCCATTTTTACCAAAACGTACAAAGAGATGAGGTCCTTGGCCCTATCTTTAATGATGTGGCACAAGTTGATTGGGGTAAGCACATCCCTCTACTGTGTCAATTTTGGAATAGCATCATGTTGAAAACCAATGAGTATCACGGTAATGCCTATCAAAAACACGTCCTATTAAAACAATTCACCCATTTTGAAGAAGCACACTTTGTCCGTTGGCTCGATTTATTCCAGAAAGAAGCAGTACACCATTTGCCTAGAGAAATCGCGGAAGAAATCATTGAAAAAGCCTCCTTAATTGCAGAGTCTTTAAAATATGGAATGCTGAGTCAAGAAAAGGGGGTTAAAGAACATGCTTAAACCACTAACTCGTGATATTCTTATAACCTTGATTATTAAATTTAGCTTATTGATTTTATTATGGATAATTTGCTTTAAGAACGTGGAAAAACCACATCAAAGCAATGAACAATGGCTGTTAGGAACAATTCAAACAAAAGAATATCTTTCTTCTGAAAAATAATAAATTAGGGAATTCCTTAGTATTTTCTAAGACAAACAGGGGAATCTAAGGAGTTTATCAATAAAGTACAAAACATGCGAGGTGAGTAATGATTCCTGGTAGTGACCTGGTCGATCTATCCCGTTTACAGTTTGCTCTAACAGCACTTTATCATTTTCTTTTTGTCCCACTCACGTTGGGTTTGTCCCTCCTTTTAGCCATCATGGAAACAATCTATGTAATGACGGGTCGTGATATTTGGCGACAAATGGTCAAATATTGGGGAATTCTCTTCGGTATTAATTTTGTTTTAGGTGTCGCTACCGGATTGACCATGGAATTTCAGTTTGGAACAAATTGGGCCTATTATTCCCATTATGTTGGCGATGTTTTTGGTGCTCCACTGGCTATTGAAGGGCTTATGGCTTTCTTTTTAGAAGCCACTTTTGTCGGTTTGTTCTTTTTCGGCTGGGATAGATTAAGTCGCTTCCAACATATGTGTTGCACTTGGTTGCTTGCTTTAGGCACCAATCTTTCAGCATTATGGATTCTGATTGCTAATGGCTGGATGCAAAACCCTGTTGGTGCGGAATTTAATTTCCATACCATGCGGATGGAAGTCACAGACTTTGTTGCCGTGATGTTTAATCCAGTTGCTCAAGCTAAATTTGTTCATACGATTAGTGCTGGCTACGTTACAGGTTCAATTTTTGTTTTATCCATTAGTGCTTACTTCTTATTACGCGGTAGAAACATAAACTTTGCCAAACGTTCAATAACTGTAGCTGCCAGTTTTGGACTTGCATCCGCTTTAGCAGTAGTCGTGTTAGGGGATGAAAGCGGCTATCTTGATAATCAAAACCAAAAAATGAAATTCGCAACAATCGAAGCGATGTGGCATACGGAAAAGGCTCCAGCAGGTCTTACAGTTTTTGGTATTCCTAATGAAGAAACAATGACCACTGATTATGCAATAACTATTCCTTATGCATTGGGATTAATTGCAACCCGAACATTCACAGAACCTCTAGAAGGTATTTCAGAGTTGATCGAACAAGGAAAAGAACGAATCAAAGAAGGAATACTTGCTTATGAAGCGTTGACTCGATTACAAAAAAATCCTAATGACGAACAAGCAAAAGCTGATTTTACCGCACACAATAAATATTTAGGCTATGGTCTGCTCTTGAAGAAATATACTGAACAAGTTGTTGACGCAACTGAAGATCAAATTAACCAAGCAGCCCATGATCTGAAGCCCCGAGTCACTCCTTTGTTTTTCTCCTTTCGTATCATGGTTGCCTGCGGATTTTTCTTTATTCTTTTATTTGCAGTAGGCTTCTACTTGTCTATGAGACGTAGATTACATACTACCCGCTGGTATTTGCGTATGGCATTCTATTCATTACCATTACCTTGGCTTGCTGCAGAGCTAGGCTGGGTGGTTGCAGAATACGGACGACAACCTTGGGTCGTCCAGGATATCTTACCCACAGCTATGGGGACCTCTACTTTAAATAATGCTCAAGTATTAACCTCAATAACGGGTTTTATCCTCTTTTATACAATTCTTGCCGTCGTTGAAATTTTCTTGATGGTTAAGTACATCCGTCTTGGCCCTGATAATATGGCTCACTAGGAGATTCATTATGCCTTTGGATTATGAAACATTGCGAATTATATGGTGGATTCTGCTCGGTTTATTACTGATTGGTTTTGCGATCATGGATGGTTTTGACCTGGGTGTGGCTATGTGGTTACCATGGATTGCAAAAACAGACACGGAACGACGCATATTAATTAATAGCATTGGACCGACTTGGGAAGGAAACCAAGTCTGGTTTATTCTAGGTGGGGGTGCAATCTTTGCAGCCTGGCCAATCTTATATGCCCTCTCGTTCTCAGGCTTTTATTTTGCAATGCTCTTGGTATTATTGGCCCTAATCTTGCGTCCAGTAGGGTTTAAATACCGTTCCAAATTAACTAATCCTCAATGGCGTTCATTTTGGGACTATGCTTTATTTGTCGGAGGCTTTGTGCCTGCGCTGATCTTTGGGGTTGCTATTGGCAATGTGTTGCAAGGCGTTCCTTTTCATTTTGATGAATATCTACGACCCTTTTATACGGGTACTTTCTTTGGTTTACTGAATCCTTTTGCGCTACTATGTGGCCTACTCTCTGTACTGATGCTCGCCATGCATGGTGCTTTTTATCTAAACCTAAGAACAGAGGGATACCTACAAGAGCGAGCTCGAAATGCAGGAAAAATATCTGCTCTATTGACCATGTTGCTCTTTATTGGAGCGGGGATTTGGCTTCATTATGGTATTGATGGTTATAGTTTGACCAGCGCTTTAGCGCATGATGGCCCATCAAACCCACATTACAAAACGGTTATCCAACAAGCAGATGCTTGGTTTTCTAATTACCAAAGTCTTCCCATAACGTTACTTGCTCCAGGAATAGGAATAATTGCGGTTTTACTAGCATTTATTGCCGCAAAACATGTTAAAACTGCTTTTATTTGCAGTGCTCTTTCTGTTGCCGGGATTATCACTACGGTAGGTGTTAGTATGTTTCCGTTCATACTCCCCTCTTCCTCAAATCCCGGACAAAGTTTATTGGTCTGGGATAGTTCTTCCAGTCAATTAACCTTGTTTATTATGTTAGCAGCTACTGTTATTTTCTTACCTATTGTCTTGCTTTATACAGCTTGGGTTTATCGTGTGTTACGAGGAAAAATAACTGAGCAAACAATTACTAAAAATCAAGATACGGCTTATTAGGAGGTTTATTATGTGGTATTTTTCCTGGATTTTGGGTACTGGTCTGGCCTGTTGTTTTGCTATCTTAAACGCTATGTGGCTTGAACTCGATGATTCAACTAATGAACTAATGTAGCCTAATCTTCAACCCGAGAACCCTATCTTCTCGGGTTGTTACACTAATCAAGTTTTAATACTACAATCCCACCCAGCGAATAAATTCATTATGCGCATTTAAATTAACGCTTGAACTCCCCTCAAAATAAACGGTGAAGCTATTTGCGAGTTCGTTTTCTTTGGATAAACCTCCGTTAATTTTAACTTCTTTGATTTTACCTAAATTGACGATCTGCATTTGTGTTTCATAATAACCACCCCGAACTATTTTCAGTACAGGTATGACGAAATGAATGGCATTCAGTCCCTCATTTTGGCCTGTTGCAGTATCTGGCTTATTGTTATTAGCCAAGTAATAAAGTTCTGTTGCATTCAAAGCAATGTACTCTCCATTATTAATCTGACGTCGTAACATTCGCGTCAATGGTGCGGTAGTATGAAATACACGTTCATAAGTATCTGCTGAAATGACGGCAACAGGTTTACTTTCGGCATTTTTACTGCCTTTATAACCACTTCCTACAAATAAAATAGCATCGCGATGTTCATCAGGAGCAGAATCAGGTACTTGTATTGTTGGATCATTCGTATTTTGAGACACGGCAGTTTTATCACAATTTAAAAATTTTGATTTGGCAAACCACGCATCACTCGGATAATAAATAACCAATAATGATTTATCCTTTATGGTATTTATAATTCCATTGGAGGTCGCTAAAGGAAGTGCAGGACATCCCCAACTTCGTCCAGGTCGTCCATATCGTTTAATAAACCCTTCTTCTACATACCAACCAGAATGCATCACAACAGACCGACCAGATGCATTATCGTTAAAACTACGATCCAAGCCATCCAAACGTAATGAAAGACCATCACGGCCATAATAAGCTTGTTGGGTTTGATACACTCCAATACTGCTTGCTTTACTGTTAAATTTATTAGAAAAGAAATTGGTCAACAATGCTCCAGATTTGATGCCATGGGAAACATAGGTGTAAAACAATAACTTTCTTGCTTTTAAATCAAAAACCCAGAAACGCTTCTCGTTGGAAGGCAATGAATAATCAATAATGGTTAAAATATTATTATGCACCACATTATAGTTTGTAGCACATTTGAGAGTAGTCAGTACTTTATTAATTACTAGGGGATTTAAATTAGGCGCTTCATGAGTTAACAATGACTTAATATCATTTAAGTAAAGATCGTTAATCTGCTCGAGGCCCGGAAACGGTGCTATTTCACTGATGAAACGAGCATCATCCTTCATAGTCCGTGTTTGGGGAAGCTCTAAAGGAAGTTGCGGAAAATAGCTTATAGTTACTGCTAAAAATAATAGCAGAAGAGCGCTCATGATTTGTCCTTATTTTTATTTGTTCAAATCCTGTATTTTTAATATAGCTCAAAATTTTCATTGCAACATGAAACGTTAAGTGATTTATTTTTAAACGATTTGAATTTATTGAGGAGGTTGAACGTTCCCGCTCAACCTCAGTCGATTAAAGCGTTTTTGTATGAGTTTCGGAATGAGTTTCTGAAGTATTTTCTTGATTGGGCTGATATTTGAAACAAATACTCGTTACTGCATTGGTCATATGCAATAACGCTTTTGCTGCGGTAATTGGAAGCGAATTTGCAGTGCAACCCGTTGTAGCTCCCGCATAATCAGTGCCCAAACCTGTAAAATTAAGAGCAGCGTTTCCTATACTGGTTAAAGCATTATCATTGCTACTGAAGGTCACTACATTAAGCCCAAGCATTACTATCTCAAAACCATTTTCCCAAATTGTTTCTGGATTAGACAATAAATTATAAGCAGCTATCGATAGGGCAATACCATTTGCAACTTGCATGGTTGCCCGCCAACTATTTTCCCTATTAAAAAAACCGAACATTTTTATCCTCCTTAATGCAGTTAAATCTGATCGAACTTTAAACATTAAGTTTTTAAAAATCAAGCACTTTATCATTGTTGGCCAGAGCGCCTCAGTGACGACAACCAAATGAAGAATTATAGTTCTCCGATAAAGACTCCATTATTTCCTCTATTTGTCGAGCTACTTTTAAATATTGCTCCCAGTTTGGGCTATCGAAAAGTTTATCCATAAGCTGCTGGCCAAATGGACTGTTAATAAAGTCCCGCTGTTCTTCTGTAGTAACCTTGACGGTACAATTATCCATAACCCATTTGAATGATTTAATTGGCTTGGATTCTTTAAAATAATTAGGCTTATATTTCATCTAATCTCTCATAAAAATAATGAGGATCATAATACTTATGTCTACTTAAAAAATCACTGAATTTATTAAGCAAACTGGCTCATTTAGCTTCTCCGTTCCTCCCCTTTTTAAAATCCCATTGATCCTTTGCTCTATATGCATTATGTTGTCTTTTTTTTAACTTAATTGATGTTTCAATGACTACTTCTTCGAGAGATGAGCCCTCTTATTTCAAAAAATCACTGCGATTTTTGCCTGATTATTTTTTAAATTCTAATGATAAATGGAAAGCATGGGCTCTATTTTCAGGTTGTGTTTTGAGCATCATCACAATGATTGGACTTAGTTTTGTTTTAGGGTGGTGGTGTTTTCCATATATTTTTGCCGCATTTATAGTTAAAGATACCGCTGCTTTGTTAATGGGATTAGGAGCTGGCCTTTTAATTTCGGGGGCAATGGCTGGTTTTAATTATTTAACTAATTTTTTAAAAAATGAATTGTACGTAAGTTGGCGCTCCTGGTTAACTAAAAAAATAATAGATCAGTACTTAAATAATAAGACGAATTATCTGGAAATTTCACGAATTTATGGTGACATTGATAACCCGGAACAACGTATTCAAGAAGACATTGATAAAGTTGTTGAGTCCTTCCTGGACTTATCCTTAGGGTTTATCGATAACTTTTTTAATCTCGCCATTTATACTGTACTTTTAAGTTTAGCAGGAGGCTCATTATCCTTTATGCTTTTTGGGGGAACTATAATAATTCCTGGATTTTTAGTCTTAGTGGCATTAGGAGTCGGGATTGCAACTTCGCTCATGGGTTATTTTATAAATCGATCGTTACGCGAATCAACCAATGAAGAGACCATTGCTCAATCCAATTTACGCGCTGATTTGCAACATATTAAAATTTTCTCGGAAGAAATCGCAATTGAACATGCGGAGAAATACTACCAAACCCGACTGGAGAAGGAGGTAGATGAATTAAATACTAAAACTAGAAAACGATTATCCATTCAAAATGAAACCTCCTCATTTAATTTATTTAATGGGATACTCCAAGCAATTATTCCAGTCTTTGCGGCAGCCCCTTTATATTTCACAGACTTAATTACCTTGGATGTATTTTATTCTGCAGGATATTATTTTTCTATGATAACCCGTTCTTTAAACTGGTTTATCAACTCTTTTGAAACGATTAATAAATTCCAAACAAGTTTAGCCCGTATTATAACATTACAACAAACCTTGGAAAAAAATAATGAGGGTGAATCCACTAAGAACATAATTCGCAGTATAGGGCATCAAAATAAGAATCTTATCGTACAAAACTTAGACCTTCACTTACACGGCAGTAATGAATTAATCATCAAAGGTCTTAATTTACAATTTAAACCGAGAATTCATACCCTGATTCAAGCACCGTCAGGAACTGGAAAAAGCAGCTTGTTTAAAGCAATCGCGGGGACTTGGTTATCTGGTGAAGGAGAAATCCTAATTCCCAATAGCCTAGAGTCTGTCTATTTTTTACCGCAAAAACCCACTCTTCCTAATGATACTCTGAGAGCGGTCCTTGCTTATCCTGATGCACATTGTGTTTATTCTGATAGTGAATTGATTTCAGCTTTAAAAGCCGTAAATTTGGAAACCCTTACAGACAAATTAGATAAACATGTTGGCTTTAAATCATTGGGTGAGCAACAGCGAATTGCCTTTGCACGTGTATTACTAAGAAAGCCCGACTGGATATTTCTGGACGAGGCCACAGCTTCTTTAGATGAACATGTGGAAGAACAAGTATATTGCCGTCTCAAAGAGCTTCTGCCGAACACCACAATTATTAGTATCGCCCATCGTTCTACCGTAAAACAGCATCATGATAATGTTTTATTTTTTAATGTGAACAAGAAAAAAGAAATCCATGTCGAAGAGCAACATATAGGATTAGAAGTCAAATAGCACGATTCTCACCAGACTATTTCAGAGCAAAAGAGCCATAATTATACCCTGCCGCTAAATCCTGATACAGATTAACGATAGTCATTAGTTGTTCCAATTTGTGTTGGTTCACTTCAATAGCGAGTTGATCTAATTTAACTTTTTCTTCAATTAAAACAAGATGACTGATAATACCTCTTTGATATAAAGTCTTATTTAATCGATACGCACTCCTTAGTTCGCGCTCAGCCCTCATTACATCATTAAGTCGCTTGGTATACAGTTCATGCGCTGATATATCATTCGTTACATCTCTAAGTACTTTGCGTAAGGTATCCGTGTAACGATAATAGGATGCTTTATTTAGTCCTTTAGCTTTTTGTAATTGGCCAAAAGCCGATGCCCGTAAAAAAGGAACTTCGAGAATAGCCTGATTAAAATGAATCGCCTGGCCTAACTGCCCTCCATTGGCAACTTTAGCAATTTCTCCACGTGCCATAGCTAAATTAATTGTGGGTAGGAAATGAGAAAAAGCGATACCAATACCTGCGTTGGCGGCACAAAACTCTTGTTTGGCTTCCATCATATCAGGCCGATTTTCAATAATAGTTAGTGGAAGAGCACCAATGATCATTTGTTGACTATTTAAATCTCTAAAGTGACGCTTCATCGGCAATCTTCCTGGATTTTCATCCAGTAAATAATGCAAGGCATTTTCGCTAATCACGATGTTTTGTTGCACTATTCTTTCTTTAGCTTGAATTAATGAAAGCTCCGTTTTGGCAAGTTCTAGTTGGGTTCGTGCAAATAACCCACCTTGGTACATAGACTGAGATATAGTAATTAATCTAGAAAGATCCGTTGATAAAGAATGTAACAAAAATAATTGTTCCATTTGGCTTTGATAATTAAAATAACTGCTGGCAATCTGATTTATTACAGCAAGTCGAACGCCATAATACATTGCTTTTGTTGCTTTTAATTCGTATCTGGCTTTCTGTTGTTCTTTAATCTGTTTAAAGATATTGATGGTATAAGATGGAACAACCGTAAGTAGGACACCAGGGAAACCTAAATAAGGGAACGAGGAGTAACCTGCATTCCCCGTAACTTCAGGAATCCAATTCAGTTGTACGCGCTTTAATTCACCTTGTGCTGCTTCAATATGAGCGACAGCGACTTTCACATCGTTATTATTGACCAAACCTTTGTCAATCAACGAATTTAAATTAGGATCTTTAAATTGCTTCCACCATGGAAAACAAGGCAAATTCTCATCGGAGTTTATGAATTTAGAGTCTTTAACGGACCATTGATTAGGGATAAGTAAAGGCTTAGACGGATGTTGAGTACAAGAACTCAATGTGATGCCCAAAATCAGTAAGCCAATCATCCTAATCAAGTTATTCTCCAATATATTTAATTCTTTGGCTTTGATTTATCCGAGTAAGTTGTTCCAGTATACTTCGCGTTTCTATTTTCAGTATTTCATTTCTATGGGCTCCTAAAACAAAAAGCCTTCGAATATTATGATATGCTTGTTGAACTACAGAGCCAAAAGAATCTAATTCATTTGCAAAGTTCACATCTAAATTCCGTTCATGCTTGGCTGCATCAACAAAAGCATATAAATCCAACATACTGGTGTTGAGCACAATACTTTCTTTTAAATAAATACTATCTCGCAATGGTTTTTGAGTTACTATATCAAAGAGTTTATTCAAATGAGTAATAATTCTTTTTTGTAAATCAATATAAAATTTTCTCGATAATTGGCTATTGCGAAATACCAACGTTTCAAACATAAAACAAAGTAAAAATGCGACAATTGTCGATAATAAATAATCAAAAAAGAAATTAGGAACAGCATAGTTATTTCTACCATAATAATCTGTACCTAATGAGGTTAGCGTTACTGTGAAAATAGTAGGAAATGCATAACGCTTTCCCAAAGAAAAGTAAGCCATAAATACAATAACAGGAATAATAATTAGGATAAAACGAAAATCAATTTGTCCTATAAACCATAGCATATAAGACAACAGCAACCCCAAAACCGCTCCCCAAAAACGATGGGTCGTACGCTGCAAACTTGCACCTCTATCAAATCCTGCGTAAATCATCATTACCGCAAAACCAATCCATCCAGCATGTGAATATCCTAAAACACTTTGAACTGCCAAAGCAGTTGAGAAAACGAGACAAATTTGCAATGCTCTAGCTTTTCGATAATCTACAATTTTAAACATAGATAATTCCAAGAAGATATAAGTTTATTTAAAATGCTCCATGGCGTTTCAGCTAACTCACACGGCTGCTCCTTTTCAATTGCACGTTTTAAAATATTAAGTTTCTCAATAAATAAATTGATTTTTTCACTTTCTAAAATGATTGTTTCTGATTCAATAACACAAACAATTAAGTGCAAGTGATTAATAAGTAAATTAATTTTCCAGATGGAGCGAAGAGGAAATGTTCGAGGCAACATCGAGGCATAACGAATTAAATGGTTTGTATGACCTCTCACTGGATTAAAAACAATGTTTTTACGTTCTACCATTAAGGATAAATGCTCAATAATCTGGGAAATGAGTAAGAGCAAAGCCCTTAACCATAAACGATAATAATAACTCCTAGGAAAAAAAGCTAAAGCCGCAAAAACTATTGCCATCGCGATAAAAGTATTCAAGCAATTATTAATAATGACATAAAAACTGGTATTTATCTCTTTATACAGCAATGAGTACGCGCCGAGACTTAGGGCAACGGGCGCAATTACGATCGTATGCATCCGGCTTTTAATAGCAATCATATACAAAAAAAACGAGTAGAAGAACGCAAAAATAGGAAAAAAAACACTAATGGACAAAATATCAAAAAGAAACGCACTAATAACAGACCACCACATGCAATAAAAAAGCAGCAAATTTTTTCTTTTTATTGTGTCACCTACTACCTCAGCTGCCATTGCGGTAATTGGAATGTAAAAATAATAAAAATAGGGGTTAGGAATGGAAAAAATAAAATTAACTGCAAAAAGAATAAGCAATACATAAGTAACTTTCACTCCATTAACACGATGATTTCCATAGGGATCATAATCTTCAATGATGCGAATTAGTTTCGATATAAACATAAGCACTAGCACCAGGATGTAATGGAAATTTAGGATCTGGATCAAGAATCTCTATTTGAATTGGAAAACGTTGTGGCTCTAATAACCATTGATTATTACTGCTAACCATTTGTTGTTGCGTGCGTGGATCAGTAATTTGTCGCCCTGCTGCCCATATCGTGTTTACTACCCTGCCATGGAAGATTTTATTGAAATAATACATGCGAAGCATAATATAGACTTTATCGCCCGGCCTTACTCTGCGTATATCAGTTTCATAAAAATTAGCCTGTATCCACCATCTTGATGTATTAATAAAGGAAAATAATGGTTGGTGTATTTTTACAGGAGTCCCTGGACCAATATAAAGATTATCAACTACTCCATCAGTAGGTGCTTTAACAATAGTCAAATCAAGATTTACTTTCGCTTTGCGTTTTTCTGCTTTGAGCGCTTTAATTAATTTTCTTTGTTGGATTATTTGCTGGTCTTCGACTGCAATTTGTTTGTTAAGTGAATCCATTTTATTTTTAATTGAATGCAAATCATAATCAAGCTTCCGTACTTCAAGTTTTGATAAAGCTTCGCGTACACTAGGTGCTTTTTTTAATTGATATTCAAATCGAGATTTTTGATACTCATACTTGGCTGCATCCAATAATGTTTTTGTTTTTTGTGTTTGCCGCTCAATGACTTTAATGCGCTCTTTTGCTTCTTCATATCTAGCCTTTGCTGAATCATAAGCTAAACGATAAGGTTTCCGATAGACTTCAAATAAAGGCTGATCTTTTTTTACAGGACTTCCATTTTGAACATAGATTTTTGTAATAAAGCCCGAAACATCTGCTGCAATCGGAGTAACATTAGTAACCACAAATGCATGACTAGTAAAAGGAATTAAAAAGGACAGGAGATGGTAAATGCCAATTAAGATACTCAAAACGATGACAATTACAGGTAAATTAATCTCCCTTTTTGAGACTTTAAATATCCTTTTCATGAGTACCTTTATTAATCGATTAAAATTGTTTTACTGAATTACTTCTTATGACTAACTCTACAATAAATCGAAAAGAATCAATAGTGACAAGTGTATCGAAATTTTTCTTCACCTTTCAACAGATTTAGTTATATTTAGAGGTACGTTTGGGATATTAATATTTCCTACGATGCCATATGATAATAATATTCAACTTGAGAAGTGTTATGGAGAATCAAGAGTGAACGAAAAACTTGATATTGCAACGGTCGAAGTTACAGTAGTACGAATTTACACTTTGGAAAGAGCCGATAATGTCCCTATAATTTTAAATTACTTACAAAACGAGGCTAAAATTCGAGGAATTAGTGTTTTTCGTGCAATAAGTGGTTTTAGTGGCGAAACAGGAATACACAATGATTCTTTTTTGGATGTATCTTTTTCTCTTCCTCTCATTATCGAATTTTTTGATCATCCCGAAAAAGTTACTGTAGCTTTAGAGTTCTTAATTACCATAATAAAAAAAGAACATTTGATCTTCTTTCCCGCCCGAGCAAATGCCTAAAATAACGTTTTCTATGGAATATCGCCCCAACTTATTATTTCTATTGGTTTGCGAATAATGAAATGATGTGGAACCATCTTTTTTAATTCAGGTAACAGAGCATCAACCCCATCCACACTATCAATAAATTGCACGATCAGAGGTAATTTTTTACTTAGATGAAAAAGAGAGGATTTAGCACGTTCAGCTAAAGGAAATCCCGCTACCGCTCGAAATATTACTCCATTTACTACACTATGCTTTTTAAGCAGATTGAGGAGTTCCAAATACAAAGGTCTATTCTGCCATTGTTCCGCTTCATTAATGTATACCGAAACTTTCTCATAATTCATATAAGATTTGCCAAGTAATATGCATCTATAAGGTTATGGGAAAAAGAATTTGATTACAATATGCAAAGTAGCGTTAGCAATTGATTGATCCTGATTATGAGCATCGAATAAGTCTGAGAGCTCAAAAACTTTAGAGAGCGTTACCTAAAACAGGCTCTTCTTTATCATATTCTTTTTTGTTCTTTTGTTCTTTAAGGGGTTGTGGTTTTGGAGCAAACAAATTCGATAAACCGCTCATTAATAACCGCACCGTACGTTTATTCGGCTTCAGGTGATTTTGTTTTTCGTGATTTATCTCGAGTTCCTCTGCCTTAAATTGATTTTTTATATGCGTCTTAAAACGCTCATCCAAAGATGAGATTTGGTCAATTTGCCATATTCCCTGATTTACAACGCCTCGATATTCACCTGCAAGTTCGTCGACTTTAATTTTTAAATGAGCAGCATCATCTATCATTCTTGCGGTCTCAGTTTTAAAGCAAGTAAAGTATTGCGCTAGAAAATTGCTAATTTTCACAAAAAAACCGTCATGAAGTTTAATAAATTCGCTTAAGATTTGGCTCTTTTGTTGAAGGTCATGGATAAATAGTGAGTTTGCTTTTACGGTTGCAAGTAACTTAGAGCTGGCTTGTATCGCCTCCTTCATTTCCTCATTTGCGTGTTGAAAAACAGCAAGTCGCTCCAAACTTTCACTTGCGATCAACGATTTCAATTCTTCATCTTGATTAAAAAAACGATTATTTATAGTAGCAATTTGTTGTTCTTTTCTCCTTAGTTTACTTTCTAAATCCAACAAACATGCTTTTATCATCTCTTTAAATTCAGTCTTGCATGAACCATCCAACGTAGTGGGAAGAGAGGATTCAATCATATTTTGCAATTTCTGTGGGGTGGCTGTTCGATAAACAACGGTTATTGGTGTAGCCACCCAGCTTACGCCTTGTATCACTTCTGAAGACAGATCAGGGGATTGCCCCATGGTTTTTAATTGTTCGATTTGTTCAATAAATTTTTGTTTGCGATGCTCCTCTGAATTTTCTAAAAGCACTTCAATTGATGGTTCTTTTCCTTGGATAAACTCTAAAAAGTTTTTTCTCCCTGTGATCTTAAAATCATTTTCTTCTGCCGCTAAAAACAGTGCCCTCACTATTTCTTTTTTTTCTTCAATCTCTGCTTTTTTACTTCTTAGATCGATCACGCTAAAAATACCTGACGTAACTTTCTCCATATCTGCTTCAAGAACAGAAAGACTCTCCAGAATGTTTCGTACTGGAGGATGTGACGGAGCTACTGGTACATGTCGCATAAAGCCATATGGCCCGGTTTTCTTTTGTTGTTTTGAGGTTACAGGATTAACTCCTATGACCTTAAGATAACGATTTGCAAAGAGATCTTTCACTGGTTTTAGAGGATCGGGGGCAATACTTTGTGCAGGGCTTTCTTGTTCTGGCTGTGTTAATTTCGCCACCCTTTCTTCTATGTTTTGCAAAAAAAGATCGATCTTGGGCTTGATTTGTTTCAGATCGATTAAAACAGAAAGAACCATTTGTGCCTTCCAATCACGTTCAACTTCAGAAATTCCAAGTTTGATAATATGGAATAACATAGCTGCAGAAAGAAGAAACGTTTTATATTGATTTTTATCCGCAAAAGGCACACTGTTTAAGGACAATAATTTTTCAATATTTCCAATTAAAGTGAAAATATTTGCTGCAGTATTCTTTTTCCAATTTTCGTACAAGTTGGCGACAACCTCACTGCAATGAGTCAGAAGGGCTATTTCTTTTTCCGCTGTCTTGGGTAGGTGAGTAATTGCTTCATCGATAAATAGTTTGATAAAAACTGCCGTTCCCCATGAGCGTTTATGATATTGATCAAATTCGTAATATTTTGTCTGGGCATTCGCTTTGATGTCATCAAGATTATCTACTGAGTTAACATAATTAATTATAATCAGTGCAGTTTCAAGGATATCCTGCTCTGCGTCCGATTTGTTCCCACGCCATTCTTTAAAACGTTCGATTTTACTCAGCATAGCGACTCAATCAGTTAGTTAATCAATTACTAAAATTCATTCTACAAAAACGCAGATTAAAATAAAACCATGATATCTATCAATTGTTCTAATAAAAACCCCAAAATGTGTACCAACGAAATAAATGCAAGTTTATTTAAAATCAGCTATTCTAAATTCATAGCTTATGGAGAAAAAAATGCTCTCAAAAAAAGGAATCTATCTCTTCACTCTAATTGGCTTACTCCTAGGATTCGCACTGGACGGATTAATCCGTAATGAAATTACTAAAGTATTTGATTATGCCTTGATTAGCCTTTTTGCTCTTTTATATGCGCTGGCGTTCAATGAAAAAAACTGCTTTCGTTTAATTGTAAGCAGCTTCATCATCGCCCTATTTTTGTCTTTGCCTCTACTGCCCTTAGAAGCAAGCGTTCCATCCAGACATCTTGAGCACTGGTTAACATTTGTGTGCGCCTTCCCACTCTTTGTCTATATGGTGCATGCATTTCACTATGCGTACCATCATGATAATACGTGGCGTATCACTTACAACAGTTTATTTGCTGCTGTATGGAATACGATTCCCTTGATTTTTGTCGCCTCTTTGTTTTCAGCTTTAGCCAATCTACTGATTCTGTTGGGCGCCTTTATTTTCAAAACTGTGGGTAGTGATTTCTTATGGGGCTTATATTCTAATAATATCCATTTTCAATTGATTTCCCATACCACTTTGTTTTTTATAGGATTAGGAATCGGTCAGCAAAATATCAATATTATCTATAATTTACGCTTTTTACTCTTAAGAATGATGTACTATTTATTCCCTTTCTTAGCACTCATAAGTACGGTTTACTTTATTCTTTATTTAAGCCACGCCGCAGGTGGTGGTGAAGAATACATCAATCCTTTAATTATTTTAATCCCACTAACTGCTTTAGGAATTATATTTTTTAATGCCTACTTCCAAGATGGAAGTATAGAATCAGGGGCTCCATCCTGGCTTAAATTGTTATTACGTGTTTATCGCGTAATTTTATTCCTTTTAGTTTTAATGATGACGCATAAAATTTTCCAATCTTATTCCGAGGACGTTAATGTGCTCATTTGCATCATCACTGGAATCTTATTCAGTTTAACTTATGCGATTACGGCCTGGTTCACTGAGACTATGGAGCAAAAATGGGTACGGATAGGTAACATTAGTTCTGCATTATTCTTTATAGCTGTTCTCTTTTTGTTCAACCTTCCATACATGCCAATAGTATTTCAGGTAGGCGCTCAACCCAGTCTATTAACAATAATCGCTCCGTAGAACTTAATATCGTATCAATGAATATCATTTCGCTGGGCGTTTTTTATTGTATATCCGGGGTGGGCCTGATATTTCCAAATCGGCTATTTTCTTCAACCATTTGATTGACGAACGTATTCCCATAACCAATCCAACACCCTTTTTTAATTGTCGTTCCTGGACCAATAGTTGTGGCCATACCTATAAAAACATCATCTTCAATGATTACAGGAGCAAGAAAAAGTAAGTTTCCCACATCAGAATGACAACTAATTGACACTTGGCTCGCAAGAGTGACATTTTTTCCTATGCTAATTAAGGGACAATCGACAAAATCGATATCAAAAGAATTTACAATTTGAAAGGAAACTTTGGCCCCCAGCGCACGCCAATAAAAAAACTTAGCAATGTTGAATGTTTGCAACAAAGGAATCAAACCAACCACTTTAGCAGAACGAGCGAGCGCAAAATGACAAAACCATGCAACGGTCATTCGATTCATTTCACGTTTATAACGTCCGGGCTTTAAGCGCGGTAAACACAATCTAATTACTGCAATAATAGTGATAAAAGAAGCAAATAAAACAAAAGGGGCCAAAGGAAGAACCAACCAGGTGTAATTATAACCATGATAAATAAATAAACCGGTTAAACTAAAAGCGGCTACCGCAGGCATCAAACTAAATAAGATTGAAACGATATCACTGATGATGAGCATAGATAAGCTCAATTCAGTCTTTTTGGGCGTTCTTTTTTTGGCCTTGGTTTTATTCTTCTCAGTCATAATATGATGTTCCTCTTTGATAACAGCCTGCTCGAGGGCGAAACGATAGTAAAATTAAAGCGATGCAGAACCATTGTAATTCATTTTTCAGTAATTACTTGCTGAGAAATAAGTTTGGGTTTGGTCTGAGCATGATTATCTATTAATAACTCATCTTTGGGCAATTGGAATAAAACCATGGGCAACACTTCTTTAGTCATCACACCGTGAGCATAGGGTTCATTGATTTGCATTAAACGTTCATGCATTTTTGATAATATGGAGTCTGTTATTTGAATGGCATCATCAGTAACCAAAACAATCCGATTCCCCAAACTATTACGAGCAAAATACCAGTGAGGCGCCATCTCAAAAGAAATATAATGCAACATTTCCTGCAACTCGTGACCTGAGATTGAACAACTTTCCAATTTAAGCATTTGGGTTTTATAACAAAATTCAAGCCTTGGTGCTTTATTTAAAAAGCCGGTACATTTCACTACATCCTTTAACTGATAGCGAACAAAACCCATCGCCGTAGTTAAAAATACCTCATAATTTTTGCCCTGCTCTAATTCCCAAGATTGTAAAAGATTTTCTTTTTCAATAGGCTTACCCTCCTCGATAAACTCAACAATATGGGTACTAGGATGTAAAAATCCTCCGGGGTGATTGTCTAATGGAACAGTAAGCCATCCTTCCGTAGCGGAAAAAGTGCCATCCATCATATCTACCCCTGGTCCTAACAATTTTTTCAATTCAAGTGCGGGATATTCACAAAGACTAGAAATCCAGCATCCAACTACATTTAATGACGGCCAAAACTCTTTGAATGATTTGGGATCTTGTTGTGCTAATTGACGCAAGTATTCCCGACGTTTTTTCGTAATTTGAATCGGCGGCAAAAAGTCAGGGATTGCTTTTTCACCTAATAAATAAGGTAAAAACTGCTTAAAGTTTTTAAGACAACGCTCAAAACACGCATCGATAACCATAGGAGTTACCGCAAATATGGCACTAAGGTCTGAGGCCAAAGCATACAAAGCAGACCATTGTGTATAGACTTCTGTATTATCGAGTACTTCATCAGGTAGCGCATAAAAACGCTTAATAAAAGAAGGTAAATTACGATAATTGAAATTGCTAATCCAACCCGAAGGAATGCCAGCTGGAGATGTTCGATGAGCATCCACAGCCACCAGATACAATATTTTTTCTTGAAATAACCCGGGAAAACGCTGAGTCATATTATAAATATAAGGCGGCATGGTACGTTGAAACTGAGTTTGGAACGAGTGAGTAATTGGGAAGTATTTACGAACACCGGCTGTTCCTGATGTCTCTGACCAAAAAATCAATTTTTCCCCATTAAAGGGCTGAATAAGGCTATATTGTGCAGCCAAGAGTTCTGCTTCATAATCTGCATAGGTGGTAATTGGAAAATCATCCAGGTTTAAAGTTTGGATGCTTTTCAATGCAGCACCCCAATAAGAAGATTTTTTTAATAAAGGTACAATCTCTCGAGTCCACAACTTTTCACGCGAACGCTCAGGATATTTCGTATCCTCAATGAAGGCCTGATATTTTTTTCGAGTAATTGCTGCGATTAATAATCTTTTCCAATTCATTCTTATTGCGAACCTCATTGAATACAATAAATAATAATAACTGCAAAAGCTAAAGTTGGCGAGGCACTTTAACCAGGTATTTTTATTGGAAGCACAGAGAGCATTTTATTTTGCTCATTAAATAAAGCTAAATGATCCGCCATAGACTCTTGCAATTTATTATCCACATTTGAGTGTGTATTTAATTTATTAAGAATAAGTTGAATTGCCGAATTTATCCACTCAACGCCCCCTAGTTCTTCAGACATTAATTTCTGATTATAATGCCAAAAATGAATACAACAGCTTGCTGCAAAAATCCAACAATACTTCTCTGCCAACCGAAAAGCAGTCAAACTGCGCGGGTCAAACTGTTTTTGATCTTGCAAAGTGATTACATGCTGATCTAATTGTTGGAGCTCAGTACGAACCGCTTTAATTAATGGAGCAATTTGCGTTGATTTTAAAATGGACAAACCAGCCAAAATATCGTCTTCACCATGAGTAAAGAGACCTAAACGATCCATAGTGAATTTGGGACAAATAATGTTGAGATTAAAAATTGGCTCCAATTGTTGTGCCTGATTTGAAGAACAACTTCCTCTCATTCCAGCTTGTGGTAATAAACTACCTGCAATCACGGATAAATTAACCTGGCTACTTCCATCAAATAAACCGACCACTGGGATATCACGTCTGATTTTTTGAAACATCGCCCACTCTGTGGTGCGCAAATAAGCACGCGCCCCCATCACTGTAGCACATTGATCGACTACTTCTTCGGTTATTTTGGGAATAAGGAATTTAATGATGGCAGACCAAAATGATAATTTCTCAGGAATGACGGAGCAAGCGCGGGAGACTGCTAAAGCAGTACAATCGGCAATAAGCAACTGGGTAAATTGCTCTCCCAGGCGCTGTTTTACAACGGGAATTTCATAGGCCGTTTTACCATATAGGTGTCGTTGCTGACTAAAAGAAAGAGCTAGTCGCAAAGCAGTATCTGCAGCACCCACAGAAAAAGAAGCACATAAAGTTCTAGAAACCTGTAAGGTTTTATAGATAATTTCTAATCCTCGTTTTTCATCCCCAACCAATGCATCTTGAGGCAAAAAAACGTTCTCCAAAGAAAAACCACTGATGTCTAAGCCTCTAACCCCAAGCGTAGGAAGTTTAGGTGTTGGTATAAACCCAGATTGAATTGTCGCTTTATCTAGAAAAAAAACCGAGAAGCCTAATGGCCCTCCTCGAGGATGAGTACGACAAAGAAGCGTCACACTATGCCCTAAAGTAGCAAAATTAATACACCACTTCTTTCCAGATAATTCCCAACCACTCTTACAAGGATGAGCAAATACTTCATTTGCCATAATATCAGAACCATGCGCCTCTTCGGTCAAAGCACAGGCAGTGATTTCCCCTCGCCGAAGAGAGGAGGCCAAATTTTTTTTCTGATTTTCGCTTCCTGCAATCCAAAGCGGTAATGCCCCCAAGAATGGCAAACCTAAAGCGATACCGGTAGTTAGATCTCGTCTGCAAATTGATTTTGCTAGAAAATATCCGACGTCGAGTGAAACAAATTGCCCTCCAAGAGATTGAGGGATTAGATATTCCATAAACCCCCATTGTTGGATCAATTTAATTTGGGGCCAGGCAAGTTGTTCTTGCTCATCATAATGCAAGCTTTCTTGAAAATTGAGGGGCGTATCCTGTTTTTCTGGATTTCCCAAATAAGCTTCAAATGAATTAATTAATTGCTGCAAGTTAAGGTAAGACATATTGGTCCTTACACGTGTTGTTTTTATAACCTCACCCCTGCCCCTCTCCCATGAATTGGAGAGGGGATTCTTTCTACCGTCTCTCATGAGTGAAGGGGGTAGCCCGGACTCCCTTCTCCCTGTGGGGCGGGCGAATGAGGGATACACTCCACGCTCGTTCTACACAATAGAATGTCGTGCAATCGGCAATTCCTCTAATTTACGATATACATATTCCAAATGTTGGCCTAATCTTCCACGAATTTGCTGCAGAGTAATAATTTCATCGATTAGACCAGACACATAAGCGTCCGCTAAAGAAGGATCCAGATGCAGCTTATCAGTAAGCGGGGGTTTCGTCTCAGCAGAGACTTGCCCATCAGTATTTTGCACCTTTTTCGTCGTTTCTTTACCCATTACCCCAAGAGTTGCAGTCTCCAAGGCCAAAACAAGATCGCCTTGTTGCGATGCAGTTTGCATCATCAAAAATGCTGCAGCCCCATAACATTTACGCACAACTACACTCATTCTAGGCACCCGAGTTTGCATCGCAGCACATAGCCTCGCTCCGTGTTGTAACAAACCTTTTTGTTCTTCACGCTTTCCAGGCATAAATCCGGGAACATCAATTAACGTCAGCACAGGAATCCTATAGGCATCACATATTCGAATAAATTTAGCTGCTTTTTGCGCTGCATCTGAATCAATCGCACCACTAAAACGAATACTCTGATTAGCAACGATGCCTACGACATGCCCATGAATACGTACAAAAGCACAAATCATGGCTTGGCCATAGTTGCTTTTGTATTGCCATACTTCCGAATTATCAACAATGGCCTGAATCAATTCGAGCATATTAAATGGCATTCTCGGATCAGTTGGAATATTGGGCAAAGCATGTATAGGCTCTTGCACTGAATGAATAGGAGGACATTCACCACTATGTGATGGAAAAATGTTGAGCATGGTTTTCACATGATTGATTTGTGCACTGATACTGTCATCAACAAAATCAGCAATACCTGTCGTCCCTGCATGCATTGCGGTCCCACCTAATTCACTCATACTTACTTTTTCACCTATCGCTTGTTGAACGACCATCGGGCTCGTCACCATCAGGTAACTGCGATGTTTGTTAAAAAAGAGCAGATCCATGAGTACTGCAGAATAAGCAGGTGCCCCAAGAGTGGGAGCAACAAGCACCGCAAATTGTGGGATTACACCGGATAAGTTAATGTTACGAGCGATAATTTGTGTGTATTCATCACCGCTTAATAAATTTTCTTCTAAAGAAATTCCAGGAGACGCCAAAAAAGCAATAATTGGAATACGTAAATCTTTAGCCCTATCCATAAGGCGCAGTATTTTTTTTGCGCCCTGGCTCGTAATATACCCTCGATTAACTGAATTATCATGGGCATATATTGCAACAGGTCGGTCATTTACTTTGGCCAACCCCGTAATCACTTCAGCCCCAAATTGTAAATGGGGTTGATTATTAGGAATATAATCTGCAAGGAACGGAAGAAAACTATGCTCGTCAATAAGATTTTCTATCCATTTCATCGTGGTTTTATCAACAGACGATGAGGACATATCACGCTCAACCTTAAATTTTGTTTATATAAAATATACACTTCGTAATTACATGGGTCAATTTTTCCTAAAAAACAGCTATAATTTAGCCACATTGAATTCTAAAATTTTAAATAACTGCTGAAAAAGGCAAATTAAAGACATAATAAAAGGTAATTTATGGAAATTTTGCATCCTAACATTCGATTTGATATTACAGCCGCATCGCGAGTCCTACCGGACTCCCCTCCTATTACTAATCTGGAAATTTTACAAAATTTTCCACGAACTTCAGAACATTCTTTATCTTTTTTAGAAAAGTTTGCTGAAAAAATCGGTGAGGAATTTGGTTTTTACTCCCGTTATTGGTGTCATAAACCCTGGGAATCTTTGGATAAATCTCGCGAATTAACTGCTGAATCATTAGCGACTGAAGCAGTGAAAAAATTATTTGCGAATTATACACTCCCCCAAATACATGCTTTTTTACTCGGATCTACAACCAATAAACGCTTTACAGGTTCACAAGCTGCTGCCGTTCTTGGGGAGTTAGAAATAGATGCTCCTGCTTATGATTTAAAAACCGGCTGTTCCACTTCTCTGTCTACACTTCATCTTGCCTACGCATTAATGGCCTTAGGATACCCTAATGTTATGGTTAGCTGTGCTGAAACATTATCTAAAGTAATCGATCCTGAAAATGAAAAAACATGGATAGGATTAGGTGATGGTGCTGCAGCCTTGCTCATGGAACAAAAGGAAACTGGTGCATTTACCGTTGAGAAAACCTTTTTTTCTACGGAAGGAAAATATGTCGAAGCATTTACCACTCAAGGTGTTTTTCCACCCACTAAAGAACAAATCGATACTGTAGGCTATCACTTAATTGGTGATGAGACACTGATGAAAGAACTTGCTTATACTAAATACAAGCAGATGCTTGCCCATTTATTACCTACCGAAGAGGATAGAAACGCCATTACCTGGATTATTCCTCATCAAGTCAATCGCAAATTAATCACCGAAGTGCTCCAAGAAAACCAAATGATGAACAAAACCATTATTTGGGACTCTGACACAATTGGTAATATTGGTGGTGCCTCTGTTCTCTATTCTTTGGCTAGAGCAATTGAAGAAAAAATTTTTGATCGACCTGGAAAAATACTCCTGATGAGTGTAGGAGGTGGTCTCTCTTATGCGGGACAAGTTCTCGAATTCCATAAGCCATAAGGATCGCTAATGAATAAAGAGATTTTCAACTGTGTGTCATTAGTTGATGCGGTTCGATACAGAGCCGTTCATACCCCAAAAAAAACGAGTTGTACTTTTCTAAATAGAAATTTAGAAGAACCAATGACTTTTGGTGAATTGGATGAACGGGCCAGGGCCATTGCAGTACAATTACATCAACAAGGAGCAAAGCCTGGAGATAGAATTTTATTATTATTCTCTCCAGGACTGCCACTGATTCAGGCTTTTTTTGGTTGTCTTTACGCAGGTTGTATTGCTGTGCCTATTTATCCTCCTGCTCAAGCAAAATTAGTGGATAAGGCACATCGCATCATTCAAAATGCACAACCAGTATGTGTGATGATGACGGCGGATCATTTGGTTAAATTTGCCACACCGGATCGAAATGGAAAACCACATCTGGATAAAGTTCCATGCTTGGCTATAGAAAACATGGAATTGCATATGAGTTCTTTTTGGCAGCCACCCCTTATTCACGAACACGACATTGCCTTTCTGCAATACACTTCAGGTTCAACGATGCATCCTAAAGGAGTCATGGTCACACACCGCAATTTGCTAGATAATATTCACAAAATATCCAATGCATTCCAGTTAAATGAGGAAACCATCTCGTTTAGCTGGCTCCCTCCTCATCATGATATGGGATTAATTGGTTATATTTTAACCCCTATTTATGCGGGAGTACCTACCTATCTAATGTCCCCGTTTTCATTTTTACAAAATCCGCTTTCTTGGTTACAAAACATTAGCAAATATAGGGCGACCATAAGTGGTAGCCCTAATTTCGCCTACGATTATTGTGTCAAACGCATTAAAGAAGAAAAAAAACAGGGACTCGATTTAAGCTGCTGGCAAATTGCATCGAATGGTGCTGAACCTATTCGAAAAGAAACATTAGAACATTTTCATCAAGCCTTTAAAGATTATGGATTTCGCAAAGAAGCCTTCTTTCCTTGTTATGGTTTAGCTGAAGCAACCTTATTAGTAACAGGAAACACTCCTGGTACTCCTTACCACGAACTCACTTTGTCTAAAGAGCAGTACCAGGATCATCGTGTCCATTTTGCAGCAGAAGGAAGTCCTCAGAGCCACAGCTTGATTAGTTGTGGACGGTTTATGCAAACAGTAAAAATTGTAGATCCGGAAACACTTACTCTTTGTGATAATGATCAAATTGGTGAAATCTGGGTGCATAGTGCCAGCGTAGCCCAGGGGTACTGGCAACAGGATGAAGAAACCCAACATACATTTCATGGTAAAATTTCCGATGATCCAAGCAATCAAGTGTATTTAAGAACCGGCGATTTAGGGTTTGTACATGAAGAGGAATTATATGTGACTGGTCGTATTAAAGATTTGATTATCCTATATGGTAAAAATCATTACCCGCAAGATATAGAATACTCTCTTCTTCATTCATCGGTGGATGGGGCTCTGGGTAAATGTGCTGCTTTTGTCATTCAAAGAGAACATGAATATGAGCTTACGGTCATGTGCGAGGTAAAAAATCGTTTTTTGTCACCAGAGGAGCAAGATAATTTATTCAATGCTATTTTTGAACTGATTTATCAGACGCATCAACTCGAAATTCATAATATTATTCTCATTCCTCTTAAAGCCATGCCGCATACAACTAGTGGGAAAGTTCGTCGAAATTTCTGTCGAAAACATTTATTAGATAAAACATTACCTATAATCGCAAGCTGGCGATTAAATAAGGTTGAGGATTAAGATATGCAATTTCTCTCTCCAGACACTCCCAATAGAGTTGCACTAAGCTTCGAAGCTCAGCATTTAAGTTTTGCTGAACTAGAGATTGCCATCCAAAAAATGTCGTTACAGTTGAAAAAACTACCCTCAGGAATATTGGTTTTACACGCCATACCCCAACCTTCGTTTGTGATTCAGCTAATCGCGGCTTTAAGCATTGGAAAACCGGTTGCACTCTTTGCTCCTCAAGAATTGGGTCAGGAGAAACGTCATATTTTAAGTACGAATATGACGGTGGATGAGCAAGGTACACTCATAGAAATCCAGGAAAATAAGCACATCAAACATCACCCGGAACTTGCTTTAGTACTCTTTACATCAGGAAGCACAGGGCAAATGAAAGCAGTGCAACTTTCACTAAAAAATATTATTGCAAATTGTAAGGCAGTGATTAATGCGCTCGAATTCTCAAGCATAGACGATCAATTATTATTTTTACCTTTGTCGTATTCTTTTGGACTGCTTGGTCAATTGCTTCCTGGATTAATCGCTGGAATAAAGACACAATTGATTACCCAATTTACGGATATTAAAACCTTATTAGAAACATACACTGTTCCTCAAATGTGGAGCGGTGTTCCCTCTCATTGGGTTGCGATTCAAAAAATGGGGACACTGTTTCCAGAGAGCGCTGCCAAAATAAAGGCGATCGTCTCTGCAGGAGCGCCCTTAAGCATTACATTGCGTCAAAGTCTGATCCATACATTTCCCCATGCAACAATTTATAATAATTATGGTTTAACTGAAGCGGCCCCGCGCGTATTAACTTACTCCAACAAAGATCCCTTATTTCTGGAAGACTTTGCTGGCTATCCAGTAGGTGATTGGCAGATCCGTTTGTCAGAAAACAATGAATTACTCATTAAAGGGAGTCAGCTTATGTTAGGCTATTTGGGAGAAGACAAACCATCCCGAATGGACGAGGGTTGGTTTTTTACTGGCGATTTAGCAGAGAAATTACCTTCCGGTTTGGTCGCAATTAAAGGACGGTTGGATCATATCGTCAATATAGGCGGTGAAAAAGTCAATTTAATTGATATTGAACATAAGATTTGTCAAATTGAAGGAATTAAGGAAGTTATTGTTATCCCTTTAACTGATGAGTTATATGGTGTCCGTTTACTTGCGTGTCTGGAACAAGATAACTTTAGCGCCACTACCACTGAACAAATACTGTCTGAACAACTAAAACAACATTTTTTACCCAGAAAACTTCCCATTACGGTGCAATTATTGAAAAAATTACCACGTAATCAACATGGGAAGCTTGATAGAAAAGCGCTACTTTTAAGTCAGAAGGAAAAAATCCATGCTCACTGAACGAATTCGCAATACATTAGCAAAGATTGGACTTAACAATCTTCCTCAAGATTCATCTGCTTCCCTAGAACAAGGAGGCTTAGATAGCCTAATGTTGGCCTTACTCATCATCGAGTTGGAACGAGAATTCAAAATCAAGATCCCGGTTATCCCCTTAATAAAAGAACATTATGAATCAATCGGAAATATAGAAAAACATTTAATCGAACTGGGGGCAAAATGAATCTTTTAATTACAGGCGGCTCATCGGATATCGCTCAAGCTATAGCCAAACGACGACTGCAATTAGGTGATAAAATCATCATCACCAGTTCAAGTAAGGACAGTTTAAACAACACATTAGAGCACTACAAACAACAGGACATGCAGGTTAGCGGTTTGGTATATAATTTTTCCAATCCAGAAGCAAGTAAAGAAGATCTGCAAAATCTACTGCAGGAACCTTTAGATGGAATCATTCTTAATGCGTTTACGCGTGTAAGTCAGCTACGTAAATTACATGCCTTATCCTATCCTGCATTGCGAACCTACATCGATGATAATTTGCATGGTAATATTTGGTTAATTCATCAATTATTACCCGCTTTATTAGCCAATAAATTTGGACGATTGATTCTAATTTCCAGTCTTTCTGCAATTACAGGAACCAGTCGCTACGGTGCTTATTGTGCGACCAAAGCCGCGCTGGAAGGATTGTTTTTAAATCTTGCCGTAGATTACAGTGCCAATAATATTTTATCCAATATTGTGCGTGTCGGTTTGATTAAAACCTCTAGAACCGAGCAATTCTGGAAAAGGCCTGCCTATCAAGAAAAAATGGCACAAATTATACCTCAGGGCATGATGGGAGAAGCAACCCAAATCGCTGAAGCCATGGATCCATTATTGTCCAAAACCTCATTTATGACCGGCTCAGTAATTACTGTAAGCGGTGGTTTACCTCTAATGCGTTCTGAAGGACTATTATCATCATGAATTTATTACGTGCTGAAAAAAACATATACATCAAAGGTCCATTTATTGCATTGCCCGAAACGGTTATGAGCAATCAAGACGTGCTTAACTGGATGAATAGCACACAAAGTCCAACATTGGTTAGCTTTTCGACCGGCATTAGAAATAGGCGCTGGGCCAATGAAGATCAGGCATGTAGTGATTTGGCAGTTCTTGCAGCAGAACAATTGTTCACGGCAAAACCTGCAGAAAAAGATAAAATCAACCAAATTATTTTGGCTACTATATCTGGAGATTATCCAGCACCACCAACCAGCCCCTTAGTACAGCACCGACTTGGTTTAAACAATACCGGTGCTTTTGATATTGGGGCCGCCTGTGCAGGTTTTGTTGTTGGCTTGCATACAAGCGCTGCTATTGCTCAGGCAACTAAGGGGTCCATTTTATTAATCGCCAGTGAAATTCGCTCTAAGTTTTTAAATAAAAATAATTTTGCTACAAGCGTTCTTTTTGGTGATGGAGCTGCCGCTTGTGTGGTATCTCCCGATAAGGAACATGCAGAGTTTCGTTTCCTTGCTTCAGCTTTATTTGCTGATGGAGAAGTCAGCGATACGGTATCCACCCCCGCCGGAGGTTCGCGGTTACCCGCTGCGAATTGTACAAGTCCAGAATTGTTTTACATCACAATTAAAGAAAATACTGCACTATTTGTTAAAGCAGTTCATGGAATGGTTGATGGAGCAGAAGAATTCTTGAAGGCATTAAACCTTACCACTGGAGATATTCAATGGTTGGTCCCACACCAAGGCAATAAAAATTTGGTTTTATCCGTTGCCAAACAGTTAGGCTTTCCTGAAGAACGTATCATCAAGACCGTAGAAGAAACGGGTAATACTTCAGGTTCAAGTGTGGGTATTGCTCTGGAATACCTCCGCGAGCATGCAAACATTAAAGCAAAAGATAAAGTGTTATTAGTGGCTGCAGGTGGTGGAGGTATTGCTGCTTGTGCTCTTTTAGAAGTTATTTAATGTTCCCGGGTTACGGCATCGCCTAACCCAGGCTACTATTTTCATTAAAACCTTAGCTTCGAATCAAACCAAAATTCAGCCAGTGGTGTTCCTTTATAATGCGCCAAATGGAAGTTAAAAAATTCTTTTGCCGCTTTATTTTTCTTGTTGTGTAATAAACAAAGCAAATAAGTCTGCGCAATGATTTCTGACTGGGCATCACTGCCACCGATTTCTGTGCGTCTGGAGATACATGGAGTCATGCAATCATAGGCCAATTGAAAATCATTATTCACAAACGCATGAATCCCTTTACTTAAAGGCAGAATAACAGAAAGCCACAGCGATTGGTTGTAGCCTTGAGGCAGGGTTTTAGCATAATTTTCAATCGAGACCAGCGATTTATGAACCGCATCTTCCTTGCCTAAACGTGCAAGACAATATACATAATGGACCGTATTAAAACCCGTGTAATGAGTAAAAGGATTGTCATCCAGATAATTGGCAACGATATTAAATTGATCGAACTGCGGTAATCCTGCCATATCCAGACGCCATAATAATGAAATAGCATCGATTTGCTCGGTAATAATTTCCGGAGAAGTACCAAAAATTACAGGATATAAATCCATCACCTTATCTGCTTGTCGTAATGTAAGATAAAATAAAGCCAAATGCCAACTATTATGCCCACGAAGAAGTGTTGAGATCTGCTCCCAGCTCCCGCGAAACGTTTCTAAGGCCGCTATCCCTTTCGAACTATTCTTTGTGTTGAGATAGATATGAGCTAGAGTATGGTGCGCCCAAGGTGTAAGAGGCTGCAGAATCAAAGCCTGTTCTGCAAAACGTTGCGCATCTGATAGGTGACCCGATAATTCGGCTGCAAAAGAATGCATGGCTAAAAAATGGGATTCATCCTGATTATGAGCAGCTATTCGTTCGCAAAATTTCAAATAGTGATGGCCATTATATGCTTGTCCTGAACAATAAAATAACCACTCAGCAAATTTAGCAGCTAAAGTATCGCGCGGATACAACGCAGTTAAAGCCGTTAAAATAGTTATCGCAGTTTCATACTCTAAATTCATCCAAGCTTTAACTGCTTGATAGCTTAATTGTTCTCTTAAATTAACCGAAGACAATAATTTTTCAGCGTGCTCTAAATGTTTTTTTGCTAAAGCAGTAGCTGGATCAGTCTGGCCATAAAGATAAAATGCAGCCGTATAGACTTGGAGGAGCAAATTATCAGGATTATTTTTGACCGCATCTAAAATAAAGTGCGGCTCCTTGCCTGCTCCTAAGACTTGTTGATGGAAGTGATTAATGCTTTCTATAACCTGAACTGATTGGGTCGTTACGGATAATCCGCGATTTGTTTCCATGTTATTCCTGACGAAGCGACGCATTCCTTCTCTTATTATATATCTCTTTAAAGAAAATAAGATCTAGCATGATTTAATTGCGTCAATTAAAGTCATCAGATAATCTATCTGCCCAAAATTCAGGATGGAATAACTATGAACAGTCAAAAAGAATTATTCGAGTTTTTATGTAAGTTAATTGATATTCAAATTAAAAAATATGTTGCCTTACCTAAAATAGGAATAGGACCAGATGCTCGTCTTAATGGACAACTTGTTTTTCAAGAAGTAAATGAGTTGCTTGATTTTGCGGGTCAACTTATGGATGAAATGGAACATGCAAGCGGGGATAAACCTCTTTCCTCAGAACTCTTTTCCTCAATATTTGAGCAAGTTAAATTTTATCTTGAACAAGAACATCTCCGAGGATATGCAGGCTGGCTTCTCGATGAAAATAATATTCATACACCCCTTATGGCGCGAGTCAATGAACAAATCAAACAATTAAAAGAGATCGCAGTTTCAGCCAACATCCCATATTCTTCTTCGTCAAAACCGGTAACTGAAACACAAAAGCAAACCGAATATGATAGTGTTGCAATTGCTTTTTACATTCTGGATCTCGCTATAAAACTCGCTAAAAATCCTTCGCTAGAATTGGAAGAAGCAAGTCTAAAACATGCCCTTCCCATCTTAAAACGTAATGCAACTACTCGTTATTGCAAAGAGGAATTTGCACAACCAATCCGTGAATTACATCAAAAATGTAGTGGGTTTTTGCAAGAATCCGAATCTCTAAAAAGTAATACTCAACTTAATAAAGTGGATGCTCAAATTTATGAAAAAAAGCACAAAGAGCAATGGCTTAATTTACTCAACCGCTATCAAAAAATTGAGCCCAACTCTATATTATTCTCGCCCGAACATGAGTGGTATAAAATTGGTAAATTATCTGCCGAAAAAGCACAATTAAAATCAGTATCTTCCGGCCAGAATCTTTCTTTTTTTAGAGGAGCAGCTCTAGTAGGAATGGTCGTCGTTTGCATGCTACTCACCTACTTAATGAAGCAGAATGAGGAAAACACCTTGGATTCAGTTCTAAATCCTTAAATAGAAGCCTGGGTGCACGCATTTGCCGTACCCAGGTGTTTTTCCTGGATGCTGCGAACAAGTCGCAGCACTTAGGGCTCCGTGGATGAAGTAGAAAACTTAAGGTGAATTGGAAGCACTACTTTCCGGATGGCGTATCGTTACGCCTGAGTAAAGTCAAATAAATCTTTATAAGTATGAAAATTCATTGCATCTTCTTCGGTCACTGTTAAATTATATTCTTCACTAAGAATGGCCAATAACTCTACTATTTTCAATGAATCTAAATGCAGGTCCTCAATTAATGCCGTATCATCATGAATTTCTTCTGCTTTTGCACCTGATAGTTTAGATATAATATTTTTTAATTCTGTCTCAGTAATTTTCATAAACAACACCTCTTAATGCTCTTGTGAGGCCAGATAATACCACGAAGCCAAAGAACCTAACCCTAAAATAAGTAAAATTATAGCCAATGAAGATTGCCCATACCATTTACCCAGAGCGATAATACCACTAGATAACGCAGCGCTTAAGTCTTGCATGCACGCATACAAGGCACCCACTGTTCCAGCCATTTGAGGAAATGGATGGAACGCACCAGCAAATGCATTGATAAATGTAAATCCCATCCCCATGCTAAACAATGCCACTGGAATCATAATGGAGAGCACATTCTGTATTCCTGAAAGAGCGAGAAAGAGCATGGTCAAACCACCAATCACCATAAACACACTCCCGATAAATACCATGTAGGATACTCCTTTGCTCATCACCAATTGGCTATTAATTATCCCACTAATACAAATTGCACCGGCAATAAAAATAGTCAATTGACCAAACTCTATGGGACTAAGTCCCAATGTATCCTGAAAAAGAAACGGAGCGATCGCGAGATAGCCAATTAAACCGGCACAAGCAAAACAAGCGCATAATGCATAACCTAAAAAAACTTTGGATTTTAATAAGGTAAAATAATTGTCGCGCATTACCCTTAATTTGGTTGCATCAGGATTAAGGTTTTTATTTGTTTCAGGAAGAGTACACAAAGCTAAGATCCATATAACAATTCCAAATACTAACAAAAATAAAAAATTGGTACGCCAACCAAAATGTTCCTGGATATAACCTCCAAGAACCGGGGAAGCAACCATAATAAAAACACTCACAATACCTACATATGAACCAATTTTGGATAAGACTCTATCAGTAAAGAGATCACGTACTAAAGAACGGCCTACTGAACCACAACATCCAATACCAAATCCCTGAATAAAGCGGCCAATAATCAAAACCAAAACCGAAGGCGCAAGAAAACAAATTAAACTACCTAAAATACTGAGACCGACACCAAACATAAGCGGTGGTTTACGACCAATTTTATCGGATAAAGGGCCGTAAAACACATGAGAAATGCTCAAGCCGAGCATAAAAAGAGATAAGGTTAATTGAATAGATGCTTCATTACTGTTAAAAATCTTGGTAATTGCAGGTAATGAAGGAATATACTGATCGGTAGTCATCTGCATCAATACCATAAGCATTAAAACCACAAAAACCAGCAATGGCTGTAATGAAACCTGCTGAACATCATTTTCTTTGTGCATCAACAAACCCTTTTCAACTTTCTTAATTAATGGCCCCTAGCCGAATGAAGCCCATAGTATAACAAAATCACACCATACATAGTCCCAAAATAATTAAGCACGAAAGAAAACCAATAAACCAGGTGAGCGATCTTAACGAAGCCTTATCCATTAAATAAAAATAACAATAAATAACTCGGGAGATAATATAAACAATCGCCAAAATCTGAATCGTTGTGCCGATATGATTTGTCGCCATTGCGGTTAATGCAGCAGTAGCAAATACGATTAATGATTCAAAACTGTTTTGATGAGCGGCAACAGCTCTTGCCCCCATTCCTTGTAATCTTGCCTGTTGAGCTCTTGGATAATGATTATCGTATTTCCCTTCTTTTTGCATAAAATTGGCGACAATAATCTTGAGAAGATAAGGCATTAATATGGCAATGAACAAACAAAGAATTAAGGTAGTCATAATGTTGTATTTCCTAACAATAATCGTTTCAAGTAAAAATCAAAAAATTGCATCCTGGATATAGTGAAATAAATCCCGGGCGCGTAACTTAGTGTTATTTTAGAGGAATTAATAAAAAACAAACCATAATAACGAGAATCTTAACCCAGTACAATGACTCAAGTTTCTCTATTCAATAAGGAAAATAGTGCTTTCTACCAATTAATTTCTTCTGTTATGATAATTTATCGAGTAGTTATCATTTAAAGGATTAGCATTATGGTTCAAGATGAGTCCAAGAAAAAATCCAAAGGACATATTGTTTTATCGTCACATCCTTCCGGACATACTGCTGCACCCTTAAAAATAAAATGGGGCGCAGAAAATCCTAAAGAACGAGGTCCAGTAATAGCGTCCCTCACTAATATAAAAAATCGCAATGCGGTTGGTACCCACTCCGGTTCATATTCAGTTTATCGAGCACTTGCTGTCGCTGCGGGAGTATTGGACCCCGAGCATGTACCCGATCTTACTGACACAACACCACCCGTAGCTATAGGCCCGCATCCACAATGGAGCGATACTCAGAAAATCGTCTCGCTTGATCCTTGGGGACATCTTGTAGCCAGTGTTTTCGCAGAAGAAATTCATGCAGGATATGACATTCGCCCTACAATTGCCGTCACTAAAGCGCATATCAATATTCCAGAATTGCATACAGCCATTCAAAAAGGTCGGCTTAAACCCGATGGAAAAATATTAAAAGAATCTGGCGACGTAGCGGTTACTAAAGTCGCGCTGGAACCAGTGTGGTATTTACCCGGAATTGCGGAGCGTTTTGGGGTTTCAGAGTCACTTTTACGTCGCACTCTATTTGAGCAAACAGCAGGGATGTTTCCCGAGTTGGTAACACGTTCTGATTATGATGTTTTTCTACCACCTATAGGTGGAATGACTGCCTATTTTTTTGGTGATGTAACCACCATTCACGATCCGAAAATTGAGCTTACCTGTCGAATTCATGATGAATGTAATGGCTCTGATGTATTTGGATCGGATATTTGCACCTGTAGACCCTATTTGACACATGGAATCGAATTGTCGATTGAATCGGCACAAAACGGCGGCGCGGGCTTGATTGTTTATAATCGCAAAGAAGGAAGAGCGCTCGGTGAAGTAACCAAATTTTTAGTTTATAACGCGCGCAAAAGACAACAAGGTGGCGATACCGCTGCTAAATACTTTGAACGAACGGAATGTGTGGCGGGCGTTCAAGACATGCGTTTTCAAGAATTAATGTCCGATGTTTTGCATTGGCTTGGCATCACCAAAATTCATCGTTTCGTTTCCATGTCCAATATGAAATATGATGCCTTACTCAAATCTGGAATTCAGGTTGTAGAGCGAGTAACCATTCCTGATGAACTCGTTCCTCCTGATGCACAAGTAGAAATGAATGCCAAACGTGCGGCGGGTTATTATTCACCGGATAGGATCGTGGATATTAATGAATTAGCAAGAACTAGAGGACGTGACCTTAATGAGTAATGAACAAGAAACTGCACACGTGTTAGCTACCTTAAAGGATCCACGAACCATACGTGCGCGCTCGCTAGCGATTTTAGAGCGTGTGAAAGAAGACAAATCCGTTTATTTCTCCTTAGACCCGGAAAAAATGACCCGTACCGCTTCTTTTGTTATTGAGGTTATTCAAGATAATTATCCAAATCTTGATATTCCTTATCACAGTCGTTGGCGTCATTTTGAAGCAGGAGGTATTAATCGAATACAAAAAATGCAAGAACAATTAAATACCTTGCCTGCGGAGAAACACGGAAAAATACTTTATGAGTTGGTTATTCTCAGTGTCTTTCTAGATGCCGGTGCCGGCCAACATTGGCGCTATAAAGAACCCAAGACAGGTATCGAATATTCACGCTCAGAAGGCTTAGCCTTAGCCAGTTTATCTCTTTACCAAGAAGGTATTTTCAGTGCCAACCCAACTGAACCGTTAAGAGTGGATGCAGAGCGTTTATTGGCATTTAATGAAGATGAGTTGCGTCATGGTTTCCAAGTGACTCCCGATAATCCACTAGAAGGTCTTTCCGGAAGAGTTGCCTTACTCAATCGGCTTGGCGCATTAATACAACAGGATCAACATCATTTTGGAGCTGAAAATCGCTTAGGTAACTTTTATACTTATATAAGTTCTTTAGCAGTAAATAACAAACTGACGGCCGCTCAAATTTTTCATGAAGTACTCAATACATTCAATGAAGTATGGCCAGCCAGGCTTTCATTCGATGGAGTCCCTCTTGGAGATGTGTGGCAATATAATGCTCTAAAAACAAATGAACCTGGATCGGAATACATTCCATTTCATAAATTATCCCAGTGGCTTACTTATTCCTTGATTGAACCCTTAGAACAAGCGGGAATTACAGTCACTCATTTGGAGGAACTCACTGGTTTACCTGAGTATCGAAATGGTGGTTTACTCATCGATTGTGGTTTATTGCAAATTAAAAACAAAGAAGTTCTAAACAAAGCACTGCCACCTGATGCAGAAATGATAGTGGAGTGGCGAGCATTAACCATTTCACTCTTGGATGAATTAGCTATTTTGATCAGAAAAAAATTGCAAAAGAATGCCCATGAACTCCCTTTGGCTAAAATTTTGCAAGGAGGAACCTGGGAGGCCGGACGACGAATTGCGAAACAAAAGCGTCCTCAAGGTATTCCACCTATCCAAATCATTAGTGATGGTACCGTTTTTTAAATTAAGACAATTGTAGCTTGGATGTATGGTAGCCTGGGTGAAGGTGCAAAGCATAACCCGGATTTCCTACCACAGATTTCCGGGGTTCCGCTTCGCCTAACCCAAGCTACAAATTTTTCACATAAAACCGCAGTTTGGAGTTAGAATGAACGATCAACATATAGTTGTAGTGAGGCACCCATTAATCCAGCATAAATTAACAATTATGCGCCGAAAAGATACCAGTACTGTCAAATTTCGTACGTTGATGCATGAAATCAGCATGTTACTCGCTTATGAAATCACCCGTGATTTAGAAATAGAATATGAAGAGATCGAGACGCCTCTAGCCATGATGCGATCACCTGTTTTAAAAGGTAAAAAATTAGTTTTTGTTTCGATTTTGCGTGCGGGTAATGGTTTAGTTGATGGGATGTTGCAACTGGTGCCTACTGCACGAATTGGGCATATTGGATTATATCGAGATCCCAAAACGCTGGAAGCCATTGAGTACTATATTAAACTTCCAGAACATACTCGAGATCGTGATGTGATTGTAGTTGATCCCATGTTGGCTACTGGAAACTCAGCAATTGCCGCAGTTAAAGAAATTAAGGCAATCAATCCTAAATCAATCAAATTTCTCTGTCTGTTAGCCTCTCCTGAAGGAATTTCAGCATTTCATGAAGAGCATCCAGAAATTCCCATTTACACTGCAGCAATAGACCAACAACTCAATGAGAAAGGCTATATTATTCCAGGATTGGGTGATGCAGGAGACCGACTTTATGGGACAAAACTAGAATATTAAATGCAGAAACATCCGTAGCATGAAGAAGCTTCTGTTGAAATATTAGCTTCACAGTGTTAATATTGAACACAGTGTTCGGTATAAAGGATTTTTTTAATGTCATCAAATGAAGCTGCAGCAATACTTTCACCCTTAGCAGTTAATAAAAAGTATTCATGGACCAAACATGATACCGTGTGGATGTTAAGTCTTTACGGTACTGCAGTAGGCGCCGGAACCCTTTTCCTTCCCATAGATGCCGGGCTTAATGGGATCTGGCCCTTAGTGATAATGGCCATCCTTGCCTTCCCCATGACTTATTTTTCACATCGGGCTCTATGCCGTTTCGTCTTATCCGGATCCTCGACACAAAATGACATTACCGATGTGGTTGAAGAGCACTTTGGTACTTTTGCAGGAAGAATATTGACGGGTTTGTATTTTTTTGCAATTTACCCCATTTTATTAATGTACAGTGTGGCAATTACTAATACTACTGAAAGTTTTCTGGTGAATCAGTTAGGCATGTCCCCTCCGCCAAGAGCACTTTTAGCCATAATCCTTATCCTGGCACTCATGGCTATTGTCCGTTTTGGACAAGAAATAATTGTTAAATCAATGTCCGTATTGGTTTACCCTTTTGCAACAATATTATTATTTTTGTCTATTTATTTAATACCCAACTGGAATAGTGATATTTTACAACAAAGCAATTCATTACATGCCAATGGGGGACATGGTCTGTTAATGACGCTCTGGTTGGTCATTCCAGTCATGGTCTTTTCTTTTAATCACTCACCAATTATTTCATCTTTTGCGGTTAATCAAAAAAAGGAACATGGAATTAATGCAGACACTAATAGTCTCTCGATCATGCGCTACAGCCATTTACTCATGGTGTTTTCAGTGATGTTCTTCGTATTTAGTTGTGTTTTTAGTCTCTCACCTCAGGACCTTTTGCAAGCGAAACAACAAAATATATCGATCCTCTCTTATCTTGCCAATCATTTTAAAACCCCTCTAATTGCTTGTATTGCTCCTATTATTGCGTTTATTGCAATTTCCAAATCGTTTTTTGGTCATTATTTAGGCGCAAAAGAAGGTTTGAGCAGTATTATCGTCAATTTGTTAAAACAAGCTGGAAAAGAGATAAGTCAATGTAGATTGCAGCGCATCATAGAAATTTTTATGGTAATTACCTGCTGGATTGTAGCAACAATCAATCCCAACATCTTAAAAATGATAGAAACTCTAGGTGGGCCAGTTATTGCTATCCTGTTATTTGTTATGCCTATGTATGCAACGGCCAAAATTCCCGCAATGAAAAAATATCGCACACATGTTGTAAGCAATATATTTACAACGATCATGGGTATCATCTCAATTTCAGCCATAATATATGGCTTGCTATAAATAGGAGCTTAGCCTGGGTTAACGCACAGTGAAATCTGGGTTATGTTACACCCAGTCCTATTTCCATTCCTCCGAAAATATGAAACAATTTATAACAATCTCATCTAATACTATTTTCGATGCACGTTGAATTTCAGCACGTACCTATAGAAAACATTCAAGCGGGACACTATCAACCCAGACAAGATTTTAATGACATCGCATTAAAAGAACTCGCCCAATCAATTGCCTCACAAGGTTTGATAGAACCCTTAATCGTAAGACCAATCGCAAAACAGCGTTATGAAATCATTGCTGGTGAAAGGCGATGGCGTGCTGCAAAAATAGCAGGATTGCAAACAGTGCCTTGTCTGATAGGAAATTATAGTGACAAACAAGCATGCGCTCTCACTCTGATTGAAAATATTCAACGAGAAGATTTAAATTTGATTGAAGAAGCAAGCGCTTATCGACGTTTGATTGATGAGTTTAATTATCATCAAGATGAAATAGCCACTTTGGTAGGAAAATCGCGTAGCCATATTGCCAATATTATTCGTCTACTCAGTTTAAGTGAACAAATAAAAAATTTAATTCGGAATAAAACCTTATCTTTGGGGCATGCGCGAGTTCTCGTAGGGCTGAGCCCAACGCAACAAGAATATTTAGCCCAACAAACTATAGAGCAAGAATGGTCTGTGAGACAGTTAGAACAGGCAGTTAAAACGCAAAAAAGCAAAGAAGGTTCTCCTCCCCAAAACGCTAAAAAAGATCGAGACATTGAGCGATTACAAGCCATATTGGCAGAGCAAGTGGGGGCCCCTGTTCAAATAATAAACGATAATGGTGATGGCGGATGGCTGCAAGTTAAATTTTTTGATAATGATACTCTTGCAGGACTTTTGGAGCGATTGGGCTTGCGATATGATTAGACATGTTTATCAATTCTCTATTAAGCATATGGTAAAGCAAAAGGAACGATATCGATGAAAAGGACCTTAACTGGCACGTTTTTATTGGCATTATCAGCACTATCAGAAGGTGCCAGTATCCAAAGCGAAGTAGATAAGTTAATTAACCGCATTAACCCGAATGTTAATCTCGGAATTGTCGTTCTTGACCTGACTTCCGGTCAAACTTTATATCGCCGTAATACAGAACGGTTGTATATCCCTGCAAGTAATATGAAACTTTTTTCGGAAGCAGCCGCTTTAATGGTTCTTGGACCAGATTATCGTTTTAAAAACCAATTGAATGTGAGTGCGGGTAACATACAACAAGGCGTACTCCAAGGTAACGTTTATGTGCAATTAAGCGGAGACCCTTCATTTACCCGCAATGATTTAAATACACTACTTTCCTCATTAAAAGAATGGAATATCAATACCATCCAGGGTAACGTATACATCGATAGCAGTTTTGCTGGAGTCGACCCTTATCCACCAGGTTGGTTAACAGCAGATTTATCTTACAGCTATGGTGCCCCCAATGCCCCTGTTATGGTTGATTCCAATCGTTTAACCGTTACGGTAAACCCTGGTGCTCAGGTAGGAGATCCAGCGATCGTTGAAGCAGACGATGGAGGTGGCGCTATTACATTAAATAACCAGGCGACAACTAAAGCCAGCGCTCAAGGCTGTGGAGTAGGTTTTAGTTTGGATCAAGACAATCATTTAACAGTTCGTGGTTGCGTCGGGGTAGGACAATGGGCAGTACAACAACGTTTGGCTATAAAAAACCCATTAATGTATGCTCAAGCAATGATCAAAAGCCAATTGATCAAAGCTAATATCCAACTCAATGGTCAAGTACAGTTAGGTAAAACTCCAGCAGGTTCTTTATTAATTGCGACCCAACACTCTAAACCCGTATCACAATTAATGGCAGACACCTTAAAACCCTCTGATAATCTCTATGCAGATAGTCTTTATTTACATGCTGCTGAAAAGCTCAAAGGTGCTCCAGTCAACTGGCGAGGAGCTGAACCCTTGATCAAAAACTTTTTACAATCACAAACTGGAATTGATTTTTCGAATGCGATTTTTACTGATGGCTCAGGCCTATCACGATACAGTTTAGTAACCCCTGAGCAAACCATTGCATTATTAAAATTTTTATATCAGCGTTTTCCTTTATCGTATGAATACATATCCGCTTTACCCATTTCTGGACGAGATGGAACCTTGCAAAAAAGATTTCGTATTCCCATACAACAAGGTTTTGTGCGTGCTAAAACCGGTACCATGACAGGAATAAACAGTCTTTCAGGATATTTATATACGGCCAGTGGCCATACTTTGGCTTTTGCAATGTATGTGAACAGACAACCAGGAAAAGCCTCCGGACCCGGACGCCCGGTTTTGGATGCAATTATTACTTACTTTCTACAGAAAAACCCTGAAAGCAGTCGTTTGAGTCGAGTTTTTTCACCACATCAACGCATTAGTTTCCAACTGAATCCTACCCAAGCTGAAAAACAAAAGGTACATCAAGCTCGATGGAGACGTTTGGAGTCCGCAATACGAACAGCGCTGAGAGGGCAACCTGTTAACATAATATATCGAGGCAATGAACTCATCGTAAACGATAACCAAGCGGATCCAGGGAAAGTATGGGCAATCCTGCAATCTGTAGTAAAAAAATATCCTTTTGCAGTCATGTTGTCTTCCAAGACGCTACCGATTAATCCTTCGGGTAGCCCTGCCCTACTGTGGGTACAAGCACCCGATACGCCCAATCAAATACAAAGAGTATGGAGTATCCGCGAAGCTGCCTAGGAATGCATCCGGATGGCATGCAACGAAACTCGGGAAAATCAAAAATTTCTGAGTTTCGTTACCCTCACTCAGCCTAAATGATTTAATATACACAATATCCCTGAATAAATAGCAATGGAGATTCAATTGAATTCATTAGTTCAAATTATTCTACTGATTTTTTGCTTCTTTCATTCTGTATTTGCAGCTCCAAGTTTTTTAACGATTAGTGATATTCATTACGGCAGTACTAATCAATCTCGTGATGGAGAGGATACCGGTACAGAATTTCTAAAAATTACCATGAAGGAATATGAAAAACTCAGCAAAAAAGTAGACTTCATTCTTTTCTTAGGCGATTTACCCACTCACTCTTTATTTAATACTCCTAAAAAAGGAGAGTTTGAAAAAACTGTATTTGATGCATTATATGAAAACGATAAGGAACTGAAACCTATTTTTTATATTACAGGGAACAACGACTCGTTACTTGGTAATTACCAACCCTTCGAATCAAATGGCGTTTCTCCATTAAATTTTGCTACGGACTGGGATGGGGCTTGTGCGCACTGTAAAGACTTAATTATTGATGACAGTCATATGCATCAAGATGGATATTATTCGAGCTATGTACTGCCTGGGAATAAAAAAATTATGTTGATTGCTTTAAATGCAACTCAATGGACAAGAACACCCATCCTTACTAAGTATCCTAATCAGGAGCATGATGCGTTAATTCAACTCGCTTGGCTGAATCAACAATTAAAAAAACATCATGCCAAACAACTGTTAATTGCTATGCATGAACCACCAGGAATTTCATATCGTGGGGAACCTATTTGGCATGAGACTTACTTGAAAGAATTTATAAAAATATTAAACAACAACAAAAAATCATATGGAGAAATTACTCTACTCACCTCTCATACACATATGGATGGATTCAGAAAAATCCATCTAAATGATGGCAGTAATATATATGCTTATTCAACTCCTGCTGTCAGCCGCATCCATCACAATTACCCAGCGATAAAAATATTTAGCTTGGACAATAATCTGAAAATAAATAATTTTACTACTTATTATACAAGTGACAAAAGCAGTTGGAAAAACCAACAATATCAGGCGATTAACTCTCCTGGGGCTATTTTTCCACATTGCCACAAAACACTATCCCAATGCCTTAATCAGTTAAATACCAAACAAGTATGTAATTATATGGATAAAGGGTTGTTTTATGGAGTAAAAAGTCCCACAGTACCCAATCAAGAATGCAATAAAATATATAAAGTTTCCTGATTGACAAATTCATAAATCAACTCTAACTTTGATCAGATATCATTAAAGGACTAAAATATGAAAGCACTATATACTGCAACAGCACGAACGCACGGCGGCCGAAATGGTCATATAGAAACCTCCGACGGATTATTGCGACTTGACCTCGCCAAACCAGTGGAATTAGGTGGTCAAGGCGGTGGCACAAATCCAGAAGAATTATTTGCCGCAGGTTATGCCGCATGTTTTGAGAGTGCTATGCGCCATGTTGCTAGTTTACAGAAAATTCCTCTGCAAGATGTCTCCATTCTTTCTCAAGTATCTTTATACCCCACACCTGAAAAAGGATATAAGCTTGGAGTAGAAATGCATACTCACATTACCGGCTTAAATCAAAAAGAAGCGGAAGAATTAGTAGCCAAAGCTCACGGAGTTTGTCCTTATTCTAATGCAATTCGTGGCAATGTTGATGTGGAATTTAAAATAAGCGCAGAATAAAGAATCATACCCTTGGTGTAGCGAAACATAACCCGGGTTTCGCTACACGCACCCGGGGCCAAAATTTATGTTTTAATCATATTGCGGGCAGCTTGAGACTCATATTTTCTACAACCACCTTACCTAGTTCACTAATATAATCTTCTGGATAAATCGGTTTTTTACATGCAAAAAAATCAAAAAAAGAGCTATTGTGCTTTATTATTTTCATATTCTCAGGATCTTGAGTAAATGTTTTAATATAAGCATCTATCTCTTGTAAATTCCCACTTTGACACTGTAAATTAAAAATAAACTGCTTTAATAGCTCGCCTCGTGCACGACGTGATGCACAAAACGATTGCCCCAAGCTAATTGCACTTCGATGAAGGTTATTTATTATTTTTACTACATCCGGAGGTAAATGCGTATAAGATCCAGATGAAAATTGATGTGAGGCATCTTCCGCATCTTTACAGCATTTTCGTACAGGTTCAGGAGGAATAAATTGAAAAATCGTTCTGTATGCCTCTTTAAATTGCACTGCTAACCAAGTATGAGTATCCATCGTAGGATGTATGTCATCCCAAAACATATAACCATCTGCTGGGGAAATATGTTCTTTTTGATGCATCGGATTTTTTTGGCTTTGTTTAAATTGCTCAGACTCAATATAAGGTGCTTCTAATTTACTTTTCTCGAAACCATACTCTTCACAATGAGTATAAATTTTTTCAAATTGCGTACTGACATCAAAAACCGAAAGATTCAAAGCCGTATTTAAGTCCTTATATTTTTCAATAATTTGCTGTACTTTAGCTGCCAATTGTTTATTAAAATACACCGAGCACTTGGCGGCATTTTCTTGTTCCTTAACACTTTTATTTTTAAATCTTGGTGTTAAAGAGAGATCTGGAAGATTCAATAAAACAAAATTTCGATAACCCTGTTGAATCAAAATCTCAAGATTTTCTATTCGGGCATTGATTGCATTATCTACTTCAAGAAAAGTCGGTTCAGAATTCACCGTAATTAAATCATTCGCACCAGACCATTCAATGATTAACGTTTCGGCTTTTTCTTGGGCACTAACTTTATATTTTTTATCGTCTGCAATGAGTAGTTTTCGTTTCTCTTCTAAATGAGCCACGATTAATCGAGCGACTTCTTCTTTAGGATTAAGGGTGAATTGTGACTTGTAATCATAGGATGTTAATCCTGCTTCACAATAAAATCTGGCAAATCGAGATCCTTTATATAAAATATGTTTGTCATTATTTAAACTAAATGCTTTTTGATTTTTTTTCCGTAAATGTAAATCATTCGTTAAAATAGCATCTGCAACATCTGCATTTCCACGAGCATCGTGCGCAAGGTTAAGTTTTCTTCGTGCTTCATCTATCTCAAATTGCCCGATAATCGCTGTAACATAGTAGTCTCCCCAAACAAATCCATTAGTGAACCGACCTCGTGGTGCATCAAAACCAACCCCATAAAGATCACCCAAAGGCATAAAACCGAAAAGCATGCGTTTATCAAATGTACTTCTATCCGATAAACTATCTCCTAAAACCACGACACGTCGAATCTTAATGACAGGTGCTGGCATATTAATCTCCTTATTAAAGATCATTGATCAAAATCTCCGATCCTATTGCAGGAAAAACTAGGATAAGCTTCAGTTGCAACTCAAAATCTCCTAAACCTAATCCTGATCATGCTCAAGGAAGAGATCCGAAATAATTGATTACAAATTTTTTAAAAAAAGATAATTCAGTATCGAACGCTGTATTTGTAGTACTTACTTATACAAATCAGTTTAAATATAGGCAGAAAAAACAAACACTAGGAAAACATCCCCATGAGGCAAATATTTATTGGGAATTTTATATTGGTTGGTTGGACGGTTCCTGATAATATAAACTTATTTTTCAAAAATTGTCTATGAAAAACCAACAATTTGATCTTATCGTTCTCGGTGGGGGCAGTGGCGGAATCGCCAGTGCTGTGCGAGCTGCCAAATATGGAGCCAAGGTTGCTGTAGTAGAGCCTAGTTATTTAGGGGGTACCTGCGTCAATTTAGGTTGTGTCCCCAAAAAAATTATGTTTAATGCGTCGATGATTAATGAAATGATCCATCATGCACCTGAATATGGTTTTTCCCTAACAGCCACAACACTTGATTGGAACACTCTAGTTAATAAACGGAATGCCTATATAGAGCGACTCAGGGAAAATTACGCAAAACGTTTTACCCAATATAACATCACTTTGCTTCAAGGTGCTGGCACTTTTCACGATACGCACTCAGTCCAGGTAAATGACACACTGTATCAGGCGCAACATATCATCATAGCAACAGGTGGCGAGCCTTCCCTACCAGTAATTCATGGCGTTCAACATGCAATTGATTCGGATGGTTTCTTTGCCTTGACCAAGCAACCTGAAAAAGTAGCAATCATTGGTAGTGGATACATCGGAGTGGAACTAGCAGGAGTATTAAACAGTCTAGGAAGTGAAACACATCTCTTAATGAGAGGCACACGACCTTTATCCCGCTTTGATACTGTCCTAGGTGATACCTTAATGGAACTCATGCAACAACAAGGTATTCATGTTCATCCAAATCATAAAGCAAAAGAAATAAACTTACATAGCGATGGCAGAAAATCTATTGTATGCGCCGCCAGTGGTTCAATTATTCATGATATAGACGTCATTATTGCCGCAGTGGGTAGAAAACCCCGAACGTCTGGATTAAATCTCGAAAAAGTAAACGTTACCACAGATGAACAAGGTTTGGTTTTGGTCGATGCTTTTCAAAATACCAGTAGTCAAGGGATCTATGCTCTAGGTGATGTAACTAATGCACCAGCCCTTACTCCTGTAGCAGTAGCTGCGGGCCGTCGTTTAGCAGACCGTTTATTTGGTCAACAACCCGAAGCGTGCCTAAACTATGAAAACATCAGCACCGTAATATTTAGTCATCCACCAATAGGAACAATAGGTCTTAGTGAACAGGAGGCTATTGAACAATACGGTAAGGAACAAATTAAAATCTATCAAACCCGTTTTAATCCCATGTTTGAAGCATTCGCTGAAGAAAAGATACCTACTGTGATGAAATTGGTTACTCTAGGTAAAGAAGAAAAAATTATAGGTCTGCATGTTATTGGATTAGCCGCTGATGAAATGCTGCAAGGCTTTGGTGTAGCAATTAAGATGGGTGCCTGTAAAAAAGACTTTGATAATACAGTTGCTATTCATCCCACAAGCGCAGAAGAATTTGTAACGATGGTTTAATAATATGAATGATGCTATTCGCAGTTTTCAAGGTAAATCTCCTTCATTAGGCCAAAGAGTATACGTTGATCCTAAATCAGTAATTATTGGCGATGTATCCCTGGGTGACGATGTATCTGTTTGGCCTATGGCGGTTATACGTGGGGATGTGAACTCGATTAAAATAGGTAATGCCTGCAGTATTCAAGATGGGGCTATTTTGCATGTTACCCACGATGGTCCTTATACTTCAGGAGGACAACCGTTAATTTTAGGCCAGGGAATTACAATTGGGCATCAAGCAGTATTACATGGCTGTGTCGTTGATGATTTTTGTCTCATTGGGATGGGGGCATTAATTTTGGATGCGGTACATATACCCCATCACGTTATGATCGGCGCAGGCTCTTTAGTATCACCGGGAAAAATACTCGAAAGTGGTTACCTATATCTTGGAAATCCCGCTAGAGCAATTAGGAAATTAACCGATCAGGAGCTTGAGATGTTAGAGTACTCAGCACAACATTATGTACGTCTTAAAGATAAACATTTAGCATCATTGTAACATTATAATCCAGATTAAGAGTTGGAACCCCTAGCGGTCAATTATACCCGGATAATCAGGTTCAGCACTCCACTAGGTTATAATGTGTTCAAAAACTTCTAAGTGTATCGGTAATTATTTTTATCTCCTCTCTTTGTAACCAACTCTCACCGCAAAATTTTTAGAAATTTCATCTAAAATAAAAGAAAAGAATATGGATAAGATGCAATGACTCAAACGCCTTTGGAAGCGGAAATCTTAAAAACCGAAAAATTAAGAACAACAATTTTATCGAGTATTTTCAGTTTATTATCACTCATGTGGATAACATTTATCATACATTCTCCTGAAATATTTTTTCGTGTTGCAAATATCTCCGCCTTACTTTTACCTGGTTATTTAGCTAGTGTGGCACTCTATTTTCTGTTGATGCGTCGGGTTATTTGTTGGCATATAATTCATAAGAAAAATTTGCCTAGTGTTCTACGATATTTCAATGCATTTATTGAAATGAGTGTTCCGACATTGGGGATTATTATTGCCACAACGTTTCAAACCCCTGTGTATGTGCTTTTAATGCCACCTGTCTTACTCTATTTTCTTTTCATCATTCTTTCGTCATTAACATTAAATGAATGGATATGCCGATTTTCTGGATTAATTGGAGCTCTTGAATATTGGGGGCTCTCATATTACGTTCTAAATTACACTGATATCGCGAATATTGATTACTATTTAGTTGCATGGTTTGCTTTTGCCGCTCGCGGCTTCATGATCTTAATCGGAGGGGTTGTGACTGGGTTCGTCACCATGCAAATTAAAAAACAGCTTTTTACCGCCTTTGATGCTCAAAAGGAACGGGAAAGAATTGAAGATATTTTTGGTCAGCATGTTTCACCCGAAGTCGTAGCTAAATTGTTGTCAAAAGATGCTAACTCAAGCGAATACATCCCTGTTTGTGTCATGTTTTTGGATATAAGAAATTTTACTCATTTTACCGAACAAAATGAGCCCGCGGTTGTTGTTAATTATCTTAATAATCTTTTTAAATATATCGTAAAAATCATTCATGATAATAAAGGAATTATTAATAAATTTTTAGGAGACGGCTTTATGGCTGTATTTGGTGCTCCTTTGTCGAGTGGGAATGATGTAGCTAATGCAGTAAATGCAGCGTTGGAGATTATAAAACGAACCGAAGAAGAAGTGAAAAAAGGTAACCTACCCGATCTAAAATTAGGAATAGGGTTGCACTTTGGTTATGCAGTAACAGGCACTATTGGCACAAAAAAAAGACAAGAATATACTATTATAGGAGACGTTGTAAATTCAGCTGCCCATATAGAACAGCTCAATAAAACGTATAATACAAACATACTTATCTCAGAAGATGCAATTAAGAAATTACCTGAGTTTAAGGGCGAATGTGTGGGCAATGCCATCTTAAAACATCGTGATAATCCTATTAAATTATACCGATTAGTCTAAGACTTCAATGATACCCCACATAAATTGGCCACAATAAATTAAGAAAATTGTCAGATGCTATACGGATAATCATCCCTATCTTCCTAAAATTAATGAAGCGGTGTATTTTAAATTTCAGGGGTTAGGAAATACAGGTGGTATTAGTTCTTGAGATACCTCCTGCGGTGGCTTTTTCATAAGGCCATGTGTACTAAGCAACTCCCCATTATTTACTTTAACTGACTCATTTGATTCATTCGCATCCTCATATTGATTCAGTTCTTGCTCCATTTGCGCTATAAGGAGCTGCATGAGAGCACTTTTTTTAGCCAATTCTAATTGTATGGACTTTACATCCTTCACTTCATTTTCTAAAGCAATAAGCCGCTCTTTAATTCTCATTTAGATTCCCTACATATTTTTTAAAAATCATTTTCAATAATAAAAATATCCATGGACTTATTAACCAGCCTAGATGCAGGGGAATAGTAACAATTAATGAACCATAATTCGAGTTACTTCAGTAATTTGCATTACAAAATCTTCTGTATATGCACTAGAGGGAGTTTGAAAACCAATTGGAGCATTTCCTGATAGTACATTTTGGATAATCATTAATGTAGATAAAGCAGTAAACGAATAGCCATTAGGAGTAGTCATTAGGGCAGCAATCTTTTCTCCTGCATCATTGACTACTTCGCCATAGATTTTAACAACTGAATTCTGTCTTTGCTTCTCTGTAGGTCCAGCAGGTAACTGATTGATTTTATGCATTATAAATTTTTTAACTAAAAACCAATTTAAAACCCATTTAAATGAATTAATCACTTTTTTTAATTCAATTACTTTTTTAGGTAAAGCCATATAAGTTTCTATATTTGGAATTTGTGTAGACCACCATGCTGACGCTAAATCACCCCATGAAATTGTGGTGCATAACATCTTACGTGGGCTACCAAAATCAAAAAAATGGCTCTTCCAACCAAAAGAAACATTTTTTAAAACTCCATTCTCTCGAATCAGCGTTCCTTCAGGAATATCTTCTATCATTGTTTTAGCAGTACCATGAGAGATATTTAAACCTGCATTTTCATTAAATGAGGCAATCGCAAGCACTAATCGATTTGCATCTGGCAAACAACGTTTTAAATAAGCAGCCAAACAATCGCTGGGAACCACGTCAAATCCAGCCCCGGGAAGTAACATAATCTCTTCTATGAGTGCACGGTCATTCATTGCCATGAGTTCCTCTATTACCCCAACCTCGCCGGTAATATCCAAATAATGAGTCCTTTCAGCAAGACAAGCTAATGCCATATTTTTATAGGTGTGCTTGAATGGTCCAGCACAATGGATTACGGCAATGAGATCGCGTAGCGCTTTTTTGGTTTGTTCCAGATCATTAACGTCAAATACACGGTAATCCAAATTAAGCGCGGTGGCTTGACGCTTTAATTTTTCTTCATCTCTCCCTGCTAATATCGGTTTTAATCCTTGCTGCACACTTAATTCAGCTATCAAATTACCCGTATATCCATAGGAACCATAAATTAGGAAATTTTTCTTTATCATAAGATACCTAAATATTTTTTATTCAGTGTATCTCGAGAATTATCTTTTATCGAGGTTTGAGCATAAGAAACGATTAAGAAATGAAAATATTGGGGAGTTAATTAAAAGATTAGGATTAAAATTTAGAGGTTATGGACTTTAAGGTATTGATATAACTAATAAGCTGAAAAACAAAAAAACACTATTTGTGACATTTTTTAAATATTAAAAGTAAAAAAAAAGCGGCTCGAAGCCGCTTTTTAAGAATAAAACCCTGGCGATGACCTACTTTCACATGAGGAAACCTCACACTATCATTGGCGCGGGCTCGTTTCACTTCTGAGTTCGAGATGGAATCAGGTGGTTCCAAGCCGCTATGGTCGCCAGGAAAACTGTTTTTGCATAAAGTGGGGCTATTATACCCGAATTATGCATTAGGTAAATAAGAAGGTTCACTTTTTTTTCAGTCTGGGCTTAATCACCCAACTTACGTCATTTATAGCTTGTATTTAGAGCACTTTAATCTGAAGTAGCTCAGATTATATGGTCAAGACAATCAGCCAATTAGTACAAGTTAGCTTCACGCATTACTGCGCTTCCACACCTTGCCTATCAACGTCGTAGTCTTCAACGGGCTTCAAGGGAAAACTCATCTTGAGGGAGGCTTCCCGCTTAGATGCTTTCAGCGGTTATCCCGTCCGAACTTAGCTACCCGGCAATG
>NZ_CDRUHA020000094.1:0-1062 GCF_977063405.2 Legionella stuttgartensis
GAATATGGATTTACGGTATCTGAGTTAGTAGACCTTGCTGACAGAGCCAACAGCTCTAGTAAAATTGAAGCGTTACGCGCTATTGGGCAGTTTCCTATTTTTAATAACTACAAACCCTTAGACATCGCGCTACGTCAAAAGATATTAACGATTTTAAAGGGATCCAATGCAAAAACGTGCGCAGGATTTAAGCACTCAGAAAAACAATGGCAACAATCTTTAGCACAGTTTGCACAAAAGTCATCCAGCCAGAAAAGAAAACATGGCCCCTGCGAACCCAATACGGTCTTACCAAAAACAAAGAAAGCAAAAGTTAATCCTTCTAAGAAGCTCAAATTTCAAAATGGCAGTGAAGTAAGTTCAGGAGCCTCGATTCGCGAAGAAGGCCGTGGGCCCACTAAAAAATATTTTGTTAAAAATCAAGATGGCACTGAAACCCAGGTGTTTACTCAAAAAACGCTTAGCATGAGGAAGTACCGCTTAAGAAATAAAATGTTGAATCAACGAATCCTAGAAGAGCTGACTGTTGATAGTCTAGGTGATATCGATAAAGGTAGCGCATTGCCATGTTCTAGCAACACATTGGGAATAGATGATGCCTCTATGCCAGCACCTATTGAGTCAATGAGTTTTCAGCAGGAAAAAGAAGTACTATCGATACCAGACCAGGAAAATAAAGAGGAGCAAGAACACTTAGAACTGGTCCCAGAAACAAAAGCTGTACATGAACGGTTAGAGTTCTTAACAGAGACAACTAGAGAATTGCAAGCGTCATACTTCTTTACTCAACCTCATCATTATAGCTTCTTTCCACCTTCCATTCAAAGCGGTTCTCTTCGTTTAGCTGAAGAACCGAGACAAGAAGAAATTAGACCTTCTATGCCAACACTCCCTCCTCTATTAGATGCTCTAACCCTTCCTCAACAATATTATTTAGCTGATCAAGAAAAAGAGGAGGAAGAGGAAGAAGAAGATTGTTATGATACTGCTGCTAAGATTATTTTAGGACTTTAATAAATGCGGCTTCGTTGCAGGGGAGGTAGCCGCAAACCTCAGAATTTT
>NZ_CDRUHA020000095.1:0-818 GCF_977063405.2 Legionella stuttgartensis
ACAACACCGGCGCCAACAGTACGGCCACCTTCCCGAATTGCGAAACGTAAACCTTCGTCCATCGCAATAGGTGCATGCAGGTTGATAGTCAATTGTACGTTATCACCAGGCATTACCATTTCTACTCCAGATGGCAAGTCACATGTACCTGTCACGTCTGTTGTTCTGAAATAAAACTGTGGTCTGTATCCATTGAAAAATGGAGTATGACGTCCACCTTCTTCTTTTGACAACACGTATACTTCAGCTTCAAATTTTGTATGAGGCTTAATTGTTCCTGGCTTCGCCAATACTTGGCCGCGCTCAACTTCATCTCGCTTGGTTCCACGTAACAATACACCTACGTTATCTCCAGCTCGACCCTCATCCAACAACTTACGGAACATCTCAACACCTGTGCAAGTGGTTTTTTGAGTATCACGGATTCCCACAATCTCAATCTCTTCACCCACTTTCACTATTCCACTCTCTACACGTCCAGTTACTACTGTTCCGCGTCCAGAAATAGAAAATACGTCTTCAATCGGTAACAAAAATGCTTTATCAATGTTACGTACTGGCTCAGGAATGTATGAGTCCATGGTTTCAACCAATTTCTCAATTGCTTTAACACCAATCTCACTGTCATCTCCTTCCAACGCTTTCAGCGCAGAACCAACAACAATTGGAATATCATCCCCAGGGAAATCGTAACTGCTTAATAAGTCACGCACTTCCATTTCAACTAATTCTAACAACTCAGGGTCATCAACCATGTCTGCTTTGTTCATGAACACAACAATGTAGGGTACACCTACTTGGCGTGATAACAATATGTG
>NZ_CDRUHA020000096.1:0-779 GCF_977063405.2 Legionella stuttgartensis
AGTGTTAATCCTAGCTTTGAGCGTAATTTTTTTTCCTGCTGCTCTTGAGTTAACTTTTTTAGGGCTTTTAATGAGGATACGCCTTGAGCCAATAGTAAAATGAGCTGTTCTTTTGTTATATCAAAAGGTAAACTGCGATGTTTAAGATAAGCAACCAATGCAGCGACTGAAGATGGTCCTCCTTGAGCTACCTTATACAACTGGCTTATATTAAAATCCTTGCTTAAATCGGGGTGGTTATTTATGAACTCCTCTGTGTCTAATTTCAATCGTAAAATGATGCGTAAACTCTGCTCTTCACTATAACCAAGCACTTGCAAATCAGAAGAATAATCCTGATCAATATCATCTGGTGCTATTTCTTGCACTTTTTCTTTTAATTTTTTTAGTAGGTCGCTCTCTTTAATCTTTGCAAATGGCTGAACGAAAGGCTGCGGTATGACAGAAACGCGTTCTTTTCCTATATGAGGATTTGATAACTCTGTAGGCTTATTTACTGACTCTATCTCAACTGTATTTAATCTCTCTTCGTCCATAGAGCTCTGCATGAACTCCATGAAAGAAAAATCCCTGCTTAGATCGTCTTCTCTCTCTTCGTTCGTAGAGAAGGGAGCGGAGCAATCGTCATCTAGATCTGAAAAATCATCTTCTTTTAGTTCTAAAATCCAATCTAAATTTAGCAATTCATTAACACTATACATATAAAATGACTTAAATAAAACAAAATTGATGGTTTATTATACAGACAAAGAGATGATTATCAATCGCTTTGTTGCAAC
>NZ_CDRUHA020000097.1:0-635 GCF_977063405.2 Legionella stuttgartensis
CATCCACCGTTTGCGCTTCTCTTCTTGACCATATAATCTCAGTTACCTCAGATCATATGCTTTACTTCAAATACAAGTACGCTTGTGTTACCTCTTATTTACCTTATTTTTAATGAACGTCTGGTTACTCCAGATTAAAATACTCTCGTAAAAGTACTTTAATCTGAATAAACCTTTGAAGAATTCCATAGAATGGTGGGTCTGGGTGGACTTGAACCACCGACCTCACCCTTATCAGGGGTGCGATCTAACCAACTGATCTACAGACCCATTTTTACTTCGATATCTTTCTTTACTCAAGCTAATGCGCGTTTTATGTACACACCCACTTTGATTAAAGAAAAATTCTTTCGCAAAAATGCTTCGATGCACTTTGCCTTTTTTGATTTGCGACTGGTTACGCATTTATTGAAATGCACTACAACATCTCATTTACATCAACAACAATATCGTGATCGAATATCTTTTCCGCTTCTTCTCAGTAACGGTTGGGATTCTTCATTATCTCGAAAACAAACTGTGTGGGCACTTTAAAGTCTTTAGTGCTATTAATTAAGGAGGTGATCCAGCCGCAGGTTCCCCTACGGCTACCTTGTTACGACTTCACCCCAGTCATGAACCACACCGTGGTAAAC
>NZ_CDRUHA020000098.1:0-600 GCF_977063405.2 Legionella stuttgartensis
GTTTACCACGGTGTGGTTCATGACTGGGGTGAAGTCGTAACAAGGTAGCCGTAGGGGAACCTGCGGCTGGATCACCTCCTTAATTAATAGCACTAAAGACTTTAAAGTGCCCACACAGTTTGTTTTCAAGATAATGAAGAGCCCGGTTCATAATGTTGCGAGTGCGGCAGCACACGCATAAAGACATAGTGAGCCAAAGCTTTTTTGCGAGAGGTTTTGTTTTAATCAAGGCGCGCGTGCAAGTGAGTGAGGGAGCATACGTCAGTATGTGACTGAGTGAATGCGCATGAGCAACGCAGAGTAAAACAAAAGATCGATGCCAAAAAAAATGGGGTCGTAGCTCAGCTGGGAGAGCACCTGCCTTGCACGCAGGGGGTCAGGAGTTCGATCCTCCTCGGCTCCACCAAATTATAGGGTTTTTCATTGGGTTTATTCAGATTAAAGTACTTTTACGAGAGTATTTTAATCTGGAATAACCAGACGTTCATTAAAAATAAGGTAAATAAGAGGTAACACAAGCGTACTTGTATTTGAAGTAAAGCATATGATCTGAGGTAACTGAGATTATATGGTCAAGAAGAGAAGCGCAAACGGTGGATG
>NZ_CDRUHA020000099.1:0-510 GCF_977063405.2 Legionella stuttgartensis
TTAACCTCCGCCAAAGAACCTTTCCGATTATCTCATCAAGATTGATGATTATATCATCCGTAAATATGAGTGTTCTTGAAAATGAATGTGCCGCCAAGCTACAGGGGATATTTTCTTTAACATAGACCCTGCACCTTTTCATCGCCTTCAGCTTGAGCTATGATTAACCAATAGAGGGTATATGCCACAACGCCTTTTCCTTTTTAAAATACTTTTTGGAGCGTCTATCCTTAAGGGTCGGTTTTTCAACCTCGTATTTCTGACAATGAGAGTTTTTGGGTATCGAAGAAAGCAGTAATGGTTTTCAATGAAGAACGAGAGGATCTTTTTTCTCTACCAGCTTAATTTACCCCTTTATGTGATGCACCACGTTCACTAATTGTGTTGCAACAAAGCGATTGATAATCATCTCTTTGTCTGTATAATAAACCATCAATTTTGTTTTATTTAAGTCATTTTATATGTATAGTGTTAATGAATTGCTAAATTTAGATTGGATTTTAGAACTAA
>NZ_CDRUHA020000100.1:0-473 GCF_977063405.2 Legionella stuttgartensis
AGATAAAAAATATCCGCAGGAAACGCTTCACGTCCAGGAGGTCTACGCAGTAAAAGGGACAGTTCACGATAACTATTGGCATGAGCACTCAAATCATCATAGACCACCAGGGTATCTAAGCCCTTTTTCATCCAGTGCTCGGCAATGGCGCACCCTGCAAAAGGAGCTAGATAAAGTAATCCTGGTAAGGCCGTCGCTTGGGCCACCACAACAGTCGTATAGTCCAAGGCATTGGCTTCTTTTAATAATTGAATGGTAGAGCTTACTGTAGAACGTTTTTGGCCAATCAACACATAGACACAATACACATTTTTATCTTTTTGATTCATCACAATGTCAAGGGCTAAAGCACTTTTACCAAGCCCATTATCCCCAATCAGTAACTCCCTTTGTCCTTTTCCGATGGGAATTAGATTATCAAGCATCTTATTTCCCGTGTACAATGGTCGATTCACAAAGTCGCGGTGAAGAAT
>NZ_CDRUHA020000101.1:0-368 GCF_977063405.2 Legionella stuttgartensis
TTCAGATAGAACGCGCAATACCTAGATAGGAAATTGTAAACATCCCTAATAGCTTAGCCTCTCTCTCCTCAGAGTGTATTGGTTGTATTCTCCCTACGTACCGCGCTTTATGCGCGGTATCTAGAATAGTTGAGATATTTTTTTATTTTAAAAGCCCTGGATACCGTGCATAAAGCACGGTACGTAGGCTGAAAAAATTTGCGGGAAATCGTTCAGATAGAACGCGCAATACTTAGATAGGAATTGTAAACATCCCTAATAGCTTAGCCTCTCTCTCCTCAGAGTGTATTGGTTGTATTCTCCCTACGTACCGCGCTTTATGCGCGGTATCTAGAATGGTTGAGATATTTTTTATTTTAAAAGCCCTG
>NZ_CDRUHA020000102.1:0-300 GCF_977063405.2 Legionella stuttgartensis
GTAAACATCCCTAATAGCTTAGCCTCTCTCTCCTCAGAGTGTATTGGTTGTATTCTCCCTACGTACCGCGCTTTATGCGCGGTATCTAGAATGGTTGAGATATTTTTTATTTTAAAAGCCCTGGATACCGTGCATAAAGCACGGTACGTAGGCTGAAAAAATTTGCGGGAAACCGTTCAGATAGAACGCGCAATACCTAGATAGGAAATTGTAAACATCCCTAATAGCTTAGCCTCTCTCTCCTCAGAGTGTATTGGTTGTATTCTCCCTACGTACCGCGCTTTATGCGCGGTATCTAGA
>NZ_CDRUHA020000103.1:0-255 GCF_977063405.2 Legionella stuttgartensis
AGCTGATCAAGAAAAAGAGGAGGAAGAGGAAGAAGAAGATTGTTATGATACTGCTGCTAAGATTATTTTAGGACTTTAATAAATGCGGCTTCGTTGCAGGGGAGGTAGCCGCAAACCTCAGAATTTTACGGGCATTTTTTGGTCACCTTGCTTTTTCTTAACCTCCGCCAAAGAACCTTTCCGATTATCTCATCAAGATTGATGATTATATCATCCGTAAATATGAGTGTTCTTGAAAATGAATGTGCCGCCAAG
>NZ_CDRUHA020000104.1:0-313112 GCF_977063405.2 Legionella stuttgartensis
GCACTCAAAGGTTATTCAAAGTGCCCACACAGTTTGTCTTCTCTCTTCTTAATGAACCTGCCCCGAAGGCGTGCTGCGTATTCTACTGATTTCACCCTCAGTGTCAAACACTTTTTTCATTTTTTTTTAATTGTTTTCTTTTATTTATCTAGAGTAGTCCATATCGATCTCTACCAGCCCATTTTGGACATTTTTTGCCTCAACAACTTGCACTTCACTTTAGTTTTTGAGTAGTTTGTGATACAGAATATGGAAGAGTTCACCGATAGACTAAGATACGCCCTACGATGAAACTCAATATAGAATTGAAATTAGTACTGAGCTACTTATAAATATATAAACTACTATCTGGTACGCTCATAAGTGCGGAAGGTCAGGTCGTATTCGTTTTTTTCATCACATGGTCTAAATTGTTCATCACAACAAAGCCATAATGATTCATCAATTTCTGGAAAAAAAACATCTGCTGCAAATTGATGATGGATACGTGTTATATATAGACGGCTTGCTTTTCCTATTGCTTCCGCAAAAAGTTCTGCGCCACCTATAATCATAATTTCAGGGAATTCTTCTGTTTGCTTGATGGCTTTTTCCAAGGAATCAACTACAGTAACTCCTTCAATTGACGATACATTACGGCTGAGTACAATATTTAATCGTCCTGGCAGTGGCTTCCCTATAGAAGCAAATGTTTTCCTTCCCATAATAATGGGCTTACCCATGGTTGCAGATTTAAAATGTTGTAAATCGGCGGGTAAATGGCAAAGCAATTGATTATTAAGGCCTAATCCCCCAGTTTCATCAATTGCAGCAATTAAACTAATCATGATTTCATCCTAGATAATGCCATAGCTTTCGCCATATCGACAGCAGCAAACATTGAGCCCGAATCGAGTCTATTTTTGCCTGCTAACTCTAAAGCAGTGCCGTGGTCTACTGATGTACGTATTATAGGTAAGCCCAAAGTTACATTCACTGCATTATGAAAATCAGCATACTTAATTACGGGTAAGCCTTGATCATGATACATGGCAACATATGCGTCACAATTTTTTTGATTACTATTAATAAACATTGTATCTGCGGGCATAGGGCCTTGAACATTCATACCGCGTTCTTGTAATACAGTTAAAGCTGGAGTGATTATCTCAATTTCTTCACGCCCCAAATATCCCGACTCCCCAGCATGTGGATTTAAACCCGCCACTTTAATGCATGGTTCTTTAATATTGAAATCTTGAATTAATGATTGATGTACCTGAGTAATCACTTTAATAATGAGTTCGGATGTAATTGCATCAGACACCATACGCAATGGAAGATGAGTAGTCACTAATGCTACCTTCATTACATTACACGCCAGCATCATCACCACATCTACTTTATAAAATTGTGCAAAAAATTCTGTATGACCAGTAAATGAGATGCCCGCTTCGTTAATATTTGCTTTGTGGACAGGAGCCGTAACTAAACCAGAAAAATCACCTTGCCCACATAATATGGCAGCCTGATTTAATAACTCGATTACATAAGGAGCATTTTTGGGGTTAAGACAGCCACTTTGAACTGTCTCAGGACAAGTTACCGAACATACGGTCAAATGACCAGGTTTAGGCTCAATAACTTGTCCGCTTTTATAAGGTGTAAAACAAATATCGCAATTTAGTTCTTCAGCTCTGGCCTCCAATACAGCCTGATCTCCTAAAATTACCAAAGGAAAACCATACTCCGCAAGAGCCAGACATAAATCTGGACCAACTCCGGCAGGTTCTCCGCTGCTTATAAGCAGTGGCTTCACGCCAGTTCCTTTTCAATAATATTCACATAAGCATCCGAACGTATGTGTTGTTGCCAATTTTGAACTGCTTCGGCAAATTTTCGTTGTTGTAAAAATTGGCGTACTTGCTGCTTTTTAAATGCCTCCGAATCATCTTCTTGTTTACGACCAAGCACTTGAATAAGGTGCCAACCAAATTGTGATTTTACAGGAGGACTAATTTCGTTGACAGCAAGCTTATCCATGGCTTTCTCAAACTCCGGGACTAAAACCCCTGGCGAAACCCATCCTAAATCACCGCCTTTAACCGCACTGGATGAATCCAGGGAATATTGTTTTGCCATTAGTGCAAAATCTTTACCTGATTTTAATTGCTGATAAATGTTCTTCACTTGTTTCTTTGAATCTTCAGGAAGCATGCTTGGATCAGGCTTTAAAAGAATATGACGAACATGGGTTTTGGTAATGACATGATGTTGATTGTCTCCACCAATAGAAACCAGTTTAATTAACTGAAAACCATTACCTGCACGTAAGGGACCTGCTACTTGGCCCACTTTCATGTTCACTACTTCCTTTGCAAACAATTCTGGTAATTCAGCTAAATGACGCTCACCTAAATCTCCTCCTTCCAATGCAAATTCACCACTGGAGTTTTCGATAGCCAGACGGCTAAAATCTCCACCTTTTTTAATCTGCACTAATAAAGAATCAGCTTTGCTTTGTGCTTTTTTTACTTCTTCAGATGTAGGTTCTTCATTTAATGGAATAACTATATTCTGAAGATGATAGGTGAGCGCAGAACGATTAATTATTCCGCCTTCCGTTTTAAGATATTGCTCGACTTGCTCATTCGAAACAGCAGCGTCCCGCCCTACCGCTTTTTGTTGTAAGTTAGAAAGCAGAATTTCTTTGCGAATATTTTCTCTATATTCATTCCAAGTCATTCCTTGCCTAGTAATTTCCTCACGCAACTGAGTTACAGTAGCGTGGTTCGCAGTGGCTATTTTTTCAATTGCCTGATTTAACTCCGTATCATCTACAGTAAGACCATGTTGCTTTGCCATTTGCAGCTGCACATTCACATCAATTAAATGTTGAAGAACTTGCTTACGCAACACCGAATCTTCTGGAACTTGCATTCTTTGCGCAATAATTTGTTTCTTTGTTAATTCAACTTGTTTGTTTAGTTCACTTTCTGTGATCACTCCGTTATTAACAACTGCAACCACCTTATCCAATAATTGTTTCGCTTCGGCCATACCAACGACAGCAAACAATATGCATGCAAGGGTTATTTTTTTATACATGTTAATCCTTATTACTTTTTTTTCGAGCAATTTAGGTTATTTTTATTCAAAACACAAGCGGCTCTGTTTTAATTTATACCACTATTCGATCTAACTATGAAATGGATCACTATATCCGGGAATATAAGTACGCAATACACTTCCAGGATCACTATTTGCCACTGATCCTAAGCCTTTTAATAAAATTTGCAAATAGATGTTGTTATTATATTGGGGCATATATTCTTCATTTAAACTCTTAAACGTCCTTCCTCCCAAAATTCTCACAGCCCAACAGCAACTATCATACTGCATTCCTAATAAAGACATCATGCTGTAATCTTTACTAATATTATGACTGTATGCACCAATAGCGCTCCATCGATCACTGATAGGCCATGCAGCAGAAACCATACCTTGATGTAATGCATTATCAACTCCTGCATTATTCCTAACTTTGGTCACATCTCCATTGACTAGGTAGCTATAGCCAAAATTAATAACCGCATTAAATTTAGGTTGATAGTGTAAATTTAAATCTCCATTGTTTGTCGCAGAAGTAGCAGGATCCCATACATAATCACCCAGAATTTTTAAAGACCGACTGAAGTGATAAACCACCCGAGAAGCTATAGGAGATGTTCCAGAAAATGGAGATAAGTGTCCAATTTCAAGAGGACTTGCGGTACAAATGCCGGTAGGACTACGACATAACTGTACTTGTCTATCAGTAAAATATTTGATTTGGCCAACAGAAAAACTGGCTAATTCAGCACCGGTCCCTTCTGACATCCATCGAGTAGTTACTGCGTAGGATAATTGATTTGCATCACCAATTCGGTCGAACCCTGAAAAACGATTGGTTCTAAAAAGCTGATCAAAATTAAAAATCATATTGGCAGTATCATAGATAGGTAGCTGACTTTGATTATAAAAGGGAACATACAAATAATATAAACTTGGCTCTAAAGTTTGCGTATATGAATTACCCTTCCAATTAAAGTTTCTATCAAAAAATAAACCGCCATGAGTACTAAAACGCGGAATAAAGCGGTTATCTTCAGTGTTCGTATCAACCCAATTATTCTGGACCTGATAGTAGTTTTCTACGAACTCAGCCGATGGTGTAATAAATCCCCAACTAACTCGCTGCGGCACTGAAAGGATTGGGTTAAGATGAAACCTAGGTCCCTGAGGCATTTTTCGCACAAAAAATTGTGTTGATGTTGGCCAAAAAAACTGATCATATTGCCCAGTTATATTTAAATTTGCTTGTGCAGGTAATTCATAATAATAACCACGAGCATTTATTTGAGGTAAACGCTCATATTGATCAAGAATAGGGGTCTCATTGATCGGATGTAATGTTTGAAAACTTTGAACCATACTTCTAAAAGTCCAATGTTCTGTCGAATAGGTTAAATCAGCTTGACGCAATAATTGTCGCTGGGTAATTCGGGCCAAATTGGTACTAAAATCCTGAAAGTAATAATCGTCAGAAACTTGTTGAACATTTACATTTAAACGCAAATTGGGACTCAATTGCGTGGTATCACGTACCCCATATAACCATCGGTTTGTTGACTTATCTCTAAAAAAAGGAAATTCTTCCGCATGATTGTTCAAAAAATTCCGATATGCAGCATCATTCGGTAAAAAACTCCCAGTAAGAAATCCGACACTATGTGGAGTTAAATATCGGAAATCGCCACTTAACATGACGTTCCGCTCGGTATAAAGATGCGGTGTTAAAGTCAAATCGTAGTTGGGAGCAATATTCCAATAATAAGGAAGTCCTAGATCAAAGCCTCCTACATTGGAATACCCCACTATCGGCATTAAAAAACCTGATTTACGTTCTTTAGTTGTTGGAAAACTCAGATAAGGAACATAAAGTAGAGGCCAGTCATGGATGCGCAACTTCACATTCCTGGCGACACCCATTTTTTTCTTGTTATCAATAACGATTGATTTAGCCTCAATATCCCAAGCTTTATCTTGTGGCGCACAGGTAGTATAAGTCGCTCGACGTAACAAGTAATCTGAATTAGGGAAACGCTGCATTAGACTAGCCCTTCCCCATGCAGGTAATATTGCCGAATGTTTGTTGGTATTAAAACGGTAGAGTACATCTTCAGTTTGACCTGATTTATCTTGAGGATTAATTGTTGCTTTACGAGCAATCAATATTTTATCAGGTTCCAGATAATGAACATTACCTAAAAACTCAATTTTCGTGACCTCTTTACTTTTGGGATCCCGATATACATGCGCTGTTTGGGCATTGACTATTCTTTGGCCTTGCTGTACTTCAACATGTCCAGATAAAGTTGATGGCTTATCCTGATAGAAAGAAACTTTATCTGCCATAATCCTGATTTCATCAGGTGAAGCAAGCGGTGTAACAGTGAGGGGTTGATATGAACCAAGACAAATCGGAGAGCTTTGATCGGCATTCCAACCCAAGCACTGGGCAAATTTTGACCTAACCGCATCCGTTAAATCAACATCACGAGCGATCACACATGCTTGAACAGGTTCATTAATTAAAGAAGCAGAATGGGCTAACGCATGATAAATTACCATGAGCAAAATAAGTAAGGTCGTACATATGCTCATCAAGAACCATTTAAATGAAATCTTGTTCACGGGTAATAAAATGCCTTATTATGCACACAAAAATATGTAACTAATCACTTTAGATCGTCGCGTTCACGCTAAAGGTATTGCGGTATAATTCATACCACAACATTCTCCTTTATTCTCTCTATTCATGAGAGAGGAGATCTTGGTTATAAGTTACAACCAGAAATAATGATGGGAAAGTATACCATGCATGCTAGAGAAAACGCACTTAAAGAATGGTTAATTGATACGCTAAAACTACAGGATTTCCAATTAGCTCCTTTGGCTGGAGATGCCAGTTTTAGACGATATTTTCGTCTTCAATATAACGGTCTCACACGAGTTGTCATGGATGCGCCTCCAGGAAAAGAGGATCTAAAACCTTTTATACATATTGCACAAATGCTGGAGAAAGTGGATGTTCATACGCCGAAAATTCTGGCGGCTAATTTAGCGGATGGATTCTTATTATTAAGTGATTTAGGAGATCAACTTCTTTTGAATGATCTTCATTCTGAAAATGTGAATGCTCATTACCATCATGCCATAAACACTTTATTTAAAATTCAAACGTGCCCAACTCATGATCCGATACTTGCACCGTTTGATAAAGCGCATATGCTCAAAGAAATGAGTTTATGCCCCGAATGGTTTTTTAAAGCATATCTTGATTTAAAACTAAATCAGGATGAAAGTACTTTAGTACAACAAACCATGGAATGGATTGCAACAGAAGTAGCTAAGCAACCGTTGACTTTTATCCATCGTGATTATCATTCTCGCAATCTGATGCTTTTACAAAATGAAGCTGAATCAACCTTAGGAGTTATTGACTTCCAAGATGCAATGGTTGGCCCATTCACCTATGATTTGGTTTCTTTACTCAAAGATTGTTATATTTCCTGGCCGCGCAGTAAAATTCTAGAATGGGTGGAGTTTTTTTACACTCAAAGTGCTTTAACTAAAGATTATTCCTTGCCTGAATTTATCCGTGCATTTGATCTTTGTGGTTTACAAAGACACTTAAAGGTTTTAGGAATCTTTAGTCGCTTGTATTTACGAGATAGCAAACCTGGATATCTTAAAGACTTACCTTTAACCTTAAAATATGTCCTTGAATGTACAGAAACTTATGAAGAATTGCATTCTTTCTTCCAATTTATGCAAATGAGAGTTGATCTACCATGAAAACTGCTATGATATTGGCTGCTGGACGTGGCGACCGTTTAAAGCCGCTTACTGATATCACCCCCAAAGCGCTGTGTATTGTTAAAGAAAAGCCTTTAATAGAACATCATGTAATCAATCTAGCAAAAGCAGGTTTTGAACGATTAGTCATAAACCATGCCTACCTTGGGGGAAAAATTCGACAACATTTAGGTGATGGAGCTCGTTGGGGAATTGAAATTTGTTATTCACCTGAACCGCCAGGAGGCTTGGAAACAGGGGGGGGCATTGTAAATGCACTGCCGCTACTCGGCGATAAACCGTTTATTACCGTCAATGCGGATATCTATACGGATTTTGATTTCTCTCAATTACAACCCGAAATTACTCGTGCAATTCATGTAATCTTAGTAAATAAAAATCCAGCCCTTAATCATCCTGGAGATTTCGGATTAATCAATCAAACTCAGTTGAGTAACGAAAATCGAAAATATACGCTTGCAGGTATCTGTTGCTATCATCCACAAATATTTGCAAATTACAAACAAGGTCGCTATTCGGTTGCCCCTATAATCCGTCAATACGCGGATCAAAATAGGGTAACTGCTTGCCTATATGAAGGCCTTTGGTTTGATATAGGAACTCTAGAGAGACTACATGCAGTGAATAAGATTTAACAAAAAATCATCATTCTTCACTACATGTACTAACTTAAGCCCTTATTTAATGCTTATTCAGGGGTAAAAAAAGAGCCCTAATTAGCTAGGGCTAATATTTGTCGGTTGCACTTCGGGCTCGATTTTCTCCGCTTCTTCGGCCTCGATAACACGTTCGACAGCTTTTTGAGCTGCGGCCTTCTTGGCTTCTTCCAATCGATGTTCACCTGGATAGTCTCGTTGTCGAGATACAAGTGGGGTTTCAGCATGATTACTTTGTAAATAATCCTTAAAGCCTTGTGCTGAATCAGCCATTATCGCTTCTACTTCATCTGCTGTCAGTTGTCTCGTTTTATTTCCTTCTGCGTCCGTTTTAAAGAAAAAACCATTTTCAGTTAAAACTTGATGTTCATTCGCTAACCATGCGTTAAACAATCGATCTAATGCATCAACTGTTTCTTCATCCAACGGAGGAGCTCCTTTTTCTATAGATGCATAGCCGCGAACAAAATGTCCTTTGTCATCGCCAGCCTGCTTGACAGCAAAATCGAATCGAATTCCTGGATAACCTTTTTTCTCTAATAATTCAACAGCCTCTTGGGTAATTCCACGATGTATATTTTCAAATTTGGAACTCGGTGGTATACCAGCCCAGATTTTCTTTTCTTCTTCAGAAAATTTATATTCCACAAGTTGGGTAAACTCATCTACTGCTTTTAATATTTGTTGCGCCACTTGCATTTTCTCGGGCGATTTCTTAAAAGCTCGTGAATTATCCACTATATCATGGACTTGTTGTCTTAAATATTGAGCCAACTCTACTGAAGTTCCTGCGAGTTGCATTGCTTTTAAAAGATCTTCTCTAACAAATGTTTTATCATTAACCGATGATATTACAGGTGAAGTTGCAGACATACATTAATCTCTCACATGAATTCTATTTTGTATTGACCTAATTATAGCAAACCAACACTGTTTATAAGATAACTTCTTTTTTAGCTCGTCTGTTAAAAATTTGTAAATATACGCCAGGAAACGTATTTTAATTCTCTTATTCTTTGTTCGCGGCAAAACCGATAGAACTCAAAACGTAAACCCGCGGTTTCCCGAGGGACATCCATTCCTTAAGAAGAAGCATCCTCCTGCATAAATGGTGATTTAATCTCGTCAATAACCGAGTTAAATAACTGGTTTTTCATAGAATCAAAAGTAAACTCATCAACTAAAATAGCATCCCATCGAGCCGCTTCGGTTGCAAGTAACGCATCCATTTCCTGTTGTGTGAGTTCATTACTCACCACTTTTGCTTTCAATTTATCTTTTAACTTACCAAATTTAACCCGTCTTAAATCACCCACTTTTTTGGCAAGATCATCTGTTTTAATGATTTGTTGTAAAGCATGCTCCACTTTGTCTATTGGTTGTTTTGCATCCCCACTTAAATAAACTAGATTTTTCAATCGATCACGATACTGATTATTTGTGGTCATCAATCGTGCTAAATTCTGATCCAACTTATCCGTTGGGTAACGCATCGTTTGCCCCAAAGGAAATGCCAAAACACGAGCAAAAGCGCCTAAAAATCTGGATGGGAAATTGTAACACAACGCGATCATTGCTCGTTGGGCATGATAAAAACAATAAGACACTGCCCATTGAGCGTGCACTAAATCATCAGGATTTTCATTATTCAATTGCACATTGCGTAAAACCGCCATTGCCATATAAAGATAGGACATACCATCAGCAAGACGTGCTGAGAGACGCTCTTTACGTTTTAAATCCCCACCAAGCATAATCAAAGACAAATCCGCAAGCCATGCATATGCGTGGCTTAGACGAGCCAAACGTTTATACTCACGTTTCATTTTTTGCTTAGGAGCGCTAATAAATATCCCACCTGTCCATCCAGAACAAATTGTTTTGGCAAAATTTTGCATGAAATATTGAATATGTTTCCAGATTACATCTCTAAAAGCCTCTTTATCCTGATTAGAAATTGCGTAAAATTCTTGACGGATATAAGGATGACATGCCATCGAGCCTTGTCCAAAAATCAACAAGTTGCGTGACATCACATTGGCTCCTTCCACCGTAATAGAAATAGGCACTCCATTATAAAAATTAGTAAGATAATTACGGGGCCCCACAACTACGGCACGTCCTGCATGAACATCCATCGAAGCATTAACCACAGCTCGCGCCAATTCTGTATTAAAATATTTCGCAATCGCCGATGCCACAGACGGTTTTTTATGCTCGTTCACTGCGGCTACCGTCAGTAAGCGATTTGAATTAATCAAATAATTTAAACCTGCGATTTCTGCAAGTTTTTCTTCAATTCCTTCAAATTGACCAATTTCCACATTAAATTGGCAACGTATGCGGGCAAAAGCACTCGTTGCGAGATAACACGTAGAGGAAGAACCTGCTCCAAGCGCCGGTAACGAAATGGAACGACCAATCGATAGACATTCAACTAACATTTGCCATCCATTACCTATTCGTTGCTGTCCACCAATCACTGTTGTTATTGGCACAAAAATATCTTTTCCACGAATCGTGCCATTCATAAAGGGTTGATCAGAAGGTAAATGGCGATTGCCAATTTCTAGATTTTTGGTATCGCGTGGAATCAACACACAGGTGATGCCTTCTTCTCCTTCACCCTGCAACAAACCATCGGGATCTTTCACATTCACTGCGAGACCAATTAAGGTGGCTACGGGCGCTAAAGTTATCCAACGTTTATCTAAAGTAATGTTTAATCCAAGCACCATTTTACCATCAACTTTTTTCTTCATGACGATTGCAGTTGATTGAATGGAGGTTGCATCACTACCAGCCCCGGGTTCAGTTAAAGCAAAGCAAGGGATATCAATACCTTTTGCAAGACGGGGTAAGTAATGATTCTTTTGTTCTTCGGTACCATAATAATTAATTAATTCGCCAGGGCCCAAGGAGTTAGGTACCATCACGGTTACCGCAGCAACCCCCGAACGACTGGATATTTTCATTACCACATCAGAATGCCCACGCGCAGAGAATCCCTTACCACCATATTCTTTTGGGATGACCAATCCAAAAAATCCATTTTCCTTCATATAGGACCAGACATTTTCAGGTAAATCACGTTTTTGGCTAATTTCCCACTCATCGATCATACTGCATAAAGTGTTCGTTTCATTATCAAGAAACGCTTGCTCTTCTGCGGACAGCACTGTAACTACACTTGCTAATCGGTTCCAATTAGGAGTTCCAGTAAAAATATCTTGTTCTAACCAAGTATCACCGGCATTAAGTGCCTCTTCCTCTGTTTTGGATAACTTAGGAATCGACTTGCCAGCGGTTTTATAAAGGTAATCCGCTATCGATGCGCGTAACGGCTCAAGGTAGACTACGAGTAGTGCAACAATAATCACAAGCCAGAGCAAAAAACCAATTATCCAAGGCAAACCAATAGCAAATGTGGCAACAATTAAGTAAAAAACGCTACCCAACTCCCAAACTAATGGATTCATTGCTCTATAAAGAACAATTAAAGTAAATATTAGGTAAACTAAAAAAAACAGAATGGCCATAATATCAATACCTTCCCTTGCTTTGCATAATAAAGGTGTAGTATATACTCTTTATTTTACGAGTAGCAATTGAGCATGAACCAACGTTTGGTTTGGAATTTCGAATTTACTCCCAAAACAAGCTTGTCTTTGGCCACTTTAGTGGATAAAAAAGACGAAAAGATAAAATGGGAGCGACGTTTTTTTTGGCCGGATAATACGATAATTACCTTAAATATTATTGATCCGTCATTACTCGACTTAGCTCAATACAAGCAAAAACATCGAGAAGATTACTATTATTTGCTACCAGGAACAAATTACAACATTAAGAAACGTCGGGAACAATTGCTTTACAAGCCTCTACTCAAACAATCAAACCATGCTGCAGGTTATGGAGCAAAAATAATTCTTAGCGGCCCTCAAGATCAAATTCTTCCCCCCGACCTACATGAAATAGCGCAACAGGTTGAACGAGAAGGAATAGAAGTTTATGTCAAAAAGGAAGCGCTTATTTATAAATTACCGACCAATCCAAGTATAAAAATTGAGCTCGCTCGTCTCGAAGTATGCAATCAAATTTATTTTAGCTTATGTATTGAAGGAAAATCGCTGCATTTGGTAGAGACTATTTCCAAACACTTGCTGGATGAGCCTGTTTCCTGCGAATATGTAACTTTCCTGAAAAATTTAATGAAATTATGATAAACACCTTGGTCGCGATCATTCTAAGCTTTGGAAAAATTGGTCTTATTTCCTTAGGTGGTGGGAATTCAATGTTAAAACTGCTGGAGTATGAGGCTGTTGAATATCGACATTGGATAGGGCAGGAAGAATTTATCGCGATGGTGGGTTCAAGCTTTATTTTTCCAGGATTAACTGGTGTCAAATTATCTGCCCTTATTGGATATAAAGCGGCCGGAATCACCGGTTTAATTCTTGCTGTTCTCAGTCTTAATTTACCAGGACTCCTGATGGCTATAGCCGGCTATCATTGGCTTACAAGCCATAATGGACCTGGAATGCGAAAAATAATGATTGGCGTACAATATGGCGCATTAGCCCTGCTCGCAGCCGCAAGTTACTCCGTTGCTCAGGGTGTTGTAGGGATGTATTTTTCAATCCCTATGGCGCTGTGTTGCTTTGTGTTTTTCCTTGCTTTGACTTTTTGGAATTTATCACCTTTTTATGGGTTTCTAGGATTTATCGTTGTATGTTTTTTTCTGGTTCGTTAAGACCTAAAATAGTACCATAGCCAGGCCTTATTACTTTTTGTAAGAAAATGGAGTTACCCTTGGACACTGTGTTGGATAATCCTGAATACTATATCAATAGAGAATTCTCTATTATCGCATTTAATCAGCGTGTTTTGATGCTGGCTAATGACGAACGGGTTCCTTTGCTGGAAAGAATGCGTTTTCTAAGCATTTGTAGCAGTAACCTCGATGAGTTTTTTGAGATACGGGTAGCTGGGCTTAAAGAAAAAATTGCCATGTCATCAGGAAAATTAACTATTGATGGGTTACGCTCTGATGAAGCATTTAGCCAAATCAGCCAAAAAACACATAAACTAATTGATCAGCTTTACTCCATCTTTAATAAGCAACTTCTCCCAGCCTTAGCTAAGGAAAATATTTATTTTCTTGATACCGAGCAATGGACCGATGACATCCACTTGTGGGCAAAACATTATTTTAAACATGAGATTCAACCAGTAATTAGTCCTATCGCTCTTGATTTGGCACATCCTTTGCCGCAACTGATTAACAAAAGTTTAAACTTCATTATTTCTTTAAGTGGTAAAGATGCTTTTGACCGTAATATTAATTATGCTGTAGTGCATGCCCCCAGATCGATTCCTAGAGTCATTCATTTGCCTTCAGAGTTGTGTGGAGATGCTCATTATTTTGTTCATCTTTCATCTATTATTACTACCCATGTTAATAGTTTATTTCCAGGAATGGAAATAAGTGGTTGTTATTCCTTTCGTCTAACTCGAAATAGCGATCTTTTTTTAAGAGAGGAAGAAATTGATGATTTGGCCAAGGCCGTACAACGCGAGATCTTTTCTCGTCATTATGGTCATGTGGTTCGACTGGAAATTGAAAAAAATTGCCCCGAAAAAATTGTGGATTTTTTATTACAAAAATATCATCTCCGTCATGAAGACACCTATTATTGTGATGGGCCAGTTAATATACAGCGCCATTTAACTGCGATTAATAGCATTGATAGACCTGACTTGAATTACCCGCCTTTTTCAGCGCAATACCCTCAATTTCCTAAATCAGAACGAAATCTATTCAATGTTATTGATGAGCAAGACATCCTTCTCCACCACCCCTACCAAAGCTTTGAGCTCGTTATTGATTTTGTTAGACAAGCAGCAAGCGATCCCAATGTTTTGGCAATTAGCCAAACTTTATATCGTACTCGTTCAGAATCCGTAATGGTCGATGCTTTGGTTGATGCAGCTCATTCGGGTAAGGAAGTGACAGCAGTTATCGAGTTACGGGCTCGTTTTGATGAAGAGTCCAATCTGAAATTAGCAAACCGTTTACATGCCGCGGGCATTCTAGTGCTTTATGGGGTAGTAGGGTATAAAACACATGCTAAAATGACTCTAGTTGTTCGCCGAGCTCATGGAAAACTAAAGCGTTACGTCCATTTGAGCACCGGAAACTACCATGAATACACGGCAAAACGATACACTGACCTAGGTTTATTAACTTGCGAACCGACGATCACCTCTGATATCCAAATCATTTTTCAACAGTTAACCGGGCTGGGTAAAGTAGTCAAACTCAAAGCACTAAGTCATTCGCCATTTACGTTACAAAAAACATTACTTCAATATATCGAGCAATGTACTGCAGCTGCATTAAAAAATGAAGACACCGAAATCCTTTTAAAAGTAAATGGATTAGCTGATAAAACGATAATTCAAGCTTTATATAAGGCATCACAAGCTGGGGTGAAAATAAATTTGCTGGTGCGCGGAGTCTGTTGTCTCAAACCCGGAATAGCCGGTATTTCGGAAAATATACGTGTGCTTTCCTATATTGGGCGCTTCTTGGAACATCATCGAGTATTTTATTTTCGTATTCATGAAGAGGAACATTATTTTTGTTCTAGTGCTGATCTTATGGAAAGAAATTTATACCATCGCATTGAAATTATGTTTCCAATTCTGGATGAAAACTGCAAAAAACGAATCAAGCAAGAAATTATCAAAAACTACCTCAAAGACAACAGCAATACGTGGGAAATGCAAAGTGATGGTAGTTATAAACCCGTAACCCAAGGAAATACTTGCGCTCAAGAAAAACTGATTAAGCTTTATCAAGATGAAGGAAGGACTATATAAATAATGTAGTACCTGGGGCTACTTTGCTGTCCTCAGGTTTACCGAAAACACGTTAATTGGGCCCGTTCACCAAGTTGTAAATGCGCCTCTGTTCCCAAAGGAATCGGGAAATTAATGAAACCATGACCTATTCCTGCAATTCTGAGAACTGGGATAGGGCTACTTTCAGCAAAACGTTTTAAGATAGGTTCAATTAAAGAAGAACCGTTCGGTTCATCACCATTGAGAAAATCTCCCACTATGATTGCAGCCGCATTGGTAAAAATGTTTGCTTGCTTTAAATGTTCCAACATTCGATCAACACGGTATCCTCGTTCACCAATTTCTTCGAGCAAAATAATTTTATCTCGACCATCCATTTGCCAACACGTGCCCACCCCAGATTGAATAATTGCTAAATTGCCTCCAATGACCTGAGACTTAATAATATCTTCTTTTTGTGCAGGGTTATTCAATGGAATTAGACCAGTGAACTTAACCGGACCCTCACCAAATAAAATAGATCTCACAGCAGCAATTGATTCTTTGGAAAATTTATCAGGCGCAGCAGCACCATGAATTGTTGGCCACTTCCAATGTTGTTGCAAATAAAGATGCAGACACGTGATGTCACTGATGCCAATAAATAGTTTGACTGATTCTGGAGGTCCAACTTCTGCTAATTTGGGGATTAAACGTGTCGAACCGTAACCACCACGCACACAAATTACTGCTTTTGTGTTGGGATTGTGTAGCGCGCTTTTCAAATGTTTAAATCGCATCTCATCTGTATTAGCACATAATAAATCTGGAGCAAAAATGTCTTCTTGAACAATACATTTTAATTCCCAAGACTCTAGTAATTCACTCAACTCAAGCAATTGACTGTCCGTACTACGAGATGAAGGTGCAATAATTTCAATCGCATCTCCAGGGCTTAATACAGGTAATTTTTTCATTCTTTACCTCTTCAAAACTTTTCATGGGGATAAAAACTAAGGTATGTTGACATTTATCTTCACCACCTACGTTCCGCGATTTGTTCGCTGAGTCCACAGCGATCTGATTTATAGCCAAACATTTCAGCCTTTATTCTCCATTCCTGGATTACGCGAACAAGTCGCGGAACGTGGACTACGATGAATTGTAATCACACTATTCTACTGCAATTTTTTTTAAAGAAAACAAAGTAAAATGTTTCAAATAGTTACGCTCTCTTCTCGTACTTAATGTATACATTTAAATTAATAGAGTTTTACTTAATTTTCCTGGCTCCTCACATACTAAACGAGGCAAAAGATATCCTGGTAAAAGTTTTTGTAGTTGCTGATAAATTGCTTGTACCCTATCAAAAGGCAAATCAAAATGTGCGGCTCCTTTTACTTTATCCAATCGATGTAAATAATAAGGTAAAACTCCATATGCGAATAAAGTTTGACTCAAATTAGCCAAGATATGAGCCTCATCATTTATTCCTGCGAGTAAAACAGTTTGATTCAGCAGATGACATCCTATATTTTGCAACTCACGAAGCGCTTGGCGTACCGAGTCATCCAGTTCTTGCTCATGGTTACAATGCAACACGATTACCTTGTTGAATCGAGTTGTTTTTAATAGTGAAAGCAAGCCATGCTCGATCCTTTCTGGAAAAACCACAGGAATTCGTGTATGAATGCGTAAGGTATGTAAATGAGGAATTTCTTCCAATTGTTTTATTAACTCAGTCAGTACCAAATCGGATGCCAATAAGGGATCTCCGCCACTTAAAATTACCTCGGTAATACTGGTATCTTGGGCTATATAGTCACAAATGGCTTTAAATCCGTTGCGGCCAGGATTATTGTCTTGATATGGGAAATGTCTGCGAAAGCAGTAACGGCAATTCACAGCGCAAACCCCAGTCAAAGTTAACAACACGCGACCGTGATATTTATGTATTAATCCTCGAATTGGATTACTACTACGCTCCTCTAAAGGATCGATACTATACCCTTCATTTCCCTGTAATTCATCTTCGGTTGCTAAAACCTGGAGCAATAAAGGATCGCGAGGATTTCCTTTTTGCATCCGTTTCGCAAATCCTAAAGGAACACGACTGGAAAATTGCTTTTCAGCATGCACGTTTCCAGTAGATAAAGGCAGCTCCAGAAAACTCAATAATTCAGTAACAGAAGCAAAACCTTGCGCCAAATTTTTTTGCCAACTTAAAGAGGTATCTCGCATTAATTACACAGACTTGATAAACTGTGCGAACTTTAACTAAAACCAAGCAAAATCTCAACTGTGGAGCACTAATGGCAATTTATAGCACCAATGAATTTAAAAATGGCTTGAAAGTAATGGTTGATGACGCCCCATGCAGCATTCTCGACTGTGAATTTGTAAAACCAGGAAAAGGACAAGCTTTTACTCGCATTAAAATCCGTAACTTGAAAACAGGTCGAGTTGTAGAACGCACGTTCAAATCAAATGAAACATTACCTTCTGCTGACGTTGCCGATGTGGAAATGCAATATCTTTATAATGATGGTGAACACTGGCATTTTATGGTTCCTGAGAATTTTGAACAATATGCCTTAAGCCAAGAAGTACTCGCAGATGCGGCCCAATGGTTAAAAGAGCAGGATATTTGTATCGTTACCCTTTGGAATAATGAACCAATCCAAGTGACACCACCTAATTTTGTGATTTTAGCTATTACTGAAACAGATCCAGGATTAAAAGGTGATACCTCTGGAGGTGGTGGAAAGCCAGCTACCTTAGAAACAGGGGCTGTAGTACGTGTTCCCTTATTTGTACAAACTGGAGAGTTAATTAAAGTAGATACTCGCAAAGGGGAGTACGTTTCTCGAGCTAAAGAATAATTCAAATGAACTCCCTAATTTTTAGGGAGTTTTTTGAATGTGAAGTAACACTTAAAAACCCAATTTCATTTAAATTAGTTAAAAGTAGATGAAATCAATAGATCCTCGCACCTAAACACGAGGATCTGACACCTTAGAAAAACCAAGATGTAATTAATAAACCTGATAGGTATTGTACATACCCCAATACCCAACATCACCTAAATCGTTATAACCATAATAATAAGCATCGCTATCATTATAATAATCTACATCCCAATAAGGACTAGTATGATAACTGGCCGAATAAGTGTAGGCTGGAGTCTTGTACGCTGGGGTATAATAAGTCTTAGTATAGGATGGATTATAATAAACACGCTCCGTAACACACCCTGTGACTAAAAATGTGATCCCTGATACCATTAAAATAAGCATTAATCTGTTCATGATCTCGTCCTCGATAGTGAAAACTTAGAGACTTAACATAAAAATTTACCCATGGTGCCAATGATGCCATCTGTTCCAGTGATGCCATCGATACCAATAGGCGTAATTGGTTGCTTTGGGTAAATTATTTTTAACTACAGCAGCATCTTTCCTCAATGCTGGATTCTCAAGAGCAGAGGGTAGAGCCGAAAAAGCAGGTAGAGCTGTTAAGAAAAGCGGTGTACTTAAGACTACGGAAATAATTAGTTTTTTCATAATAGCCTCCTGGCCTTTATTAGAACTCTAATTTCTGTAGCTTAAGTATACGATATGTATATAATTTAATCAAAATGAATATTATTATAAATTATTGGGATTTTTACTTAGAAATACAGGCGACGACTTCCTGTATCCTGAGCCTCTTACGTGATTCACTCTGGAGGTTTATGGAGTGCTTTAGGCTTCCTACTAGGTACATAGGCTTGCTCACCACACTCCAACACAACCTCCCAATCTGAAACTATTAAATGGTTCAGCCAGGATTAGTCATCACCTATATGTATAAATAATAGACCATTGAAGGTAATGGCTGTGTAATTTTTGCACAAAATTTACTTATTTCTTATCTCTCGATAAATGATTCGCAGAAGCTTGTACTGTAGGCATAATCGTCATTTCCTCGATATCCACATGTTGTGGGCGAGTAATACAATACAGTATCGCATCAGCTATATCATCAGCTAATAAAGGTTGAAAATCTTGATAAAATTCTTTTGCCTTTTGTTTATCATTCCATCGTACTTCACTAAACTCAGTTTCTACTGCACCCGGAGCAATTTCAGTAACTCGAACAGGGCTACCTAACATATCCAATCTCATTGATTTTGAAAGAGCATGTACAGCATGTTTCGTCGCACAATAAACATTCCCATTGGGATAACATTCATGACCAGCCACGGAACTGATATTTACTACATGACCACGACCTCGCTCCAACATACCAGGAATCAAAGTACGACTGACATAGAGTAGTCCTTTAATATTGGTATCAATCATGATATCCCAATGTTCTTCAATTCCCTTTTGCAAAGGCAAAGTATCTAAAGCTAACCCTGCATTGTTAATTAATACATCAACAGATTGCCATGAGCCAGGTAAAGAACCCAATTGTTTTTTAACTTGCTCAGGATCACATACATCTAAAGGCAATACGTAATGTTCCTCTCCATAAAGCTGAGTCAACTCTTTTGCTAGAGCTTCAAGACGTTCGACTCGTCGAGCACAGAGTATTAACCGAGCTCCATGCTGTGCACACAACCGAGCACACGCCTGACCAATTCCACTGGAAGCTCCGGTAACTAAAATAATTCTATTGGTTAAATCGTTCATCTCTTGCCCCTCATTTTTGCAATCGTAAAATTTTACTGTTTATTAGGGTATATTGACAATTAAAGAGATCCAAAGATCTCTCCATGCTCGATGTGAAGGTATTAAGTTTGATATATTTTTCCTAGTAATGCTTAGCTTTTTTGCAATAATTGCATCACTTCATCGTCGGTTGTTTGTGAAAAATCATTGTACCACAATCCTACAGCATAAAAATTAACCGGGCGCATTGGGCAAATAATCTCGTCAACTAAAGGGGCGATTTCATCACAAGTCGAACGTGCGGCAACTGGCACTGTAACCATAATTTTTGCTGGATTTCGCTGTTTCAATGCGGCAATTGCAGCTCTCATGGTGTAGCCTGTCGCAATACCATCATCCACAAGAATTACAGTTTTTCCTGCTAACTCAGGGAACGGTTTCTTACCACGATAAACCAATTCACGTCGTGATAATTCTTCTTGTTCTGACTTTTGAATAGTACTAATCGCTTTTTTTGATATATGCAGGGAATTGACTATCTCTTCGTTAAAAACAGTTATTCCGCCAGAAGCAATAGCCCCCATAGCCAACTCTTCATGTCCCGGGACGCCAAGCTTACGAACAATAAAAATATCAAGTGGAAGCGAGAGTTTACTTGCAATTTCGTAGGCAACAGGAACACCGCCACGAGGTAATGCCAACACGATTACATCTGTCCGTTTCGCGTAATCCTTTAGTGAATCCACTAGAACACGGCCTGCTTGATATCGATCATCATAGTTCATTGCCTTATTCTCCAAACGATCTCAATTTGAAGTCTAGTTCATACTTTGGAAGGTCACAAAATGGATTTCGCAGCATCCTTCTGACTTTTTTCCAATCTATAACTCATATCTTGTTCTCGCAAGTTTATTTATTCCATTGTGCTATATTTTAACAATCAGCTGTTCTCAAGGAGGATTTAGCGATGAATGTAACAGAAAAGATCATCAAAGCACATCTTCTAGAAGGCAAAATGGAACCCGGTAAGGAAATTGCCTTAAAAATTGATCAAACTCTGTGTCAAGATGCTACAGGAACTCTGGTCATGCTTGAATTGGAAGCCATTGGACTTGAACAAACTAAAGCCGAAATATCCGTTCAGTACGTCGACCACAATCTAATTCAAGAAGACAATAAAAATCCTGACGATCATCTTTTTCTTGCAAGTGCAGCAAGAAGATTTGGTTTTTATTTTAGCCGGCCTGGAAATGGCATTAGTCATGCAGTACATATGCAAAACTTTGGAAAACCGGGTAAAACACTAACAGGTTCCGACAGCCATACCTGTGCCGCTGGCTCTTTGGGAATGATTGCCATTGGTTCGGGTGGGCTCGAAGTCGCACTGGCTATAGCCGGCTACCCGCTGTATATAAAAATGCCCAAGGTTATGGGTATTCATTTAACAGGCTCCTTACCTAAATGGGTCAGTGCAAAAGATGTCATTCTAGAAATGCTGCGACGTTATAATGTTAAAGGTGGGGTAGGCTACATCTTGGAATATTATGGAGAAGGATTAAAACACTTAACTGCCATGGACCGACATGTAATTGCTAACATGGGCGCGGAGTTAGGAGCAACGACTACCGTTTTTCCTTCAGACGAAATCACCAAAGAATTTTTACTAAGTCTAGGTCGTGAAAAAGACTGGATGGAATTAACCGCAGATCCCAAGGCTTCCTATGATGAACACGTAGAAATCAATTTATCTAAATTGATACCCCTCATTGCAAAGCCTACTAGCCCAGGTAATGTAGTCCCTGTAGCCGAAATAGCCGGCGAAGAGGTTTATCAAACCTATATTGGTTCCTCTGCGAACCCAGGATATCGTGATTTTGCAATTGCTGCTGAAATAGTCAAAGGTCAGACGATACACCCCAATGTATCATTTGACATCAATCCATCTTCGCGAACCATTTTAGAAGAGTTGGTACGCGATGGCTATTTAGGAAGTCTTATTCATTCGGGAGCGCGCATCCATCAAGCAGGATGCAATGGGTGCATTGGGATGGGACAAGCACCTGCAACAGACAAAAATAGCTTACGAACCGTACCTAGAAATTTTCCGGGACGTTCGGGTACAGAGGAAGATAAGGTATTTCTTTGCAGCCCAGAGACTGCAGCGGCGTCTGCATTGACAGGAGTGATTACTGATCCCACAACATTGGACATGCCCTATCCAGAAATAAAAATACCCAAGCAAAGGATATTAAATCCAGCATGTTTTGAAGGACCGTTGCCTTTAGAAGAAGCAAAAAAAATTGAACTAGTGAAAGGCCCAAACATCGTAACTTTGCCAGAATTTGAACCATTACCTCATTCATTAAAAGTACCCGTATTACTCAAAGTAGAAGATAATATTTCAACTGATGAAATCTCTCCTGCTGGTGCAAAGGTTCTTCCCTACCGTAGTAACATACCTAAAATTAGTGAATTTACTTTTGGTCATGTCGATCCTGATTACGCGAAACGTACTCAAACACATAAAATGGGCCATGCGATTATAGGTGGAGAAAATTATGGTCAAGGCTCTAGCCGAGAGCATGCAGCTTTAGCTCCTCGCTATTTAGGTTTACGAGTAGTCATTGCAAAAAGTTTTGCGCGCATCCATTGGCAAAATCTGATTAATTTTGGCATTTTACCTTTGGTTTTCAAAAACACTAAGGATTACGATGAAATCCATCTATATGATGTTGTTGAAATCCAGGACTTACCAGACATTCTGGACAAAGAATCATTTAAAATAAAAATTAATGATAAAGAAATTGAGGTAGCACAAACCTTGTCCAAACGTCAAATTGAACTGCTTATTGATGGTGGATTAATTAATTGGGTGAAAAAAGATCTAGCAAACAGGAACAATGCGCCAAATTGATTCCATCTCAATGTGTTAGACACAAATTGTCTATATATAGTGTCATTCCCCTGCACGGGAATGACATCAATTAAGCGGAATTAGACTTCAATTTAGAGAAAAAGGGAATCATTAATACTGACATTGATTAACCCACTCAGCTCAAAATGGACCCAACCTATGGGTATCATTGCAGCAACAATTATCAAGAATCAAACTTTAGTTTTGGTCCTAAAGGTACGATTTGTGTTGGGTTTATGGTTTTATGACTAAAATAATAATGTTGCTTGATATGTAAAAAGTTTACAGTGCCGCGTATTCCAGGATGATGATAAAGTCTTTCTAAATAAGGCTGTATCGCTTCATAATCACTAATTCGCTGCTGATTGGTCTTGAAATGACTGTAATATACCGCATCAAAACGAATTAACGTGGTAAAAAATCGCCAGTCCGCTTCAGTTAACTGCTCACCCAGTAAATATTTTTGGTTACGTAAGCGTCCATCCAGTTCATCAAGTAAAAGAAATAATTGGATGTATGCCTCCTCATAGGCCTCTTGAGTTGTCGCAAATCCACAACGATAAACTCCATTGTTAATGGCATTATAAATTCGGTCATTTAGTACATCAATTTCCGCACGCAGAGATGCAGGGTAAAAATCTTGATTATCCCCTGTTAAATGATTAAATGCCTGATTAAACTGACGAATAATTTCCGCTGATTCATTACTAACAATGGTTTTTTCCTTTTTATCCCATAAAACAGGGACAGTAACTCTACCTGTGTATTTCTTATCTGCCTTAACATAAAGTTCGTATAAATAGTTCAATCCATAAAGGGTATCTCCAGTAGCACCCATTTCTTTTTTAAACTCCCAACCTTTTTCAAGCATATGCGGATGCACTATAGAAACATCAATATAGTCTTCCAGTTTTTTAAGTTTTCTGAAAATCAAAGTCCGGTGGGCCCAGGGACAAGCAAGAGATACGTATAAATGGTAACGTCCTTTTTCAGCAGGAAATCGAGCATTGGATTCATTACTGATCGCGGAATGAAATTGGGTGGGTTCTCGTTTGAACGCCCCTCCTGTTTTAGAAGTATCGTACCAAACATCATGCCACTGACCATCAACGAGAAGTCCCATGATTTTTTCCTTATAAATTCATAAAAGTAATCTGCAAAACGGTTTATATTAGAAAACTTTTTTTACAAATTATAGATTTTGTCTATTGCAATCGACATTAGAAAAGAATAGCACAAGAATCATTAATTCTTATCCCTCAGGAAACTCAGCTGTTCTCATGCTATGATGCTTGACTCAAAACATTTTATTGACCCATTAATGAATAGAAAAATAATATGTATTGGCGGCATAACCATTGATCGGAAATTAACCTCACTTCATCAATTGCAATTGAGGACATCCAACCCCGTTACATCCATCTCAACATTTGGCGGTGTTGCTCATAATGTAGCAAAAAATCTTGCATTGTTGACGAACAATGTTCATATCTACAGTGTAGTAGGCCAAGATAATGATGGACTGCAGGCAATTGCACATTTAAAGAATATGGGTATAGGAATCCAAAATATCCTTACAATTCATAATAAACCCACAGCGCACTATGATGTTCTTCTCGATAAAGATGGAGAATTAATTCTTGCTTTAGCCGACATGGAAATTTTTGATCATGTTCCATATGACCAATTCACCCAATCGTGGCAAGAATGGACTAATGAAGAAATTATTTTTCTAGATACCAATTTACCTCATACAATCATTGAATATGCAATTCAAATAGCAGGCATCCAAAATATTAAGTTATGCATTGATCCGGTTTCAGTGATTAAAGCCCAAAAATTACCATCTTCCTTAGAGAATGTTTTTCTGTTGAAACCAGACCGTTTTGAAGCAGAAGCATTGACCCATACCCGTATTCATTCAGTTGCTGACTGCATCAGAGCAGGAAAATTGTTGTTAGATAAAGGGGTTAGGAATTGCATTATCAGTTTGGGAAAATCTGGTTATGTAATTGTTAATGAAACCGTTCAAAAACATGTTCCAGCATTTTTTATCGATCCAATAGTCGATGTCAGTGGAGCAGGCGATGCTTTCATTGCAGGGATCCTCTATGAATTGAAACAGAACAAATCAATTATTGATGCCTGCCATACAGGGGCAGCAATGGCGGCTTTAACCGTACAATCGTGCCACACCGTCAATGAACAAATTAATTATGAAGCATTAAAAAATATTCAATTAAACCATTCAGTAAGAGAAACTCATCATGAAACAATTTTTTGATTATTCCCCAGAAGTAAAAACAGCGCTCGAGCATAAAAAACCGATACTGGCATTAGAGTCCACAATTATTTCCCATGGGATGCCTTATCCTGATAATTATGAAACCGCACTAGCAGTAGAGCAAATTGTGCGCGAACATGATGTCACGCCCGCAACAATTGCTGTGATTGATGGAACAATTAAAATTGGTTTAACAGCTAATGAATTGCAGCAATTTGCAAACAATAAAGAGGTGTTGAAAGCAAGCCGACGCGATTTACCTTTTATAGTGGCCAATAGACACTCTGCCGGAACCACGGTTGCTGCAACCTTATTTTGTGCTACTAAAGCCGGTATTAAATTATTCGCTACTGGAGGAATTGGCGGGGTTCATCGAGGCGATGCTCAAGATATTTCGGCTGATCTCATTGAAATTTCCAGAACACCAATTGCCGTGATTTGTGCAGGTGCAAAAGCTATACTGGACCTGCCACGTACCTTAGAATTTTTAGAAACGATGAGTGTACCAGTCATTGGTTATCGCACGAAGGTACTACCCGCGTTCTATACCGATGCAACCCACTATCCCTTATCAACCTGGGTAGATGATGTATCAACCCTTGCTCATATATTAACAGCGCATTGGGATTTAGGCATGTCATCAGGAGTCTTGGTCACCAATCCAATTCCTACTGAATTTAATATCCCAATTCAGGAAATTGAACCAGTAATTATGAATGCGATACAAAAAGCGGAACAAAATAACATATCAGGAAAAGCATTAACTCCTTTTCTCTTAGCCGAAGTAGCTCAGCTCACCCAAGGAAAAAGTTTGCTTGCCAACATTGCTTTAATTAAAAACAATGCACGCCTAGGTGCTGAACTCGCACGTATTATTTATTCATAACTATTTACAGAATAACACCTGAGGTGCGGCGCAGCGAAACTTGGGAGTAGATAATCAATTTTCCCTTGGTTTCGCTGCGCTGCAACCCAGGCTACCATATTATTCATAGTACTTTTTTCTGCCTTTGAGAAAAGAGTAGTACCTCATGATAAATTATTTTTGGAGAGGGTTATTGCCAATTGGAACTCTTGGTCCTCGTAAAAAGCTGGCCAAGCCTTAATAAATAACATTAAATTTTTATTAAGAATAAGAGGTTTACCTCTGATATTCTCATCAGTCGTTGGATCAGGAATTGGAAGTATATTACTCACTGTGGGCAAATCAACTTGTTTCTTTTTTATCCATTCCTCGATAGATTTTTTCTCATAGGAATGACCGCTAGGACTTAAAACAGGTTCTATCAGGGTTTCCAAAAATATTGGATCTTTAATATCTTCATCTATTTTCTGTAATTTCGCCCAATAGTCTTCTGGCTTCAAAGAAGTTGCAGAGATATAGTTGATAATTGCTTTGAGCCTAATATTGGGATAAAAATCCGTTCCTTCTTGCAAATCAGGATATTTTTCCAGTAAATAGCCACGCTCATAGGAAATACCATCAATAACTCGGGTCACTGGGTCCTTCATTACTTTCATCTGCCCTGTTTTTAATAGCGTAATTGGGCAAGAAAGTGCCATAATGAGCCCTTCTGGTAAACAAACTTCCGTAGATTCCAGCTTGGGACTCGAATCTTCTCGTTTTGGTGGCAAAAGATCGATATGGTAGCTTGTATATCCTATTAATTGTGTTTGTTCCCCAACTTTCGGGTTAACTCTATTTTCTACATCATATCCATTCTCAGAAAGAATTTTTAATAATCCAGGAAGATGAGGCTTCGCTTTATCTTCAGTCATATCGATAAAGCCCCCCACTGAATCTACTACTGCAAGAAATGCATCGCTGTCCGGAAGCGAATTATTTAAAATCCATCCATAGTGATTTGATAGCATATATCGCTCAGGTTCATTAATTCCCCAGAATGAGAATTCTTTATTCCAGCTAATCGATTGAACTGTAAGTAAGCCAGGCACCCGACTATCGCGGATTAACCATAGCTTCGCGCCACTGTGTTGTAACTTAGCAATTTTTGAGAAGCTATCAGGCTTAATATTTTGACTTACCTTAGATAAAAGCATTCTGTTCGTTTCATTGGGATCCATTTTACCGTATATAAAAACATCCGCATCCTCCCTTGCTTCTATCTTAAGCTCCATTTTTCCTCCTCATTTTCAAGTTGCAATCATAAAACCATATACATACGACAAATGTATGCTCGAATTAAAAATCACGCTTTTCGCGCGCAATAGTGATAAAAAACATAGAAATATCAATAAGATAGGCTATAAAAAAGAAAATAATGGTCATCTTTTGTCGTAAAGAAAAACCACATGAATACTTATATTATTTATTGCCCTAAAGTCCGAATGTAAACCAGAACTTTAGGGTGATGCATAATTATCTATTTGTTAGTTAAAGTGGTCGGAACGTGGTGATCATGTGTTTCTTCTTTCTCTACTGAATGACTCTTCTCCTGCCACCAGTATTGTAGTTTTTGACAACCATGAAGTGCTGCTCTATATAAATCGGGAAGGACGGATACAATGGCATCAAGAAAATCAGTAAAACCACCTTTATTATAGCCGTAAATACAACGGCTAAATTCTGCACCTTTTTTACTTAATGCAATGGTATCATCTGTTTTAGAAAAGAATTGACTTGGATTGAAACCTAATTGATATCTTTTTTCATATTCTCGTAATTCTTCAGCAAATTTCTCTTCAATATCATCCGCAATGAGATGTTTTACTTGTTTTTCAGTAAGAACAGGATAAAGCACAGCCATCATATCTCGTACTGATTCATTCGTAGTCAAATTACTAATAATGCTTTGGCGTTGATTCACACCTTCACCAAGACTCCAATTACATGCCCCCACTAAAAGAGCTAATGACTCTTGATATTGAGTATATGCAATAGCACGTTGTTGGATAAAATAAGCGGCCGCCCCCCAGCCTATCCAACCTAAAAAGCCCACTACTGGCAGGAACGATAAGGCAGTTGCTGCTGCACCAAAGACCACACTTCCTATGATTTTGTGATCAATACTCTTCAGTTGCGTGGATTTTTCTTTAACAAGCGCAGTACATCTCTTTAAAAAATCGATATGAGCTTTAGTGTTTGTTTGGAAATGCTCCCCTTCTTTAATAGCTACACCAAGTACGTTAAAATCAGCAGCCTGAGCTCCTTTTGCAATGGTAAAATAATTTTGTGATTCCAATTGCAACTTACTGAGATCACTGTTAATACCCAGTTCAGACATTGAAGTATAGGGCTCTTTGTCTTTCATTCCTAAAAATGATAATACTGATGTCATTTTGGTCTACTCATAATAAAAAAGGCATTCTAAATTTAATTTAGAACAATGACAATGAGTAAATGTGCAAAATAGTGCTTAGATGCATAAATTTTTGATTTATTTTTCTTTTTTCTATTGGAGAGGGATAGGTTTTCTTTTTAAAAGACTAAAGTCGAGTTAAAGAAACAGTGCTAATAATTTATTAAAGAGAACTTCATTTTCACTTAATTTTTTTTCGCAATTAATTGTTTAATATCAAGTGCGATTTCACGGATTGTTTTTTCTTTATGGATGTCATTACGAATATCAAGATCAAACTCATCCTCCAAGTCAAAAAATAAATTAACTAAATCCAGAGAACGAGGAACAATTTGGTCGATTGATTGATCCAAATCAATTTCTTCAGCAGGGATTTCTTGAGTTCTTGAAATTAAATTTATAACACGATGTTCTACTGTTTGCGCCATAAAAAATCCTTTTTTTATTCACTAATATAATTAATACCTCTTTTTATGGAGTATACAACCAGCTTCCTCTCAACTCCATCAATATTTACCCCATCCATCCATGGTAAATTTTTTACTCGTAGCTCTTGATTGAAATCTTCACTTAAAAACCAAATTTCTTAAAGCACTGAACCCCTAATGATTTCATCGCACTGCATTGAATTATTGTTGTTGTCGCAGCAGCGTCATTAGCGATTTGAATGACAAATGATTGACCATAAGAACAGTCAATATTCCAATAGGCAGCATCATTAAGATCCACCCCCTGATAAAAAGCTTCCTTAGGAATACACGGCTCTCCTGCTGCATTGATTATTCCACTTAGAATTTGTGTTTTCTGTTCAGATGTTCTGCTTAATAAGATATTATTGGCAATGTTAGCATAACCACAAGAAGCAACCACCAAGAAGAGCAGTATCGTCATAGACTTACTCATAAATGCATCCTTAAAGTTGAATTGCATCGCTAAAGCAAGATTTAGGTCTATATGATGTTATTGTAGGATATGTAATTAATTTATCCATTTAATTCATGAAATGCACATCAGAATAGTGAAGAATTAACTACGGTGACTAGGAGAAAAGGTTCGTAACACTTTTATCTCCTGTAAATTGGTTAGCGCTTAGCGTTCATCACAAACAGTGTAATATCCATGGCGAAAAGGATTGCTGCGCGATCTAAACTTATAATCACGACAACGTTGCCCATGATCATCGCTATACCGTCTATCTAAACGAAATGAAAAATCACCAAAATTCATATCTTGTTGCCATTCTCGTTCTTGACGGGCCCTATCTTCCTCATCCATTTGTTTTAAAAATTTACTAAGCTTACTGGCATGTCCAACTGAAAAAATAGAAGTAATGAGTAAAAGTAAGATTATTTTTTTCATAATTAGGTCTCATAAAACACAAAGAGCGCTTTATTAAACCATAGTTTGTCTCAATAAACAAAATTTTAAAGAGATGGGCAAAGAGTATGTATACTAGAAATGACAAGAGATCACTGAATAATAAGGACTTTTATATGCTAGGCCAGCCATTTAAAATAACGATACTTTTTATTTTACTCAGTATGCTACTTTACCTTTTGCTACTCTCTTTTATTCAATATCCTTTGACCACCTTATTCAAAGCAATTCCCATTGCCTTACTGATGTTATTTACCGTCCAAACCAATCCCTCAAGACCCATAAAAATCTTACTACTTTGTGCCTTAGGCTTTTCACTAATCGGTGATATCTTTTTGACTCTTCCCATGAAGATTGCATTGCATCTAGGAATCTTGGCATTTATGGGCGCCCATTGCATGTACATTAGTATCTTTTTAAAGAACATGCGATTTCAAAGAAAAAATTTGCTTTTCTTTTTACCCGTTTTAGTCTTTGTCCTAATAAGTTTTTACTTTTTATTTCCTTATCTTGGGGAAATGAAAATACCAGTAGCCATTTATCTATGCCTGCTGACCTTAATGGTATTTTGTTCCTTTCAAGTAAAACAACACTCGCTATTGATAAGGACTGGAGCGAGTCTTTTTTTACTCTCTGATTTTGTTTTGTCATTAAACTTATTTGTATTAACGGATAATAAACTCATGCCGATCTTAATCATGTTTCTCTATTTTGCCGCCCAATTTTTATTAGTAATAGGCATCACTAAGATTAAAGATTGATTCGTTCTGGAGTTAGATGATATGTCTGCAGTTAAGGGGAAAGGCCTGAGTCAATACTGTTTTGCCCAGGCTCTTAAATACGGGTTTATGAATTACCCTATTTTTTTATAAGAATCGTGGACAATAAAACGCGCTCCGGGACCTTCGTGAGTAATGTCGCTTGCTTGCTTGCTAAGTATGGATATGGTGTCAATGGCTTGCTGGTTTTTATCAAAATGACCACTAATACTCAATACCGATTCACACATTGGATAAACCACACTAAACGATAGCGCATTACCAACCATATAACCAATAATCGGTCTTTTTTGATTAATTGCTTGTGGGCACGTTTTAGAAGCAACTGCGGTGGTGAAATAACCTTCAATTTTATTATCTGCCAAGATATTAAGCTCTAAAATTGATCCTCTTTCATTTTTATAAGAAATTGTTTTTTGCTCAGCATAGACAGACTGGGCTAATAAAGAAGAAGCTACAATTGTTAGACAAAAAAACGATTTAAAATTCATCAGATACTCCTTGGGGTTTTTAAACACTTAGTGACTTAATGCCGGGTTGTTGTTTAACATGTTACTAAGCGTAGGTCAAATAGTATCACCGCCATAAATAAAGAGGGATATCTGCATCATAAATTGAGTCACTCATCAAATGAACAACTCTTTTTGACACATAGAATTCTTGGGCTTAATATACATAACTTAAATACCCCAAGATTGCATATCTGCTGATGTTTCAGCAGTTCGTAATAAAGCTCAGGATGGGTTTGAAATGCATAAACTGCTGCTCGCTGCTTTGACTCTTTTATTGCTCACAGCCTGCGAAAAAGAAAATAAGATATTTAGTGGATATATTGATACGGATCTAGTCTATTTGTCGGCGGATTTTGGCGGTCGACTAACCGATTTAGCTGTATTAAAAGGACAGTTAGTCAAAACAAATCAATTTCTATTCAAGCTCGAACAAACGAGTGAACTTTTTAATGTCAAAATGAGCAAACTAACCCAAAAAGATCTGCTTGCTCAACGTCAACAAATAGTGACCCAACTCAATTACAATGAAATCAACTATCGGCGTACCCTGGAAATGCGTAAGCAAAATGCAGCAAGCCAAAATGATCTTGATGCAGCTCAACGAGATTTAAACATTTCAAAAGAGCAACTTAATGATATTGATTTTAGACTCAAGAACAATCAGGTAGATACCGCCGACAAAAAATGGCAGATGACGCGCAAAGAGAACTTTGCACCGGATTTGGGAATTGTATTTGATACGTATTACACACGCGGCGAGTTTGTCCAAGCAGGTGCGCCTGTGCTTTCCTTAATTACCAAAAACAATATTAAAGCTATATTTTTCGTTCCTGAAGAACGGCTTTCTCAATTGAGCCTTAATGAGCACGTTAAGATTAAGACCGATCACAATGAAAATTTTGCTGAGGGGCATATTTTCTTTATTTCAAATATTGCTGAATACACTCCCCCTATTATTTATTCTCGCGAGGAACGTCAACGCCTTGTATTCAGAATCGAAGCCAAAATCGATTGTCCTGATCTAGAAAAAATTCATCTCGGGCAACCGGTGACTTTGGAATTAGCTTGATGAGTGATTTTGTAATTGATGTGAAACAATTAACAAAAAAATTCGATAATAAAGTGGCAGTCGATCACATTAACCTACAAGTAGAAAAAGGCTCCATATTTGGTTTTCTGGGCTCAAACGGTAGTGGTAAGACAACAACGATCCGGATGATCTGTGGTCTTTTAACGCCCACAGATGGAGAAGGGGCCTGTCTTGGATATGATATAAAAACCCAAAGTGATGAGATAAAAAAACGCACTGGGTATATGCCTCAAAAATTCAGTTTTTATACGGGATTGACTGTTCATGAAAACCTCCGCTTTATTGCCGATATTTTTCAAGTAAAAAATTGCGATCAAGCAATAGAAGAAATGATTCAAGAACTCGGGCTTACAGACTATCAAAAAGTACAAGCAGGTAATTTATCGGGGGGATGGAAACAGCGTTTGGCCTTAGCATGCAGTTTGCTGCATAAACCTCAATTATTATTTTTGGATGAACCTACAGCTGGCGTTGATCCAAAAGCACGTAAAGAATTTTGGGATTATTTGCATAAGATTTCCTCACGCGACGGCACCACAATTCTGGTAACTACCCATTATATGGATGAAGCCGAAAAGTGCACTGATCTGGCATACATTAATTTAGGGAAATTATTATATACAGGCCGCACAAAAGATTTAATTCCGCAGTCAAAAGTTAAAACATATATCTTAGAAGTTGATAGAAAAGAGCAAAATAAATTAATGGAACAATTGCTTGATTCATACCCAAAGCTATTAGCTTCAATTGTAAATAATGAATTGCGAATTTCATCACGCGATCCTGATTTATTGGATAAAGTCATTCAAGAAAACAGCGATCGTTCATTTACAGAGAGCACACCTTCTTTTGAAGAGGTTTTTATCGGATTAATGCGATGAACTATAAAGGTCTATTACAAGGAATATCTCTAACCCGTCTTGGTGGGTTAATACGTAAAGAATTTATTCTTGTCACTCGAGATCATGGTACCATTGCGATGCTCGTTATTTTACCCATTATGCTACTTATTCTCTTTGGCTTTGCCATTCAATTCGATCCAAAGCACCTGCCTACTACCATCATCAGTTATGATAACACACCACTGACTCGAAGCTATGTCAGCGCACTTGAAGCTTCAGGTTATTTTAAAATAACGAACGAACTATTAGATGAACATAAAAAGAATCAAGATTTCGCGAATGGAAAAATAAGTCTCGCTTTTACTATTCCTCCCAATTTTACGCGGAAGTACATTCGTAAAGAAAATCCCCAGTTACTGGTTGAAATCGATGGCTCCGATCCAGGAAGCAGTGCCAGTGCACTTAGCAATGCACTGCCTATATTGAATCGAACCCTAAATACGTTCAATCAACAAGGTTTAGGCTCACCCTCTCCAACGCATTCAGATAGAAGCGTTAATCTCACCATTCACCGACTTTATAACGAATCCAATACAAGTTCTTATAATATCGTTCCTGGCTTAATTGGTGTGTTGCTAACCCTGACCATGGTAATGCTGACGTCAACTGCGATTACCTCAGAAAAAGAATCTGGCACTATGGAAATGCTCTTAAGTACTCCATTAAAACCATTGGAGATCATTCTTGGTAAAGTGATCCCCTACATTGTGTTAGGTTATTTACAACTCACAAGCATACTCATTTTTGGCAAGTTATTAATTCATATTCCTACCGAAGGAAGCATTCTTTTGCTTTACATAGCCGTCGCGCCATTTATTATCGCTAATTTAATGGTTGGCATGATTTTTTCTACCATCGCCCAGATGCCGATGCAAGCGATGCAATTGAGTGTCTTTTATCAATTACCCTCTATGTTTTTATCGGGTTATATTTTTTCTTTTTATGGCATGCCGACATGGGCTCAGTTCATAGGATACTGCCTGCCTATGACCTACTTTGTCCGAATTGCCCGCGGAATTTTACTAAAGGGCAACACACTCGTTCAAATTATCCCAAATATTTTACCTATTTTGTTAATCTCTTTTGTTTTGATTCTTTTGACAGGAAAAATATTTAGAACAAAGCTCGACTAATTAAATTTATTTAAAATTGGCCCAATTATGAAACTAAAAATTATCTTGCTCAATCTATTTGCCATAATACTTGGAGGATGTTGCAAAAACTGCATTATTCATGAAAAGGTGAGTTATCCTAAAAGTACGCGTAGTGGAGTAAAATACCTCAATAACCAAGCTGATTTAAGTCGTTTTGCGTGGTGGAAAAAGTTGCATGATCCAGAGCTCAATCAACTTATGGCCCAAGCCTTAGCCTGTAATGATTCGATTAGAAGTTCCTATGCGACAATTGAGCAAGCACAAGCCCAACTTAAAGCGGCTCAATATGCCTGGATACCCACTCTAGATGGAAGCGGTACTGGGTTTACAGGTGGAACTTGGAATACTCATATTACACCCAAAGGCCAATTAGCAAATAATCCTTTTTTTGGAAACATTTCCAATCTGAGATTTAGAGGATACAACGCCGGATTTGTTCCAGGGTACACCTTAAATATCTTAAATAATATTAGTAATATTAAGGCGGCAAAAGCCTCTTTAGCCATGGAAGAAGCGCAAACCCAGTCAATAAAATTAAGTATTATTAGCCAAATGAGCGGTACGTACTTTATGCTCTTGAGTCAACGAGAACAATTGGCCGTAGAAAAAGCTCTGAGTGGCGATTTGCGGAAACTACGTCAGCTCGAACAAATTCGATTCAAAAAAGGCGCCAGTAATATCGAAGCCATCACCAATTTAGATCAACAGATTGCCCAAGAGGAAGCAAATATTCCTCTAATTGAAAATATCGCAGCACAAAGTGAAAATACAATTCGCCTCTTATTGAATCAAAATCCAGGGCCTATTACTACTCATCGTAGCTTATTTTCTTTAAATACAAGTCATCTGATACCTAAATCCTTACCTTCAGCAGTATTAAAAAATCGTCCTGACATTATGATCGCCTTAAATAACTTGAGAATGGCGCAAGCGCAAATTGGAGTCGCCTATTCTGCATTTTTCCCAACGATTGCCCTGACTAGTTTAATTGGCGGGGCATCTGTTGATTTAACCCATATTTTAAAATTGAGTACTAACATTTGGATTGCTGAAGCAGCTGCATCAACAAAAATTCTCAATGCCAGTTCCTATCAAAACATCAAAGCAGCCAAGGCTGGATTCAAAGCAATTTATTATGATTACCTTGGAACCCTTCACTCTGCATTCGTAGATGTTGATGATGCTCTTACAAACGAGCAAAAAAACAATTTATCTTACATACAAACACAAAAAGGATATTTGGCAGCCCAAAAAGCATATGCTATTGCAAAAGCCCAATATAAAGCAGGGGCAAGAGATTATCGCAATGTGATCAATGCAAAAATAAATCTTGACCGAAGTAAATTAAATTTAATTCAACAAAAGGCTCAATTACTCGATAGTCTCGTGCAAGTGTATAACGCTGTTGCGGGAGGATATGCAGCGGGGTAATTTACTGGATCCCGCGAACACGTCGCGGGCAGTAGGCAGAGAGGAAATATCAAAAAATAGTCTTATCTTAGTACCATCATGATTTACCTCTTGATAGACTCTAATTTCAATTCCAGGTTTCACTACATCGCTTTAAATCAGGCCTTTTCATCAAGCGCTTGCTCAACAACTTTGACTAATCTTCCCGCTTCTGGAGATGTAGTTGAATAGAAATAGTCAATAAGCTCGCCGTTACGATTAATAAGATATTTATGAAAATTCCATTTTGGTGCCGTGCCAAACCCTAATTTCTGTCTAGCCCAAAGATAAAAAGGATGCGCATCTTTTCCTGAAACCACTTCTTTCGCCGCCATCGGAAAAGTTACACCATAATTAACTTGGCAAAAACTAGCAATTTCCTCCTCAGTACCCGGCTCTTGACCACCAAAATCGTTTGAAGGAACTCCAAGTATAACTAAACCCCTATCTTTATAGGTTTCATAAAGTTTTTCTAAGCGTGCATATTGCGGAGTAAAACCACATTTTGACGCCGTATTTACAACAATTAACACCTTCCCTTTAAAAGATGACAAGGGAAGGGAATCATGCCCGCGTAATGTATGAAATGAATAATCATATGCATTGTCATGAAGTGGTGTATCAGCTGCTGATAAATTAGAAGTCATCGTAAACCATCCTAGTATTATAAATGAGAGAAAATACATGGTTATCCCTAATATTATTGAAACTCAGAACTGAATCCGTTTTGGGACTAAAATCAATAATATACTATTGACCTTGTAAAGCAAGAATGAAAAAATCAGCCCCCATCCTTAGGTTGACTCTAAGGAATATTTAAATTTTGCAATCTAGCCAAAGGAAAAGGAATAAGAGGTATGCTGTATGTTGTTTTCTTCTAAACTCCATGAAGAGTTTTTTTCCGTAGCACCAGACTTTTCTAATTGTTTTCACTTGATTAATAAAGTTCATCATGAAGAATGTACTTATTTTATTGAGTCTTTATCCACTTTAGAAAAATTACTTGAAGAAAAGCGGTTTAGGAATGAAGACCCTACCCTACGTTTTTTAGTTGATATGGACGGGCGTGTATGGTTCGCCAGGGAAACTCGCCCCAATATCAGTGCTCCTAAACATTTTCAAATGACTGGCAAGCCTCAAAATAAAGCGCAATGTCAAACTGCTGGGAATATAAAATTTACCAATTCCAAATGCACGACTTTAAAAAATATTAATCATCGAAGTGGCGACTTTCAACCCTCTTTTTATTCATTACGCATCTTTTTAGCCATTCTCATTTTGAACGAAGAGGCTTTACCTTTTAAGTTACCAAGAACCCTTGTGGTAAAAGAATTGGATAGCAATGGTGAGGTCATTAATAAACACCGATGGCCTGTTTCCAAGATTAAAAAATGGGTGGGAACTTTTAATAATAAATCATTGGTTATGCAATTAAAAAAACAAGGCGCCCAAACAAAACAAGTACATTACAAAGCAACAAATGAGTTGTGTTATGAACTTTAAAAACCATTAAATATGCTATTTTTGGAGTGTGTGTTTGTCTAACTGCCGACTAATTTTTTCTCGCACTTCAAGCATCTCTGCTTCGTCCTTATAATTAGTTCGCGGCCAGAAAAAACCTTTAAGTCCATCGTGTTTGTTTCTGGGAACAATGTGTATATGAAGATGAGGGATGCTTTGGCTAATTGAATTATTCATTGCAATGAAACTTCCTGCCGCGCCCATCGCTTTCTCAACAGCGGTTCCCAGTTTTTGCGTGAGTAAAAAAAGGGGGGCGACCTGAGCCTCAGGTACTTCATAAAATGTTTTAATATGCATTTTAGGGGCTAACAATGTATGGCCTGGAAAAAGAGGTCGAGAGTCCAGAAAGGCTATAAAATGCTCGTCTTCAAAAACAATAAATGATTTTTCTTTTTTTGCCACGATCAAATCAATAACACATTCATTGGTCATTTTATATCCCTATTGTTACTTCCATTATACCTCAGGAATTACCTCAATTGCAGGTAAAAAATACTACACTATTATTTGTTCTTTTTTATCTAGATGATTTTAGTGCCATACTTTATTATCTAGTTTTTTTAAATAAAGATAAGTCGGAGTAAAAAATATTATGAAAAAATATTCTCTCCTTTTGTTCTTAGTCCTTTCTCTGTTTCAATACAATAATGTTGCCCATTCACTCACCTTAAAAAGTCCAGACTTTAAAATGAATTCGCTAATTCCAGATCCTTATACGTGTACTGGAGCAGATCAATCTCCACCTTTAGCTTGGAGTAACATCCCACCCAAAACACAATCGTTTGCGCTGGTTGTAGACGATCTAGATTCTCCTGAAGGCATCTGGACGCACTGGATTTTATTTAATATACCTCCCAATGTAAAAAATTTAGAAGCTGGAAGCCCAGTTCCTTCTGGAGCCGCAAATGCAAAAAATAGTTGGGATGGTTTAGGATATCGAGGTCCTTGTCCTCCTTTTGGAATTGCTCATAGCTATCATTTTAAATTATACGCTTTAGATACCGTATTAAATCTAGGTGATGGTACAACACGAGATTTAGTTTTGAATGCCATGACTGGACATGTTATCGGTGAAGCTGATTTAGTCGGAATATACCAAAGATTTAAGCAATAAAACCGGTTTGTATACGTTACAAAAATGTAGCCTGGGTGCAGCAAAGCAATACACGAATTTCACTTTACCGCACCCAGGCTATAATGCACTATTCTAAGCCAAATCTACTTGGCAAACATCTTTTTTGCAAATGCATTCCACTGCTCTTTGACAAAAAACAATCCAGAACTGATAATTAATTATCAGTTTAAAGATCATTTTACTTTTACTTGAGAACATGACATGCACGCTGAGCTTTTTTATACAATCAATCGTGTCAACTCTATTCCACTTTATTTAATATCTCCGAAGCAATTACAGAACCAAAATACGACCTTAACTCCAGCAGAGCGTAATTATTTTGTCCAAACTCAATTTAATGGAGCAATCGGCGAATATTGCTTATTTCATAATACCGAGGGTTTATTAGAGAAAGTCTATGTAGGGACTGGTAATGAACCGCAAATATTAGCGATGGCTCATGCAGCTCTCTTATTACCAGCAAACCATTATCAACTGCAAGAACCTTGTTCTCAGGAAGCAGCTTTATATTGGGCGTTAGCGCAATACCGTTTTGAACAATACAAAAAAGACGCTCCTCCTCCTCGTGTCTTAGTAGTTGAACCCCCAATACTTTCTGATTTAATCCTTTTAGCCCAAGCTCACTTTTTAGTACGTGATCTAATCAATCAGCCCGCGAGTGATATGGGACCTAAAGAAATGGCAAATACGGTGGACGCATTAGCCGCCGAACATAATGCACAATTCGAACAATGGATTGGCGATGAATTGTTACAGGCTAATTATCCCGCCATTCATGCAGTTGGCCGTGCCTCCCAATCAGAACCACGCCTGCTCTCCTTAACCTGGGGTGATGAAAAAAATCCTCACATCACCTTAATTGGCAAAGGGGTTTGTTTCGATACTGGAGGATTGAATCTGAAATCTCCCTACGGGATGCGCATCATGAAAAAAGACATGGGCGGAGCAGCCCATGCAATAGGTCTTGCTTACTGGATTATGAAACGAAACTTACCTATTCGTTTACATTTACTTATCCCTGCAGTGGAAAATGCTGTTGGGCCTCATGCTTTTAGACCAGGTGATATTTTAATTATGCGTAATGGCTTAAGTGTTGAAATCGATAATACAGATGCGGAAGGACGTCTGATTTTAGCCGATGTTTTAGTAAGAGCTTGTGAAGAAGAGCCTGAATTATTGATTGACTTTGCCACTTTATCCTCCGCAGCTCGTGTTTCTGTAGGAACTGAAATATCAGCATTTTTTACCAATGATGAATCTTTAGCCGCGGGAATAATCAAGGCCTCCCATAAAGCGGCTGATCCTGTATGGCAACTCCCGTTATTTGCAGCTTATGAAAAATTTCTGCGCTCATCTATTGCTGATATGACCAATAGTAGTGACTACCCTTATGGTGGAGCGATTATCGCAGCATTATTTCTCCAACGATACATCACCAAAACAACCCCTTGGGTACATTTTGACATTATGGCATGGAATGAGCAAAGTAAACCTGGGAGACCCGAAGGCGGAGAAGCCATGGGATTACGTGCAGTCATGGAGTATTTGTTGTCTGTTTATGGCTAAGTGTGGGGTTGTAACTTAAAGCTTGGATGAATGCGTAAGCTAAACCGAGGCTAGTTTGAACTCAGCCAATGGATAGTAATTTTGCCCACCCTTTTCTGCTCTACTTTCTATAAGATGGATCTTATTAACCGTGATTGCGGGAATCGTTGGTTTTTTTATGGTCTCCAACAATTCATAGCGCATTCCCCTCCGAATCAATCGTCCCATGGTCATGTGTCCGCGAAATGGGCGTGTTTCAATTGGAATATTTAAACCAATTAGCGCACTCCCAATTGTATCAGCCAACTTCGCTAAAGTAACTTGGGGTTGAACGGACAATGAAAGAATCTTAGGATGACGTAATGTTGGAAACCATTCAAAAGGACCGAATTCGAGTTGAAATGCGGGGACATTTTTTATTGCAGCGTCTACGCTTTTAGTCACAGCCATCAACTGCTCTTGCGGTAAGTTCCCGAGAAACTGTAATGTAATATGCATTTTTTCTATATGAACCCAGCGAATGTACTCTGAAGGAATAATATGATGTAACATCTTTAAATCAGCTGAGAGACCAACCTGAGTTTCCTTCGGGAGGACAATGGCGAAAAAAGTTCGTAATGTATGCATCATTTTCCTCATAAATTGGGACTATCTATAATAGTATTGCTCAAATGTGACTGTCCTATAGACCGCAAATCTCGTTGCATGAAGTAATCGGTTCTATCAATTAGAATGGGTTATAGATAAATTTTAATCAAGGTGATAGGATTGCGACTTTTTGTTTGAACGTCAATGACATACCGCCCTGATATTGATGGACTTAGAGCCATTGCGATTATACTGGTCTTAATTTATCACGCAGGACTCTCTTTTTTTCCTTCAGGATTTATAGGAGTCGATGTATTTTTTGTTATCTCTGGTTTTCTCATTACGCGGATTATCCATGAATCACTCCAAAATGATTCATTTTCCTTTTTAGATTTTTACAATCGAAGACTCTGGCGCTTGCAACCTGTTTTTATCTGTTTGCTCTTTTTGACAACTACCTTAACTTTGATGTTTTTTTTACCTGATGACTTAATGCAATACAGCAGGAGCGCTCGCAAAACTTCTTTATTTTTGTCTAATATGTTCTTTGATAAAACGACAACCGGTTATTTTTCACCGGATACGCATCAACTTCCTTTACTGCATACCTGGTCTCTTTCAATAGAATGGCAATGTTATTTACTTTTACCACTCCTTATCTATTGTTTACATCGTTTCGCACCTAAGAGATATTTGATTCCTATTCTAATTGGACTGACCTTTTTCGCATTGCTAGGCTCTTTATACAATGCCAGAACATTACCTGCGCATACGTATTACTTACTCCCCAGTAGAATCTTTGAATTTTTAACTGGTTCGTGTGTTGCATTCATTCAGATGACAATTCATTCAACCAAGAAATACCTTTTAAGCCTTATGGGTGGTCTGGCATTCATAACCTTACTCTATATTGCTCGTCTTAATCCAATTTTAGCAGGGTATCCTGATGTGAATGCCTTGGTTGTATGTAGTGCCACTGGTTTTCTTATTGCCATAGGAACGTGTTCCCCTAAAAACATCTTCAGCCAATTACTTTCCAGTAAACCTTTAGTATTCATAGGCCTGTTGTCTTATTCACTTTATATTTGGCATTGGGTTATTTTCTCAGTTCTAAGATATCAAAGCATAGTGGAAACCCCCATCGTTTTATTGGCTGCTTTAGGGATTACTTTTGTTTTAGCCTATCTCTCTTGGCGTTTTATCGAAAAACCATCCAAACGTTGGAAGAACATGCCCTTTCGTCATACCTTTGTGCTTCTATTATTAGCTCCCATGCTTGTTGTTCACCTGACTGACTATGTGATAAAAAAAAATCATGGGTTTCCTCAACGTTTTGATGGAGAGCTATTAACCGTGTATCAACAATTAGACCAATACAACAGCCCGCTTAGGGATGTGTGTATTACCGATCACCTGCATGAAATCAATATGCAATGCCTCGCCGGCGCAAAGAAAGCAGATAGTAAGCGTGCGTTAATGATTGGGGATTCATTTTCCAATCATTATTGGGGCTTTGTCGATGTATTAGGGCAAGCAGCGAATGTTTCCATTTTAATGCAAACCGTATCTTCCTGCTTAACCTTACCTGACATTTATCTTTATGACTGGTGGCACTTTAAAAATCAAGTTTATCCACTCTGTCATGAACTAACCCAAAAGTATTATCAAATGATCCAAAATAATCATTATGATTATGTCATTATTGGACAATTATGGGCTGATTATTTGTCAGAAAACATCATCAATAACTTGGATGATCAACGCTCTTTACTCTTGACCAAAAAGCGATTGGAAGAAGCTTTGGATAAAGCTCTATCAATCATTACCAAATCGGGAGCAAAACCCGTATTGATGCACTCAACCGCGTTAATGCAAAATAATTTCCATGATTGTTTTTTTAAACATATAAAATTAAGAACATCATATACGCCTCATGAATGTGATTTTAACTTTAATGAGGAACAGTGGTTTAAGCAATTATTTAATAAAATGAAAAATAAATACCCGCAATTAATTATAATCGATCCCAAAGAAGTACAATGCGAGCAGAATGTTTGTAAAGCAGACATCAATGGCATCCCCGTATATCGTGATGTAGGTCATATTACTGATTACGCTTCATACCAATTTGGTACGCTTTATTTACAAAAATTTCCTAATCCTTTGGGCTAATTTACTCTCTTAAGACAATGTTATAAGAAATTTTGTAGTTATATGCTACATTAGGTTTGATGTTATTCATTCTCATCAGGGATTTTGTTCTATTCTTTAATAGTACTAAAAATATCATGTCGAGTTATAACTGCGAGTTATCATGAATACAACGACTACACACTCTTCTGATATCCTTTTGGAGATTGCCAACCATAAGGATTTACAAGGCGAATTAACCTATCAAGAAATTTTACAAATTCTAGGCGAACGCGCATTTGGAATTGTATTGTTGTTTTTTGCTTTACCAAGCGCTTTACCTTTTTCTACGGTGCCCGGTGTTTCGCTTGTATTTAGTGTGCCCATAGCACTCTTTGCCTGCCAAATGGTATTTGCTAGAAAGACATTATGGTTACCCCAAATTATTGCCAAACGTACGATTCATCAAAAAACCATTTCTAAAGTAATCCGTGTGACAGTACCTTATTTGACTAAAATTGAACACTTTTTGAAACCACGCTGGGAGTTCATGACCTCTCGCATTATGGAAATAATCAATGGAATACTTATTTTTTGTTTAGCAATACTGTTGATGCTACCGATCCCGTTAAGCAATTTTATCTTTGCGGCTCTGCTCATTATTTTTAGCTTGGGATTAATCGAACGCGACGGCTTACTTATTGTTGTAGGATATATTGGGATCATTTTTTACTTCAGCTTCATCTATTTTTTTATTGAAACCGTCACGAAGCATTTATTTCATTAGATCGTACTTACTAAAACTTATGTGGACCATTTGCAGAACAGATCAAGATTTGAACACCAATCACGGATTCAAATCTTGATCGAAGATTAATTATGATCTATCCAGCACTTTTGGTCTGATTTGTTATAATGTTAGACAACCCATAAACCATGATGGATTTACCAACATCTGCAGAATTAAAATTACCGTACCCGCAACCAAGCATAACAAGGCCTTTGGCAACAGATGGTCCTACATACATAGCCCCCTCATCACAGTTCATTTCCTTTAAATAGGCACCTGTTTTAGCATCAAGCGCATACACTGTTCCATAATAGACAGGCCAATAAACAATGTCATTCGCATTTGCAGGTACACCATTACTTCTCCCTTTTTGTTGATGCGCTAAAGGAATTTTGCTGCTGTTAGGCATTACGTTGACCGGTACCTTAAATTGCTTATTTTTTATTACGATGTCAAAATTTAGCCCATATTTAAATCGCTCATCGACCGAATAAAGCTTATTTGGACAACCAGGAGAATTGACATCAACGATCTCGGATCGTGCAGGTAGAGTTTGCCATTTTAGTTGCCCAGTATTCGCATCAATCGCATTAAGATAACCTGACATACAGGTTTTCCTACCATTTGCTAATATAGACAAATAATTTACAAATCCTCCAAAGTTCGGCACAATCCCACCAGCAGAACAAGCCATATAGATCGTTTCATTCTTTGGATCGTAACTTAATCCCCAGTGAGCTCCTCCTAGAGCGCTTCCTACACATACATCAGCTTTTCTAATAACCTTTCCAGTCGCAGCATTAATCCAAAATAGGGACCCGCCCTTATTATGGGAAATAACCACTTTACCTAATGATTTGAGATCGGCCACAATAGGAGAGCTACCGCTCACATCCCAGTCAGGACCTGGAACTGGAACACTGCACGGTTGATCAATATTAAGTCCACAAGAACCTTGCCAATTATCAATACCTTGTGTTGACACATGCCAAGCGTAGCTACCATCTTTTATCTTCAAAGCAATTATAGAATTCGATGCAAGTGGTTGCGTGATTCCTAATTGCTTTAATCTGGCCTCTGCTTCTTTTAAACACTCAGTAGACCCTTTTCCTGTTTGTCCTTTTTGCGTGGTACTAAATGTAGGCGTAGTAATTGATTGCGGTCTTTGCATACATGCAGTAACAAAATCTGGATAATTATAAAGTTGTCCCGCACCATAAATAACCAGACCAAGCTCTGGGATAATCGAAGGGGCACTCGCCCAAACACCACCACCGGCAAACCAAGTACCTGGTTGATAGTTAGCCGGACGGGGTGGAATGGTGAATTGGGTCCACTTGATTGAAGGCATATCTGGAGATAAACCTTGCCCCCCTAAATTAAGGGCGATCATATGCCCTCTAAAAGTCATGGGGATGTTATCAAAAGCATTATTTAAACTTGAAAATCCAAGATAAGCGGTATTTTTATAGATGCGCGGACTTGCCGTAGTACTTGGTGTCACCGCATCCATTCCCACAGCCACCTCACTTGGGTCCACCAAGTCTATTTGCCACAATTTTTCGCCAGTTTTTGCATCAACCGCAACTGCAAAGGGAGGGGTTATAAACCATAAGCTGGGAGGTAAAGAAAAAACGCTATCAATAGCAGTATACAGCAGTGCCCCCTGACCATTACCCCGCTCATAATAAGCGGGTGAGGAACGAACCGATGGTGTAAATCCAAAAGGAAGAACAAGACCCACTAAAGTACTTACGTTTTGTACCCAAAGTTGATTACATCCTATAAAGTTACCATACTCATCGCGTTGAATTTGATGAGCCCCTATTACTCCAGCAAAACCAGTCCAATAGATAGTATCATTTACAATAACTGGTTTGGCACTGTTCGAAAAACTTGATGAATTTGATGGAGTGGGTACAAGACCTTGGGTATAGTCAATTTTGCATAATTCTACGATTTTTTTCACATTATCGACAGTAATACCCGAGTTGATATTGTGCTGACTATTTTGAATATTTTGTCCCCAGTTATTCCAATCCGCTAATTCTTTCGTTTTAGTAATGGACAAAATATTGTCCTTATCAGGTTGATAACACTGATTTGGATTAGCACCTCCATTTGAATTCGCCTGGCATAGTACTGGGCCGTGATGGATACCACTAATCGGGAGCATATGCCCAATGATTTTAAATGTAGCCACACAACTATCTCTCTTGGTTCCTTTAGGTGCTAGACGACAAGTATTAGTCTGGACAAGGCCGGGTGTCGGTTGTAAGGCGAGAATTTTCGCTTTTTTTGATTGGTTTTGAACCTTATACGCAATCGTTGCTGTTACATTTTCAGGAATAGATTGTTTGTTATTGCCAGCCTCTAAGGTCATCGTCCATAGAGGCTTCTCGGCCTGTACCGTAGATATACAGCTTATTCCGAGAAAAAAACAAAAGATAGGTAGCTTTTTTATCATACAAAGTCCTTAAGCTGTATAGGTTATATTGAACATTACACCGTTTGTATATAAATGGTTGAGTGTTATCCCAGAGTTCAGAGTTTGACCCTCTGCTCTACCCAGACGACTCTTACCCCAGTCAGAAAACTCATAACCTGCACCTACTTGCCAATTCTGAGTCAATGATTTTTGGATTCCTGCGCCCACAGTATAAGTAAAGGTGGTTTGAGTGTGAGAGGCAAAATTAGGATTGACTATGGCTTCAAAAATCTTCGGAGTATTTCTAAAAGAACGAGCCTCATTAAAACCAACACCAATACTCCCACTCACCCAAGGCATCACTACAAATCCCATATCAGCCAATAATTTCCCTTTTGCAGCAATATGAGTATGCTGAATTTTGTAGCCATAGGTAAAATTATCAAATTCAGGATCTGCATCATCCCAAATTTCCCCTGAAAGACTTGCATTCGTCGTTGCAGCTACTGCCACTCCTAGCTGCCCCTGAATGGTGGGATTAAATGACCGGTGTAAACCTAAAAATACTTCAAAATTTGCTAGTGCATCCGTTGAGTTATCTGCAGCATAAGTCTTTTCAATAAAGGGAGTTAGGAAAAGGCTTTGGCTTTTACCCCCATCTTCCCACACAGGGCCGATACTAAGCGACCCAACCCAGGGAAACGCTGAAGGTTCAATAGCCCCCATAGTTCCAGCCAAAGAACTTTTTGTCAGAATTCCTGCCAATAAAATTACAAGTGATTTTAGTTTCAAAACACAGCTCCTTGTTTATAAATTGTCTATCCATGAACAGTAAAAGTAGATATCAAAAAGATAAGCCCCTCTTAATTTAAAATATTTTTTTAAGATAATCAAAATAGAGCCCTAGCATACATTTCTATTTCGAATGATATTGATTGTCTACGCACTCATCTTTTACTTCATAAATACTGTAAAAATTGAGTGAATACCGAGTAATATGACTACGATTCCAGCCAACAACATAATGAGTCGAGGTTGAATATAACGAACGAGGAAGGCAGCAAAAGGAGAGGCTATTGCCCCCCCGACAATTAACCCTAGAATAATTAACCAATGAGTGATTCCAATTGTAAAAAAGAAGGTAGCAGAAACACTAATAGTAATTAAAAACTCGGTTAAATTAACTGAACCTATGGTGTAATGAGGGGTCGTACCTTGTACTAGTAATGTAGAATTAACTATAGCTCCCCACCCGCCGCCACCTGTGGCATCAAAGACCCCCCCAAAAAATCCAAGTGGAATTAATCCCCGTGCATGATTAGAAGGCAACGCACGCCTTGTAACTCGTTTAACCATAAAATTTTTTATGAGTCGAATAATTTTTCCACCTTGGAGAGCCCGGTACAAAATAAATACACCCATGATGATTAAGTAAATTGCAATAAAAGGCTTTGCCAATTTTTCTGAAACTTTTGTTAAACCATATGCTCCTAAGATACATCCTAAAATCCCAGGGATAGCCAAACGCCTAAATAAAGCATAATCAATGTTTTTAAACATTGCATGAGAAAAACCTGAAATACCTGTGGTAACAATCTCAGAAGTATGCACGGTCGCACTTGCCACTGCGGGAGAAATCCCATAAGTAACTAATATACCGGTAATAATCACCCCATAAGCCATGCCCAATGCACCATCAACTATTTGTGCAATAAAACCAACTAATGCAAAAATTAAGAATTGCTCCATAAATATCCCTTTTTCATGTGAACACAGTTTGGCTTATTTACTTATTACGCCACAACTTGCTCGCAACGATTGAGCCCCCGAGTATTATCACAATCATTGCAAGGGTTAATACTACAGGAATATCAATGATGTCATGCACAATCATTTTTATCCCAACCAAACCTAAAATTAAACCTAACCCATAATTGAGATAATAAAATTTATTTTGGATGTGTGCCAAGATAAAGTACAAGGATCGCAGTCCCAGTATGGCAAAAGCATTCGAAGAGCACGCAATAAATGGGTCTTGAGTAATTCCCAATACGGCAGGAATACTGTCGACAGCAAAAATTAAATCGCTTACTTCGATAAATATAAGAACTACGAATAAAGGAGTTATAAAATACGAATTATTCTTTTTAACAATTAAACGTTCATCGGTAATGGTTTTTGTTATGGGAAAGAATTTTCTTAATGTTCTTAGAACAAAATTATTCGCAATAAATTGTTCGTCTTTAAATAAAGTAAAGAATTTAGATGCGGAATAAAGGAGTAATAATCCAAATAAGTAAAAAATCCAATGAAATTTATTGATAAGCCATATGCCAACAATAATAAGTGTTATTCTCATCACTATAGCACCCAATACCCCAAACAAGAGTAGACGACGCTGATATTTCATAGGTATAGAAAAATATTTAAAGATCATGACAAAAACGAATATATTATCGATAGATAATGACTCTTCAATCAAATAAGCAGTAAAAAATTCAAGTGCTTTTTGGTTTGCAATATGGCTTGTTTCACTATGCAGTAGATACACCCATAAAAAGGCATTGAATAGTAACGCTAACAAAATCCACACCGTGACCCATATAATCGATAACTTTAACGAAGTATGGCCCCCTTTTTTACGGGTTAAAAAAATAATATCAATACTTAAGACGATGAGTATTAAGACAATAAAAAACAACCATAACCACCAGGTACCTATAGAATGCATTTTACCTTTCCTGACTCTTTAAACACTTATTGTTATTCATTTCTAGATTCATTTCTTTTCATTTGCTACCAAATCTTTATAAAGTTCTGAGCCACTCATAAATTTTTGCACTAAATAATCGTGGCGCAAGCGGTTCGCAATGACCACCAGTACCGTCCTCATCATGAAAAAGTATGTATTGTTTTTTGCATTGCAACTGATCATATAATTTTTTTGCTTGACCTAAGGTGATGTATTCTAAAGTATTATCACAAACCAGCATGGGGCACTGAATACCTTCGACCAATCCATTCAAAGTATACGCACGAGTTCTACTGAGCATTTCTTCAACCGTTTTCGCACCAAACCGCCACTTCCTACTTTCTAGCATAAACCTTAAATTTTCATCTGTCCTCATGAGATGTGTTAACGCATGCTCTAAAGGAACATCCTGCAAATCTGGGAACTGAGTCATAAAAGAATTAAATTTAGCCTCGAGATTACCACTTGCATCAAATATACCGGGATCCACAATACAACCTGCAATTCGCTTTTCTTTTGTTACCGCTCGAGCAGCAAGATAACCACCAAAACTTCGGCCCATTAAGAAAATCTTATTAGGATCGATTTCAGGACGATTGATAATAAAATCAATGACTGGCTCAATTACTCGCTCCCAATCCGGGATAAAAGGCATTTTGTTTAATCGGAGCATGCTGCCTTGACCTGGACCTTCAAAGTTTAGGCAGTGAAAGCCCCTCTGTAGCGCTTCGGCTGCTGTACTAAAATATAATTCTTCCTTGGTGCTATCGCCCCCACCCGTATCAATAAGAATGGGTTTGGGATGATTAGATTGAGTCTGATTTAGGTAGAGATATCCAGGCAAGGAGGTATTTTCAAAGGGAATTTCTACTTTTTCTACTGGAGTTTCAAAATACTCAAGTGCTTGATGAAAAGCACGAATGCTATATTGTAATGCCTGCTCAATCCTGGGATCAGTAGGTACATCCTCCAAGAAAAAAAACGCGGTCCGATAATAAGTACATGCACGCAGAAATGCCATTTTTGCATCAAAGTGCAACCCTTGGCTACGGTAGGTTTCAGCCATACTAAAATTGCTATCACCAAAGGCAGTCCATCGAGCATACCAGCTTTCTTTATCACCCGGCTCTATTTGACTTGCTATAGCAAAACATTCTCCAATTTCAGCACCTTGATAGGTTGCACATCCCAAGCTTCTTATTAACTGCGCATTAAAAAGTGCCGGCTTGATGAAGTCTTGCATGAAACATCCTTATTTTTCAGCGATTTTCTAATAGTCTATTAGAATTTAATACTAAAAAATATCCTATTTAACTTTTTCTAAAATGGGGCTTATACGAAGGAAAATAAGGATTAACTTAATCCGTCATAACATAGACGATCCATGGTTCACCTCGTCCAATTTTATCGTACAGTGCTCGTGCGACCTGATTATCTGGTTTGGTTAACCAATAGACTTTATTCCAATCCCGCAATTGACTAATTTGTTTTAATTCATCGATGAGCATTCTCGCCACCCCAGCTTTTCGATGTTCTGGTTTTACATATAAATCATGTAAATAACATTCGGGAGCAATGCTCCAAGTGCTTAACTGAATAATAAAAGTCAAAAATCCCACTGCGACATTTTGGGAGTCACACGCAATGAGACATCCTATTTTTTTATCTGCAGAGAGTAGTTTATCAAATGTATTATTGACCACTTCTGAAGGCAGAGATACTTGATAAAACTCCATATATTCATGCCACATTGCAAACCACTCTTCTTTATCAATGGACTGTAACCATCGTACCTTGTAATTCTTCATTAAATTCTCAATCAGTTGTAACTCGTTCCGTTGGGTTATTTTTTGCTACTTAGCCAAAGAGCATACTCAAGAACTCCACCACCCAATAATCGCTTACCAATAAATAGAGCAAATCAGAAGTGGGATGGTCAAAGAGTTACGGATTTGATGCTTTTTAAACGCTGCAAAGTAAAAAAAATCGTGTACTTTAAGACAGTGAACCTCCCCTTCATAAGTCAAAATACCACCGCCCTCTAATACAATCCAAATTTCTTCTTCCTGATGATAATCCACTGGAGTTTCACACTGAGGCAACACTTGGAAATAAGTTGTTTGGAACGGAGGCGATGCCTTTTTTTGTGCAAAATCAATAGGATTTACCACCACTCCGGGAGCAATATGTTCAGGATTAGAAAAAACTAACCCAGGGGCTGCACAAATATCCGTTTCAAGCAATTGAGACATATTTTTGTTCCTCATGGAATTCCCGTCCCCAATCCAAGACCGTGCTCTCCTGATCCAGTTCATAGATTTTTGCTTGTGCAATACTATTAATTATTTTTGCACTTCGCCAAGCCATAACATTTAAATTGGGCTCAGCGATCCCATAAGCCTTGTGCGCTGCATTTTGGACATAAATGCGATGTTGTTTGGGCCCATCCCAGGCAATGGAAAAATCCGGATTGACGCAAAATGCACCATTATTTAAGGGTATTTTATCGGCAAGCGAAGCAAGATAAGAGGGAAACTCCCACTGATAACCGGTGCACAGAATAACAATATCCGCAGAAATTAATCTTTTTTCCATCGTATCAAGCTCGGTCAGTATTAACTGATAGGTACCTAATTCGCTCTCCATATTTGTTAATACATGACGCGGTAAAAACTTAAACAACCTCCCTTTATTTTCCAAAAATTCGAGGCTATAAAGTTTTTGATAAATTGCTTGTAAGACGTGCAAGGAAATACCATCACTGGCTAAGAGTTGCTCTTGCAATAAACAGGCTTTTTCTTTTTCAGATAAATGAAAAAAATATTCCGTATATTTAGGCGTGAAAAATTCATTTACAAATGGAGAAGTATCCATCGGTAAGAGTTGATGTCGCTTCGAAATCCAATTTAGTTCTAAAGGTAATTGCTCATCATGAGATAAAATATGCTGTACAATTTCGGCACCACTTTGCCCACCACCAATAATAGCAACTCGTTTTCCCTGCCAATTTATGGGGTTAAGTAAAAAATTCTTATTATGTAATACATTGTTACCTAAATAAGGTTTGGCACAATCAGGAACTCTTGCAGTTAAGCCATTACCTAAAATAAGATGTTTTCCCTTAACTTTTCTCTGCGTTGTATGCATGACAAAATGCGATTTATCAAAATAAATATCCTCAACCTGTTCATTGAACAATAAATTAGGTAATGACCCACTCACCCAATTTAAGTAATGGCTAAATTCAGTGCGTAACACCTGTTTAAATTGTGCATTAATAAAACGATACAAGCGTTTGTGTTTTGCAAGATAAGCAATGAATGAATAGGCATTAGTAGGATCGACAAGCGTCACCAAATCATTTAAATAACTAACCTGAATTTCAGCTTTAGGAAATAACATTCCAGGATGCCAAATCATTTCTTCATTTTGCTCGAAAAAAATACTGGAAATCTCTTCGACTGATGATAAAAGAGCCGCAATACTTAAATTAAATGGTCCAACACCTACTCCAAGTAAATCGGAAATTTCATGATTTATTTTGTTCATAACAGATTCCCTCTGCTTGTGTCTCAAATTCCTGAGTAATTCGTTTTAGTGTGAGTTGTATTTTTTTCTGGACTGTCCGAGTTGGCTTAACAAAAAAGTCAGCGTAAGTAGGTAATTGCCCATATCCCAGAGCATGCCAGATTGTTTCTCCGAGTTCGGGCATATAAGGATAAATCATCAAAGAAAACCCTTTTAACCACCAGAAATAATCCTCAGAGCAAGGATCGATGCTTTGACTTAAAAGCATCCAATCATTTAGGGATTGAACCCCTATGTGGGGAACAAATTGAGCCGGTTGTAATGCATTCTCCTGAATGGTAAACAATTCGCATAATTGATGTTGTAACGATTGAGTACAAGAGTTCATGACGGATTCAGGAACGTTTTGTATCCCTTGAACAACACTGCGTTCAAGCCAATCTACAATTTTGTTATAATATTGGATGAACTCATCCATGACAAAATTACCTGTTTGATTACGTACATCAATCGAAGCCAGATACAACCGAATAATATCACTGGAAAGCCCTTTTTGATTGATGGCCTCATCCACGCCAATCATATGCTGTCGGCTTGTTGAAAATTTACTGCCATCAAGATAATAAAAATAATTCACGAGGTAATAATCAAATGGTTTATATTGAGGACATCCAGAACTAATTCCCAAGGCACTGCTTAAAAAAGGTAATGAATTATCAATACCAAAACTGGAAATAGTAATCACCTCAGAATCAGCCGCAAACGCATTTCTGTTGGTATCCATGAGCCTTGCCGCCAGTTCTCCCAACATCAAAAAATAGGCAAATACAAAACCATAACTAAACAACGTTCTGGGATGCTCAGGATCAGTCTTATCGACTAAACCCCAATCGCACTGAGTCGTGAGCCTGAATCGATTGTTTTGCAACACTTGATAACTTTGAAATAGTGATTGGATGTTTGGATTAATTCCTTTGGAAATGAGATCAATATCTCTGGGAAGTTGTAAAAAAATATTTTCAACTTCCTTTTGCTCTAAATTGTGATCATGAATCATTTCTTCTGGGCGAAAATGGGCACCACAATGCTCACAAAAATAACTAGCGGTTTGTTCATAACATATAGGGCAATCCCCTTGCAGCCAGTACCCGTTGAGATAGCGTTGATTCGTTTCATCCCAGAGCATTTTTTCTTTTAATCGCGTCGTGGCTTTATTATCCAATAATTGCCCCATAATCTTCTCATGCCATTTCTGATACGATGCATGCCATTGCTTATCGAGGGGATTAATAAATTGTTCGCATTGAATGTTCATTTGTTCTAAATCATGTGCAATTAATGCATGATAATGATGGCATGTTTCCTCAGGACTTAAATGTTCCTCCTCTGCTTTTCCTGCTGCGTAGGACTCGTAACTGTCGGTTCCTGAGATTATCAATGCGGTATGCCCAAGAAGTCGTAGGTATCTTGATAGTATATCTGCACTCAAAAATGGACCGCCAATATGGCCTAAATGCAATCGACCATTAGGGGTAGGTACCGAAGGAATGAGTAGATAATTTTTTTTATGTTCGTTCATTGCTTTATCCCTAAGCATTTTTATCTTTCAAACGGTCTGCCATCATTTGAATTGAGTTATCCCAACCCATTTGCGAAATTTGAATTGCTTTCTCAGTATTTCTCGCTAATACCGCAGAGACTAACTCCTCATTTTCTTGTTTGAATTCCATTAATACTTGCTCATCGTTATGATGGAGCCCTAAGCATAAAAAGCGATACCGTGATGAATGGTCATACAACATATCTTGGATTTTGAGTAACCAAGGAGACTGACAGGCTTTGATCAGGGTATAGGTAAATTCTTTTTGTAACGCATCCCATTCAATAGGATTTAATCGTTTATTTGATGATGGGCAGAGGTATTTTGCATATCGATGCCAACAGGCAATAATATCTGCTTCCCAATACTCATCCCCATATTGTATGGATAATTCCAGAGCACGTGTTTCGATCTGAATCCTAACGGCATAGAGGTCATATAATTCTGCTAAAGATAAAGAAGGAACAGAAAAACCACATAAATCCTCAAAGTTGACTAAGCCATGACTTACTAAGCGAGATAACGCTTCGCGTAAAGGACTGTATCCTACCTCATAACGTTCTTTTAATTGTTCCATTTGCAATTTTTGACCCGGCTCAAAATAGCCGTTCACTAGATCAAGACGTAATTTCTCTAATACCGTGCTCGTCTTTGATTGCTTCACTTTAATTTGAGACATGTTATTGTTCTTCAATTTAAAAATTTTGAATAGTATTAATTATTTTCGAAAATTTGTAAATTATCGAAAATAAAAATAATTAAATATTTATTACTGATGTGGATGAGTACTTCGATACCCTAATCTTTTTTCGAAGTTTACATTTTCGGAGTTAAATCGTCAGGTTCTGTTAGTACATATCCTGTAAATGCTTTTTCAGCAAACCATTGTGCATAGTCATCAATCTCTGGGGTTAGGAAGGCTTTAAAATCCCAACCTAATTCATTGTGGTTAAAAGGTCCTAATTCAATATTCTTTTCATGAGCAAGTCCTCTAACCATCCATTCAACAATGGCTGAGTTTCCTCGACCAACGGGTTGTAATCGGGCAAGACTATAGGCAAGTTTTCCCGCATTCATGAGAAAATCCTTTATATCCTGCTCAGGAGTCCAATCAACACATTCCTTAAAATAAGGTTGGATTAATTCAAATTGCACCTGAAAATAGCTGGAGCGATCACGATAATCTTGATGAAAAGGAGTAGGACAATGATCAATAACGATCCCTGTTTTACTATCGTTCTTCCCATAATCATCGAAGGTAATCGTAAGAACAACATCATCTTCAATAAAGGGAAAGGGGGATGAGGTATTCTTCTTATGTAATAAATCAAATTCCTCAGCAGTTAATTTAATTTTAATCGTATATTTTGCACCCTCTTCGGATTTGTGTTCTTGTCGCATTACCTCAACATGATTATTTTTTTGATGAATCAAAACCATTAAATGCTCATAGATCATATCCTTTTGGGTAGGAAGATGCTTTGATAAATTAAAATCATCTGTGGACACAAACCCTGCTTTATTGATTAATCCGAATTGATGTCTTAGCGGGCCTTGTTTCAACATTTTCGCTACTTCTCGTCTTTTATCAGCCAACCAAGCATAAGCACAACCTACTTGAGAGCTCAACATATCTGGAGGGCAATTAATATCTTTACTAACGGGGGGAGGCACTTCTGGAAAAGAAGATATTTTCGATCCCAATTCATGAATCACTTTTTTACTGTACTCCAGCCATTGATCCTGTTTCAATGCATCAAAATCTTTTAAGCGATCTTTAGAAGAGACCGTATTTTCTGTTGCCGAAAATAGAGTATTGCGGTTGGTTCCTACTAATTTTTCGGTTTTCTCATCTTTCATAATCATCTCCAACTGCGGGGATAATTTTAATTATAGATGCGAAATATAAACTTAGAGGGATGCCCCAGAAGCAAGCGCTCCTATTTGAAAATATTGGACCCCACTTCTATATTTATTTTTTACCCTTCTTTTTTTGAAACAAAAATTTGAACAGAACTTGGTCTGTTTGCATTGTGTCGTACAGCTCATAATGTAAAAGGATTAAGAAGTTCATTGTTTTTAAAGCGTAATAAAAATAAAAAATGGAGCTTGCTTATGAACACCAATGAACATACGGAACTGGGTGATGCATTACGATTTCAAGATTGGGAGAGCTTAGAAGGCAATCCATACCTAACAATCGATGAGAAGGGAGGCTTGCACTTGCAATTACAAGGGTTTAATGAAATGGGCCTTCCTGAACCCATTGGATTAAATATATCTGCAGGCGTCATTATTGCCATGTCTGGCGACTATTTTGGTGGAAAAGAAGTCTCTTTTGATTTACCAAGCATTGGTGAATTTAAGGCGCAACGAAGAACTTTTGATCGAACAGGATCTAGTGAAACCTTAGGTAAATATTTAATTAAAAAGCCAGTTACCGCGAATGAGGAACACAAATTAATTAGCTCTTATAAACGACTGGCAAATAAAAACGTACAACAAAGTGATATTGATACCATTTATACTATAAATAACGGCAACTACATCCCCTTTTCTACTACTTTAAATTTCTACGTTCAACAGCTCATGTTTGCTCTGAGGGTAAACAATTACAGTGACATTTTGAATCGAAATTTATCGCATTTTACCCCATGGTCTGTCCGTGTTTATACTATAGGCCATCATATAGCTCTCAAATATGCACTCATTCATTATGAGTTAAAACAATATATTACGCATGCAGATTATCAATCAAAGAACAGCGACTTCACTGCACTACTTGAGGTTCTCAAACAGACTCCTAATGGCTTGACACCAGAAAAACTGAAGGATCTAGCCCATCGATATCAAGCTTTGGCATTAGGTATGGAGTTCTTTTGCTTCCATTATTATACCGATCACTTTGCTGCAGGTCATATTTCATTTATGGGGGATCTACGTGCCCTGCTTCCACAACGCTTTGGAGTTTGGGGTAGTATTTTAGTCAACAATTTGCATGATGAGTTAAACAAAGTAACCGTTTATACCAAACGTATTTACGATCCTTCACCCGATAAAAGCGAGCCTCCGGTTACTGCAGGTGGCGATGATGATTTTAATACTGCAAATAATTATTTTAATAAACAAGCCTGTTTGGCAGGTATGACCTGTTCATTAAACGATTTAAATTCTGTGTTTAACGGAAGCAAGTTGCCTGAACAGACTCAATATGGCGGTCTGGAACAAATGCCGGATGTTGATAAAGAATATCGCCAACCACAGCCCTTAATTTTACAGGGAGATGACGGTAAAATTTATTATCGTACCGATCTCAATCACATTGAGATTTTATCCCCTTCTCAATTGCAGGCAACATTAGCTGCACCATCTCGACATGGATACACTGAGTTAAGTAATAAATTCGAGGCGTTCTTATTGGTGTTCAAACTTCGTATGTTACCTTTTATTTATTCCAGCCAAGTCGAAACACCGACTGCAGAGCAACTTAAATTCTTGGAGGCTGAGGAAAATGAACTGAATCCCGGAAGAAGGCCGATACCGCAACCACCAACTGCTCTTGGGCAAACACCGGTTACAGTACCGGTCTGGCAACAACCTGCGACTAAGCATAGGGTAACCGAGGGGCTTTTGAGGAACGGTTTCTTGGCTTCTTCTGGAAAAAAAGAACGTTCATTGGAACAGGATATCTCTTTGGACCTCGATGCTACATTGAGTCATTCTTCCCTGTAAACTGCGCGAGCCTGTATTAGTTAGTAGCTACTAATACAGGCTAACTCACTTAGAAAAACTTTTTTGCAAAGAAACAAGATCTCCGGTCGATGCGGATCTTTTCATACTAAAGAATGAGTGCTTCTCAGAAACTGACGGAAACCCTTGTTTCCCAGAAATTTGAAATGGCACAGTGGATTCTGGTTCATCAAAGGGTGCATCCACTGCCCCAGCATGTGCGGGTTCAGATTCTGGTACGTGTTGTGTTTCTTTAATCATTAGTTGCGCACTTAATCCAGCTGCTCTTTCTTCCGCGGCGATCGCTTGTAAACCTAAGGCTTTTTTCTCACTCTTTAAAAGTTCTATTTCTTTTTGCATTGCCTCGATTTGCGCTTTATCTGTAGCCCTATCATTAAGCAAGTCAATCTCAGAAGTAAGCTCCTCAATTAATACACTTAGTTTATGCGTTTCTTTATCCACAACATCACTTTTACATAATTCATCAATTTTCTCTTTATCCAATCCTCTCCACCGACTGATTAAATTTTCAATTCCTGGACGCTCTACATACCAGTACACAGCCAACGCTGCCAAACCAATCGCTACAGATGCAACAAGAATAGGCCATGCAGTTGCAGACAATGTAGTAACAAATAAACCTCCAATCGCCAAGGATACAGTTTGCCCTGCAAAAAAACCGCCACTAAAAAAGATAAAGCCCGCAACACCAGCTGTAATCTTTTTCGCATAATATAAGAGCCCATCATTTGAAGCTAATGTTAGCTCATAGCGGATTACATCTAATGCTCGGTGTTTTTGGAGTAACATTTGCGCCAGCTGAAGGTATTCTTCAAGTTCTTCTTTCGATTTTTTGGAAAAATGCGTAAGGCGGGCACGTACCGCTTTTATTTGGTTAAACTCGTCAAGTGCAGCATCAATTAATTTGGGGGTTTCTGAAGATTTAACCCCCAGGTTCTTTGAAATCTCAACTAAATCAAAACTGCAAAATACAATTATGGAAACAATTGAAAATGCAAGCCCAACGGCAATAACTGCAAGAGATGGAATATAAGTAAAAATTCCCATGAATGCGCTTATACCATCAAAACCCTCACACCCAAAAAAAGCAATTCCTCCAAGAGCAACTAGCGCATATTTGGCTTTTGCCGTCAATGGAGCATCTGTTGTGTCTTCTTCCTTTTGCCCGGTATTTAGCTTCTTATTTAACTCTTTTAATAAGCTAGCTCTTAAGCTGGTGACCAAAAAAAAGGATTCATCACTACTATTTATCGATTGAGTGAGGTTAAACCATTCAATTAGAGTCTTTATGTCAATCGCTGTTTCGTTTTCAAATAACTTAACAAGAAGTGGATTTATTTTTCCTAACTGGTCAATTAAAACTTTAATGGATTTATTCAGTGTCAGTGGTGTTATCATATCGCCTCCCCCTAAATTTTTGGGCTTATTTGCCTTTCCTAAGCGATAGGGAATAGTTTTCTATAATACTGACCAATTATTAACCAAATATTAACTAAGACAAATAAATTACTAAAAAAGTGTTATTTTTGTTAAATAAGAGAAAATTTATACCATGTGTAGTATTCTCAAAGAGTGAAGTTGTAACTTGTTCTATTTAGTGAGTTAGGGGTTTGGGAGAATATTAAGAAATACTTATGCGCTCTTAACTATAATTCGGATATAGGGATCTGAACACAGCAACGATAAAGGGAAAGATCATGCCAAAAAACGTAATCGAAGTTCCCGAATTACTTTCTTATGAAAAGTATGGGTTTACACAATGCGTCCAATACAATGAGTTGATTTTTGTCACAGGACAAGCAGGACAAGATAAGGAAGGAAAAATAGTTGGTTTGGATATTGAATCTCAAACTCGACAACTGTTCCAAAATATTGAATATGCCCTTCATGCTGCAAATTCAAGTTTAGAACATATTCTTGCTATGACATCGTACATTGTTAATATTGAGAAAAATGGTCTTGCTTATTTTACAACCAGAAAAAATTGTATTCCCGTTTCTTCCTATACAAGTACTTCTATAGGAGTAACCGCATTAGCATTACCCGATTTACTAGTCGAAGTCACTTGTATTGCAGCACCTAAAAAATAAATAGCGAGAGGATGCTCTACAATTTTTTATAAACTGGACTTGCGCAAATTTCAGGAGAATTTTAATGATAATTTTGTATTCTTATCCAGAGCTTTTTGGCCTGCCTGATAACAATCCTTTTGGACTAAAAGTAGATACGTTTCTTAGATTAACCCAAATTGATTATCAACATGAGCATATTATTAATACCCAAAATGCACCTCGCGGGCAGTTACCTTACCTGATTGATGATGAGCACATCATTACGGATAGTAATAATATTCTGCATCATCTTTCACACAACTATGTAAATTTAGATCATAATCTCACCGAAGAACAAAAAAACATCCATTTTTTCATAAATCGTATGTTAGATAATCATTTGTATTGGGTAATGTCCTATTCACGCTGGCAAGATGAACAATTTTGGCCTTCATTCAAGGCAGAATTCTTAAAACAACATTCCGAATTATCAGAAGCCTCTCTGGAACAAGTACGAAAGTATAATATTGAAAAATATCATTATCAGGGTATTGGTAGATACTCCACTACGGAGATATATCAATCGGGGATCGATGATCTGCAGGCGATTCTTTATCTTTTAGGAGATAAAAATTACCTATTTGGAAATAAAGTACATACAGTAGATGCCTGTTGTTATGGTTTTCTAGCCAATATTCTCTATTTTGAGATTGAAACGCCCCTGAAAGATTTTATAGTACAAACTCCATTAAAAAATTACACCAATCGCATTAGAGCATTACTTGAATATTAGGGGGAAATGATAATTACTCCCCAGAGCCTACGTACCGTGCTTCATGCGGTATCCAGAGAATGCTTATTGAAGTAAAAAAGGTCTCTAATTAGGATAAACCATTGTTCTAGATACCGCATGAAGCGCGGTACGTAGGCGGAGAACAAACTGCCCTCGCAAAGAATAATAAAATTAATTTTTATTCCAAATCACATCAAGAGCACGTAACTCGCTTTCCGTTAAAAGTTCATATTGATCAATTGCACGCGTAACATGATTCGGATAATGTTCAAGGCATTTTTTAATCAACTTCAACAAATCTTGCTCATTTATAGGTTTGGTAATGAAGTCTATTGCTCCTGCTTTTATTGCTCTTACGGCCATGGGGATATCGCCATAAGCTGTAATAATAATTACTTTCAGTAAGCTATTTTGTCTTTTTAATTTATCGAGGAGCTCTAGACCATCCATATCAGGCATACGCACATCGGTAATCAGACATCCCATGTGTTTAGGATTATATTGTTCAAGAAAACTTGTCGCATCCAAGTAGGTTTTTACGTCAAAACTCATTGAGTCAAAAAGCCATTTCAAAGCGCGCAATACACCCTCATCATCGTCAACAATATAAATTGTCTTATTCATCTTATGATTCCAAAATATGATTAGGTAATCTAAAAGAACTTATAGTTCCCTCACCAGCAGTGTTTTGTTCTATTTTAATGCACCCACCATGAGCTTCTATAATTTTTTTACAAATACTTAACCCAAGACCCAAGCCATACTCTTTGGTGCTATAGCACGAAGTAAATAGACTATCGATGACACTTTGTGACACGCCGGGTCCATTATCAGCAATAGTCACCAGTACCTCCGTATCAAGATTTTTTATCTTAATCATTAATGAAGGATTTTTTGTTTGGGCATCGAACATTGCTTCAAAAGCATTATTAATAAGGTTTAGGAATACCTGTCGCATTTGATTGCGATCTAAATAAACTTCAACCAAATGCTCATCAAACTCATATTGGACTGTTCCGGAAAAATTCGAATAAAATTTTGACAAGATAACAGACTGTTTGGCCAATGCCGCTAAATTAACTCGCTCAAAATGCAATTCTCCATGGGTCACAAAACGTTTCATTCGCTTAATAATCGTACTTATTAATTCAACTTGTTCTAATGCTTTTTGGAGTACGCCAATGAATTCATTTGAGCCTTTATCCTCTTGTTGTAAACGTAAAATACTACCAAGTAGATAGGAGTTTAGTGCTAATAAGGGTTGAGAAATTTCATGAGATAATGAAGAGGCAGCTTCTCCTGAAAAATAACATCTCGATATGCGGTCAAGCGTGGTTTGTTGTAGTTTAATCAATTCCTGATTTTGTTTTTGTTCTGTAATAAAATGCCAGGTACCAATCATTTTAATTGGATTATTTTCTGCATCACGAATATAACGCCCACGAGCCGATACCCATTCATAATGTCCTTTAGTTGATTGTATACGAAAATCCGCGTAATGGTCCTCATAATTGGTCAGAGAATTAACTAATGTATTGGCAATTTCTTCACGATCTTCTGGATGAAGTCGTATTATAAAATGATCGATATGCCCTACTTTGCTGTCTGCATTTAAAACCGATAACGATTCAGAGTAACCAAAATCAATTACTTCATTGGTACCCAAATCCCACTGCCACACATTTAATTTGCCAACATCCAATAATTCCATTAGGTAATCATGAGAAATTTCATGGGTAAGGGTATTTGAAAATAGATCTTCGGAATCTTCCTTTTTTAAATCCAAAGACAACTTGGAGTTCCTCATGATGTATCCCCTATGAAATTGAGTCTGACCTAGCTCTATTTTTGTTTCAAACAAGGAAACTATTCTTCATTTTTGAAAATCATACCACAGTATTTTTATCATATACTTGCATTAATATGAATTAATATTTAACATAATGATTTTTATATAAATTTTAATTTAATGCATACAAAAGTGATTCAATGATGGTTTAGATCAACCAAACCATCATTGCGAGACTACTTAATCGGCAAGGTGATAAGGTTTATAAACTGGCTCCCATACATTGTCAGCAAGCTCCTCTTCAAATCCTGCTTCATGGACCCCCGCAAGCCCTTCTAGTATCGCCTGTTTCCCTACTGCTTTTGCAACAGCAAGACTAATTGAGCGAAGATTTGCTAATGGAGGTAATAGGTTAGCCGATTTATCTGTCCGAGCTGGAGAACATTCAGCAAGCGCTAGGGCGGCCGCCTTGATCATTCCATCGGAAACTCGTTTTGCCTTAGAGGAGATAATGCCTAACGCTAAACCTGGAAAAATGTATGAATTATTTGTTTGGTCAATATGAAATTCTTTCCCATTGTACTGTACTGGTTCAAAAGGACTTCCTGTTCCAATTAAAGCACGACCTTCTGTCCATTTGAACAGATCTTGAGGTATTGCTTCACTATGGGATGTTGGATTAGAAAGCGGGAAAATAACAGGGCGATCTGTAAACTTCGCCATAGTACGAACCACTTCCTCGGTAAATGCACCCTGTTGTGCTGAAACACCAATAAGTGCCGTGGGTTTTACATTGCGAACCACATCGAGTAATCCGATTTCTTCAGGATTGCTAACCTGCCATCCAGATACTTCAGAGCGTTTACGCGCAAAAGTGGCCTGATCTGCAGTCAATCCCTTACCCCCTTCAACAAGAAGTCCGTATCTATCTACCGCATAGATACGATCACCAGCCTCTTGATCGCTTAATCCAGCATCCTTAAGAGCACCACGCATCAATTGAGCAATGCCATGCCCGGTGCCACCAAAACCAACAAAAACGATTTTTTGTTCTTTCAGGGGAATTCCAGTGACATTAATAGCTGAAAGTAATGTCCCTGTTGCCATCGCAGCAGTTCCCTGGATGTCATCATTAAATGTGCACAATTGATCGCGATAACGTGCCAATAACCGTGCTGCATTCACGCCTGCAAAATCCTCCCATTGTAGAAGAACATGTGGCCAACGACGTTTCACCGCAGATATAAAAGTATCCACGAACGCATCATACTCTTCACCACGAATACGATGGTGACGCCAACCAACATAAAGAGGATCAGCCAATCGTTCTTCATTATCCGTTCCCACATCCAATAAAATAGGCAAGCAATATTGTGGCGGGATACCGGCCAACGCAGTATAAAGTGCCATTTTACCAATTGGGATTCCCATACCTCCTGCGCCTTGATCACCAAGACCGAGAATACGCTCACCATCACTCACAACAATACACTTAATTAAATCATAACGTGGATGCGAAAAAATTTGGTCAATTAAATTCTTATTAGGATAACTAAGAAATAGACCACGCGGCTTGCGAAATATTTCACTGAATTTCTGGCATCCCTCACCAACTACGGGGGTATAAACGATGGGGAGCATTTCCTCGATGTTATTAATAATCAGCGAATAGAAAAGTGTTTCATTATTATCTTGGAGGCCACGGAGGAAACTGTACTTTTCTAATGAAGTAGGCAACTCATTCAATCCATCGTAGCGACGTTTTTGCTGCTCTTGCAAAGTACTCACTTGGGGTGGCAATAAACCGTGAAGAGAAAAGTCATTTCGTTCGTGATCAGTAAAGGCCGTCCCCTTATTTAATCTGGAATTATTCAACAGGTTATAACCTGTCAATTTGGTTTTAATGCTTCCTTCTTTGAGATATTGAGTTTCCTGATCTGATTTTTTCATTTTTCAAGGTCCTTTTTAATGAAGTATCTATAACTGGAACTGCAACAACTGTTTATTCTGGCAAAGGTATCAATTCTTTATCATCGCCGGGTATGGCGCCAAATCTTCCTTCTTTCCAATCCAATTTTGCTTGCTCAATTCGTTCTTTCGAACTGGCTACAAAATTCCACCAAATATATCGCCGTTGTTCAAGTGGTGGGCCACCCAAGATAATCATATGGACCTCAGAGGTCGCTGTGATTTTGATTTCAACTCCTGTTTTGAGAATGAGCATTCTTGTAGCGTTATATTCAGTATCATCAATAGTTATCTTACCACTTAAAAGATGAATTGCTCGCTCTTCTACTGTGGATGGAATGCTAAATTGAGTATCAGGCTTTAGTTTGCATTCAACAAAAAGCGCATCATGTGGAGTGATAACCGCTGATTTCAATCCCATCCATTCCCCAGTCACAATCCGCAAACTCATATTTTTATCATTATATATAGGAATGGCACTTTTATCATAATGTGTAAATGAAGGATTGGTTTCTTCTTTGTTAAGAGTTAATGCCAACCAGCATTGGATGCCAAAAAAATGATGTGGGAAGAAACGAGTCTCACGTGGTGTACGTTCTGAATGAGCTATCCCTCGTCCAGCAGTCATTAGATTCACTTCACCAGGAATAATAATTTGATGACTGCCAAGCGTATCTCGATGTTCCAGTTTCCCAGAAAATAGATACGTCATGGTTGATAAACCAATATGTGGATGAGGGAGTATGTCAATTCCCTTGCCAGTAAGCAGTTCGCTTGGTCCTGCTTGATCCCAAAAAACAAAAGGACCTACAGTCTTTTTCTCCTTAGAGGGTATTATGCGATCGACTTGAAATCCACCCAGATCAACTGCTCGCGGGAGCAACGCTACCCTAACTTGCTGCGGACATCCTTGAGTCTCACATATTGGGTCCTTTGCATTAAAATAACTCATTCTTGGTATTCTCCTAGATGACTCTAGCCCCCAATATTGCGCGTAGACCTATTTGAAATAAGCATAGCTCAAATTAAGAATTAAGGAGAGTACTAAACTGTCACACGTTATAAGAATAAATGTGTTTGGATTAAATAAAAGCCAACATGCTCCAAACATACTCCAACAAAGTTTTACGACTATACTTGATAGTACTCTAAATCAAGGAAAGGATAGCATATGAACACTTATCGTTTGGTCTTTCCAGAATTAATCAAACATTTTTTCGAGGTAATGGTATTGTTTTGTTTTAGGGTTTTTGAGCGCAGCGTCGTACGCAGAGCAGTCTAAATTAATTAAAAATTCTGACGGTTCTTCAGTAGAAATAAAAGCCGACGGCACTAAGATAATTACTAATGCAGACCATTCATCTGTGGTTGAGAAAAAAGATGGTACCAAAATTATAACCAATGCCGATGGGTCTAGCGTACAAAAAAAAACCGGATGGCACAAAAATTATTACCAATACGGATCATTCTTCCGTTGTCTATAAGCCCGATGGAACCAAGATTATCACTAATACAGATGGTTCCTCAGTACAAGTTAATCTAATGGCAAGGAAACTGTTAAGGATCCCAAGGGTAAAGTGCTCCACTAAGCAATCCCTAGGCTTTAACTGAGCCTTTATCCCCCTGAGAGGTGGATAAAAGCTCGATTATAAAAATTTTATACCTAGCGTTAACTCGATTTTTTACATGTTTGATAAAATTTTGCTACTAACTCATCTAATGTATTTTGTTTTAACTTGATATTTCCTGTTGCAACATAAGTAAAGAGTAATTGATTAAAGCATGATTGAAGAGCCCCCTGATCAGGCATTTCTTTGCTATCTGCAATAGTTCCTAAATCAACATAATCCAATTTCAGCTGCGCATCGGAGTTCACTTTATAATATGCTTTAGCAACACAGCAAATAGCACATGCTGCCAAATCATCATAGGCTTTAATCTTAGGAGGAGACGCTTTGGATAATGCAACAAGATCATAGGCGGTAAGATTTTGACTAAAGCTTAAGTGGTTATGGACTTCTGACACGTCTTGTAAGCCGCCATTGCACCGATCACCACCTGCCAAAGTTTCAAGATCCAAAATATCTGCCTCTTTTCTCTTTACGAGATGAATGGCAGTAAAATCTCCTGTACCACCACCACTATTAATGGTGTAAAGCCAATATAATTTCTCTCCAGCATTAAAGAACTTATAATAGCTGTAACCTTGCGCAGAGTCTGAAAACTGCGGATCTTGCCAATTATAGCCTATATAACCTTTCTCAATGAGCTTAGAATTTTGTCCTTTCATGACATATTTTTCTTTAGCCAATCCGCATTGGTTCAGATCAATTTCGTTTCCTTCCATATTAAAAAAACACAACGCATCGACGGGTTTATTATGAAACATAAAATCAGCAGGAATAGCGGCCCCAATTTCTCCAGCAAAAAGATAGGAAAACAAACAAAACCAAAATTTTCTAGCCAACATATTAAAATATCCTTCAATTGCTAGGTCACGGGAGCCATAAAGCCAATTATGTGTGCACCCTCAAATTTACACTACTGAATAGACCATCCCGGTTTGTGCACCTTCGACACTTTTGCTAAAAGCCAGAGCAACGCGACTTGCTGGCACCGATTCAAAACCACGAAAAAAAGGTGCATATCGATTCATTGATTCCGATATAACTGTAGGACTGACTGAATTGATACGAATATGATGAGGCATTTCAATCGCTGCACTTTTGACAAAAGAATCGATAGCACCATTAACCATCGACGCAGATGTTCCCATTGGAATTGGATCATGACTTAAAACACCGCTTGTCAAAGTAAATGAACCGCACTTATTGATGTATTTAAGACCAACTAATACCAGTCTTATTTGTCCCATTAACTTACTATTCAAGCCAACAGTATATTGTTCTTCAGTGAAGTTCGTTAATGTTTCAAAGTACACTTCCCCAGTGACAGAAACAACGGCATCAAACGAGCCTACTGATTGGTAGAGCTTCTCAATTGAATGGTTATCTCTAATGTCTGCTTGAAAATCACCGTTTGTATGTCCGACGGTAACCACTGTGTGACGTTGTGAGAGTTCTTTACACACTGCTTCACCTATTATTCCAGTTCCACCGACTACAATAATTTTCATTTGCTTTTCCTTTTGCTAAAGATTGAGCCGTCAAAAAACATTATAAATAATAGACGCCCTTTCCAATTTTGGCTTATTCTAACCCGTATAATTGTTCTAAAATGTCATCAATCCCTTTTTGGGCAATAGAAATTTCTGTGGCTGATTTACAATTCATTTTATTCGTATCCGCTAATAATCTATAGGAACGATGCAAATCAGTCCTTGCGTTAAACCAATATTCTTTTAATATGAACTGCCCGCTACGGTCTACTAATTTCGCAGACTCTAGAATTATGGATGAGCACGAGTTTGTTTGATCGACACTTAATGCTTCGATTTTTTGCGACACTTCATGACATTGGTTAGCAAGATAGGCTTTTTCATCTTCGGGCATACTGTAAGCTGAGAATGATAACAAGAAAGAAGAAGCAATGATAAGAAATTTTTTTAGCATGTGATTATCCCTATAAATTTAAGTCCAAAATTTCCACCCGAAATTTTTACATGAGACGTTCAACTTTTCAATTCTTCTTAATTTATTAATTCATGCATTTATGAAAATAATACAGATCGACTAATAAGATCAACTGATGTACAATTATGCCCATTATTGATCATTTAAATTCCACTTATGTTCAACAAAATTTATAACGCAGCACTCGATGCAAAATCCAAAGAAGACTTATGCTCGAAATTAGAAAAATTAAAGCTTGAGTCAAAATTAAAAGAATTACATCTTGATGAAAAAAGAGGAGTCAACCCATTAATTACTCCTGCAGGTGCATTAGCATTTAAGGGACACATTCAACAAGTAGAGTGGTTGCGTGAACTAGGAGCAAGCGTTGATCACATTGCTTATGCTTATGCGTTAGCTGGAAAGCATACTAAAGTCGCTCAATATCGTGACACTCATAAAGCAAGCGTTGATTTAATTGCCCAAGGCTATGCATCTGCTGGAGATATTTATTATCTAAACGTTGAAGATTATCGAAAAAAAGGTGCAAGTGTCCATGCAATTGCTAAAGGATATGCTTTTGCAAGAAAATATAAAAAAGTTGAAGATTATCACAGGGACTATAATGCAAGCGTTCATGAGATTGCGGAAGCGTATGCTGTTGTAGGAGACCATAAAAGGGTTGAAGATTATCTAGAACTGCATGCAAACATTGATAGCATTGCTAAAGGTTATGCGTTATCTGGAAATACACCAAAAGTTGAACAGTATCGAGAATTAAGCCAGAAAAAATCATGTATCGATGCAATCGCAGAAGGTTACGCCAGAGCAGGAAATCATCTTAATGTTGAACGATATCGAACAATGTATAACGCAAGTGTAGATGCAATTGCCAAAGGCTATGCGATAACGGGCAACCATCTAAAGGTAGAAGAATACCGAAGGGAACATAATGCAAGTGCCAATGCCATTGCTGAAGGCTATGCTTTTGCCAATAATCATGAAAAAGTTGAAGAGTACCGAATACAACATAGCGCCGCTCCTAGTGTCATTGCTAAAGGTTATGCGCTCGCCGGTAATCATGAAAAAGTTGAAGAATATCGTAAACATCATCAGGTAAGTGTGCACGCAATTGCCAAATATTATGTTTTGGCAGGAAATGATAAAAAAGTTGAATATTACCGTTATCTGGGCGCAAGCCCTAACGTCATTGCTCAAAATTATGCAATAGTAGGGAATCATAAAAAAGTTGAAGATTATATTTTTTTACCTGGGGTCGGCACTAATATAGTTGATGCAATTGCTCAAGGCTATGCGATAACGGGGAATCATGAAAAAGTTAAAGAATTTCGTACGCGATTACATGCAGGCTTTCCGGCAATTGCTCAAGGTTATGCTTTGGGTGGATATCATGAGCAAGTGGAAGAATACCATACCCAAGAAAATACTGATGCCATCGTGCAAAGTTATATTTTAGCGGGTAATCATGAAAAGGTTGAAGAATACCGCGTGAAGCACGGGGCAAGCATTAAAGAGATTATCCAAGGGTATGCTTCCCTGAAAAATCAGAAAAAAGTCAGAGAATATGACATTAACGCCCTTCTTTCTGGTTATCTTGAAGATAGAAATAAGATAGTTGATTCTAAAGGGAAACCTAAAGACTATTTTCATAGCTTTTTTACATGTTTCCAGAAAAGCTTAAAACAAAAAAATGATGCTGTTAATGACTTAAGCGAAGCCTTAAAAGGGAAGAGAATTGATTTAACCCAGCATGTAGCTACTTTGAGAAACGGTAATTTAGGTAAAGAATTAAGAGCGTTTATTAAGGCGGGTAAAGCCGATGAGCTGGTTGGTGAAAAAGTCCATACCGTTAGAGAGTTTTTGGATGCGCTGCAACGGAAAAATAATCAACAATTCCTACTGACCACCTAAAAGCCGAGTCAGGCTCGATAGCAGAATGATTCAAAAGTATCGGGGCTGAGATGTTCAGCTTTTCGAAATACAATCGTAAAAGGATCATTTTAAGTTTTTAATTTTGTCTTATTTGAAATTGCGATATATTCTAGATTTTCATTTGAGCAATTGCCTAAACTGTAATTTTTATTTTAGTGCACAGCAAAGAGATTTTAACGCAGCATTAAAAGAGGAAATGCAAGTTATAAAAGCTTTGATATTGATTCAGGAATAAGGACGATTATGCACCGGTTTATGAATAAAGTTTTATATAGCATCCTGTTTTTAGTAAATACTTCTGTTTTTGCTTCACTCATTGAAATAAATCTTGAACCTTATAAATCTTCTGTTTTAACGAATACCACGAAACAAAAAATATCCATGCTCTGTGAAATACATGCCGTTTCAAGCACGAAAAACCAGATTTCTATTCAGATAATTCGTGGAAAAGGCACATTCAATGGAACTACGTTTAAACAAGGTGATTTTTTAGTCTCAACAGTAACCAACATGCAACAAATTCCTGTCTTGGCAGATCTCGGTACTCAGGCACAAGTTAACAATTTAGGGCCTTACCCAATAAGAGCCACATGTAACTGATATAACTCTATTTAAAAGAAGAAAAAACTAAATTTTTGAAAATTCTATAGATTACCTGTACGACATTGGCTATCCTCAATGAGGAAATAATAAAATTTACAATCACAAGGAGTGACTGACTATGAATCGTTTCTTTTTAAAAGGAATCGGTATATCTATTCTTGCAATGCTGTGTTCCTTATCTACTTATGCTGACACTGCCGAGGATTTCCAATCTCGTTGTACTAATGCCTGGATGAAAAAAGCAGATGAAGTTAAAGACAAAGTAGATTTTAAAAATTTTGGGGAAAAATATTGTGCTTGTGCCTCAAAACAACCATTAGATAGTGAAGCAGCGGTTCAAAAAGCAGCTCAGGCGTGTATCTCAAGAACATTACTCCACGATGCGATGGATTCTATAGAAGATGACATTGGCTTAGATAAAGCAAAAGATACTGATGTTGCTGATTATTGTCAGAATCGATGGGCCCTAGTTATCCCCAAACAATCTGATGAAGATAAAAAATTAATCACTACTTATTGCGATTGTGCTAAACCCAAATTAACGGATTTGCTCAAAAGATCCAATGATATGACAGACAAACAATATTATGCAGAAATTGATACTATTGCTGATGCGTGCGCCGAAAGTACAGCTTCTGCTTCCAAATCTGAACCAGCACCAGCGTCTACACAAGCACCTGCATCTGAACCTGCACATTAAAAATGCTTGAACTGTTGAAACCGTAGCCCGGGTGAAGCGTAGCGAAACCCGGGATTCTTTGCCGGTTAAGATAGAAGATCTCTCAACTTGGATCAGACATATTGATAGAAACATTCTCTAAGAACAACAAAGGTTTTTTTAATGAGTTAACCCATTTTCTCCCCCAACATGTTTGGCAGGGGATAAATCGCTTAATGCAGGCAATTTTTTCTTTGGTGATGTAAATCATGCAAGTACGAAACGCAATATGATATTCCAAACCAGCACCAATTCTCATTGCTATCGCATCACAATTCGGTTCTACTACCTGTGTTGCTAATGCTTCTGTTGCAGCAAGGGATACATTAGGCGTTAAATTACTATAGAGTTGGCTAAATTGATTGTCATAAAAAACCATCTCTTTTTCTAAACAATAAGCATATCTATCGCGAGTTAGTGCAAACTGACATTTACCACTGTATCTAAGATAATTCGCATGTACATGAGCCGAAATTAAAAAAAGACATAAAAAAACGATGTGAGATGTTTTTTTCACAATACACTCCCTGTACTTCTGTTGCATTATAGAACTCCTAAATTCACTATAAATGCTAAGGTGACATTAATTCAACTAATCCATATGTTATGATAACACCTTGATAAAAAGAGGTAATCTAACGCATGAAATACACTAAATTTGGTTATAGGATAAAACAACTGACTGAAGGTTCTGGCTATTCCTGGCTCTTTTTACCTGCGGGTCCAGGCTTGGGTTCGGAATACCTCACTAATTTATGTGACACATTAGATTTACCCGGATCCATTTTTCTTTTAGACTTCCCTAAAGATGGCACAAATACCCAAGGCGAACTCAGCATCCCATCTTGGCAAGACGGTTTAATTGATTTATTAAAATCGTTTTCCAAGCCGGTATTGGTAACCCACAGTTTTTCAGGAATGTTCGCGTTAAACATACCCGAGCTAGAGTCCCATCTGACCGGATTGGTATTAATGAATACCACGACCGAAAACAGTTTTTTCCAACATGTAAGTGCAATGCAAGAACTGCATCAGTTACCCGATCTGGTTCCTGCAGCCAGTCAATATCATTTGCACCCATCTAACGAAACCTATAAAGAATTTTGGAACACTTATAAATATTATTGCTTTACATCTGATGAATTGGCGGGTGGAGAGAAAATCATTGCTCTTTTTGCATTTAATAATGCAGCTTATTATCATGCAATTGAACATTTTTATCCTAATTACTCCAGCAAATGGATTCCAAAATCAATCCCAACACTGACGATTGCAAGCGAACATGACTTTATTTGTCCGCCCAAAATCTTTGTCGAAAACCAAAGCTTTCAAGGAAAAAACACTATCAATAAAATAATTACTAAAGTAGGCCATTTACCATGGTTACTCGCTTTTGAACAAGTTCAGCAGTGCTTTGATGATTTTATAAATTCATTTTTATTGGAGGAATAAAATGTATCCGCTAACAACCCTAAGCAGTTCTTTATTCGCTCTAGCGTATGTTTATCTCTCAATGTATGTTGTGTCCTTGCGTCGAAAATATAAAGTTTCTCTTGGCTGTAAAGAATGTGTTGAGCTGGAAAAAGCAATAAGAGCTCATGGTAATTTTAGCGAATATGTTCCGCTTACGTTAATATTGCTTTTTTGTGCAGAAGCAAACAATACAAACTGGATAGTCTTGTCCATCTTGGTTTTTTTCTTCTTCTTGGGGCGATTTTTTCATGCATATGCTTTTCTTCAGGAAAAACATCATCTAAAGTTTCGTTTCCGAGGAATGATTTTGACCTTTGGCGTGATTATCTGCCTTTCATTTTTAAATTTGATGATGCTCATTCTAAAATAATAAGGGATACCTTTATTTGATATTTTTAAGCGGATCAATTATTTTCTTTTAATAAAGATCGCTGAACCTAGGTTAATGGATGACTAACCATCTTATAAATAAAAATGTTGATATTTATAAGTATCCAAATGAATTGGAACCCAATTTAGGCTCCATCACCCTCGGCGATTTACATGGCAATCCAATCAAGCTCATCCATTTCCTTTTTCGCCATCAAATCGTTAAATTTAAAGATACTGTTGAAAATACTGAACAAGCATATCATCAATTCGTAACACTTTATGAACAATATGGTGAGATCCTTGAAGAATATTTGGAAAACCGTACCCTTTTACAATTAACACAAGCCAAAATAGATAATGCCAAAGAACGCCTTGCAAATCTTAATAAACAAGTACTCCTTGAAACAAATAATGAAATTCAACAAAATCAAGCCTTAGCCCAATTACGGCAACAGACCCTAGAAAAGTTACAAAACGCTGAAGAAGAGCACTTAAAATTAAAACAAAAACTAGCTGAGCCTAAAGATAAGCTGTCTCTCTGTGTTGCCCAATTTAATCACTTCATGGACCAAATAGAAGTCCGTGATAATCAAACCATGATTCGTCTCATTGGTGATGAAGTTACGGATCGTGGAAATTGTGATTACTTCACATTCAGAATTCTTAATTTGCTCCAACGAAATCATTGCCCATTAAATATTCTTGTTTCTAATCATGGAAGCGAGTTTATTTACGCGTTCGAGCAATTCATGGCTGGAAATCCCTTTTTGCCTGCAGGTTATATAGGTGATTTTCAAATTCCCTCGTTCTGGGGGCTTAAGCTTTTGCTCGAAAACAATATTATTTCCCATGAAGAGCTAACCCATTTAGTGAATGAAAGCTATAAACCCACCTTAAAAATTCTGGACTATACAATCAATGAACAAGGGATTACATTATTTAGTCACGCTCCCATCCGTTTTGATGCCATTCAATTGATGGCCCAAAAGATAGGTGCACACTATGATGACTCCACCGCTGAGGCTTTAGCGGCAACTATTGAGCGAATTAATCATCAATTTCAGTCCTATCTTGAGAATAATAGCGTTCACACACTGTTTCATACGGATGCAATTCACGACAGAACCAATATGTCAGAACAAGAAAGAGCCGCATGGCCTTTAGTGTATCTTTTCTGGAATCGCTGGGATCTAACAAAAGAAACCGAAACAGCAAGACCTGAAACACACAATAACTACCGCATTAGCTATGTTCATGGACATGATGGTTTTCAGAGCCTCTTAGCACATATTTTCAATCTAGATACACTCTGTGGTAAGGAAGCACGTAAAACTGAAGAGAAACAAATCGACCAGGTATTTCGCTATCTCATTGAAAATCGCAATAAAACTGTGGATAAAACAGCTGCAGAATTTTATCTGCGCAATGTTTTAAGATATAAAGTACTCAATTCAGATGAGGGCCGCTTAGAACATAAAGAACGAAATAAACCTGAGTCCACAAAAACTCCTCCAGATAACGAATTAAACAGCAGTATAAGAAAACTAAGTCTTCTTGGCAGACCTGTACTACCACCCCCAATCTCATCCATTGAGTTGAACACGCACAACAAACTCAGTCCAAAAGAATTAATCATTGCCTCGAAAGAAGAAGAAATAATATTCGCTCCAGCTGTGGGTTTAACGAATTAAAACTAAATGAATAATAAAATCGAAGTTTAGGTGCAGCGCAGCGTATATCCTTTAGCCTGTTATCCCGAGCGTAGTGAGGGATCCCCAATCCGTGGCACTAGATCATATAACGCTAAAACTAGGAGATCCTTCGTAGTAAACGCCTCAGGATGAAGGGATGAAATGAACTAGCTCCCGGGCTACGGCTACGCCTTCACCCAGGCTACGAATGATCGTCTTATTTATCGTTGATGTTGGAAAAATAATTTTTTATCACCATAATTTGAAGCCAATAAAGGACTTTCCAATACTAATGTTCCTATGTGGTACTCTGTACCTTGATATTCTCCATATATATCATAGATAGGCCCCATAGGTACTTGTAAGAAAGAAATTCTGAAGTCTTCTCGAGAAGTTTCTGGAATCAAATCGTTGACTAAGCTCGTTGGTCTGAAATAAAGTCGCTCAGGGAATACTGGAATGCCATTATATTTACCTTCACTTGTCCACGCAGCTAAATGCCATAGAGGCAGATTATTCGCTGGATCGCGAGTGAATTCGAATATTTTCTCGATGGCAGTTAATGTCCAACTGGTAGGATGAGGTATTTGATTAGAAAAATCTTTTGCAAAATAATTCCAATTCTCTTTTTGTCCCTCAAGCAAATTCATGACATGTAAATTCAACGAAGAATGTTTAGAAATTAAAATTTTAATTGCCATTCCAGGGATGTAACTATCATCTGCAGGTGGAGTTGCCAGAGAAAGGCGCGCAACCCCAACTCCACCGGATTTATAAATACCGGTGAACGGATGGCCCGCGGCTGGAATCCAAGTAATTTTTCCTACTGAACCATTTGCATGAATAATTTTTATTCGCCCCTCAGGCAATTCATCACTGGTATAATCAAATGTAGGTTTTAAGTTAAATAGACCTTTTAATTTCTCGAGTACTTCATTAAAGCTGCTACCCGTTAATGGAGGCAGTTGATCCTCTTCATTACTTAAAGTGATTTCATTCCATAATAAATTTTGCTTTTCTGCAGCAGATAATTCCTGATAATCCATGGGTAACTGAGCATATAGACCGAAACTCATGAACAAATAAATGAGTGCATTAATAATCAAAGTCCAACTACGACGCATTGCAACCTCCTTGTTATCAAAGTTTATTTTTATGACAGGGTATACGAAAAAAAAGAGCTTTTCTAACATTTTTTTGAGGAGTTCATACGTGGAGCGACTTAACGGATTCGGATTGAGGTGATATATAGCTCCCAGGTTACGGTATCACCTTCACCCAGACTACAACTCAGAAAATCGTAGCCTGGGTGCAACACTCAATATTATGATTTCATAAAATGATCATAAATAGCGCGACTTGCAAGGGCAATAGCGCGGCTTCGAGGATAATCACTCGCTGATTTTGATTTGACATATACTGCAATTGCAATGTGCCCTTTATTTTTGGGCAAAGTAATAATCCCAACATCACTGACAAAACGATACAGTTTCTTAGAGCCGGGATATCTTAAATAATCCCGTTCATAAATTGACCAAGTTCCTGTTTTATGAGCTACTTTTACATTGGCCGGTAGTAATCCTCTTATTCTACTGCGGCCCGTGCGACATTGCTCCATAATCTTCATCAGAAGATCCGTACTCGATTCTGAAAGCGCTTCCTTTTTATATAATTTCACGAGTAACTTTGCCATGTCATCAGGCGTTGTGGTGTCGCGTATATCTTTTTCAAAACGTTGCCATGCTTGCTGTTTTTCTTTAAGAGGCACACGATTGGATATTTTTTGCCAGGAAGAGATGGGTTGGCGTTTTCTTAAAAATGAATGATCGACGTGATTTGTATCCAAAAACATTTCCATGATGGATCGATTAATAAAAGTATTTTTGAATCCTAGTGCACTCATCCGTTTTGCTACATATTTAGGTCCATTAGCTGCCTGCAATAAGGCATCACTTGCACTGTTATCACTATTTTTGAGTGTATGCATCAATATTTGTTTCAAGGAAATGCTGAGTTTCTTCTTTTCAAATAAATAATGCAATGCTCCAGAACCAGGAACTGAATTACGTGAGTCCATTTTAATGACACGATCTAATGAATCTTTTTTTTCATCAACCCGGTGTAAAAAAGCCATCGCAATGGGTAACTTAATGGTGCTCGCCATGAAAAAACGCTGGGAGCTATTATGTTCAATGATCTTATTCTTCTCTATATAAATGGCAGTAATTCCCATTACTGTATTCGAATTTTTTTCAATAGATTGTAGTTTTTTAATCAGTTCTGCATCACTTGGAGTCGCAAAACCATTCACTGAAAACACAAAACTAAAAAGCCAACATAGTAAGGAACTTTTTTTCCTTAAAATATTGACGCGTTGCGCCAGTAATTTTATTTTCATAAAGTATTAATCCATTTCTCATTATTTTTATTCAATTTTTTAGCGTACATATTAATAAATGTGTCCCTTTTATACGTATTTCAACTCATATGATCAATGTACGTTAGATATTTCCCTATCAGCATGTAACAGTCCATAGTTTTATGAAGGTTTGCGGCCTGGATAAGGGGTGTAAATTTTTTGTACCAATAAATTGTACAAAGCATTATGCAAATTTTTATTCTATTTTTAGGTTGATTACAACCTATTTTACATTTTAAATCACAATCTGTTTATTATTTTTTCTTGAAAATTAATCGTACTCACGTTTGAGATAATATAATTTTTAAGCATGTAACAAAAGATACAAAAGATGGCGCATTAAAATGTCTTCAATGGCGATCAAACTGCGCGTTCTAAACGGGTATATCCTGAGTCAAATTCGAGTATCTCTCTGCAAATAGGTCCGTTCAATATATCCCAGTAATGCATCCTTATTGATTGGCATTTGGGTTAAGCCAATGTATTTATCAGGACGAATCAGGACAGCAGTGGCTTGATTGATTTTAAAGTACTGATGCATTTTTTGATTCTCATCGATTAATAAAGACATTTCTTCAACTGGTAATGTCATTTCAGAACTGGAACATAGGATATGAGTTTTGATTAAACCTTTAAATCGCTGCTCCATTTCAGCTGCCAACTCAAATAAGGGCAGGGATTGATTAGGTACAAGACCAGTAAACAATAATAAATGATGCCGTGTTCCTTGGGTTATTTGGTGTAGCTCCTTTTTCTCCTTACTTTTAGCATCAATCAAAGGGAAATCAATAAGAAACGCACCTATTTTGAACTGTGTCTTTTGACCCAGAACCTTTACAATAGGGCTTTTAGCATAATTTACGCTCAACTCAGCAAGATCGTTAAGGACCAAATTTTTCATTGCATCAAACGACATGGCTGTATGTAAAATAAAATTACGGAAAGCAATCAACAGTGGATTGGTCATCATAATTAAATGAGTCATTACCCCCGTTTTTTTTAAAACAGCAGCAGCAATGGGGTGACGTTCACTGTGGTAACTATCAAGTAATGCATCATGCGCCAACCCTTTGTGTACAAGGGCTAATTTCCAAGCCAAATTGTAGATATCTTGTAACCCAGTGTTTAAACCCTGTCCCCCCATAGGACTATTAACATGAGCAGCGTCACCTGCAAAAAATACCCGACCATAGCGATAATTTTGGATTTGTTTGTGATCGATACCGAATTGGCTAATCCATACCGGATCGTGGAGCGAGGCTTTATCAGTACATCGTAGTTTAAAAGCCTGTACTATATCTTCCATTGTGGGTTCCTGGATCCTATTTTTTTCTGGTGCAGTCATTACGATACGGTACCGTTTTTCACCCATTGGAAAGCATGCAGCAGGGCCTTTGTCACTTACATACAGAATAAATTTATCTTCAGGTAATTTCCAATCAATCAGCACATCAGCAAGCCACCACGTTTGCTTATAAGAAGAACCTATAAATTCAGCATTAACTTGCTTTCTTAAAGTGCTGTGTGAACCATCACACGCAATAACCCAACTCGCCTGAACTGTTTCGATATGCCCATCAACATGTTTTAGGGTGGATACGATATGAGTGGATGTTTGTTCTATTTCCGTAAGCTCGGTTTGCCATTCAACATGTAATCCTCTATCAATCAACCCTTGATGGAGAATTTGTTCTGTTTTGCTTTGAGGAAGATCAATAACAAAATGATAATCTGCTTCAACGTTTTCGTAAGTTGCATCGATTAACTCATGCCCTTTAGATTTAAACAAAACGCCATGTACTTTTTGTCCTTGAATAAGGATTTCTTCAATAAAACCACAATCCCTAAGAAGGTCAAGTGTTCGAATATGAATTGCCAATGCTTTGGATTTATCACTAAGTGTTGATTTTTTATCAATTATCCGACAATTCAAACCCTGACGAGTTAATTCATTTGCACAAAATAAACCTACCGGTCCAGCCCCAACTACTAGTACATCTAATAATTCGTCAGACATAGTCGCGCTCCATGCATTGAATCAGACTCTTATAAACATTACTTATTTTATTGTAGCAATTTTATTCATCACGAGTTCTAAGGGCTAAATTTTTTCCCTTATAACTATCATTAAAAAGTTGAGTTAATCCCTCACGATAAGACGGATAAAGCAAGTTAATCTTTAATTCCCCTTTAATTTTAGCATTAGAAACCCGACGATTACTTGCATAAAATTGCTTTTCCATTGGTGACATGGTTGCTGTTTCATATGAGAGGAGTGGCAAAGGCGGCCGATTGAGTAATAATGCAGCATAAGCATCCACGATATGCGCTGAGGTTGGTTCATCGTCAGCAACATTGTAAATGGAATAAGGTTGCGGATTCTTTATTGAAGCTCGAATGACTGCAGCAATATCCGCAACATGGATTCTGGAGAAGACCTGTCCCTCTTTATAAATACTGACTTTTTTTCCGCCAAGGATTCGTTCTATCGCATTGCGATGCGGCCCGTAAATTCCTGCCAATCTAAAAATATGAAGTGGGATTTCCTGTGTTCTGGCAAAAATCATCCATTCATTTTCTGCAACTAATCTTAATTTACCTTGGATTTCTGCTGCTTTAGAGTCCGATTCCTCCGTTACCCATGCACCATGATGATCCCCATAAACACTTGTAGAAGAAAGATACCCCATCCATTGAATATGCGCTTTGTTTTGCATCATTAAATCACTAAAGCAGGAAAGGACCGGATCGCCTTGTTCTGAGGGGGGGATACTGACTAAAATGTGGGTTGCCTTACTCAAGTAATATGCAATTTCATCCCCATTAAAATCGATAAGCTTGTAATCTTTTTGAACCCCGTTGAGAATTTTATCTTTATCTCGGGTTGTACCAACCACGTTCAAATTCAATTGAGAGAGTTCTCTTGCTAAAAACTCGGCGGTATAACCAAAGCCAAAAATAAAAAAACATGAGGGATTAGGATGATGTTCCATAGCAATAACTTATAAATTGTTCTCAATCCAGCGTGATGTATTTTTACTACCATCAACTAATTTCATGACGCGATTACGAAAATCAGGGCCAGGATCCTCTTTATCGGTTTGATAATTCGGATCGCGTTCAAGCCAAAGTGGCGTGTTTTTAAAATTCAAATATTCGTTATGTCCTATAACATATTTTATTTCAGGATATTTCTTTTTGAGATAACACACTAAAAATGCATTGGCTTTGGTTTGAGCTTCGGTTAGATCATCCTTACCATCTATCCCCCCTATATTTTCAATACCTATCGCATAATGGTTCAACCCGATAACATGTCTTGCCATCCAGTTCTCGGGCATGAGTTGATAAATACTCCCATCACGATCCACTAAAAAATGACTTGAGACATTCAAAGTACCAGGTAATTCTTTGATACGTGGAGAATTCTGCGGAAATGTAGGTGAATCAAATACACGAAAGGTCGTCTTGAGCGTAGAAATACACGTCCAATGCAAGACGATCATTTTGGGCTCAATTTCAATTGACTTAGAGTCAATTCCATAATGAGCTAATTGATACTGACGGGTTAACTTTATCCGCTGTTTATCAAATTGGATCGGTTTCTGATGAATTGTTTGCGAATCATAACAAGAAAATGCATGGGCCAAAGAACTTATGAAAAATGAGCAAAATAGGAAAATTTTCATTTTTTTAATACCATAAAATAAGCAGCCACATAATCGGGCAAATGGCGAGCTGCTTGGGTGAACGCTTCTCTTCCTGCATAACTCCCCGCTAGAAAATCAACTTGATACAAATTGTTTTGGAATGCACCGCCTGTATCAGCAAAAATACCAGCTCGGGTCACCATTTTTCCTGCTCGATCTGGGTATTGTATCAACAACAGTTTTCCTAAACCAAAGTGCTCGAGATCGGCGGCAAAAGTGACCTCTGTATTTACTGTAATTTTATGATCTGCATCTTTTCCATACCCTTTAATCCCTGCTACCGGTTTAAAATACCAGTAACGTTCTTGCTGATAAGGTTTTTTAGCTTTGTCATATGCAATATTGTTGCAACGATGAACATTAAAAATTTGGGTCTGATGATTCGGACCAAAATCTGCGACCAGAGTACCTTGCATTAAAGCCGCCTCCAGATCATCTCGATGGAGATAAGCCAAAGCAGGAACATTTTTATGCGCCAATGCACCTTTCAATATAGCTTGCTTCCCATATTGGAAACGTATCAGTTCAGGTTTTGCATCCGCCTCTTCGAGTGTTAATGATTCTTCATCTCGAGGAAGCCCGTAAAGCGCAAATGGATAGGCTGCGCTAGGCTGGGTTGAGGCTTTCGCACGATGGACATAATACTTGGTCATCAAAATTTTATCTTGGGGCAAATGAGCAAGAAGTGATTTTTTCATCTTTAAAGTCTTGGCTTGCTCCAGATCGGGATACCAACGAACAAAATCAAAATGCTTTTTTATAAACTCAGGATTGTTCAATTCGTTTTGGTGTTGACAAATGAATATCAACGTTGCTTTGACTCGGACTAAAGGTACGGGGAAAACACTACCCTCATGAATAACACGGGGATCATAATGGTTCCCTTTATTTAAATAAGCCAGAGTTTCTTTAGCAGTTGCACATAATGCGGGTCCATTGATCTCATACTGACTCGCTGGAGCTGGTTCAGCAGTTACAAAACGAGGAGCGGCAAAAGCGTGAAGACTTACTAATAATCCATAAAAAAACAGTTTTATTTTCATTGTGTACAATAATTACGTGTGAAAACAAAATGATATCACATGCACATCCTGAAATTCTAAGAATTACACATAGAAGAGCATCATTCATCCCTGATGACGAGTTTTGGTAGCTATTTACCGTGATTTATTGACTTTGGGTAAATAGCTCATGTACTAAGCAGCTTCTGCCTCACCCAATCCAGAGTTATCAGACACGGCTGTTAAGCGATTGAAATGCCAAGAACTATAAAGGGCTCCAAGTCCACAAGCAATTAATCCTAAAGGTAAGGCATTTAGAGTTTGCATCAGCAAATAGGCGCTGATGATTGTTAAAACAGAGGAACCAAACATGCGAACGGTATGAATTATGGCCAGTGCCAGACCAGTATTCTCTTTATAATCAGCCAGCATGATCGACATAGTAGCTGGAGCAGTTAAGCTAATCCCTAAATTACAAATTAATGCAAAAGATAGAGCATACAGATTGAATTCATAAAAGGCTGCGCACACTAACATCGCAAAACCACCAGTAATAATAAACCAACTTCCAAGATAAATGGTCGATGCCATGCTGAAATATTTACGAAGCCAAATACCTAAGTAGTTGCCAACAATAATATTTAATCCATTAATAATAAAAATAATCCCGTACGCCAAAGGTGAAAAACCAAATTGCTCAATAATAATATAGGACGAATTAATCACTGAAAGCATTACCGCTGCAAAACTAAACATCATAATAAAAGAACCACTCCAGAGAGTCGGAGATGGAATAATCTCTTGATAGGCTTTAATTACTTTTTTAACAATAAAAGGTTCTTGAGGCTGGGTCCAAAATGGTGATTCAAATAATCCTTTACGGGATTGCAGCAAGAGTGTTATCCCAATCACAGCCATCAATATAAAATTAGCCTGCCAGCTATAATAGGTAAAAATCAGCGAACCCAGTACCGGAGCAAGGATGGGCGATAGTGAAACAATCATCGAAACATAGGACAGAACCTTGGCACGCTCAACTGTATCATCAAAGTCTCGAGAGATTGAAAAAGCAATTAAATTTGCACAGCATAAAGCAAATCCCTGTAACGCACGCCCCAAAATGAGTACATAGATATTCGGCGCAAAAGCGCAGATTAAACTGGCAAGAACAGCAAGAACTAAACTTCCAGGTAACAAACGACGTCGTCCAAAATGATCGATCAATGGTCCCCAAACGAGTTGGGTCACCCCAAAAACAAACAGATAAATACTTAAGGTTAATTGACTTAAGCTATGCGTGGTACCAAAAAAATTGGTGATATAAGGCAACGATGGTTGATAAAGATCAAAGGTAAGTAACGAAAAGGCTGATAATAAGCCAATAAGCAAAATCGAAGTTCGTGGTTGGGACATAATATTCATTTTAAAAAAAGCAGCGGGCCATTATAGTAAAATCTATTTATTTTTGCTCTAGGTTTAAGGAAAAAGTTGGAATTTTCATCACGATTTTATTGAGTAAGCGATTCCGGACGACTATTAAGTGAGTATTTCCTTCTCTCATTGAGGGAAGAAGGTGCCCAGAGCCTACCCTCTCCCCAAAATTGGGAGAGGGAAAATCTTGATTAACCTTTACGAATCAGGTAATTGCTCCCTGCGTGGATTACTTTCTTCATCCGATTGTCTTCTTCTGGGTTAGGTTGACATGCTTTAAACGAATCTTTTAATGAGGCCACACTAATAGGCAAAACTGGACGACTATCCGTTTCTAAATATCCATCTTTATTCTTGAAAATAGTAAACTGATCGGTTGCAAATTCTTGACACTCGCTTAACGTTTCATCCTGACAAATCGAAAATTTAATCGTTCGTTCAACACGATAAGACTCTCCCACTTCATCTGCAAACACCATATCACCATATACTACGCTATGACGGGTTCCACAAAAATAATAGCCATACTTATATTGACCATTCTCAGTAATATCAGTGCGAATATACCGGCCATCTCCTTGGGTGAGACCATTGAGTGTCACAATATGCCGTACCTCCTCTTTGGGGGCGCTTTCTGCAATTGCCACACCAGTTAGAGCCAATCCCATGATTAATAAAGCAATTCTTTTCATTTTTTATTCCTTATCTGAAAAAAACATCCTCAAGGAACGTGTCTTTAAGGATTAATAACCTACTCAAAAGTCAATTCGGAGGAAAAATTTTTACCAAACTGACATCGCGTTCCCATTATGCTAAGAAAAAATTCATTTGAACAGATAAAAAAATATTGCTTTTTAATCAATAGGAAAACAAATTGTTCGCAATAATACGAAACCAGATGCTATTCCAAATATCCTGGGCAGAAATCGGGCAAAAAGGAGAGTGCAAATGTGATATAAAATTTTATATTGGAAGTACTTAAAATTGATTTACGTACTTCCAATTCACTCAAGAAGATAGCTTACTTAAACACCATTACCTACATTATTAGAATGGGTATTCAGATGAGCATGGCAATCCTTGATAAATAATAAGGTGCCATTATCTGGAGCACAATCTTGGGCGGCTGTGCTTATATCAGGAATATCTACAGACGCACCCGCTTCCCAACAAGAATATGTATTTTTCACACTAAGAGCTGAACATAAAACAACACAGCATTCCCAAATATACCTTTGGTATTAGGCTCTTTCATGCTAGAATAATTTTTGTACATTGGGGGTGCCAGTTATGGCTGAGAGGATGAAACCAACCCTTTGAACCTGATCTCATTCGGCTGAGCGGAGGAAAATGTGTCTATTGTTATGCTCTCAGGTATGATCGCTTTTATTACTTCTTTTATTGGTTTATTGCCACAAATTGTCAAATCATTAAAAACTCGATCCACTCAGGATCTTTCCATGATCATGCTAATTAATTACCTTATTTGTTCTGTGGCTTGGATTATTTATGGAAGTAGTACCGATTCCTTTTTTGTAATCAGCTCCAATGTGGTGGGTTTAATTGTCAGTTTGCTGCTTATCTTATTAAAAAGACATTATGATACACGATGTAATTAATTTAACAGGCTATCAATCTATTTTATGCCTCAATGGAAATTTACCTGACTCATCTTTTTTCGCTGCGATGAATTTGCCCATTATCGCAGCTGATGGTGCCGCAAACAGTTTATTTGAACTTGGAATTAATCCACAGTTAATCACTGGGGACTTAGATTCTGTCCGACCAGCGCTCCTGAAAAACCACCCTTTTCTTCATATACCGGATCAAAACAGTAGTGATTACCAAAAAGCTTTGGGCTATTTAAAAGACCATAATTTATTACCAGCAATTGTGGTTGGGATAAATGGGGGCCATTTGGATCATATACTCAATAACATGAATATCTTTATGGAAACCAACTGTCTTTTATATGCTCCACCTATAAGGGGTTTTGTGCTTAACAAACAATCCAAAATAAATCTGTCATTGCCAGTACATACAAAAATTTCATTAATGGGAATACCAGAAGCAACCCTCTCTTCATTAGGTCTGCATTGGGAGCTCAATGACACTCCTCTTTCCTTTCCAGGGCAAACCTCATGCTTTAATCGAACTCAAGCACCTGAAATCGTTTTGGAGGTTCATCATGGTTCTGTTTTAGTTTTAATTTATGAACAAATGATTGATGATGCAGCGCTATCTGCCCGATAGACTCCATATCAATATTGTCCAATCGCCACACATCATGTAAAATTTTAATTTACTACAATAGAGCAACGCTCACCTTTAGTGATTAAAGTGACGATACTGTCTTTGGTGAGAACTTGGGAACCGCATAAAACATCGGGTCCAAATGCGGAATTTTTTCTAAATCCAAACACATATTCTTTATTTACAGGTCCTTTTCCTTCATAAGATTTTCCTCGAGACCCTGCTTTTTTACCATCCACAGTAAATCCTAATGCAGCAGCTGTTTTTTCATTCGTTTTGACATGCACGCGAATCGTATCATGGGCAATGGCTTGAATTGAAAATGAAAGGATGACAAGGCCACTCAAATTTTTTATGGTATTTCTTATCATAATAAACACTCCTTGTTTATGAACTTTTAATATACCTCATTTAATGAGTTAAGTTATAGATAAAATATTTACGGCATCTCTTTCATGCTTTTTCTAATTAAAGAACTGTTCCTCAAAAAAAACAAATATTCTTATCTTTCAATAAAGAATAATGAATCCTTAAAAGACATTCTTGAATTCCAACCTAGATACACTATGATAAATATATGAACGATATGAGTATTTTTTTATTAATTTGTAATGCTTGTAATCCCATAAAATCTAAAGGTAAATAGCAATATATGCCCAATAAGTTAAGGATTTAATTATGTTAGCTAGGTTAAGATTTTTTAAAAGTCGTGTCCCTGCAAATGAGGTATATTCTACCATACATGATGTTCACGCCTCACACAGACCTAGCCTTCTATCTGGAAGTTTATCTGGCACTCTTTGGCGTCATGATAGTGTCGAGAAAACATTAATTAAGGTAACCACTGCCAGTGAATATTTAGATTTACAAAAATCGGCAATGAGAAATTTCGAGCGTTGGAAAAAATTAAAAGCAGAAATCAACGCTTCATTTGAACCAAGAGTGCAAGTCGAATATCAGGATTGGGGTACGGCCACATTAAATGCAACTAAACACCAGGCAGTAATTTATAGCGTATTAAATATGGCGAACTCTCGCTATCCCGGAGGTGCTGTATTAGAAGGTGGGAGCGCCCAAGAAGAAAATATGTGGCATCGAAGCTCATGCTTACTTTCACTTATTGATAAAATAGTCACATTAGATAAACAAACCAACCTTTTTGTATATACTGAAGAAGGCACGGCGTTAGTCGAAGCCAGAAAAAAAATGACCCAAAGAGAGCGAGATATTCTAAAAGAACGTGCCCCTATGGTTTCTGGAGAGGCGTATAAAACCCTTCATAGTACAGAACCTAGAATATGTTTTAGAGGCCCGGAGATATTACTGTCTTCGCTCATGGAGGAGTATGGGAGCTCTGGGCAAACTGCAAGTCCAGAATTGAGTTACTCATTCCTCCCTTCAGACAGCATTTTTCCTTTTTATGAATTAAGATCCGCTGCTCCTGAACATTTCGCTGAATCCCAATCGCAAGAGCCTAGCGTATTAAAGACACATCAAGAAGATTTACGTCGGCGAATAGCAGCCCAACTGGATACATTAATTCTAGCTGGGCAATCTCATGCTGTCCTGGGAGCTTGGGGTTGTGGTGCGTTTAAAAATGAGCCTGAACTTGTAGCCCGAACCTATGCTGAAGAAATCGAAAAAAGAGCTGAGTATTTTCAACATCTTCTTTTTCCAATAATTAATACCAACCCACAATCTAATAATTTTGATGTGTTTGAAAATGTATTAAATGGGATAAAACTGGGCCCCTCTTCCACCAATAGTTTAAAAATTTAAACCAATTTAATGTGTTACTCCTTATCCTACAACATCCAGATGGGTGTTTACCCCCCAATGTCTGCAGGCTTTAAAAAATTTTTTTAAAATAGTTAATTGGAGTGAAGCTTACTTTATAATATGTAGGCAGGATTTTAATCCCCAAATAAAAGGAGAGTATTAAAGATGTCTTATGAAAAACAACAATCCACCTCAAAATCAGTAACAATGTATAATCTTTTAAATTGGAGCACGATATATCGTGGTTACAATGCCCTGGTAGCCTCACTTGTTTTGTTTCAGTACATTAATAACCCAGAGGCTGCAGCGATTGAATATCTTCCCGATGTTGCAATTCATGCATTTGAAGCAATCGCACCTAACTCATTAACTAATTTGGCTGTAGGCGCCAATTTAGCTCGGGGAATACAAGCAGGATTCGCCTTTTTTTCAGGTAGCTCTACTATTCCCAGTGTCGCTAATGCAACTGATGTATTAAACCATGGAGTGAATCTTTATCATCGATTATCCTGATTATGAGAAAAATAAATCCTATTGAATTCATGTAGAGTTCATGACTTAAATTAATAATTGAATAGCCCGGGGTCTGCAAAGTTCCGGGCTACTCTAAAGGATAGTTAATGTGCTGTTTCTTTTTTAGCCTCACCAAACAACCAATCCATACTTACCTCCAGCTCATTAGCAATTTTTTGCATGGAGTTAGAATCCAAAGCAACGACGCCGTGTAATAGGGCTTCGATTTTAAATTTTGGTAATTGGAACAGTTTAGAGCATACTTGTACGCGTTCTGTCATTAGGGCAGGAACTCCAAGCTCATCAAGCTCTCGATTTAAACGTTCAGTTAGTTTCTTGTTTGACATGGTAGTCTCCTCTTTACTTTTCACCAGTGTAAAACAAATAAGCTTAAGGATTGATTAACAAAGGAAACTTTGGCATAAAAATTAAATTGAACACCAAAAGCTCAACTTTTACCTAAGTGCTTATTTATTTTTTTAGCACTTTCGGTTAATAAATTCTTATTGGAATAAAGAAAAAAGTACTAAGTAATGTTATTAATAAGCAAATTACCTCAAGAACTTTTAATCATGAGCAAAATAAATCTAGAAGAATATCTTAAAAAAATAAAAGTTATCGTGCCCCATTCGCTAACGGATGCAAGCTGCGAGGAAAAAATTAATTTTTTAAGTTCTATCTATTTGGCTCATATTAAGACTTTTCCTTACTCAAATATTGAATTACGGAAAATTTCTAAACAGCATCTTCTCCAAAGGAATTCATTATCGTTTTTTGGCTATAAGAATTTGCTTTCTGAAGAACATGGGGGGTATTGCTTTCAAATAGCAGCTTTATTAAGTGATGCCTTATCACAGCTGGGGTATGAGGTCTCATTTTGTGCTGCACGAGTCCTGCTCGGAGCAACTCCAAACGACCCTGAACTTCTTAAACTCCCTCCTACACATCTTGTATTAACGGTTCCAATTGGAGATCAGAAGTTCCTTCTCGATCCTGGGTTGGGTTCATCGGCTCCTCGATTTCCAATACCCATTACAGAAACAAATGAGTCAATTGTGCAAAATGAAGATGAAATTAAGTTTTATCCTATCGGTAACGTTCATGTTCTTGAGAAAAAAACCAGACAAGGATGGTTTCGTTTGATGCAAACCGACTTAGCTCCCATCAGTGAGCAACAAGTAGCAATGAATTTACTCAAGCTACAACGACACCCTACACCCATTGGAATTCGCGACTCTAAAACTGTAATTGGGATCATTACCGAACATGGTCGAAAATCATTAATTTGGGATGCGCAATCCAAACAGTTGAAATACTCTGCAAATGAAGGAACCGAATACACACAAAAAACGTTAACCAGCTTTTTAGAGGGGAGCCAAATACTTGCAACCGAATTCGACATCCAACATATTTCAGCTAAAACTTTAGAAACCTACTGTACAGAAAACGTACCTTTGCCAATAAAACCCTGGACCATTAATTTTCCTTTGGATCAATTTGAATTGAAGGAAATGGAAAAAAATTTGAGACCTACTTTTTGATCTCTTTGGTTTTTATACACGCTGATTTTCGTTTAAACGTGGCTTTTATTTTTTAACAGTTAATATAAATGGGATACATCGAGCAAATTTTGATCTTTTGCGGGTCTACCTTCAGTTTGAGAAATTTCTTACACGAATATGAGATAAAAAGACGATGATAATTTAAAACATTTTGTTATCCTTACTTCAACGAGGAATGACAGTGGATGTCTTAAAAGGAATTTATAGCATCATGGAAGACGCTATTACCACAGGGATGTGGTTACTCTCCTCGTTTTAGTCTGCATATAAGTCTGATTATGCGCCCGTTAATCAGACTTACTCCATTTTCTTATTTGCTATTCAATTTATTTTCTCAATGATTCAAGCAAAATTTTTTTTAAAACCCTAACTAAGAACTACACCTTCAACCCAATTATTTTCTTTTAGAGCGCACCCATAAGTCTATTTGCCTTGTTTTTAATCGGATAATATTTTTTTTCGCAACACTGACATTCATATATCATTGAGACCAAATTGGGGCCTGTAAGTACAAATAATATCTTGACTCAAGCTCATTTGTAGTACATCTTATACTTACGCTGTCCTTTGGAGCCAAAAGATGATCACTAAGCTATTTAAATGGCTTCAAAGTGATGAAGAAAATGTTCATTTATCCAATCAAATCCTGTCTCGAGATCTTCTTGAATTTGAACAAATTCAAGCAAGTCAAACAAACCGTATGCTTCTGAGTAATGTTCGACTTGCCAAGTTAGAAGGCCTTGATACGCGCGAAGATACTAGTAAGTTAGAACAACACATCTTGTTCATGGATTATCTTCAATTTTGCAAAAATGAATTCGAAGAAAATCCGCAAGACTCTATATTTTTAATTACCCTCAAATATCTGCTCCCCAAAGCTGATAAAGAAAATCCTTTTCTAAATACTAAATTGAATGCGTTATTTGGGGCTTTAATGCAAGAAGACAGCGGCAATACGCTTAAGTTTTATCAGCAAAATGAAGCATTATTTAAAGATCGTTCTGAAATTCAAAACCGCGTTGAATCTGAGTTGCATCAACAGAGATTTAATGACGCAATTAAACGTGTTGAACGCAATTTAAGCTATTTAAGCAACAAGTTATCCAATCAAACAAATCCTTTGGGGATCATTGGATTATGCAGGGATTGGATTGGTGATACAGAGCAGTTCACAGCATTAATCCTGTGGTTATTACAGCGTAAGGTAAGTTCCGAACAAATTCTGCAAGCTTATTTACTTCATGATTTCTTGAAATACAATTTATTTACTTTACACTCTGAAGACAGTGAAGTTTTCCACTTATATGCTTTGCTCAATCATTTTCCAGAAGCCAAGCTCCTTGTCGAGGATGCCCATAAAACGGGTAGTGATGAGCGCGGATTTCAGAACTATACACTCGATGGATTCTTCAGTGAGCAAGAACTTCAGCATATTCAGAGAAAGCAACAACCTTTACAATTTTCCTTAAACGCAACGAATTTTTCAGCATTACATGAGTTATTTGGAGCAGCATTCCTAATCGCAGCCGTAATTACCAGTGAGGAACATACACATTCGGAATGGTTAGAAACATTACGAGATACTCTAAACAAAGCTGAAACGCGCACAAAAGAACTACCTGGCCTTATTAATGTAATTGCGCGCGAATTCTCCCCGGCAATCCTAGAATATTTAGCTCATTTAATTGACGATCAAAATGCCCAAGAACTTTTATCCAATAATGAAGGGGCTGTATTTTATCTATTACCTTATAAACCAAAACTCTCTGAATACATCAACGAAGAAAATGTTACTGAATTTATTCATCAAATCACCCTAAAGCATACTTCTGATCCTGAGCTTATTTTCCAATTAATGGCATTATTCTCGTTACTTTCAAAGAAAAAGGGTGCTGTTACGCAACTCGTATTCCAAGCGATAATCGATAATCTTGTACAACATCCACTTCTCTTGGAAGATGAAAAATTATTGCGTCAGCTAAGAAGATACCCCAATTGCAAAGCCATACTTTCCCAGCAAAGTGAACAAATAAAACAGCGCGTCACTGAATGCATAATAGAACAAACTGCCGATCGTGCATTTAGCAGTCACAATTATCAGATTATCGAAGATATTTGGCTTGAAGCAACTCGCAAACTTAACGTACTTACACTCATCGAACCGCAAGCGAAATACAACCTCAATCATAAGTATGCATTACAAGCAAAAATCGCTGAAACTGCTTTTCTTTTCCATGGAACCCAGTTTGATTTGGATTCCTTTATTGATGCTCTATCAATACCTCCCACAACTCCCGAAGATGGGGTCGGTGAGTACGAGCGTGCTCTTATTGAAATTCTTGCAACGATTGATGATGAATTAATCAGAAAACAAATCATTGAAAAACTAGAAAGTGTTCCAATACAACGACTTAATTGGGTAGAAAAAGAATACGAAGGTAAAACCATTGTTCTTAAGGCAGCAAAATATGGCAATCTTGGTTTAATCACTCTTATGGAGGATCAAATCGCTTCGGAAGATTTTAACAAAGCAATAATTACAGCAGCAAAAGCCAATCAATGGCATGTTGTATCGCATCTGAGTCAAATCGATGTAGTGCAACTGTCCCAGGACGAACTCGAACAAATCATGCTTTTGGCGGCAGAACAAGATCAGTTAAACGTTATAAAGTGCCTCTTGAAGACTTACGATTATGAACCCTCTACTACAGAAATTAGTAGATTCCTTAATCAGGCTATTAACAATGGCAAGCCCAATGTTGTTAAATATTTTTATAATTCTGCTGAATATATGCCTAACCAATCAACAATCAATAAATTCTTTCATTCAGCAATCGAATTGGGATTTTGGGATATTGCTCTATTTATTGCGGAGTCGGAACAACATGCTCCCTCGCTTCCTGCTATTGAAAAAGCATTTAACCAAGCAACAAACAGTATGCACGTAGCGGCAATACAACGACTTTGTAATTTATCAACAAATGCTCCACGACCGCATGTCATCCAGAAAGCTTTTGTAAAAGCGTGTCAGGCAGGTCATTTACCTGTAGTTCGATGCCTACATGACCTACCTGGAAAATTAGTTCGAGGAGGATTTGAAGAAGCAGTGGATCAAGCCATTATTAATGGGCATACAGATGTTGTTACCTACCTATATAGCGCTCCTACTTATTCCTCAAATCAAAGCTTGGTAAATCATGGACTTGTAACCGCCGCAAAAAAAGGAAAGTCAACACTTGTTGAGTTTTTTTGCTCCATGACAAGCAAGATCAAACCAACTCCAAATGCGGTGAATCAATCATTAAATTGGACGGTTAAATGCAATCAACCGGAAACATTGATTACTCTGTGTCGTTCACCACTAAATCCGCCAAGTAAATCGGCTATCAAGGGGGCTTTGCTCCTCGCGGTTAAAGAAGGCAAGCAGAGTTTTGTGGCGTATTTATGCGAAAATGAAATGAACTCACTCAATCCACGGGCGATTGAGGAGGCGTTGAAATTAGCAGTGAAATTTAAACAACCTGAAATTGTTCGCTATTTATGCGAACTTTCGATCCATTCACCGCAAAAAGAAGCGCTAAGAATGGCTTATAAGAGAGCAGCTTCCAGTGGTCAAAACGAAATTGCCGACTATTTAAAAGAACAATTACACAATAAACTAAACCCTAAAAAAGTCGACCTTGAAATTGATGTAAGTTCAGGAACAGATAACGATTCAGATGTCATTTCAGAAATCGATGTCTTCTACGAAAGTGACGTTGAAACAGATCATAAGCCAAATGCTCATGACAACAGTTCTGAAGTTGAACTTGATCCAGAAATTGACGTCGGAATCTCATTAAAAACCTATGGCTTTTTTAAAACAAAAATCTCCAAAACCTCTTCTGTATCCATCGATGCACCTAAACCAGGTGTTTCCACTAATTAGTAACAAGCAAGCCTAAATGCATCACAGCACCTATACTAAAATAGTGAGAACGATGAAAAAGAGAGGGTAGAATCTTGGGTATCCTCAAATACAGAACCTAATCAAGGAATTGGGAGCGCTTTATGCAAGGATATTGTATTCAAGCAGCCATGTTTCGGCTACCGACCCCTTTATTTAATCGTTTTGTCCATGATTTTTGGATTTTAAGGGAGATTGAAAGTAATGCTGTAGTCGCCCAATTGCACGGACTTGCCACCTCGAGAAAAAATGGTTGTATCGTCCCTATTGGCTACAATAGAGATCATAGTTTAAGAGCTTACTGTATTGCATATGATCCTCAATTTGCCAAGCAATATGGTTTGCAGACCGGTACTTTTGCATTACCGATTCATGCATACCACACAGTGTATCAACAAGAGGATGCGGTAAAGCACTGGCTACAAGGAATAAACGCAGTTAAAACAATTAATGCGTTGGATCTTAATTATCCTGCCTACGGATTTAAAATACCTTTATCATCAACCATCAATAGTAACTCCATTTATCATACTTTTGCTCATGTAATGGATGTCCCGTTACATACCTTTGCTGGATTTTTTCATATAGGTATTAATGTTTCTCTGTACGAGCAAATTAAACCAAATTTATAAATAAAATTCAGTAACTTAGCGATGTAGAAAACTCAATCTAGAAATCTTCTTTTTTTATAAAATAACTCTTTACCCTTCTTGGTATTTTAGGTAGTCTTCGATTTTTTAATTAATGAATAAGGATCTTTCATGCCTAACTTCTCTGTGTTCAGCATCTATGAAAAAGAAATGCGCGCATTCATAAAAAAGGTTGCTGAAACAACTTCTTTAGACCAAGATAAATTGACTGCATGGCTTTATAGTGAGGGAGTAATGCAATTTCGTGGCGGCCAAAGTGCAGATTATTATCCTTACGTTGAAGCGAATATAAAACAATTTGGACATCGACCATTAATCTCCAAACAACATTCTATGGGCCAAATATTAACTGGCTTAATGACACTAAAAAATGCACTCCTTAACCAATTTGCAAAAGAAGAGCCTGAACTTAAAGAGCAGTTAGAACAGCTATTTGTAGCAAATCTTTATTCCGCTATAGAACATCATTTACCTTTTATTCTTATTCAAAGTGAGATTTCTACTGAACTAAGTGCCTATCAAGATAAAAGTGGTCCACTTAAGCCTGCAGAAGCTCTTAAAATTTCAATTAAGATGTTTGAAGAAAAACGTATAGCGAACCCTCAGTTGGAAGAAGATTTTAAGAATCAGCTCTCGCTCATGAACGAATTTTTAGCTTTGTTAGATATGCAAGCAACACCTCCTGGGCAACTATTCTTTAAACCAAGTGACAATAATCCTGATAATCCAACAGCCCAATTTTTCACGATAAAAAACAGTTAAATAAGTGTTTTTTAATTAGATTGTTCGCAGTTTCTGCATTATTGAAGTCTGGGTGACGGCTCAAACCGTAACCCAGGAAATCTGCGCCAGGAAACCTGGGTTACGCTTTGTTTCACCCAGGCTACAACAGCTATTAATAACATTCCACGTCAAAGCGCAATCACATCTGTTTGTGAAGGAATGGAATAGATCCCTGTGGTGTTTGTGTCGTTTGATAAAGTTACCGTCATGCCCAGGTTATTCGCAGGTAAACCATCTATAAGTACATTAAAAGCACCTGTTAGCGGCGTGACTAAAAGCATAAACGTTCCTGAAATCACTCCTCCCATAGTCCCAGCCTGATCTCCATTTGATTCGGGAATAATGGTTCCTGTATTACAACTAGGTGATGAATTGATTAATACCGCAGGAACGAAATCAACGCTCATGAGCCAAGTACCAATATTCATAAAAGGATTAGGAACGCCTCGAGGAGGCATTTTGCAGATATCAATTGGACCAGGAGTGAGTACTTCACCCCCTATCATACACGCCATTGTCATTTGATCACCCTAATTGAATTTGTTTCGCAGCAATTTTAGTATCACCCTCGGCATGTATTTCCATTTCATCGCAATCAATTCGGTAATTGTGTTTTACAATAGTTCGTAATCGGCCCAGAAGTTGATGTTCCAATTCTTTTACCCATTGATAAACACGTAATGCTTGGGTATTAATTGTGTCACTGATTGTTTGTATATACTGACAAATTATCTTGAGTGATTGATAAGAAAATGTTAACTCTTCCCCACGAAAGTGAGCATGTGTTATCGAAAATTTCCCCGTATCACAATCAATATTTTGTGATGATGCACTTAAATTAATGGTGTCATCGGCCATCAGGCTAATCGTCGGTGCTTTAAGTTTTAAATTGTTATCCTCACCAACCAGACTTAAATTCTCCCCCAATTTAATCGATAAAGCGGCTGATTGATGACGATGAATAATTGATAAAATATAATAATTATTTGCATCTTTAAAGAGTAATACTTCATCATCAACTAAAGGAGTGAGTAAACAGGAAAAAGCTGGCTGAGCGCTAACCAATTGTCCTTGCAAAAGAATATGGTAGGTATCATCTGAAAAGAATTTAATTTTTCCCTTCAGCAATTCGCCTTTGGTACTTATACTGGCTACATCAGATTCAAGCATGATGAATTCCTTAATTTTATGACCATTGTTCTGCTTCTAATAATTCTGGGTTTGTTTTCAGTACGTTATCAAGAGCTGCCTGCTCCCAATTGACCCTAACTTCGGTAACATGATGCATAGAGGTTAAATTTAAATTTGCCTTCGTAAAATTACAAGCCGTTAAGAAACTGTTATTGAATCGCGCATAACTTAGTTCAGCTTTTATAAATGAGCTATCATTTATTTCTGTCTCTTCAAATAATGACTGGGTTAAATTAGCAGAATCAAAGAGACAATTTATTATCCTGGACTGATTAAAATTACTTGGGTTTAATTGGCACTGAGAAAAATCAACACCCTCTAATTGGGCCTCCTGAAGACAAACTGCTTCCAGGTTCATTCCTTTAAAAGTAGTTTTTCTTATGGTCGTTTTAAATAAATTGATGTGTTTTGTTTCAGAAGCAATCGAAAAATCTGTTTCTTGAATTTTCGCCTCAATAAACAAACTTCTATGGAGGTTACAGCGGTTAAATTGAATATGATTAAATTCACTTGCTTCAAAATTTGCCGCAGTTAAGTTGACATTTTCAAAGAGGACTGTAACAAATTTCGAATTTTTTGCAGTAACCCGTTCCATATTACAATCGACAAACTTTCCCTGAGAAAGATCACATTTTGAAAGATTGATTTTAGTAAGAGTACAGTTGCTGAACTCACAATTTTTAAGAACCTGACCACGAAATTTGCTATTCGAGAAATCTGATTCAGAGGCACGAATATCAATAGAGCCTTCATTGGAGTTTAAATCCGTCGCAATCCAGCTGGACTTGTGACTTTTTAGTTGACTTATTGTGGAGGAAATTATTGTACATAACTGCATCGTGCATGATTCAAAGGTAACCTGTTCAAATCGACATCTTTCAAAAACAGATGCAACAAATTGGACGTTTTTAAACACCACATTTTTAAAAACAACGTCTAAAAACACGGCACGTCGCGATTCAATATGTTCAATGATTATGGAATCCAGCGATACGTTTTGAATTATTTCTCTTTTGGATAGTTTCGTTGCTAATTCTTCAGCGTTCATAAGGACTCTTCTTGTTTTAACGAAATATTTCTCACCAAGCAATCCAGTATTTTCACATTATTTTTCTGACAGTCTGTAAACGGTATGCTGTATAAATTACAATGATTAAATTCAGTATTTGCAAAAGTTGAACTGTAAAAAATACCTTGAAAAAAATTGATGTCCTGAAAGAGGCAAGAGTCCACTTTACAGTTACTAAACCTAAACTTTTTAGCATTACATTTGCTGAAATTTGATTTGTTTACGGTGCTATTAATAAACTGTGATGAGTTAATGTCACACTCGCCAATAGAAATTTGTTCGTAATGGCCACCTAATATTGCCCCGTTGCTTAGATCACAATGCTCAAAATTGCTAGTTGATATATAAGTATGGTCATTACCCCGCAATTTCGTTATCACACATTTTATAAACTCGGCGCGAGTTAATTGTGCGTTCATCAAGTTTAAACCAGACAATGAGCAGTTAGAAAAACTACACTTAGAAATACTTGTTCCTTTAAAACTTAAATGGTCAAAATTGCTATCTTCCATCCTTAGATTATCGATCGAACATTTAGTTAAGGAGAGTTTGGGTGCGATGAGATTGTTCCCGCTCATATTGGATAGTTTTGTATCATCAAAGTGCGCATGAGATAAATCGGCTTTAACAAAATTAGGATTTACCCAAACGCATCTATTAATGTTGGCAAATTGCATCCTTGCTTCAGAGAAATTACAGGAATCAAAGCTACTGTCTGAAATATCAAGAAAATTGGCTTTTAGACTGAGAAATAAACTCCCATTAAACTGACAATTTTTAAGTTTGGCGTAATTGAAAAAAGCCGCAGAAAAGTTACATTCTTTTCCTGAACACCCTTCAATCTGTGCTTGATGCATATCGCATTCTTTAAAATCAGCTCGATTTAAAGCAGAGTTCTTTATTAAAGTCTGAGACAAATTGGCATGAGTCAATACCGCCTCGGATAGATTAGTATTAATCAGCGTCGCGGTTGATAAATTCGCCTTGTGCAATCGGGTACGGGACAGATTACATTCGCTTAAATTGCAACCCGATAAATCCATACCTGACAAATCCAAGTCAGATAAATCAATACCTGCCAAATTTTCACTGGCAAATTCTTTACCCTGTTGGATATCCCGAATAATTTCTTCTCGTGAATAAGGTGACTTTCCAACCCGTCCTAATCGAAATAAAGTTAAAGCACTGACTTTATCTAAGCGATTAAATTGTTGTTTAAATTGTTCCAAATTTTTTAGGATTTCCGATTTTTTTTCCTCTGGAAATTCATTGTTGATGATCTGTTTTTTAAGATAATCTAAATGGTTAACTTGTTGTGGGTGAATGTTTTTTTGAGCCCTTTCAAACGTGAATTTATCAAATACAGGCACTGTTTGATTTTGATTTTTATAAAACTGCTCGACTTCCGATAATACTTCCTCTGGAGTTTTTCCTTTAAAAAACTTTGCCGCTTCAATTTCATCCAAACTCTTGTGCGGATGAAAAATTTGAGCTATTTCTCTAATCTCTTTGTCTAAATCCAAATCGAGTCCAACGGGTTTAGCGGAGCGAGTCTTAGATCTTGACTCTCTTGGCTTAGCTTGTGCTGCCATTTCTTTAGGCTTATTGCGTAGCTTAACGTAATAATCGATATCCTTTGGCGGTTCATTTAAGGATTCACTAACCGTATAGATGAAATCAATCTCATTGGTGGCTATATCCTGAATATCCAACATACCATGCCAAATGAGAATCCCTTTTTCTTCATCAGGAAGTAACCAGAGTGTATCAAGGTTCAAATTTAATTCCCTCAAACTCTCCGGATCAGCAATGCGATTATAAAAACAACGTACACGTAAACCTGGTAGCTGGCTTTTAATCGTTGATTGCTCAGCATGCATATTAGTACAAGTAAATACCTCGTCACCCTTAAAAAAATGTTCACTTTGCTGATCTTCTTCTGCACGATTAAAATAGAGCCAATCAATGTCTCCTGGGTAATACGGACTTTCATTTAATAACCATTCATCGTTAAACGTCCCCAATTTATCAAGTTGGTACTTACACGTAGGCGTATGAGGAAGCAATAAAGCAGGCGGTGGGGTATCTCTGGGTAATTTAATCAGTTGTGTCGGAACTTCAACATTTGGAACCTTCGTTTCATTGCTGGAATCGGTTGTTACATATCCCTTACCGTCAGGATTGATTGCATGCCCCTCCCCTCCATACGCGTTTGTTAAATTAATCGGGATACTACGAAAGTACTTAGGTTTGGATAAATGGTAATTTGATTCAACTACTTCCCATTGCCTATCGCCAAAAACAGTTAATTGTTTTTGCATGTTGCCAAGTGTTATCTTCACAAAACTTGTGCTGGTATTGTCGTCATAGGCATAACAAGAGCCTTTGACAAAAAACTCTGCCTTTTTTTTGGGTATGTATAAATCGATAAACTCACCTTGGCTGGAATTAAACGATTTTTTTGCAACCTTCCAAAAATCGGCATAACTCAGAAACGCACCTTTTTGAGTAAAAGAGAACATTGTCATAATAGTAACAGCTAACTGCGGTTTACCTTGGTGGCGGAATTTGAATGTAATAACGGTATGAGGTTTATCTTTAAGTATCTTCATCTTTGAAGAGTAGTCCTGATTTTGAACATCAACTTAAACAGTTGCTGACAATATGAGGGATGTATGAATAGTTGTCAATTGGACAATTTGAAAAAGTGAGACAGGCTCATGCTATCTTGACACGAAGAAGAATCCTTCGATATTGTCAATACATCCGCTCACAGTAAAACATTCTGCACCTACAGATGTACCATTTTTTAGTATACGGATGTTTGCGTTTACTCTAACGATCAAGGCAACAGGAGTCTTATGAACGCCAAGCTATTAATGCCCCAATTACAAATTCCAGGAGTTGCTCCATCAGAAATCATTGTACTCGAGTTTGAAGGACAACAAGCTATTGCAGCTTTATATGAATTTCAAGTTGAGTTTGCGAGCAAAAGGTTGATTCAAGGCCAACAAGTTATAAGTCAAAAAGCACAGTTAATCTTTACTAAAAAAGACGGTGGGACAACCCCATTGAGTGGAGAGATATTTACTTTTTCACAACTTGATAATAACGACAATTATTATCGGTATAGAATTCTAATAATGCCCAAAGTCTATCGCCTGCAATATACACGCAATACCGAGGTATACCTGAACAAATCAATACCCCAAGTGATAAAGCAAATCCTTAATAGAAATGGAATTACTCAAGTCGAGCTTGATTTGATGATGGAACATAAAACCCGAAAATTTATTTTTCAATATGATGAAGTGGATTGGAGCTTCATCACTCGTTGGATGCAGTTTGAAGGTTTATTTTATTACTTTAGTCAAGATCAAAATGAAGAGAAACTTGTTATAACAGATGCTAATACTACTTTGAAAGATAACAAAGATGTCCATGAAATGTATTATCATTCGTATACCAATGCCAGTCAAAATAATCCAACTGCAAATTTGGTATATAATTTTGAATTCACAACCCATGCACTCCCTCATCAAGTTACTGTAAAATCATATAACCATAATCAATCATCAAAATCTTATACCTCGAAAGCAATTATAGATCCAACCGGGCATGCCGAAATAATGTATTGGGCGGAAAACACCAAAAGTGCTCAGGAAAATCAGCAAATCGCAAAATTTATAAGTGAAAGTTATAAATGGAAAAAAGAAATATTTATGGGTTTTTCTTCATGCTCATTGATTATTCCTGGAACAATAATTCAACATAAAAATTTCAAAACAGCTTCAATTAACAAACCCATGATGATTATTCAAAGTACCTATCGAGGCTCTCAGAAAAAATCCTTTGCATCATTACATAGTGGTGAGGAACAGGGTTCTGAGGATTATTTCCAATGCGAATATAAAGCCATAAATAAAGCAATCGCCTACCGGCAGACGATAGACGATCGAATTCCCCGCATTGCAGGTATTTTACCCGGATTTGTGGATCATGAAGGAGATGAGGATACAGTCCAAATTAGTAAAAAAGGACTATACAAGTTTCGTTTAGCAATTAGTGAAGACAGCCCAGGAAAAGGATCTGGATGGGTACGCAAAATGGAATCTTATATTGGAGATCAATATGCATTTGATTTGCCGCTTCGTAAAGGAGACGAGGTACTAATTGGTTTTCAATTTGGTAACCCCGACTTGCCTATTATACTCGGCGCAGTGAGTAACTCCACTCATCGGAATATTATTACTTCAAATAGCCAACATTATATGGGGCTTTACACCAAAGAAAACAATCTGTTTATTATCAATGAACAAGACGGAAAAACAAAAGGGATACAATTTTCTACAACGAATAACAATACCACCATGGTGTTAGGCACAGATAATATATTTAACTCGCAATTGGATGCAGGATATTGCCTTCGAACAGATAATAGCGTATGCGAAAGTATTGGAAAAAATTCGATTACTGACGTTGCTGCTCATAGTGCATTGAGTATTGGTGGGAATCATCTTGTGAGTGTTAAGGGAACTTCTTCGAAAACCGTGTATGGAGCTGATTATTACTCTTGCTATGGTGCTCGCGCCTCCTCTGTGCTCGGACTTGATTTTATTTCAAGAACTGGAGCAATGATCGACTCTACATCCGGTTTTCAAGTTAAATTAGGCAGTGGTTGGCGATATGAACAAGACTCATCAACGAGTTTGAAAACAGCACCTATTATTATGCAAGAAGCAGAAGCATCTATTTCACTGACAGTGGGACCATCTTCAATTACTATTACTCCTGAAGGTATCACTATCACCGCTCCTACTGTTGATGTTGTCTCTGAAGCAGAGTTAACATTGATCTCTGATGCGACAATAAATTTAGCCAGCGCTGACGTGAGTGTGTTAGGTAACATATCTGGGGGGCCTATGACGGAGTTTGGTGCGGGGGCTGGTGAGCTTGCCGCACCCGCGCAGGCTGCTGCAGTGGCCCAAGCCCTATCGGAAGCAGCTTGGAATATGGCCGAAAGTGTGCCTCTCATAGGGGGAGCTCTTGGTGCATGGGCAAGTGCAAAACAAGGGTTTACTGTCGCAGCGGATGCATTTGTTGAATTAGGGAGTGCTATGAAAGCAGAACTGGCACCACTTGTTGGGAAAGCATCGGCTGTGGTTGAGAAATTGGAGACCGGGGTAGAGAAAGTAAAAGGGGGGATATCAACAGTAGAGGAGTCGGTTATTAACCCAACAATGTCTTATACTGGTTATTTTACATCCTTGGCGGCTAAGTCCCAACTTTTATCTCAAGGACTGGAAATCCCAAAATATGAAGCAGAGTTTGATGAGGATTAGCTGACATGGGAGCGTCTACTTCATTTTTGTAAAAAAGAAAGCATTCAAAACCATGGACGAAGACGGTATTCTTCCAGACACACTTAGATTTATCTTCAATTTCATCCACTTAATTAATTGTGGTTTAGGAGAATAATTTTGCAAATTTGGAGATTTATGCTAGTTTAATTTATATGAGAAGATTTTTTACTTTATCATTGCCTCCCTTATTCATAAGGAAAAAAAAATGACTAATAAGGAACAATCTGTCGCTCCTAAAGAACGCATTAATATTGTGTATAAAGCTCTCATTGAAGGGGTTGAGGAAGAAATTGAACTTCCTTTGCGCCAACTTGTTCTAGGAGAATTCTATCCTGATGGAGTGAATGCCCCTTTAGAAAAGCGCCCAACAGTAAATATTAATAAAGATAATTTTAATGATGTGCTCAAAGAACACAACATCAAATTATCCGTTCGCGTACCCAATCGTTTTAGTAAAAACAAAGATGATACTGTAAGTGTTGATTTAAAATTTGAAACGATGAGAGATTTTGATCCGGATGGAATTCTTCATCAAGTTCCCCAGTTACAAAAACTATTTGAGTTACGCGAAGCGTTAAAAGCGCTGAAAGGGCCTCTTGGCAACATCCCAGAGTTTCGACGCAGATTGGATGCGATCATGAAAGATTCTGCGGCACGCGAAGAATTGGTCAAAGAAATTAAAGACAAAAAATAAGCAGTATCGAGTCGCTGAATCAAGGAGACAGCCATGGCTGATGCACAAGATAACGCTAAGAAAAAAGAAGAAAAATCGCTGCAAAAATTGTTTGCCGGAACGAATATAACTGATGATGAGGAACAGTATGCCCTCACCCAGAAAGGATTACTCGCTTTTATAGATAACGTTGTTGAAAGTAAGCTTACTGAGGAAACAGTGACCCCTGCTTTAGTAGATGACATTATCGCACATCTGGATAAACAGTTATCCGCGCAAATGGACGAGATTCTCCATAACCCTGAATTTCAAAAACTTGAATCCGCGTGGCGCAGCTTGAAATATTTAGTTGATCGCACAGACTTCCGTGAAAACAGCCTGATTGAGTTCATTCATGTATCCAAAGATGAGCTTTTTGATGACTTTATTGATGCACCTGAAATCCCAAAATCAGGTCTATATAAACAAATTTATACCAAGGAATATGGACAATTTGGTGGTAGACCTTATGGTGCCATAATTGGTAACTATTCATTCGGTCCGAGTCATAAAGATGTTACCTTACTCAGAAATATTGCTGCAGTTTGTGCCATGGCACACTCTCCTTTTATTGCCGCAGCAAGCCCTGATTTTTTCAACATCAAATCAATGGCTGAGTTGCCTCATTTAAATGATATTGAAGCAATATTTGAAAGTCCTGTTTATATTGCATGGCGCAGCTTACGTGAATCTGAGGATGCCCGTTATATAGGCTTGGTTTTACCTCGATTTATGTTACGTATGCCCTATGGCAAAGATACTTATGGTGTTCGTTCGTTTAATTACGAGGAAAATGTAAGCTCTGGTGAAGAGGCTTTTTCTTGGGGAAATAGTGCTTTTGCTTTTGCTGGATGCTTGTCTCAGAGTTTTGCTAAATATCGTTGGTGCGTCAATATTATTGGTCCCCAAGGTGGTGGCGCCGTTGAGAATCTACCTTCTTACTTTTTTGAAGCAATGGGTGAAGTCCAAGTAAAAATTCCAACAGAATTACTCATTTCCGAACGACGTGAATACGAGTTGTCTGAACAAGGATTTATTCCACTCACCATGCGAAAAGGTGCGGATAATGCTGCCTTTTTCTCCGCGAACTCAATCCAAAAGGCAAAACATTTTCCAGATACCCCTGAAGGTAAAACTGCACAAACGAATTATAGTTTAGGAACACAGTTTCCTTATATGTTTATTATCTGCAGGCTTGCTCATTACCTAAAAGTAATACAACGTGAAAAAATTGGTCTAGCCAAAGAACGTGATGATATAGAGCGTGAATTAAATACCTGGATTAGTGGCTATGTTGTTGATATGGATAATCCAGTACCCGAGGTCAGAGCAAAAAAACCGTTGAGACTTGCCAAAGTAAATGTTGAAGACGTTCCTGGCGAACCGGGATGGTATAAGTGTGTATTAATTGTTCGTCCTCATTTCAAATTCATGGGTGCGTATATCACACTACAATTAACTGGTAGTCTAGATCTTACACAAGGAGAATAAAAGTGGTCTCAAGAGAAAGTGATGGACATGACACAGCCATGTTACCTATGCTCCCAGACAGTGAAGTAGCAAGAACTCAGTATAAGTTAATGGCAAAAATAACCACTCAAGCCTCAGGAGTTGTCAAAGGAAGCAGTACTGTAAAAGGATATGAAGGTTGGGTAGCGCTCCTGGACTTTAAACAGCGTATTACTCGAGCATTCGATGCGCAAAATCAACTTATTGGCGTTCCCGATTGCAAATATTTTCGTCTTACCGGTTTGTGGGATCAAGCAGGTGTAGTGCCCCATACTCAAAGCATATTTACAGGTGAAAATATAAACACCGCCCTAATCCATTGTCTGCGCTCCAGTGCTTCAGGCGAGGTTGAAGTTGCGGTTGAAATCACCTTGGAAAATGCCAAAGTATTAGAGGTAGATTATGCCTATTCGCATCCAGCAGGCCCATTATTCATCGTAGACATGCGTCCTACTGTGTATAAGGTAATGGATAAAAAGAATAATCAAGAATTCGGTTGGGATTTGACTAAATTGATGCGGGTTGGTTAATGAGAGCAGAGCGTTTAACTGAACGAGTACGTCGTTATGCTCGTCAAGGATCTCTTTTGCCAGCCAAATTGGATTCATCGATGCTCATTGAATCCATACGCGACCATATAGAAAAAATCTTATCAACAAGACAAGGTAGCGCACCTATTGATAGAGAATATGGACTATCTGAGTTACCCACTCTTGTTGAAGATTATTCATTTGCGTATCAAGAAGAGTTGAGGATTCATTTGGAGAAAACCCTTCTTCGTTATGAGCCGCGTCTGGAGTCTGTCCAAGTATCTCAAATTTTAATAGATCCAGGGAAACAAACCATTACCTGTAACATTTTAGCGAATTTGAACCAGTCATTTGATGGCCTCAAAGTTTATTTTACTACTATTTTAACGAGTAAAGGCCGAGTACTTGTTACGTTGTAAATCAAGGTAGAGACATGATTATCGATTACTACCAGAATGAATTAAATAAAATTAGAAAGCTCGCTAGAGAATATGCCGAGCATTATCCTGCAATTGCCCCATTGCTTAGAGAGCAGAGTACCGATCCCGATGTGGAACGTATCTTGGAAGGCGTCGCTTTTCTTACGAGCCAGGTACGCATGGTAATTGATGAAAAATTACCTGGAATGGTGGATGATTTAACCCAATTATTTTTTTCTCAATACTCAAAACCAGTACCAAGTACCTCAGTGATCCAATTTATTCCTAAGGCGAACTTAGGAGAGGCCCTTCTAGTACCGAAGGGAACTGAACTGGCTTCAATTCCGATTAATGGAGTTAAATGTATTTTTCGCACAACAGTACCTGTAACTGTTGAACCCGTTACGATTAGCAGCATTAATTTTAAAGACTCAATAAGTGGAGTTGGGCAAATCGAAATTAATTGCCATCTGTGCGGTATTACATTAAAGAATTGGCAAGCATCTTCCCTACGCTTTTTTATCAATCAAAATTGGCATGATGCCAGTAACACCTTTTATTTACTGCAGCGATATGTTCACCGAATTACTATTGAAGCCCCCGGAGAGGATATACTGGTTTTATCGCCTGAGTATCTACAGCCTTGCGCCTTTGAACAGGAAGAAACCCTATACCCGGCACCTCCTAATGTTCATCATCCTCATCGAGTCTTGTATGAATATCTCCATCAACCAAATAAGTTTTTATTTCTCCGTTTATTCGGTTTAGAACGTTGGCAAAAGAAAACGGATGCATTTGATTTTAAAATTAACTTTGAATTAGAAGAAGTACCGCCATGGGTAGCTAATTTAGATAATTTTCAACTGTCCTTGCATGCGGTACCTATAGTTAATTTATTTTCTCATCATGCAGAACCCATTTACCTTGATCATAGACAACCCGATTACCAGATTATCCCTAATAATGATTTTAATGAAAACTATTCAATCTATGATGTAACATCGGTTATAGGTTATCGCCAACAAGAAAGAAAAAAGATCGAATACGATCATTTATTAAATTTTAATCCCGAACTCAATCTGAATTATAAATATATTTTCCATCACAGGCCTTCTGTCACTGGACCAGGCCGGAATACCTATATCAGTTTTTTCTATGATTTCGAGAAGGAGTTACCAGTTGATGAGACACTATCGATAGAACTCTTATGTAGTAATGGTCCTTTAACCAGGCTTTTGGATAAAGACGATATTATTTTACCTACAGATAGCTCACCTGAGAATTTGACGTACACAAATCTTATCCCGCCATCATCTTTTTTGGTTCCCACCTATGATCACGGTTTAATTTGGAATTTTCAGTCCTTATTAGCACTTAATCTATTACAACTTTTAGATAAAGATCACCTCAAGCATATTTTTAACTTGTACATCTATGAAAAAGGCGAAAACTATCAATTGAATATGAGCCGGATTAGAGGAGTTGAACATATTATTGTTGATAAAGCACGTCGTCTCTATTATGGAGAAATGATTCCAGGATTACATATCACCTTAATCTGTGATCCTGATTGTTTTAGATGCATTGGAGATATGTATTTATTTGGTTGCATCCTGGATGCTTTTTTCGGATCAAATGCGTCGTTCAACACGTTTACTTTATTACATTTGCAAAATGCACGAACTAAAGAGGTATGGAAATGGCAACCGAGGTTGAACAACCCGAGCTTAATATCTTAGACAAGTTACTCACTGAACCTAAAAGCTTTAATTTTTATCAAGCAATTCGCTTAATTAGCCATCTCTTAGCTTATGAAGCGAAAAAAGGGCTTAAAGGAACATTAGAGATTATTCCTTTATTAAGCTTGGCTTTTCCAAAAACGGATATTCATGCGATCCAAAAAAATCAGGAAAATAATCAATTTACACTGACAGCTACTTTTTTTAGTCTTTATGGGACAACTTCCCCCTTACCCACATTTTATACCGAGCAGTTAATCCAAGATAATGATCTGGATTCTGACGAAATGAAGTGCTTGCTTGATATTTTACATAAAAGACTTTACAAACTACTTTTCGAGGCATGGTCAAAAAACCGAATATTTGAACAATTTGCAGAACAACATGATGAGATTTATGAAAAGGCACTTTATGGATTCATTGGATTAGCAATCGAAGAGGTTCGTGAAAAAATACCCAATTACAATTACCTCTTGCGATATGCTAGTCATTGGGCTTCTGATACTAAATCTATTTGGAGTTTACAGAGCTTTTTAAATGATTACTTTAAAGTACCGTTCAAAGTCCATTCATTTTACCGCTCCATGCAAGATATCCCTCAAGAACAATATTGTCTGGTGGGGAAAGAAAACCATTGCTTAAGCAAAACTGCGTATCTGGGTAGTCAGTTTAAAGCAAACAGCAACAGCTTACTCATTTCTATAGGCCCTCTACATGCGGATATTTTTCCTACATTTTTAGCAAATACCGAAAATATAAATCGATTAAAATTACTCCTTCAACTCTATGTGAAAGAACCATTCTCTTATTTTATTGAGGTCATTTTAGATAAAGGTTGCTTCAAACCAATACGATTAACCTGTGAAACCACAAGTATTTTAGGTGTGGTCAGCTGGCTGTCACCCCAGAAAGAAATTGACCTATTCAAAATGCGCTACTGGTTAAAATAATAGACATAAAATCGTAATAAAAGATGCCACTTGATTGATTGAACTATGATTTTTAGCTTTAGGAAACATATACAAGATCTATTGTTTCCTTAAGAGTTCTGATACTATGGAAGTATTCATTTTGTTACTAATTAACGCTCATCTCATGTTAAGGATAATAAAATTAACGTCATGCTACGAATAATACTTTGTATTTTATTTCTAATTCTCGGTGGATGCACTACAGGTGGAAAGGAAAAAGAGCCGCAGTTAGCAAGCAGCTACCAAGATAATGCTATCCTTATTCGGGCAGTAGCCAGTAAGGATTTGAATCAATATGATCATCGAAAACATACTTTAAAGTTTGCTGTAGTTCAGGTCGAGAAAATAGAAGATGTACAAAATCAAATAGTGAATTCGGAAGGCATCAGTCAACTGCTTAATGGGGATACTGAAGCAGATAACACTACACAACCGAACAAGAAAGTCCATATTCAAACCTTTTTTATTGCACCGGGGATGACTCAAACCTTTACGCTTGCGCGTCTGGCTGCGGTCAAGAAAATTGTGGTTGTTGCAGGATACTTCAATCTAACTCCTGCGGGAGCGGTGCGCGTTTATGAAATTCCAGTCTTTAAGAAATGGAATCCATTAACATTTTGGAAAAAAACAAAAGAAATGGGACGAATTGCCATTTATCTTGAATTTGGGTCACAAGGAATTAACTACACTGAAAGTTCCTCGAAAAAGACAATAATCACGAAACAGAAAAATCGTGAGTCCTTAAAAAAATATTGGGATAAATAAATATGATTTGGAATACACCAATTGATTGGGAACATGGACTTTTTTTACAACCGCAACATTTCCAATATACTGAACTCAATCAACATTATATTCACTCTCAATTTTTACGCTACATAACCCCTTACTTTTGGGGATTTACTGATTTGATAGTGAATGAAAAATCATTGAAGAGCGGCATTTTTGACGTGGAAAAAATGGCCTTTTTTTTACCAACTGGTGAGTTTGTCGAAATCGATGTTAATGCCAAATTTTTACCTCGTTCCTTTATCTCGGAATGGCCAGCGAATGCAAACTCACTGAAAGTATACATCGGTGTCAAAGAACTTTCGAAAAATGTAGGCAATGTTACTGTTGTAGAGAGTCTGGACAATTTAAGTAACGTGAGTACTCGCTTTATTAGTTGGAATGCTGGTGATGAACTTCCGGACTACTATCATCAAGGAGCACAAGCTCATCTTAGGTCCTTATTCTATGTGGTCAAATTATTTTGGGAATTCGAGATAGAAAATACCCATAATTACTCGATAATCCAAGTAGCAGAATTGAGAAGAACAACAAAAGACGAAGTTCTTTATGATCCTAATTTTTATCCGTCCTGTGTTAGCCTCTCTGCACACCAAAATCTCAATTCAATAATGAATCATCTTCTGAGTGACTTAGTTAAAACAACCAGTAAATTAGAAAAATTCAAACAACCGCTTGACTCTTACAGTACTCAAGTGGATAAAAGTAACTTCGGCCGTTTATTTTCGCTACGCTCATTATTACGAAATGTTCCGGTTATGGAACATTATCTCAATGCCAAAACAGTTCACCCATGGCAAGTCTACGGTCTTCTCCAGCATATGATTGGGGAATTAAGTTTTTATTCTACTGAAATTAACTTTTTCGAAGGCGGAAGTGGCAACGTATCGGCAATACCTGTATATGACCATAGCAATTTGAGTAAAAGTTTTAATCTGATTATCGCGTTAATGAATAAGCTTTTAATCGCTATTACTGCAGATCCCGATCGTATTCGACGCATGGTTAAAGAGAAAACTCATTATTGGGCAGATCTGGGTAATAACTTCATCCAAAAAAACAGAAATTATTATTTAGTTATGTATGCACAAAATGATCTAGAAGAAATTGCGGACATGATAAAAGATTTTGGAAAGTTATGTGCTTATTCAGAAATAGAAAACTATATCGACTTTGCTTTACCTGGAGCGCCTATTTCCAGACTTATCTCTGCTCCAGAAGGAGTTCCAAAAGGTGCGAATTGTCTTTATTACCATATTGACCATAAATCCTTAATGTGGTCCAAGATTGAAATGGAACGAAAGGTTGCTTTTTATCTTGGGAAAACACCGGTAGACATTGTGATTGATATTGTCGCGGTAGGAGGATAAGGTGAATCTTCAAGCCATTTTTTATGATTTATTTAAATACGTCTGGGATTTAAATACAAATCAGTTCGCGACTGTGAGTTATGATGAATTCAGAGCCAAAGTTACTTCTTTAATCGCTGAGATTAAATTGAAAGAAAATGAGGTGGATAAACATAATCTGAATTCTGCTTTATTCGCAGTTTGTGCCTGGATTGATGAATTGGTACAAAAAACAAGTTGGGAAGGTGTAAGACCGTGGCAAGATAAGTTATTGCAAGCTGAATATTTTAATACTACCAGCGCCGGGGAAGAATTTTTCGTTCGCTTAAGTAAAATCCCAAGCAAACAAGAAGATCTCGTACGCATTTATTACCGTTGTTTAGTTCTAGGATTTGAAGGGGTTTATCATAAACCGTTGGATAAACCAGACTTATTAAAATATAAGCATTTTGCGTTAGAACAGCTAAGTCATGGGTTTGACATGACGAAGTACCCCTCTGAATTTGTTGCATTTCCTTTAGCTTATAAGAATGATAATTTGCAAAAGATCCCCCCCAAATTAGATCAATATCGAAGTGTACTTTGGTGGTTATTACCTATTCCGGTGATTTTAATTATTTATTTCTTTTTTTATTTTGTAATAAATAATACAGTTACTAATTATTTACATTTAATTAAGTAAGCAAGAGAGTCAAATGGGACGATTAGGACATATCATTTTTTGGATCTTGCTTGTGGTTATTTTGGCGGCCTATGCCACCTTTATAACATTTCATCTTGATTATCCAATTTGGGTAGGAATACTCATTTTCTTAGCAATGCTTTTGGCATTCATAATCCTCGATAGCCTCACTTGGGCTATTAGAAAATGGTATAAAAATAGAAAAGCTGCAAAAGCAAAAGAAACTGGCGAAAAAATTGAGACGGAAGGGTTGCGCTTAACCCTAGAAAATGCCCTGAACTATATAGAAACCAATCATATCGCCGGTGGAGCAAAGCGCTTTTGGCAAATGCCTTGGATTATTTTTTTTGGTAAAACAACAATCCTTCTATCTAATGGATTGAAACTACATACCCATTTTATGGTTGGCGATGCTGAAGATGAAGCCCTGCAGCGTAATCAAGTTTATGTACTCGATAATTTTGCCATATGGTGTGTTGATTCAGATCTTCTAGAATCCAACACCTCAAAAAAAGTGGAAAAACAATGGCTGGATTTTCTTAAGTACATCAAGAGTCAAAAGAAAGCCAGTACCCCCGTTGATCAGATTGTAATCGAACTACCCGCCTCCAAACTTTTAAATGGCGATAAATCAGATATTGCCCATCATGCCCGAACATTGAAGGATAGAGTTGATCAAGTCAGTCTTATGACCGGTTATCGCCAGCAAGTACTTTTTTGCATTACCCAATGCAATGACTTGAGCGGTTTTGATGAATACGTTGCACTCATGCCTGACAACTTGTGGAGTCAAGCCATGGGGTATATTGTTGCCAACCCACTAAAAGATTCAACTTCCACTGAACCACTTAAATACATTAGTAATCGTGCTGATGAAGTGATTGATATTGTTTTATTTGATACTCAAAAGCCAATCGATGTAACTGTATTTAACTTCCCCCCAACCTTGAGAAAACTTGAAGAAAACTATTCACGGTTTACCAGTTTATTTTTTGCTTCCTCACCCTATACAGAACCTGCAGTACTACATGGGGTTTATTTGCTGGGTGAATATCAGCACAATGGCAAAGAAGAGAGTGTTTTTTATTATGATTTTATTGATCAAATCCAGCTTTCTCTCATCCGCCCAATGTCGTTATTAACCTCTGAAATTAAAGAACGCAATAAACGGAGATGGGAATATCTAGGAGTATGGTATTTTGCAAGTGCTATAGCTGCGGGTTATCTAATTTATGTCTATAACGCCACATCAAATCGTTTAGTTGAATTAATCAAACCCTTACCCAAAAAAGAATCGTTCTCCGATCAATTGGAACAAAATTTACTGCAGTTTGGTGATTATCATGTTTTGATGGGGCAACTTGATCTCTTTAGAAATCAATTACAAATTAAAATATTACCTTACCGAGGCGGTTTAAATCGGTTATATACGTATTACAGCGAGCAATATGTAAATCATTTTAAACAATACATTTTAGTACTTCTTGATAATCGAATGGAACAAATGCTGACTCATGGAGGTCTTAACGACACCCAAAAAGCCTATTTGGTCCAGAATATGGTGAGTCGGATAAACTTAATCCAAGCCAAAATTATTAGTGGAGTAAGCCCTAACACACTGATGCAAATGCCCGACCCACAAATAAAATACTTAGGGTACACTCGCTTGCCAGAACGTTTTCTTAATACATTTGGTCCTTTATACAAAGATTATGTTATTTGGAATTCAAATTCGGAACAACTACGAGGTGAAGCTGGCAAACTGACCCTCTGGCTTGATCAATCACATCTCTTGGCATCGGATTTGCGTTGGCTTCTTGCCTGGGCAAATACTCAAGACAATGTAACTGAACTTGGATTAAACAGCTTCTGGATTGGATCCAATATTGTCAGGGATTACCTAATTGACCCTGCCTACACCAAAACAGGATATGCAGCCATTCAATCATTACTGCTACAAATTAATCATGCCTTACCTTTATACCTCGATATGAGCCGGTCCAAAACAAGTTTTGACCTATGGTATGCTGAAAATCGTCTTAGTGTATGGAAAAATTTTGCGCTTAATTTCTATAAAGGAACTAAAACCCTAGCCTTCCAATATGAATGGGATCAGACCTTTAATGATATGCTGCAAACCACCAGTCCTTACAATGCCTTCTTGCAAGATTTAGCATCAGAGTTTCAAGGCAATCTACCCTTCGCGAAACCTCGTTGGATTCAACTCGTTTTACAATTTTCTGACCTTATGGTTTATAGCCATACGAGTGAGCAGGGCATAGAGTTTAAACAGCTTTCTGATCTTATTTCAGATTGGATGAAGAAACTTCAGGAAAAGCCTTCTCAATTGAAAATCGATAGCCCCAGTAATGTATATAACAGACCGCCCAGTGTTGCGAATAAGTTGAACTTCAACACCCAAGTAAATGCGGCTAAATCTTATATGAGGTACCGTGATTTACTAAAACAACTCTATAAAGAACCTTATGTACAATCAGTAAAGGCTTATACAAATGCTCGAGAGTTGTATCTAAGTCAAATTGAAGTCGACAGACAATCTTCATTAGTCATGCAGGCATATCAGTCTTTAGTTGATATGAGAAGAGCTCTTGAACATTTTGACCAACTCGATGCCTCCAATCCTTTTTGGACATTAATGCGTGGTCCTTTGGACTATTACATTGACTATACCAATCGTTTTGCATCGTGCTATATCCAACAGAAGTGGCTGGATGAAGTATACCTTCGAACGATTGCTTTAAGTGGCGAGGAATTGAATCAAACTTTATTTGCCAAGGGTGGCCTGGTCTGGATCTTTAATGACAAATATGCGCTTCCTTTCATGAAACAAATTGGAACTCATTTCTTACCCAGATACATTCTAGGCCACGAATTCCCATTTAAAGATCAGTATTACCAATTGTTAACCTTTGGCATGAGAATCAATGAAGATCTGGAAGCGCTAGGCCATTTAAAACAAAAACCTGAAGAACGCTCCCCAGTGAATTTAATGATTTATGCTCAACCTACAAACCTTGATGTGAAAGCTACAGTACTGCCTTATAAAACAGTATTACATGTTGAATGTAAGGAAAAAGAATATTCTTTAGAAAATTATAATTACCCATCACAACAAAAAATTCCTCATTGGCAATTAGAAAGTTGTGGGCCAACAGAGATTACTCTGTTTTTCCCAGGCGCTAAATTAGTAATTCCCTATCAAGGGGACGAAGGATTTTTGCACTTCTTACAAGACTTTGATACTGGCGTTAAAGATTTTTATCCGCATAATTTTCCAGAGCATGCGAAATTTTTACAAGCAAATAAAATTGATAAAATTCGCGTGAGTTATTACATAAAAGGTGGTCATGACATAATGTGGCAAATTGACAAATACTTTGCTGCCAAAAAAGATTACAGAGTAGCACAACAAAATCTCTCTCATGTGTCTAAGCTTCCAAGAACCATCACTGATTGTTGGGCCCAGGGCGAATACGATGTTTAAAATTGATTCGATTAACAAATTGGGAACGCAAGCTATTCCTGGCATCAACAAAGCCGGTGAACAATGTTATGAGTTTGCTCAGTACGCCCAGATTCGTAATGAAGTGCAGAAATTATCCCGGGTAGGGCAATCATCGGAGGTGCACTGGTTAAGTATTATTGATAATTCCATTGAGTTACTCACCTATTATACTAAAGACATGCAAATCGCTTCTTATTTGGCTTATGGTCTATTTCATCAATACCAATTTAGAGGACTTGCTGCTGGATTAAATTTTCTTTTAAATTTTATTGTAAATTTCTGGGAAGAAGCTTATCCCCAGGGCCGGTTAAAAGCCAAAATTGAATCGCTAAACTGGTATGCAACCCAATCACTGAATCATTTAAGGCACCTCAAATTTGGTACCGACGATGAAGAGTTCCTGCAACCTAGTATTAGTGCTTTAAAAAATCTCGAACGGGAATTACTTACCCGCGGTGTCAATATCGAACTCTTTTCAAATTTCCAAAAGAAAATAGAGTCAACCAAAGTAATCACCATACCAACAACTGTACATGAACAAATGCTTACAGAGGTGCAGAACTCCAATCTACAAAATCAATCAAGTGCTAATTTAGAATCCGCGTTTATTCTATATACACAATTTGCCCGCGAGCTCATGGAAAAGGATCGCGCAAATCCCTATGCTTATTATTTAAATCGTGTTGCTGCCTGGAGTAGAATCACCGGACTCCCTGTTAACGACCATGGAGTGACCCTGGTAGAACCTCCTGAATATTTCAATCAAGAGCGCCTCAAAAAAGTTCAAGACACGAGCAATTGGGCTGAAATAGTCGCCACCGCAGAAGAAATAATCCCTCAAGAACCTTATTGGCTCGATTTAAATTTAATTAGTCTTAACGCACTGCAAAAACTGGATGGAACATTTAATCCTGCCTATGAAACAGTCAAACGCGAATTGGCCCATTTTATAAATAGAATTCCTGGTATAGAGAAATTAAGATTTAACAACAAGACTCCTTTTTTGAGTGAGCATTATGTTACGCAACTTAACTTGTTTATCGCAAAGAAAGGTTCACAAACTTCAGAGAGTGAGAAAACTTTATCTACAATCGAGCACCAACAATTGCAAGAAATAAAAGAAGTCATCGCTCAATTCAACAGCAAAAAACCGAATATTTCGCGCCAACAACTTGAGTTGCTGCACAAAGACTCCATCAGCAATAAGGTAAAATTATTATCCTATATGACGATTTGCGAATCCTTGCTTGATACCAATGAACAATCCCTTCTAAAAGCCTATTTGTCGTTTATTATTGAATTAATCAATCAACATCATTTAATAGCTTGGGAGCCTGGCTTAGCATTAGAGGCACTTAGTTTGACTTATCGCTGCATGAAGTTTTTAAAGGACTCCTTTTCAACTCAGGAAATGGACCATATATTTTCCTTGATCACAAAACTGGACCTGAATGCAGCAAAAGAGCTGGCTCAACGCTGAGAACCAACCTCTTTAAAATTCGTTATCAAACAATTACAATTCGCACAATTTTTCACTTATTTCATTACTTTTTAAAAGATATTGGTAATGACGGAGGACAGGTAACTTAACAATCTTAATCAAAATTCAGCTTGGCTGTTGAGAAAGATTATAAGTTAACTATCCTCTTGGTACTCGATGAATACCCCTTCACGTTTATTCAGGAACTTCTAAAATCGTTCACTCTTACTTTCTCATTTGATTGGCCAACTGATTTAACCCTTGCGTGTTTAAGAGTTCGAAAAGAAAAACATGGCTTGCTCAATGTCTCCCATGTCCAAATGTTGAAAAGGAATTAAATAATGAAAAATTTTAGAGAGCAACTTGTAAAGATCTATCCTCATTTACCCATTAAAAGTATTAAGGATTTGATATCCCGAATAGAACGATTTATTCCCCAGCTCACTGAATTAAAAATTTTTTTAGATTCTTATGGCAATCTAAGCGAAGAACTACTCCATAGTACCACCCCTTTTTCCTATAACATGATTCATACTCTCTTGTCATTAAAGAAACGGATTGAAAATCTACAAAGATTTGATAGGTGGGGGGAAGATCCTATCTATGTAATTGCCTTTCAAAATAAACTTGATGATACCCACGTTCGCAACCGTTGGACTGCTTTTTCCTTAACATGCGAAGCGCTTCGAATCTGTATCATCAACGCCTTTGCTAAAAGACTCTCCAATACTGACAGCGGACATCACATTGAAGACTTGCCCAACCATAAGATTGATGATGAACTGTGTCAATTGCTAAACCATCTGATTGATGATTTAAAATTAAAAACTCACGAATTATTTCCGCTTGTCCAAAACTCTGGATTGAGTGACCAGCAGCCGGCAATGTCTTCTGTCATGCCACCAAAGGAAGAGCACCTATTTTTTTCGCTGCCAGAAGAGCTAAAAGTAGGTATTTTGACTCATTTGGATGTAAGGGATTTAATCTCCGCCCAGCTTGCATCAAAAGATTTATCAACTACTGCAAGTACCGCTTTTGCAGTGCGCTTTAAAAAAAATCCTATGCAAGTTCTCGACCATTTGAATAAAATTCCTCCAAAGGAGGCCTATGAGTTTGTTGAAGGATATCAACGGACAAGTGAATATAAAGCTCTAAAAAGTCTGGTTGAACATAGAATGCCAATGTCTGATTATGAGGTGGCCTGTTACATGTTGACTCGACATCATCAGCTACTTCCCAATGTCGAACAATTAAAAAGGATTTGCACTGCTTCGCATATTGATGAACAGACAAAAGACCATCTACTTATACTTATCCAAAATGCCCTGGAAATTGATATAGCAAGTGAATCTAATCAGTCATCGCACAGGATATCCGAGAAAATAAATGCATTATTCGATTTATTTCTAAAAACTTTTTCTAACCGCTACCTCAATCTTCTACCCTCTGTCTATTTTCCAAGTATCCACTTGGTTGATGTAGATTTATCACATGCACCGCTTTCTCATACTCATATCTTCATGAGGGACATGTCCAAAATAAACTTGGCTAACGCAGACTTGAGGTATATAAGTTTTACACGTAGTTCATTGAATTTTGCTAATATGCAGCACGCAAATTTGAAATGGGCTAACCTGAGCGGTAGCTCATTGAAGTTCGCTAATCTGCAACACGCAAATTTGAGAGGAGCTAATTTGAGTGGTGCTGTACTTGAGGGTACTCTTCTTGATGGGGCTGATTTTACCGGCGTAAACCTAGCAAATGCTCAGCTTATTAATCTGGATATGCGCAACATCGATTTGAGCCAAGTTAATGTTGAATGGAGTTATTTGAACAAGGTGCGCGTGGTACCTGATGTAGCTCTTGCACATGTTGAAGCATTGGAAGATTTTTTTAATTCCTTTGAACAAAGTCTTACGGAACATCCTCATGAGAGTCAAATAAAATGGCGGTTCCAGATGTTAAAGGATTTGAAACGATTGATAAGTTCATCTTCAGAAAGTCATGAAACCAATCTACAATTTTTAAAAAAAATTCTCGCGCAGTATCCTCCGCAATCATTATCAAACACTATTTTTACCAAGAAACATCCATTTAAATATTTATTCGAACACTTTCAATTAATTCAAGCTGAACATCCAATGAATAATGAAAAACCCCCTCTGCAGGAGGAAGTAATTTCCATACTAGATGAGTTGCAACATCGAATTGATGGTTCTCCCTTCCCCGACTGTCCAGTCAGGACTGGGGACTTAGATAAAAAATTCGGCGATTGTTTCACAAAGGTGCCAGGGTTAACGAATGTGAATCAGATTTGTCAGCTCACAGGCAAGCATTTTTTTCTTCAGCAACTGTTTTATTTAAACTCCAAATACTCAAAGCTTAAACCCTATTTAGTGAATTACCCACAACATGAAAAAAGTGTTAGAGAGGATTACTCGCGGTATGCCAGTCAAATATTTGATGGCGAGTTGTTTAACCTTGAGCAATTACAAAAAATCCAGCCCGAAGAATTAGACACTTATCTTTATGGCGATGAAGATTTTATTATCAAGAAAAGCGGGCGCAACTTAAACAAAGTAAAATTGGGGGGCTTATTGATTAGCTATACTCCGGGAGGTAAAGGTTATTGCCCCGTTAAGGTTGAAGTTATTGATTTTCAGAACAAACGTTTAAAGTTTGGGTTTGATATCGAATCTTACTTTTCAATAAAGTCTGAAATCTACCTGCCTTTAAATCTCCTCAATCTTGACTCGACTCGTGGTGGATATTATCTATATCCAGAGGAGGTAGCAGCTACGCGAGCAGCTCTTGAGTTGAGAGCAAGCATCACGCATTACATTTTTGCAACCCAAAAAGGGCCTGTACCTAAATTGGCTCCAATCACAAGAATAGCGTCCCTCGCTGAAAAAGAAAGTGGGGGGACCGAAACTCCGCAGGATGAGGCTGAAAATCTGTTACTTGGAAAGAACCGTTATGGCTTATACCACCAAAAACCTAAAAAGCCGCGTTTAATGGTTTCTGAAACAATGCTTTGCGTACTAACGTGAGCAATTGGAGGAACATTTATATGGCCAGCGCAGCGTTGTCCATAAATATGGCAACTTGTCTTTGTTATTATTTAGAGTACTATCTTCGCTTTATTTCAAAATTTTGTCGTTTTTTAAGGTCTTAAATGAAATCGTATCGAAAAGAGTTATGGTTCCACGTACCCGAACGTATGGGATTTATTAATATCACCGAACAAGTACGTGAATGTCTAAAGGAAAGTCGCATTCAAGAAGGATTTGTTCTAGTCAATGCAATGCATATTACCGCATCGGTTTTTATTAATGATGATGAGGAAGGTTTACACCAAGATTTCAAAAAATGGTTAGAACAAATGGCTCCGCATGAGCCCATATCGCATTATCAACATAATAATACTGGAGAAGATAATGGAGATGCTCATATCAAAAGACAAATAATGGGCCGAGAAGTTGTAGTCGCGATTACGGAAGGAGCGCTTGATTTTGGACCTTGGGAACAAATTTTTTATGGTGAATTCGATGGATGTCGGGATAAAAGAGTCCTCATAAAAATTATTGGTGAATAAGGGGATCTATTTGTTAATTCATCCTCACTACTTACGTGTCGCAAACACTTCGTGGGCACGTAGGTGGAGAGGCGTTGCACTCACCTCAAAAGGTAGAACTGCTCCAAGTCGTAACAGCAATTTTATCTTATTTTCAATAAGTTGACTTAAAGTAATAATTCGCGAGTTCCTTTTAATATCAGCATGTTTGTTTTAATTTAGGCCAAAAACAGCAAAATAATCACATTAAATCAACAGGCATTCGCAATTGTCTATGATTGCCTGAAATTTCTGTGTATTATCACCGGCAATTTGTGTTTATTTTAATAAAAGGGGAGTTTTATGAAGCATCTTGTTAATAATATGCTGCGCACAAAAAATATGGTGGAATTGTTACATGCTATGGGTGTTCATTTGGATGACACTAAAGTGGTATGTCATGATGAGCGCGTTGTTTTTCACTCTAAAACAACAAAAGAAAATGAAAGTCTTGGGGCGGAGCTGCAAGAACTTTTACAACAAAATACTGTAAAACCCGCCCTAAAAAAAGTAACTATGGCAGAGTTGCTGACTGATGAGATAACTCAAGCAACCTGTGTTGACAGTGTCACTGCTGATACCCACAAAAAATCCTGCCTTGCCGTATTAAATGTTTTACAACTTACCGGGCTCGATTTCACCATCGATGAACAACAGGAATACTTGAGTATTCAATTACCGTCTTTTGCCTTTGCCCCATTATTTAATTCACTGAATTATAAAAACATGAGTATTGAAGGTGAGAAGATAAAATTCAACGTCAAAGCGTTTCTAAAAAATCACCCGCAAGAACTCATTTTGCTTGATGGAAAATCACCTTTGCTTCTGGCTCACTCAAAGTCATTTGAAGATAAAAAAGTTTTTTATGCACAAAAGCAAGTTAGCGAAGATACGCTTGAAGTAACTCCTTACTTTTTCGTTCCCGAAGCATTAACACCTCCCACTTATCATTTTATTCTAGATACTAGCTTCAGTATGGAGGGAGAGCGGTTAACGAAATTGAAAAAGAGTGTCATTGAATTTGCTGATGCTTTATTTAAATTTCAGCCCGACGCAGTCATTAATCTCATTGAGTTTAATATCAACACGACGAACGTGGGCATGGGTAGCTACCAAACTAAAGATATGGTTAAATTGTCTGATGATGTCAAAAGTTTACGTGCTCGAGGAGAGACTCGTCTTTTTGGTACCATCGCCGATCAATTATCGATGCTTATGAAATCAACTCAACACAATAATGTTCTATTATTTACTGATGGTGAGAATACCGTAGGCACTTACGACATAATGATGGAACATGTTGAAAGCTCTATTGATCTCTTAAAAAAGACTTCACCCCTTGTTCCTATTCGCAATAAATTTTTTATCCTGAGTTATGGTGTGAACCAACCTCAGATCATACATACAGTCGCTGAACTATTTGGCTCACTTGTTCTGCAGACAGATGATGTTGATTTTGTTGAGGCTTTAGACAAAAAAGAGAAACTTCAGGAATGGGCAGCGGCTCGAGAATTATTTAACTGTCGTATGGAAGTGGTTGACAATACCAGTCTTGATGCGAAAGCAGATGAATATGTTTGTTCTTATGATCTTTCCGGCCAATTTGTTGCATTAAAGCCAAAACAATATCAAAACAACGAAATGTTACATTTAACAATCACCGATAGTCAGGGTAAAACACTACTGGATGATAAAAAAATGTTTGCAAATAAACCAATGGAGACCTCTCTATTGCCAGGTACTGCAAAAACCGCAACTCATGTTGGTGTATTTAAATTCCAGCCAAATAAAACCAAAGAAGAAGAGACTTTTACAACAACACCACCATTTAATTTATAATGTGTCTCCTGACTGCAAGCAACTGTCTTGAGCACATTTCTACCCTCGCCCCGCGTCTTGTCTGTGGGGTCTAGGGGCTTAGCACAGCTCTCCTGGATCTCGCGGTAAAGCCGCGGGACGTCAGAGAATAGAGCTAAACAGGTTTTTCAGAAATGTGTATAAGATTCTGTTGCAAGCACCTGGATACGAAAAAATTCTCGATTTACAGATTGAAACCATAAGGTCTCGTGAATTAAAAAAATCGTCTTGGAACATGCAATGGAATACGTCAAAATGAATGCTTTATCTCGAGTTACTCAAAAAGCGATGCAGCAAGGATATTTAATTGAGCGCTAAGAACTTAACAAATGATGATTTTTTTGGAAAAACGATAATTTATCGCACGCATGATTCCTGGGGCAATATTTTCGTCGTTGATAGAGGAAATATTAGAGCGCTAAATTTCGATCCAGTTTATGATCAGAGCGGTATTTATATACAATTCCCTCATATTCCCGTGCATGAATACACTCGTGTGATGTTGTTAGTTCTTGCATTCGTCAATCCAAGCCACATCACTTTATTAGGCCTTGGTGGAGGAAGTTTGATTCATTGCCTTAACTTTCTTTTACCTGAATGCTCGCTTTTTTGTATTGAACTACGCGAAAAAGTATATGATGTAGCAACGAATTTTTTTCAATTACCAGAAAGCCCAAACATCGAAATATTAATTGCAGACGCCCAAACTGCAATCAAATTTCAAAAAAGTAACAACACGCAAGTCATTTTCTCTGACATATACCTCGATTATGGGATGGATTCATTTCAAATCCAACAACAGTTTATCGAACAAGCTTATCGAGTATTGGATGATACAGGTTGGCTGGTTATCAATTTCCATGAACTTCCTGAGTTGGATTCCGCTTTTATACAATACATGCAAGCTCATTTTGCTGAATTATTTATCTGCCCTACAGTGAGCGATAATTATATTTTATTTGCCAACAAGTCCCTTGTAGATTTGCATCTAGATCACTACCAAACCATCCTTACTCAACTAGAAAATAAACTCAACATCAAGTTAATTCGCTTATTTAAAAAAGTAAAACGTTATAAAAGTGAATAGCCGGGGACGACTATTCATTAAATCGAATATTACTTCAATCGCAAAACTGCTTTACAATATAAAGAAACTAACTAAAAGAGTGCTTGTCACTCGTACTATAGAATACGACGATGCCAAAAATATTCTTCTCATCCATTGTACTCATCACCTCCTGTTTATTAACCGGATGCTGGTCTGTACAAAAAGGCCAAAAATCCGGGGTAATTGTTAAAGTTGCCAAAGAAGGTAGGTTTTGGGGCACCTATGAAGGAGAAATGATCCTGGGTGGTTTAGAAAATGCCAGCGGGGCAAGCGGACGTGCTTTTCATTTCACTCTAGGCCAATTCAAATCCGAGCTGGTTGAGCAAGCCGATTTTGCCATGCAAAATAACAAACATGTAATCATTAGCTATCATTGTGATGCCTTTACTCTCCCATGGAGTGGTGAGACTAAATGTTTTGTAAGCAAAATTGATGTATTGCCAGAGAAATAAATTGGCAGCACCCTCTTATAGGAAAAATCAATTCAGTCTCTTTCAAAGAGTTCATGTTCATTTTAAGAAATGTCTTACAAAAGTTTAAGCAAGTAGACTAATGACCTTTTAGAGGATTTTGCTATGCTTAATAGAACGAGGAAACAAACAGTGGATGTTTTAAAAGGAATTTAGAGCGGCATGGACGCTGCAACACCACACGGAAGTGGTAGCTCCTCCTCGTTACCCATCATACCCTACTAAATCATTTTTTAACTTCTCGATTAAAAACCCTACTTCTGAATGCTTAAATAATTTTGAACATTACAATAGAGAGCAAGTCTTTATGTTGTAGGTCTTGGTGCTTGTTGTTCCTCAATTTTTTTCACAGCATCTTTAACAATTTGATTAATTGCTTTCACCGAAGATGTGGTAATCCATTTTTCCAAACCAACTTTATGAGCTATTCTTGTGAACTCTCCTTGACCAGCAGCAAGGGTTTTATATGCATCAGATTTTTTATATTCTTTTAAATATTTCTTAATATCCTGTTCCGAGGAAAATTCTTCAATTTTAGATTTAAAATCCGATAAAATACGAGTCTTTAATGCATCCCCTTTTGCATCTTGATATTTCTGCTTGAATTCCACTGAAGTGTTTTTAACAGTATCTGTCGTAACCTCATATTGATGATCTCTTGGATTTTCCAGGTCCGCAGGACTATAAATCGTTTTAATATATATTGCTTTTAGTGACTCTTTAAGCTCTTGAACATTTGGGCACGATCTTTTTGACATATGTTCAGCAGCATCATTTTCGTTCATCGCCTGCATCTTGGTCAACTCCTGTAAATGGGTAACTGCTGTTTTATGCGGCTCCCGCAATTCTTGGATTTGTTCTGCACTCATTTCCTGTGCCGTTGACACCTTAATTCCAAGCTTATCTTCAATTATCCTTTCGTATTCAGTTTTTAAACTTGATAGTTCAACTTTGGTCTTATTGAGTTTATCGAGAAATGGCTCCAAAGTTTTTATTTTTTCTAGTTCTTCTTTGATAACGGGAATATTTTGGTAGGTCGATTGTTTAGACATAAAAAATTTAGCAGCGTCTCCTTCCGTTTCGAGCATCTCTTGAATCTTAATTAACTCATGTAAATTAGTAACCGCTGTTTTATGCGGCTCCCTCAATTCTTGGATTTGTTTTGCACTCATTTCATGTGCCGTTGACACCTTAATTCCAAGCTTATCGTTAATTACATTCTCATATTCAGTTTTTAAACTTGATAGTTCGGCTTTTGTTTTACCAAGATTATCCAAAAACGGCTTCAAACTTCTTATCTTTTCGAGTCCCTCTTTAATTTGTGGGATATTCTGGGCAGACGACTTTTTTGACATTAAAAACTCAGCCGTTTGCAAACCTGCTCCAAGACTTTCCTGGCTTTGTGTTTTTATCAATTCCTGAATATCATTCAGCTGTTGTAAATTAATAACTGCTGTTTTTTGCGGCTCACCCAGTTCATTCCTTTGTTTATAACTCATAGTAATAACCGTTGCCACATTCATATTGAGGTCTTCGATCACCTTCTCACATTCTGCTCTTAGTTTTGCTATTTCGTCATTTATCGCATCAAGATTTGGCGCAACCTCTTCAAAGGGCAATATTTTGCCTTTGGATACCACAAAACGATTTGGTTTATCATCAAGTTCGTCAAACTCTTGTAAATTCAGATAGTTGTCGTCAAAATAATCTTCTTCGACTTCAACTCCATCTTGAGTCAACTCCTTTCGCAAGTCTCTTAATTGGTGTTCCTTATTAACCGGATATCCCTCTGGATCCGTTGTTTTATATTCAGGATGTTTTTTTTGATAATCAACTATGGCTAATTTTTCCTTTTTAATCTCCTGCTCTAGTGTAGCTTTTTTTCGCTCTATTTCTTCTAGTTCTTTTTCCGAAAGTAAACGCTGTTTAATAACGCTTATTTCTTGTTTTAATTTACTGACTTCAGATTTTTGGGCAGTTGCTAACTCACGGCCCAGTTGTTCTATTTGCTGTAGGTTCGCTTGATGTGAGCGAAGTTTCGCCATATTCCTTGCATTTTCAAGGATTAAATCCTCAACGGGTTTTAATTCATCAAAATAGGCTAATGGTTTAACCAACATAAAATCAACAGAAGTAGATACTTTAACAGGTCTACCCAGTGCCTCGGAAAGGTGTGTCACAGCATCTTCAGTAGTTTTAAGTTCATTACCTGCCATAATTTGATTGGGGATGTTCAAGGACTGAACAAACTTACTTCGTTGAGTAAATAGAATAATCTCATCATAATCGCCCTCGCGCAGTAGTTTGACGAGATCAAGATTGAGTTTACCATTTATTAAAAGACATCCGTCAATATCAACAAGTGCTACTTTTTTTTTCTTGCGAGCCTCCAGGCTTTCCGGGCCCTCAAATTTATCTTCACTCATTTTTTGCCTTAAAAAATGTTATTGAATCATACAGTGTTAATTGGTGTTATCACCTCATTTAAGTGTATATTATTACAACCATGTGTTCAATTTTGATCCCTTTATATGCCATGTAATTGCAGCAAGACATACGGAGCATTATTAATAGTTCTCAATTAAGATGGTTAAATCTTTCTGATAATCAACCTAAAATAATAGAAGTAACAAATATATGTGGGTTTTGGTTTATAATATTGTAATAAGAACATTTGAACTCTATGAGGGATATTATGATCAAAGGTTCCGAGCTCCTAGTTGCCGCCCTTGAAAACGAGGGTGTCGAACACATTTTTGGTATTCCAGGCGAAGAAAATCTCGATGTTGTGGAGGCACTTCGCAACTCTTCCATCAAACTCGTACTTACCCGACACGAACAAGCGGCAGCTTTTATGGCAGCAACCTATGGGCGATTAACCGGAAAACCCGGAGTGTGTATGACTACCCTTGGCCCCGGGGCACTAAATCTCACTACCGGAGCAGCTTATGCCCTTCTAGGTGAAATGCCCATGATCATGATCACCGGACAAAAGGGAATCCTATCCTCACACCAAGCCCGATTTCAGATGGTGAATACGATAGCGACCATGCAACCCTTGACTAAAATGTCGCGTCAAATTATATCGCCGTCGATGATCCCCACTATTGTGCGCGAAGCGTTTCATCTTGCTCAAGCAGAAACACCGGGACCCGTGCATTTAGAACTTCCTGAAGACATTGCTGCAGAACGAACCAAAAAAGTTGCACTCATTCCCCCACACCCTATTGAATATCCCGTAGCCAGCGAAGCAGCCCTAAATCGCGCCGCAGAAATGATTATACAAGCCAAGCGACCACTCGTGATGCTCGGTGCGGCAGCCTCACGTCCCAGAGCAACCAACGCGCTTGCCCAATTTATTTTGCGAACAAAACTTCCTTATTTCACCACCCAGATGGGGAAGGGAACCGTTTCTGGGGCAACCGAACTTTATATGGGGACCGCAGCCCTTTCAGCACGGGATTATGTTCATGAAGCAATCGAACAAGCGGATCTCATTATTACCATTGGCCATAGTACTGTAGAAAAACCTCCCTTTATCATGGAAACCAGTCATCTTAAGGTCATTCATGTTGGATACCTATCAGCTACCGTGGAACAAATTTATTTTCCTCAAGCAGAAGTGTTAGGTGATATGGGGCCTTCATTAAATTTGCTTGCGGACAAACTCGAAGGCAAACTTCCACATGCAACTGCACTTTTACATTTACGCGAAGGTATTTTGAGCAAAATCGCTGCGCGAGCTACTGAAGATCGCTTTACTCCACAACGCATGGTGTATGACGTACGACAAGTCATGCCACATGATGGAATTCTCGCTTTGGATAATGGGATGTATAAAATCTGGTTTGCCCGCAATTATCGGACGCAAATGGCAAACACTCTCCTTCTTGATAATGCACTAGCAACTATGGGAGCTGGGCTGCCATCCGCAATTATGGCCTCACTTTTATATCCTAACCGTCGGGTGATGGCTGTGTGCGGCGATGGAGGTTTTATGATGAATAGCCAAGAGTTAGAAACTGCGGTCCGGCTTAAATTAAACCTGGTGGTGCTGGTGATTGAAGATCATGCATTTGGCATGATCCGTTGGAAACAGGCCGTGGATCACTTCCCTGATTTTGGCATGACCTTCACGAATCCAGATTTAATCAAATATGCTGAGGCATATGGAGCGCATGGAACCCGAGTGGAAAAAATTGAAGACTTTCAATCCATTCTGGAAAATGCCTTCACTGCTGGCGGAGTACAGCTTGTTATTTTCCCAATCGATTACTCAGAAAATAAACGTGTCCTGGTCGATGAATTACAACAACGTCTGCCACCAGCACCAGCGAAATAAGGATCATCATGAGAAAAACACTCCGCGTGGTACAAGCATTTGATCGGGTCTTAATCAAAGAAATTCCCGTCGATGATGAGCCAGCGCTGAAAGCAAAGCTTGGGACTGCTGCATCAACCCTAAAAAATCGCAAAAATTGGCTTAAACCCTATGAGCGCATGGCGATTTTAAAACGCGCGGCCCAATTATTAACCTCTGAACAGGAGCGCTTTGCAAAACTCATTGCGCAAGAAGGTGGGAAACCTTTTACTGACGCAGCAATTGAAGTGACACGTGCCATAGATGGCTTAAACGATGCCGCAGAAGAATTGCGCCATTTCGCAGGCAAAGAAATTCCTATGGGACTTACCGCTGCAAGTGAGCATCGATGGGCGTTCACAATTAAAGAACCCATTGGGGTCGTAGCGGCTATTTCTGCGTTTAACCATCCTCTAAATCTTATTGTGCATCAAGTTGCTCCAGCAATCGCGGTGGGATGCCCGGTCATTATTAAGCCTGCTTCCACAACACCCTTGTGTTGCTTAGAACTTATCAACTTATTACGACAAGCAGGACTTCCAGAAGCATGGTGTCAAACCCTAATTACAGAGGACAATGCTCTTGCAGAACAACTTGCAACCGATGAGCGGATTGCGTTCTTAAGCTTTATTGGCTCCGCCAAAGTCGGTTGGAGTTTACGCAGCAAACTGTCACCTGGAACTCGTTGTGCCTTAGAGCATGGCGGTGCAGCGCCAGTAATTGTCGATCGCAGCGCGGACATTCAGAAAACCACCCAATCGCTTGTCAAAGGTGGGTATTACCATGCTGGACAAGTATGTGTTTCAGTGCAGCGCATTTTTGTCCATAAAGACATTATCACAACATTTATGGATGAATTCGTGAAACGGGTTAACTCATTGCACGTTGGGGATCCACTCCTAAAGGAAACAGAGGTGGGGCCATTGATTCTCCCACGCGAAACAGAACGTGTCATGTCTTGGATTGATGAAGCAGTTGCTAAAGGAGCAAAACTATTTGGTGGGGGCCGACTTTCTGAAACCACCTTACTTCCAGCCGTATTACTCAATCCACCCGCTGATGCTAAAGTGTCCCAATTGGAAATTTTTGGTCCGGTAACCTGTGTTTATGAATATGAACAACTCGATGAGGCAATTCGTATTGCAAACTCCCTCCCCGTTGCCTTTCAATCCAGCATATTTTCTGAGGATATAGAGCCTGCACTAAAAGCAGCAGAATACCTTGAGGCCTCTACAGTGCTCATAAATGATCATACCGCCTTTCGCGCCGATTGGATGCCATTTGCAGGATTAAAACAATCAGGTTACGGCATCGGAGGGATACCATGGACAATGAAGGATATGTCCAAGGAAAAAATGATTGTTTTAAAAAAGAATTGAACATGATGCAAACCAAGGAAATCTGGTTGCTTACAGTCGGTGCATTCCCATCTTGATTTTTGTAGGTCAAATTTAAATTATCGGCACCATCAGGCTATACTTAAAATAACGTGTTGAAAAAATTTTGATAAATGGCACCAATTCTAGTTTTACAACATTCACCTTATGAACCCTTAGGTATCATTATTAGTACCTTAAAGAGTTCGGATTTGCGGGTTCGCTATGTCAATTTTGCTAAAGAGCCCCATCAGCGATTAGACATGAATTGTTATCATGGTATTGTTGTACTTGGTGGAATGATGCATCCCAGCGAGATTGATCTATATCCCCACTTAACTCACGAAATCGAATTATTGCAAGTAGCGATTGCCAAAGAAATACCCATTTTAGGTATTTGCTTAGGTTCACAATTGTTGAATATCGCCCTAGGTGGAAATTGTTATGCTTTAGACAAACCTGAATTTGGATGGGTAAGGGTCGACAAGCGTGGTGAACATGACTTATTTGGAGCTTTTACTCAGCCCATACATGTTTTTCAATGGCATCAATTTGCAAGCCAAACAGCCCCAGGTGTTGAGGTTCTTTTGGAAAATACTCAATGCGTACAAGCTTTTTGTTATCATCAAAATAGCATAGGGATACAATTTCATTTGGAAGTCGATCCCCATTTGATTCAACGCTGGCTAGAGCATCCAGACTATTTAGAGCATTTGCTCCGTCATCTACAGCCCGAAGATATTAGTGCCATTCGCGCAGAAACCCCACTCCATTTACCTCAGTCAATGACCATAGCACAACATTTTTTTACTAACTTCTGCAGTTTATTTAATAAGAAAACTGATATCTTATCGCTGAAAAGAACTCGGAGAGATTTCTTTTAATTGTTGGTACGAGACACCTCTAGCTTAAGCAAACCCTATTACCAAGACACCGATGAAGATTAAAAGTCCCCCAAGGATCACAGAAAAATTCACATGCACTTGATTAAATAAAAACCAAGTAAAAATAATGGTAAATATAGGATAAGTTAATTCAACGATACCAGCAATTGTAGCGTTTTTAAGGGTAATGGACGTAGCGATAAAATAACTGGCGATGAGTACAATTGCAATCTCAGCTCCAGTTAATAAGAGGAGACTTGAGTCTGTTGTTAGTATTTGAATGTCTCTTTTCATCGTGGTAAAAAAAGAAATACCAGTAAATAATATCGCTCCAATTGTCATTTCTAATGCCAATAAGGTAATAGGTGAAATACTATTTAGTATTTTTTCAGCTAAAGCATAGTTAAATCCCCATAAGATGGCGGCAAAGATAGCAAAAGTGAACCACATGATGTACTCCTGGAAACAGATTTTCTTTTTTGATTTGTTTCGATTTTGAAATAGATCTGGTTTTCTGAAACAACCTGGAACTCCAAAACCAGATGACCATTATAACATCAAATAGGTAAAAAATCAATCACTTATGAATGAGGTAATGCCAAAAAAACGCTCAAGTCCTCTGATTTTTTGAAGAATTTTTGGAGTGACTCTTTTGTCTTACACCATCTCAACAGATAAAAATTAACTATTTGTTTTCACATGCTCGTGCATTTGCAAATGTTAGGACATACTCTATATTAGGAGCTGTATTTATCACTAACCTGCGATAGGCAAAGAGAGGAAAATGAATAATCGAAATTTCAATTTAATCTTTGATTTTGATGGTACATTAGCAGATAGTTTTCCCATTGCTATTGAGAAATTGACCCTCTTGGCAAATGAACTTAACCTACGCAAAATAGATCCTTCAGAACTAGAAATATTAAGGAATTTAACATCAAAAGAACTCATCCGTTATCTAAAAATTCCATTTTATAAACTGCCTCATATAATGCATCGAGCAAGAGAGCATATGAAAAAGGAAATTCCCATCCTATCTACCTTTATCGAGCTGCCCGAAGTACTTGGTGAATTGAAAGATTTAGATTGCACCTTAGGAATAGTAACATCGAATTCATTAGCAAATGTTTCAACCTGGCTTGAACAACATCAAATGCAAAATATATTTAATTTTATTCACGCAGAATCAAGTTATTTTGGTAAACGATATTTATTAAAAAAAGCAATTAAATCATACTCCATGAACTTAGATGATACTTTTTATATAGGAGATGAAACACGCGACATTGAAGCAGCTAAAAAATGTCATATCCAATCTATCGCGGTCACCTGGGGATTTAATTCAGAATCATTACTGACTCGTTACAATCCAACCCATATTGCGAGAAATCCCCAAAATATATTAACTATTGTGAAAGAGTTGTTTTAATTAATGTTAACCGTTTCCAGCTCATACAATTAACTCGTACAATTTAAAATGAAAGTAACACCATTTTTGAGTCATGTTGCAAATTCTTCAACTCTAAAAAAGCATCAGAAAATTGTTTCGCAACCACATGATTAGGATGCAGGCTCACACAAAACTGGACCTTTTTAAACCAAGATGAATTTGTTAATGTGTGGATTTCTTTGCGCGACGATTCAAGAATTTGATACAACTTACTGTTATTGGGGCCAACGAAAAAGGGTACCCTCGTACTGATTCCATATTCACGGGTTATAGCTCTTTGAATTTCATCTATCCTTTGCTGGCAATGAAACAATTTTGCCAACGGCTGGGTTAAGGAACTCATTTCTTCTTCTAGTTTCTTTAACTCCCCCACTTGCTTAGGACGTCTTCGAGTGAGTAAGGAGTAATTCTCAACCTTCTTCAGCAAACTGTTCAGCATACCCTCAAAATTATAAACTGAAATGACGTTTGGTTTATCACGTGCGACCTCATTAAGAAAAGTATCTGCCCCACACACCACTAATCGTCGCCATTCACTGCTTACATTAAAAAGTGAACTCCAATCTCTAATAGGAAGAAATGTAAGAAGCTCGCATTTTAGCTCTTCGGGTAATATATGAATAAACGGGGTTATCTTTGTGAGAACTTCAGGAATATTAGAATCATCAAAACTTTTATTTTGAATCAGCTGAATACTTAAGAATGGATTTTGAGCAATTTGCTTAAGTATAATATCTTTCAAGCTTTTTGGAGAACTTTTTCCCTCTTCTGAGGTCTCTACTGATGCAACTATCGCTCCGGATAACTCATCTCCTACACAACTACTTTTTTTATTTTTAGTATCCCGCGAATGACCAGGCATTTTATTTAACCACTTAGTAAATAAGAAAGGCAGTGTACAACATTTTATAAAAGCGCAAAACTCTATTTCTAAACTGTACTAAGTCACTAGACCCGCGGATAAGCCGCGGCGCGTAGGCAGATCTAAGCAGAAAATAGGTTGCAAACATCAATGCTCTATTTCAAAGCCAGAAATGTGGAGCATGATTGTGTTATTTTGGTCTAAATGTTAAATTATTGTCCTTTTGATAGAATGACCTCATTTTCGACCCCTCAATGAGCACATGCGAATTAATAAATTATACCGATTGGGTAAATCACATTTGTAACGATCTATTTAAAGTTACAGGTATTAATCATTTCAGTTATGTCGAAATAAATAATCAAGGTAATTTGATTTGGTTGGGAAGCGACAGCAATTATTTGGAAGAATGCGTTAACCAACAATTGGTTAATAACGCACCTACCAGTATTTTAAAAACTTATCCTAAAAAAGGATTTTATCTTATTGATGTATATCAAGATGAGTACAAACAATATAGTCTTCCTGTATTTCAATTACTAAATCATTTCGATTATGGACATTCTTTTCGTATATTAGAAATTACAGATCCTTGCACCATTAAATTGTATTCATTTGATGCTCCCCTTGGAAAGCAGGATATAAACCAGGTTTATTTAAATAACCTCCATATTTTTAAAAAGTTTAATCTCTATTTTGAAAACCAAATTGCATTCATTCGTAATAAAATAAATCTAAACCCCCTTCCAGAAGATCAATTTTCTGAATTTACCAATTTATGGGATTTAACATTTAGACAAAATAATTTTATAGAGCAAACGCTACCTGCCACTTTTTATTCGTTAGAATCTAAAATTCAAATTACGCCACGTGAAAAAGAGGTATTATTTTGGTATATCAAAGGAAAAACATCTGATGAAACGGCACAACTATTGAATGTATCCAGACGAACTATTGAACGACATTTTGAAAACTTACGCGAGAAATTTGGTTGTTTTTCTAAAAGCCAAATCGCTTTAAAATTAATGGATTGAATTGCCTCTTCCGCGTCACCCCTACTAAAAAAACACAAGCGATTGGGTAATATTACACATGTGACAACCCTTCAAAATGTATTATATTTGGGCCAACAATTAATTTATTAGGTATTTAGAAGAAAATATGAACTCACGCGTTACGTACTTTCAAGAACAAATAAAATTTATTCACGCTGTTTACTTACTATTAGCACATTCCTACAATTATTTAGGCCGATTTGATCTGGAAGGCCCTGATGAGTCTAATGGAGCGAGTCAATTATTAAAAATTAAACAGGCATTGGATGAGCATGCAGGACTGGAGAGCAATTTACAAGAAATGCTTAACGCGCTAAAGCAAAAAAAAGACGACAAATCAGCCTTTAATTCCCAGGGCGCTCAAATAGGAATGCACGTAGAAAAACTACTTGCTAACATCATTGATCTGAGCTGCCCTGCTTCATCCCAAACGGCGCTTAAGAAACAATATAGTATGCTTCTGGCAAAAACATTTAGCGCCCTGCAGGCTCAAGAAAAATCGTTTCTGACGCAATTTACTTCACCTTTTACTGACTTGCTTGCTATCAAACAATTTAAAGTGGGATTAAAAAAATACATTGCTGAATTGACTACCGCCATTCAACAAAAGCAAAAAGTCATTGAACGCAACTTGCCTCTAAAAAAGCAAAACCAATTAATTACGACCAGGGCTGGCAGTTTCAGTAAACTACCTTGGGAAATTACAGCATGTATTACTTCTTTTCTCAAACCCAAGGATCTATGCAGACTCTCAGAAACAGGACAGTTTTTTAGAAAAATAACCGAGATCCCCAGAGCAACGTGTAAAACTTCTTTTGAGAAAAGTATCCCCCAAATTAATGTTAATCTTATTGGCGATTCAGATATCGGTATTAGAAGCCTCATCTGCCAGCTGGCCGAAAACAAATTTATTGATTCACATACGTTTCAAATTGAGAAGAGTGAGGTTCGGAATGATAAAAAATATGGAACGCTGCGGTTGAATTATCAAAGCCCGTTAATTCAGGGACGCGATTATCCAATGACTCATAACGCGGTGGCTTATTATCAAAGGCAATATCTGGGAGATAAAATTCATCTTCTGTGCTTTGATATCAGTTCTCGCGAGAGTTTTAATAATTTAAAATTCTGGTATCAGGATGTTTTTCGATATAACGAATATAATTCTCGATTCGGGTTTTTATTTGTAGGATTAAAAGGAGATACCAATTCGGAGCGACAAGTAAGCAAGCAAGAGGCACAAGAACTTGCGGGAAGTTTCTATACGGATTATATCGAAACATCCGCGAAAGAAAGAATTGGACTTGATCAATTAAAATCTCTAATTATCGAGACTTATGCGATGAGGCATAAATCAACGTTCGAAAAACAAAAAGAAGAATCCCATCATTCTGCCAAGCCTTAAAATACTGAGAGGGACTCTGTGTCGCGCTTAGACACTGAAATCCCTCATCTTGAGTGGCTTATTTTTTTCATATTTGCACAATAACAGACAAATAGTATATATATTATATAGAACTCAAATAATGATGGCTATTCCTATGAAAAACGCCGAATTGCTGGAAATAGCGAACGAAGCATGCGCCTATGCTAGGGAACATATAAAACAAGGTGAGACAACACCGCGGATTAAGTTTTATAAGAAAAATGCCGCTTTATTGGATAAAGATTTAACTTCGAAAAGAAAAGATGAATTGAAAAATAAATATGCAGAACGTTTTGAACAACGTAAAGCAGCTGGACATTATGAAAGCTCTATTTTCCATAATTTACAGTATTTAGATAGATTAACTCTTGCAAATGAAGTAGCTGATATAAGAGAGCAAGCTGATAAGTTATGGATGGCTTTTTGTGCCCATAAAAAGGTGGACGAAGACTCTGCGCGCGGTCAGTCCATTAGAAGGTATTGCCTAGAACTCTGTGTTTTAGAGAAACAAATAGGTAATTGCGGGGAATTTGCCACTCTGGCCTTTCACTATATTGAGAAAATGCATCCTGGACAACTTGAGGAAATGAACCTTACCCTCCTGGGAGTTAGTGGTCGACATGTTGTAGTCAGTTTGGGGAGTGATGAAGATAGGGTTATATGTGATCCCACCTTGGATCTTGTTTTTGAATTAAATAAAGAGCCTGAAAAATTACATAATTTTAGTCAATCTCGCGGGAAGAACACTTATTACCCATACAGCCCCGAGTTTGACAGGCTTAATAAATTAGCCATATCCACCCCTGAAGGAATGCTTACTCGGGAAGAAATCGAAGAACTAAAGCAATTCAAAATCGAACAAAGTCACGTCGTGGCTCCATCTTCTAATTTAGGGCAAGGTTGATCCAAGAATATCATCGATTCACCCCGCTGCAATCAGCTGAATCTTATACACATCGCTGAAAATCTTGTCTAGCTCTGAACTCTACGTGCCGCGGCTTGTCCTTGGGCTCCAGGAGAGCTCCGCTAAAACACGGGATCCCGCGGACAAGCCGGGGGACGTCGGCAGAGATGTAACCAAGAGACGGCTGCAAGAGCAGCTAGGAAATTTCATACAAAAAGTATTTCGTGACTTTAAATACAACATGGAGTGTTGCTGAGTTGCTCCTCTTCAAACACACCTTCCACATTAGGATAGATATTTAAGAATTTTATACCTGTTTCAAGTTCTTTAAGCTGTTTATCTCCGATAAACCGTGCATCTACATAAACACTGTAAGCAGCAGTGCTACAAATGAGCGCAGACACAATGGCCATCCCTAATCCTAAAAGAGCGACCCCCAGTGGTCCTGTAGCTACGGCAGTCCCAAATAAAACAACACCCAGAGCAGCTACAGAAGTCACTATGGAATTCCCGAGTAAGTTACATCCAGAAAAACACTTCTCCAAATTCTTATATTCTTCAATCTCATCTTTTAATAGCGAAAATTGATTGTTCAATAAATTAAAATGCTTACTTGCATCGAAGTGTGTCTCAGATATTGCTTCTTCAAGCGCTGTTTCGATGAGTGAATACATCGAATTAATTTGTTGCCCCTCTGTAACTCCTTTTAATTGCTCAAGACTTGAGATCATTTGAGAAGCATGCTTCTTTAAATTTAACAAAGCTTGATATTGAGCTCGTCCCCAATTCAAAGTGTTCCTATCGGAAAGCTTGTTTTGAATTTGTTTTTCAAGAACTGTGGGAAAAAAACGTGGAAAATATATTCTGGAATAAAAAAACATAACTTATTGAGATAGTTAAACATTCCGGCATTATAGAAATTTAATATATTTTTTCAAGCATTTACCGCAATTTTTATCCAACAATTCAATTTATTGATCACTACGTTGTCATTACAAGCCCATTAGTAAATCATACGAACAAAAAGACCACCTTAAAAACAAAAAGCAGGACCAATTTACAAAAAAATATATTTTTTTACTATAAGTATATTTTCATTATAAAATGCGCAACTTTTATTTTAAGGACCCTTTATGGCTAAAAATACACTCTTTAATTTCCTTTCTCTCCATAAAACTACTGTCCAATTCCCCCAAGGGCACAAATTGGAATTAGACACCAATAAAAATGGTCACTACTATTTCCGTGTAATATGCCCTAACCAAGAAAAATTGGTGATTACAGTTGAAGAGAAGGAATATCTTTTAGAAAACCATCATATTAGTGTGTATGAGAATGAATGTCGTGACGATCCTAAACTAAACCAATATCATTATACTGCCGAATTGAGAAACAAAGCAGGGGAATGCTATCGGTTGCATGTCTATTTCAACGCTTTTGATGAGCACCTAAACAGTACCTTTGAACAAAAAATTGGTGCTAACTATAAATTGGTGGATATCAAAAATCCAAAAAATCAATTCCTAACCCTAGCACTCAAACATACAGAGCCTTTGCTCAAGCAATTACGACAACAACATAATGAAGTCATTAGGGCGTTAGAACATCGTTACACCACATGTGATGAGCTACTTTCAAAATATTTTGAGTTCCAAGAAAAAGATGCAAATGAACTCCTTGTAATTACGACAGAAGCCTGTGAAATCTTAAGAAAAATCCTTCCTCTTGTTCGCTCCTCATATTACTCAAAGCTGCTTTCATTTCACGAAACCACCACACGGGCACTTCAGGAACGTCTAGTAACTCCTATAGAACACCCCCCCCAAATTCAAGCAAAAGAACCAGAGAAGAATACCACCTCAGAAGTAGATACGGAAACCCCTCTAGCATCATCAATAACCCAAACTTCCTCATTAGTTATCTTATCTTCGCTCACCCCAAAACAGGTCGAGAAATCAGATCCAAAGATTATCAGTCAATTAAAACTTGAGCTTACAACCTTGAAATCTGAATTTACAGCATTGTCTATGGCGCCAAGGGAGCTTAAGGCTAAGAAAATTGAAGATTTGCTGGCTAAAACATATGAAATAGGACTTATCTTCGAAAAAGTAATTAGCATAGATGAGTTGGAACAACTACAAAAGATCCGTCGAGAACTATACATAATTGGTGCTAATTTATTACCTGCTTTATTGTTTGAAAATCAATTTGAGTTAGCATCCCTATTAACTTCATTTCATCATCTACTGCATGCTGAAAAATTCCTCAATCTTGCCTTGCAAAAAAGAAATAGCAAAATGCTAGATTTTATTTTGACTTACGGTGACTTGGATTTAAATAATCAGCCCGTCACGGTACAAAAAAAACAATATCCTTCTCCCGTACAGGCCTGCTTTTATGAGAATACCCCCTCTACCCCAATGAATGACTGCCTTGCAATTCTCATCCAACATGGGGCAAATCTTTTGGCACCCGATGAGAAAGGGCTACCTCTTGTTTATTCAATACTAATTGATGAACTCCATCCGCTTCAAAAAGTTTTATTCATGAATCGTGAGAAGACAATTGATTCCGTTGAGTTTATAAAAAAATTGATTGCCCTATTGCGAGCCCACCTCACGCGAGGTGATATCAGTCCGGCGGATGCAAATTCAACAGAATCAGAAGTGAAAAGCTTTGAACAACATTTGGAATTTTTACAAAACGATAAACTTAATAATCCAAGCATACGTTTATTAATAAAACAGGGTAATCAATTAGAAAATAAATACTTAAATGGACTGAGAACTAAATTAAAAAATGATCCTGATATAGCGAATTTAAACAGGGAAGTTCAACAAACAGCAACAGAATTAACGCTCAGGCTTACCAAAGCGCAACAAAGACAAGCCAAATTACGTGCTTCTGAGCACTTGGACGATTTAGAACAGCTTTTTGAAAAATTTGATACCACGGACCTTGATTTTGATACACTGAAAAAAGCAGCTTTAAAACAATTGAACAAGGATTTATCGTTACTCACCAAAAAGATAGAGTTGTGCGATGTACAGCAAGAATTAATTGGAACTCGTCCAACAAGCAAATCCTACCGAAGACTTAGGAGCCGTGAAGCAGGTTTACTTCAAGAAATTCATGAATTACAAAAGGAAACGGCTCGGGTGCATAATCCTAAATATCAGGAGGCAGCAGATTCAGACAAAAAAGTAAGCACTTTATTGTTGGAATTTTCAGAACTATTTTCTTCTTCTGTAAAGATCTCAAAAACTTTATCAAAACAAGAAGAGGGAAATAAAAAAAATGATTTTTCGGCGCTGAGCAATGAACTGGAACAGCTAAGTACATTAATGAAGAAGTCTTAAATGATGTAGCCTAGGCGAAAGTGGTAACCCTGGAAGTCAAGCTGAGGTATCCACAACTATTTAATTTTTTTAAACTACAAAGTTCAACCTCCCGGGCTCGTCCGGGGAGTTCCTCGCGAAATTTACCTTCTACGTACCGCGCATAAAGCGCGGTACGTAGAAGGTTGAATGTACTTTATTTAAAAAGTTAAGTTATATTCTAATTTCGTGTGGAATTCTCCGCAGGCGGTAAGAAATGAGATAATTTAGCTTTATAAAGATTGATGAGCCTTATTAAGCATAAGAACTAGGTTAGACTAGGGTTTTGCTGAGCCCATTTTCTCTATTATTATCTTAATAAAATCTTAAGGTTTTCTCGATACAATACAAATCCCAATTATTAATCAAAATGAAAAAAAATATGCCTAAATTTGTTTCGGTTTCAGAAGATGATGCTGTTCAATACTCACCAAACCAATCAACTTATTATGAATTACATCCACAATTCGATAAGACTTTTCAGAGCTATAAAACCCCTTATGAATCCACAAAAATCGATCCTAAAGAACAAGTAGTCTTAAAATCAAAAGGTATTCACCACTGCCATACTGTGATTATCAAAGATCGCACATACAACAGTTATTTTATGCTCCATGTCTCCCCGCAATCACTGCGTAGACCCTATGATCCAGTAAATAAAGAAGTTGGAACCTTAATGAATACTAGTGGTTTTGGTCTGTTTTCCATGGACAGTGATACAGCCATGACTAACTCAAAAAAACCAGCCTATATTGATTTAGACCCCTATTATTTTGATGGTAAATTAGGCACCCATCCGGATTCAGAATTAGAAGTAATTGTTGTTGCAAACCATGAATATTGGAATACAGAGAAAGTTCAACAAAATATTTTAAAAACGTTGCAAGAACGAGTTCCGGGAAAAATAAGCAAATCTAATGTAATTATTAATGAAGCATTACAGCATGCCTATTATTATAGCGTTGCATTTGATCCAAAATCTGAATCTTTAACCGTCATTTCTGATAATGGTTTATACACCGAACCTTATGAGAAGGCCTTTGACAATAATGTACATCAATATGCTAATGAGATGCTCCCAGCAGAAAAGCAAACAGAGCTTAAGAACAATCTTAAAGATCTTCGAAATCAAGCTGTTGGAATTTTAGAGCCCTTATTTGGCGCACTTTCTCCCTATGACGGATTAGAGCAACTCGTGTTGAACCCACCCCATAATTTTATTGAGTTGGCTCGGGGTCAAAGAACCCAAATAGAATCACTTATCAATAAAATGGAGTCCGTCATTAGCGAAAGTAAAAACCCAGTAATAAATCTGGGTAGTCCTGCTTTGTATGATACATACAAGCAGCTAGGCTTGTTGTATGTATGTGCTGAAAACTATTCTAAAAGTGCATTTTATTTTAGCAAAGCAGCCGATTATGCAACCAGTATGCAAAAAGCTGAATATGAAGATGATAAGCTATTCTTTTCAACTCTTGCTGGTGCGGCATGTGAACGCAGCGGGGATCTGAATAATGCCTATGCTTATTATAAAAATGCAAGTTTTCTATTTCTTGGTTATGTTAAACGCGCTGATGCTAATATAAACATTGCCCGTGTTGCATCACAAATTAAAGGGAAGGAACTTAAAGCGCTAGAGGCGGTCATTGAAGCCAAAGAAAGTCTGGATGAAGCAATAAACCAAGTTAAAGAAGAAGTCTTCCCAGAAAAAGAAAAAACTCTTGAAGCATTAAATTTAAGACTGGCTAGATGTGACGATTTGTTGCACTCATTACAAAACGTCTTAATTGAACACCGTCATGAGAATGAGGAATTGCAACATGAATACGATAAACTTTTTGCCCTCTCAACAGTCGTATTGTAATGTATAAGTTGCAACTAAGAATATAGCAGGGGAAAGCGAACGTCGTATCCGGAAATCTGCAAAGAAAATCCGGTTACGCTACGCTGCACCCAGGCTACGATTCCCAAAGATCCAATTAAGGTAATGCAAAATGCCAGTTCATGGCTTTAGACAAGCCTTCCAGCATGATTTCGCCGCGAATACTATTTCCTTTCGCATTAACGCGTGGACTTAATACAACAATCCCTGCTTTGCCAGGAACAACGGCGATGGTATAGCCCGACACCCCGCTTTTAGCCGGCATCCCGGTTTTAACCATATGAGTTCCAGTTTCATCATATAATCCACACGTTGCCATAATTGCTAAAGTAATCTTACACGTTTCGGCGGAAATGATTTGCTCCCCACTTTCTGGATCTCGTCCCCCATTAGCTAATAAAGTAGGTAAAAAGAGCATTTGCTCTAACTTAGCTTCATAGGAGCATAGGGCGAAATATAAATCCAAGGTTTCATGAACATCCGCCCCAAGATTACTCCTGCTTTTCAATAAATAGGCGAGTGCACGATTGCGGTTACCCGTTCGTTTTTCAGAAGCGAAAACCAAAGGATTAATACTCAGGCGTTGATTAAACAACTTTTGGGTCCAATGTTCTAACCATCCAAATTGTTGCTCGCCTTTGCCTGGAATATGTGAACATAAAGTAATCGCCCCAGCATTCAACATGGGATTTGAAGGTTTAGGACCAAATTGCTCTAGGCGAGTAATTGATGCAAAATCATCTCCTGAGGGCTCAACCTTAACCCATTCAAACACCTGTTGGTCACCCACTTCTTCAAGGAGTCCAATTAGAGGGATCATCTTAGATGTACTTTGCAAGGTCACAGGATTCAGGGGATTGTTGCTGTGCGCAAGAACTTGACCACCTAATGGTTGAACAGCGATGGCTGTCAAATCGGGATTCACATTGGCTAGTTCTGGAATATAATCTGCGGTCTTACCCTCTTCATTCAACTCCGCCACACGAACTAAATCTTCGAGCAAATTGATTGTAAGCAATGATGACATACGATCCTTAGACTGAAAAAAGGGCCATTATGATAAATTTAGCACATTAAAACAAATAAATTTGCAAAACGGATTCATTCGGAGATATTGCGCATTTAAGATAATTTGCTTTTAAAAACCAAGAAGAGAGAAAACTTAAAAATGCTACCTCAAAAAGATATAGCATTTTAGACAATATCCTCTTAACCTTTCACAATAGGTTTCAAGTGATCAATATCTTCTTGAATTTTTTCAACATTAGCTTGTGACTCAGTTTTTAATTTAAAAAACAATTGGTTTTCGGGAATGCTTTTACTCTTGCTATAAATTTTAACAGGTAAAGCAATAATTAAATTAAGTATTGCTCTTCCAACCCATGTTCGAAATTTTAGATCTAATGCATTATTATCCATTAAATCCGTTTTAACAATTTTTGCCATTTCAATTTTGCAATTGGATTTTATTTCTTCCTGCTTCGTGCCGGGTTCTTTTGATAAATAAGCGCTTTTAGATTCTTCTTTTGCTTTCTTAATTTGCTGTTGTAGTGAACTATTAACGCCCTTTAAAGGACCAAGACGGCTATCCTTAGAATTTTTACCTCCAATTCTCGTTATTTCCCTTTGAATTTTATCTTGAATCTCCTGTACAGCGATAAAAAACGGATCTTTTTCTACCTGTTCAGATATTTTTTGTATTCTTTGTTCTTCTTGCAATCTTTTTATTTGTAATCGTTCTTCTTCATCTAATCTTTTTTGTTCTGCTTTTCTTTCTTCTTTCAATTCCTCAGCTTTTTTTATAATACGCGGAAAATCAGATTCAAAAATTTCTATCGATATTGAAGATTTACCAGCAGGTTCTTTTGATGCCTCTTGCAATTTCTTTGCTAAATTCATAACCACAGGCAAATTTTGCGCAGATGCAACTTTAAAAAATGTACATGCAGATTGTAAAAAAGTCCGAGCATCAAGAAAAAATATCTCACCGCCAGGTATTTTCTCAGGAGTCTCTGCTAGAACAATAGTTTTCTGTCTAAAACTGGACCATGAGTCCATTAATTCTAATAACTCAGAAGGAGTTGGCAATTGCAGAGAGAATATTTTTTCCCATTGCTTTTTAGAAGCAAGCCATGGCTCTAAGATTTGTTTTGACGTAGCCATAATTCCCCCCCTAATTACAGCCTATATATATATATTATATTACTTGATTATTATTAACAGAAGATGACGTGTTTTTTTGTTTGAAAAATGGTCGTTATTCAGTGCATAGAATTGTTACGTAGGTAGACAATGTTGTAGCGATTGTTCAGGTGTTCCATGCTTAAAACCTGCGAAAAACATTCCTGGCGCTCTCATTTATATTGAGAGTGGCTACCATATTATTGGGTTAGGGCACGTTGACTTAGAGCCTATCAGTTATCATATTTTGATCTCTATTTTCAATAATATTCAACATTGATAATCAGCTCAATTTGCAAGGCTGGTTCCTGCAAAGCTAGACGCACGCATATATAAATAACGCCCATATAAATCCAAAAAGACCCAAAAAATAACTAATTGACATAAATTTAATCTAAAATTAATCATAAGACGTATTCTTTAGATTGAAATGTTATGAGTAATGTCAGGAAAATATTTAAAGGCAAATATGGAGAATATGAAAAAGGAACCATGCATGTACAAGAAGGAGGTACAGTACCCAAAATACTTAGGAAGGTGAAAAGCAATGGAGACCATGATAATGAAATTCATTTTATTGAAAAAATGGAGGATGGTGCTCGCGGAAGTGTGGTGAAAGAAAAAATTTGCCTCGACTTTTATGGACTCGCTGCTAAATCACCAACTTCTCGAATCGGTTTACATTCACAAGACTATATGCTCGATTTCCTCTTTAACTACTTTAAAGGTAAAGGTTGGACTCATAAAGATATAGAAGCATTAAGTAGTGATTATATAGCAACCATGACCTATTATGGTTCAACTCATAATAGGCAATATGCTACTTTTTTAGGAAAAAAAATTGATCAATACAGCGATCTTGGTCCTGAGTTTGTTGACTACATTGCAGTGCATAAAAGACCACCGGAGGTGGTGGTAAAAAAGGGGACCGAATTTCCGTTAGACGGATTAATGAAAATTGCTGCGATAGCCAAAATACTTGGTGATCCAGACTGGATAGGGGGCTCTGGTAGTAATTCGGGTTATACCATCGAAGATGGGCGAGCAGAAGCAATAATTGTAGATGGAGGGTTAGCATTATCTGGACCCCCCGCTGAGCTTCAGAGTAAAGACATCCAATTTGGGAACGCAATAGGGTTTGGCATAGAGTATGAAAGCTTAACTGAAAGACAAAAAGATGAATACATTGGCACTTTGAATAAATTCATTTGTTGTGAAAATCAAGGGACTTTAATTGAATATACAGTAAAGAGAAATGGTGCCTTTAACGCCGAAAAGGACGACAAGGGAAAGCCCATTATCTTATTGGATGATAAGGCGACAAAAGATATTATTGCTAAAATTACTAAAAACCTAAACGTGTTGGCGCAAACCTACAACACAGAATTAGAGCTTTATAGAAAAAAATACAATGTTCCTGAAACAATACCCTTAACTGAATTTAATATAGAAATTACAGAGACCCTAGAACAAACGGCGGAAGTTAATCAAGGTGAGAACAGTTATAATTTTTTATTAACAGCAGGGCTTAAAATTTCTACAGGGCTTGCTTTATCACTGGTTGCAGGTTTCGCCTTAAAAAAAGTAGCACAAGAAGGTTTTTTTCAAGATTCCAAGACAACTTTAGGGGTTGGTTCAGTGCTCGTGTTAGGTGGATTGGGCTTTTATAAAACTGTAAATTCGATAAAAGGTAGATTAAGCAATTCCAAAAATGCTCAGGAAGAAGACCCAGATTTTAATCGCTCACTCGACATGTGATGATTATGCTACTCCCCCTCCTTTACGTACCGCGCGTAAAGCACGATACCCAGGATTCATCAGGGTCTGTTGAACCTATTTACTGCTCTTTTTTAGGATCAATTCGATATAAAATACAATAAAAAGCCGGAACTAAAAACATTGTGAGGATCGTTCCTATAGTTAATCCAAACATAATAGTAACTGCCAGGGAAACCCAAAAAATATCTTGTAATAAAGGAATAACCCCCAATATGGTTGTCACAGCTGCATTCACCACAGGCGATAACCGACTGACCCCTGCTGAAATGACTGCATCATAAGGCGTCATTCCACTCGCACGATTTATATTCACCTGATCCAATAACACCACGGAGTTTTTAATCATCATCCCCGATAGACTCATCGCGCCCAACAAGGCAATGAACCCAAAGGGAACGCCTGTAAGAAGTAAACCAAAGGTAATTCCAATCATCGCAAAAGGAATTACCGCAATAATAATCAGTGGTGGTCGGTACGCATTAAAAAGCATCACAATAATCAACACCATAATTACTACTGCTGGGAAAAGTCCCGGCTTTAGTGCATCTGCAGATTCTCTACTGCTTTTGTATTCTCCATCCCATGTCAACGTATATCCAGGAGGTAATTTAATTTTTTCGAATTGTGGCAATATGCTCTCTCGTAAGGTATTTGCTGTAACCTCATAGGGAGAACATTGGACAGTAATTGCTCTTTTACGGTCCCAACGCCAAATAATAGGGTCTGTCCAGGCGAGTTTAATATCATTTACTACTTGCGAGACGGGAATTGTTTTTGTACTAAATTGTGAATTAACTTGTAACAAAGGCAAGTCAACTGCTGCGGTATCTCGTTCATTTAAAGGTTGGCGTAAAATAATCGGAATCAAATTATCTTGTTCTCGATAAAGACCAACCGTAACCCCATCACTGGCTCTTTGCAAGGCTTGTGCCAAATCAAGCCGAGAAATATTTGCCCAACGCGCACGTTCTTGGTGGTAATCAGGAACAATTTGCAAAACCGGTTCCCGCCAATCGGTGCGTACATCAATCGTGTTTTGATTGTTCCGTAGTATTGCTACCGCCTGATCGGCAAGATCTCGTAAAACTGCAGGATTAGCATTCGCAGGCCCACTAAATCGTGCTGCGATTTTCCAGTTATTAAATGCACCCACCGCATATTTACGAACTCGCACCATAGATTGTGGATAATTTTTACTATTCCATGCGGGTAAGGTCGCGACCATGCGATCGACATCCTTTAAACTCTTCATATTTACGATTAACTGAGCGTACGAAGAATAAGGAAATTCCGACTCCACCGGCAAGTAAAAACGAGGTGGACCTTGACCAATGAAAGTACTCACACTCGTAACGCCTGGATCAGCAAGCAGCTTTTTCTCAAGTTGTTCAAGGTCCTTAGATACAACCTCTATACGAGTTCCTTCTGGAGCCCAATAATCAATCATTACTTGTAAGCGTGACGAGTCAGGAAAATACATGATCGGAACAAAGCGAAAACAAATAATAGAAAGTACAAGTAGCCCACACATAATTAAGGAAAAAAAGAGGCGATAACGTACCGCTTCTTCCAATACAAACTTATATCCTTTATAAAACCGACTTGTATATTCCGCACCTTCACCTACTTGTTTTGGATCAGGCATAAATAAAATACACAAAAGAGGTGTCGCTGTTTGGGAAAATACCCAGCTTAAAATAAGTGAAACTGCAATTACAGTAAACAAACTTCCCGCATATTCCCCAGTATCATAAGTCGATGCAAAAATGGGAAAAAAAGCCATAGATGCAACAATGGTTGCTCCCAGTAATGGCCAAGCTGAGATCTGTGCTGCTTCTATTGCAGCATCTTGTCGTGTCTTACCTTGCTGCAAACGAGTAATAAATCCATCAACTACCACAATTGCATTATCAACCATCATCCCCATAGCAATAATTAATGCGCCTAAAGAAACACGTTGCAAATCAATATGCAACATTTTCATAACGATGAATGTTCCTAAAATTGCCAAAATGAGCCCGGACACACCGATGATCATGCCGGCTCTCATTCCCATAGTGAATGCCAATACCAGTAAGACAATGACTACTGCTTCAACTAAATTGATGATGAATGCATTAATGGACTCAGCAACGATATCGGATTGCCACGAAATTTTATGAATCTCGATTCCTCGAGGTAACTTTTCCTGAATCTCATTTAACCGTTTATCTACATCCTGCCCCACTTTAACTGCATTCACACCAGGCAATGGTGCTAATGCAATGCCAATCGCTGGTAATCCTGAATAACGCATTAATTGTTCAGGAGGATCAATGTATCCTTCTTTAACCTCAGCAAAATCGCGAATTCTAATGATTTCTTCGCTTTTTTTAGGTTGCTCATTTAATTTAAACTTCGGAATAATTGCTAAGTCGCCAATGGCATCGGCTGCATTAAACTCACCTGTTGGAGCAATACGCAAACGTTGTAATTGATAATTTACATGTCCGGCATCAACAACCTGATTTTGTAACTTTAATGTACGTTCCAAATCGTCTAAAGTCACTTCTAATTGGGAAAGTTGAGTATTTGACACATTCAAATAAATTCTTTTTTGCTGAACACCCCATAAATCCACACGAGCCACCCCTGGAACAATGCTGAGTTCCTTTTGAATTTCTTTCGTATAGTTTTCAAGTTCAGCATAATTGAATCCATCTGAGGTCACGGCCAGAAGGAAGCCAAACACATACCCGAAATCATCTCCTACAACGGGTTTTTCTGCTCCTGGTGGTAAACTGTTTTGAATGTCATCTACTTTTTTACGTAAAGTGTCCCAAACTTGCGGTAAACGATCCGACCAATATTCGTTTTTAATATTGACTTTAATAATTGAAAGTCCTGCTCTGGAAATAGAAGAAATATCTTTCACCTCAGACATTTCTTGGATTTTTTTCTCAATTCGATCGGTGACCTCTAATTCAACTTGCTCTGCACTAGCACCTGGGTAATGCGTAGTAATCGTCGCAGTTTTAACTGTAAATTCAGGATCCTCAAGCCGTCCTAGTTGGAAGAAACACAACGATCCTGCGATAAAGAACAACACCAGGATAAATGAGGTTACTGTTTTATTTTTAATTGCATAGTCCGCTAAAGCCATGGCTAATTATCCTGCTCATTCAAAAGAGTGACGCGCTCTCCCTCTTCCAAACTATGGATACCTGCTGTCACGATCCAATCGCCTTCATGCAACCCTTTTATAACCGAAATGCCCGTCGGAGTAAGTTCTCCAATTTGGATTTCACGTCGATTCACTTCGTGTTTTGTTAGATTGATTATCCACACATAAGTCTTTTTTTCGGAGTCACTCGTCAGCACTGCGGACGCAGGAATTGTATATTTGTTTTGTGCCTTTTTCGTTCGCTCAATATGCCCAGTCGCTTTCCCAGCCATACCGGGCAAGATTTCAATCTCTTTAGGTTGTTGCATAATTAATGTCACTGGATAAGTCCGAGTTTCTGGAGAGGCCTCATTGCTGACTTCTTTTATTTTTGCCGGAATTGCAGAATCAGGGAATGGATCAAAATACACAATAATATCTTTTACCTCAGAAATAGAACTGATCGCCCCTTCGGGAATCTGCACTACCATTTCAATTTGAGAAGTATCTAAGAGTCTGGCTATATTTTGCTGGTTGGCTATTGTCTGGTAATTTTCAACATACAAATTTGAAATTTTTCCATCAAATGGGGCTTTAAGCACACTGTCTTTAAGCGATTTTTCCGCTAATACTTGATTGGCTTGCGACACTCCAAGTTTTGCTTTTAAAAGATCGTAATCTGCCTTTGAAATATGCCCTTTGCCGACCAAGGCCTTGGCTCTAAGGAAATTTTGTTGATCTCGATTAAACTCCGCTTGAGCTGCTTGCAATTTTGCCTCAAACTCTCGCGGATCAAGTTTTGCAATTAATGAACCTTTTTTTACGTTGTCCCCAACTTTTACCGGCAATTCAATTAAAGAACCGCTCACATTAAACGACAAATTGACTTGTTGAACTGCACTTGCCCGCCCAGGAAAGGCACGGCCGTTAAATGCACTGATATTACCTATTTGAATGGCCTTAACCGGCCTTGCTGTATTCGGGGAGCTTTTCTTTTGCTCCTGGCTACATGAAACTCCCAAGGCAGCAGCAAGAATTAAGATAAAATAAGAAACTCGCGATGAAATAGGCGTCCTCATAAATTCATCCTTGATCTTGAGCGCTTGCTCTTTTTTATTATTAATATTCTTTAGGTTATCGTATTTCTTTTTCCTATCAGTATAGTTCAAAAATATAAGATAAATTTATTATTTTATTTGATTTTTTTTTATTAAACGTTTAATAATGGGCAATTCGAGATGCTCAATAGAGCACATAAAATGCCCCCTTTCCTTAAATTTCATCCCAAATCGTTTCCCTAAGATTCGAATATGCTAAAATCAAAGTAATCCGAGATTTTGAACATTTATGGCTCCGGATTACATACTCCATACTCAATGTAAATTTATGAAGACCGTTATGAATAACCATCAAAAAATCACGTGCCCTATTTGTGGGAAACAAAATACCTGGCGCCCTGAAAACCGGTTCAAACCTTTTTGCTCTGACCGATGTAAACTCATTGATCTAGGAGAATGGGCGAGCGAAACGCGAACAATTCCTGGAAATACCCTTGATCCAGACCTCAAAGTTGCTGTTCATAATGGGGAAGATGAATCGTTCTCTTCAGAAAACGAATAGTAATTGATAAGTTTCAGAGGAAGTGACCATCGTATTATTGTATCGTTTTTTGTTTTATTTGTTCTTCTGATGGTAATTTGATGTCATGGGCTAACCCAACACGTGATAATAAAACTATTAATATATAAGAAAGGTCAATTTGTCCATTTTTGAGCCCATGCTTGGCAGAGCTTGGAAAGGCATGATGTCCATTATGCCAACCCTCACCATAAGCAAGAATCGCCAAAAGCCAATTATTTTTACTGTTGTCTTGCGTGTTAAAGTCTTTCCTACCCCAAATGTGACAAACCGAATTGATGGACCAGGTCACATGTTGTTGGAAACAGACTCTGACAAATCCACACACAACAACTCCTTCCCAGAACGAATACCAGTTCATGTAGAGTAATCCATTGATAATCCCAGGAATAATTATTCCACTCAGCGCAATAGGGCCATAATATTTGTTTATAAATAATAAATCGCGATCCCGGAGCAAATCACCCAAGTAATATCGCCAGTTCTCAAGAGTATGGTTAGACATCCATCCCATATGGGCGTGATAAAAACCGTATAGCTTCCCTTTATTTGCCGAAAGGGGCGAATGAGGATCGAATTCGGTTTCTGTATATTTGTGATGTCTTCGATGAGCTGCTATCCAAAAGAAGGGAGGACCTTCATAAGCCATACAACCAAAACAAGCAAACACAAGTTTAACCCATCGCTTTGTTTTGAATGAGTGATGTGTTAACAAACGGTGAAAACCAATCGTAATCCCTAACACAGTACAACTGTAACAAATCAAAAATAATATTAAGGTACCAACACCAATATTAAATAACATCCCTGAAATAATACTGTAGAGTGTCACTAATAAGGGTATCCAAATGATGGCCCTACTGTAACGTTTTTCCGAACTGGTTAAACCACGATACAAATGCAATTCGGTCTGATTCATAACTACCTTTTATAGAAGACTTGTTAAGTCACCCCGATTGAATTGATAATTCTTATAACTATAGGTAATTGGTTTCCACAATTCAACCAATCAGAGTAATATTCAATCAATCCCTTGCAATAATAAGGCGTCCCGTACGCTTAGTCACAATAATTCGGCTTACTCTTATATGAAAAAAATTAGCAAAAAACTGATTATTTTTTGAACATTCCCGAAAAAAGACTACACTCATAAAATATGTGAAAACTAAGATATAGATAAATTTGTATCTGAAAATTATTTTGGCTGTGAAAATGAACTCCAGGACAAAAATCGAAAGTTTAGTCGAACTGTTCACCGAGCGTTGTCTCTCCAATCCATCAGCTCCGATATATTACTTTTCTGCAACAGGGCTGTTTGAAAACAGTCAACAACTCACCTACGGTGAACTACAACAAAAGATATATTCTATAGCTGCATTGATTCAACAGTACACTAAACCTGGAGAGCGAGTATTGTTGATTTTTACGCCTAGCCTTGATTATATAGTTACTTTTTGGGCTTGCTTGTTTTCTGGAGTGCTTGCAGTACCCGCGTATCCTCCATTTGATAAAAGTACGGTTGAAAAATTACAAGCAATTATTAACAACTCAAAACCATCTATTATTTTATCAAATACAGAAATAACCCAAAAAATTAGAAAATTAGGGTTTATAAAAAATCTTGCCTCCATTCCCTTGATTCAAAAATTTGTTAGTAAGTTCTCTACAAAAGTAGATCATTTAATGGAGTGGGATTTTCAAAGTTTTCGCTGGGTTGACATCAATAAGGCCTCCCTTGAGATGGCTGATTTATATAAGCCTTTATCATTCAAAAGTTCCGACATGTGTTATTTGCAATACACATCGGGATCAACAGCTATGCCCAAAGGGGTCATCGTACGGCATGGAAACCTATTGGATAATTTGAGCTTGGTTTATGAAACTATAGGAAAAACAAGCAATGAACGGATGGTTTCCTGGTTACCGCCTTACCATGATATGGGATTAATAGGCAATTTATTATTCCCCGTCTACACAGGCTTTAGCATTTTTATGATGTCTCCTATGTCGTTTCTCAAACACCCTTATTTGTGGCTAAAAGCAATTTCTGATTTCCAAGCGAATATCAGTGGCGGGCCGAATTTTTCATATGAAATTTGCGAAAAAAGAATTGATGAGCAATTACTCGAAAATCTGCAATTAAATTCATGGAGAGTTGCATACAATGGAGCAGAATTTATTAATCATAAGATCTTAAGTAATTTTTATAATAAATTTAGTAAATATGGATTTCAAAAAAAATCTTTTTATCCGATTTATGGTCTGGCTGAATCAACTGTATTCGTGAGCGGCTACAAAAATGGACATGACTATCCGCAATTATTGAATCTTGATCTGGAATCCTTACATCAAGATAGGGTCGAGCTATCTGACGGAACTAAAAATAACGCACATAGTGTTCTGGTTGGCTGCGGTAAGCCAATGGTCCCTTTAATTATTGTCTCTAAAGCGCCTTTTAGACTGTGTGCGGAGGGTGAAATCGGAGAAATCTGGATACGCGGGCCTAGTGTCTCCTCAGGTTATTGGGAAAATGAGGAAGCAAACAAGGAAACATTTCATGCCAATTTAGAGGATATAAAAGAAATAAAATATCTGAGAACTGGAGACTTGGGATTTTTATATAAAGATAATTTATACATTACAGGAAGAATAAAAGAACTCATTATAATCAATGGCAAAAATCACTATCCTTATGATATTGAAATCCTCATTGGCTCATTAGAGTCTCGTTTAAAAACGGGTTGTATTGCGGCATTTTCGACGCATGTTGCTGAATCGGAGCAATTGGCCATTGTAGCCGAAGTCAAGCAACTGTTCCCTGTTCATGAATGTGAAGAGATTGTAAATAAAATAAAAGCCGCTATCAGTTCAAGTTTTGGTTTAACCCCTCATTTCATCGCCTTATTACCACCTAAAAAAATTCCTAAAACCACCAGTGGCAAATTGAGAAGAAACATCATTAAAAAATTGGTAACCAACAATGAGTTAAACGCTTTTTATGTATGGCAATCTGGAAGTAAAAACTATGATGAGTAAAGATCATGTTACTGTTAGCGAAATTGAAGATTATTTACAAAATAATATAGCGAACATTCTAAGTCAGCCTAAAGACAATATCGATACAACATCTCCTTTAATGAATTTTGGGTTTGATTCTTTGCATATCCAACAGTTCATTGCCAATATTGAAGATGGCTTTCAGATTACAATCGACAGTGATTTAATTATAAATTTCGAGAATATTAAAGAACTGGCCGACTATCTACTGGAGTGCATTAATGAACAACAAGCAAAACCTGACTTCAGTACACTCAATGGTTTTTCAGACACAAAACAAAAAAGTATCGAAAAAACTAATGGGAATTATACCGAGTTTAAGGAATATCCTCCCTATGTGCAGCTAAAAAACATGCAAGCAAAACTGGGTAATACTATTTTTTTTGATTCCCAAGAAGGAACTTCCGAGAGTACGTGCATTATTGATGGAAAAGAATACATTAATTTTACCTCCTATAATTACTTGGGTCTTGCTTCTCATCCAGAGGTAATTGCCGCAAGCTGCGATGCAATTAGAACATATGGGACCTCGGTTTCTGCAAGCCGGCTCGTATCGGGACAAAAAATAATTCATCAAGAACTGGAAGATGGATTAGCGAAGTTGCTTGGAGTCGACGATGCCATTGTTTTTACCAGTGGCCACGCTACAAATGTAATGACCATTGCTCACCTCTATGGACCTGATGACTTAATTTTGCATGATGAATTAGCTCATAACAGTCTGGTCTTAGGCGCGGTTTATTCTAAAGCAACGCGCATTGCTTTTCCTCACAACGATTGGCAGGCTGTTGATACTATTTTATCTAAAGATCGAGGTTTTTATAAAAGAGTATTAATTGTTGTCGAGGGAGTTTATAGCATGGACGGCGATATCGCTAAACTTAACGAACTCATTAGCGTAAAAAATCGCCATGGTGCCTGGCTCATGGTAGATGAAGCACACTCCATGGGTGTTCTTGGGATAAATGGCAGAGGCATTGGTGAGTACTATGACCTTAATCCAACAGATGTAGAAATATGGATGGGAACTTTAAGCAAATCGTTTGCCAGTTGTGGTGGATACATTGCCGGTAAAAGAGAATTAATCGAATACTTAAAATATACGTGCCCCGGATTTGTATTTACAGTGGGGTTACCTCCAGCAAACACAGCTTCCGCCTTAGCCGCCATAAGACTTATGGCTAAAGAACCTGAGCGAATTAAACGATTGAATGAGTTGAGTCAGCTAGCAAGGAAGACTGCAATGCAATATGGTTTTGATATAGGATTAAATGAGAGTACACCTATTCTACCCATTATATTGGGAGACTCACAAAAATGCTTCAATATCTCAAAGCAATGTTTTAGCCTGGGATTGAATGTAAAACCCATTATTTATCCCGCTGTACCTGAAAATTCTGCTCGATTACGCTTTTTTATAACTGCTATTCATACACCAGAGCAAATTCTAAAATCGTTAGAAATTTTATCGCAATCAATTCATGGTTAGAATGAGGGTTTAGCACATTGAAGCAAGCCTGTTTTAATCTATTTTGTATTATACTATTAATATTGATATGGGCATTGAAACAAATAAGGGATTAATCAATGACTCAAGGAAAGAAGCCGCCTCAACTTTTTCTTGCATTTCCAGATGATTCTGAAGCATCGGAACCAATTCAAGGTGCAAACGCACCTGAGCCCTCAGCGAATGCAAGACCATGGTCACGTTTCTTTGCTCGCTCTATTGATATTACCCTATGTTCATTCCTTTTCGCCCTAATTCTCTCTTATTTGACTCCCTCATTTTTTCTCGATTTACCTGATCCAATCTTTGTCTTTATTTTTCTTTTTTTATGGATATTTGTTGAAACTATATTATTGACTACCTGGGGCACTACCCCAGGAAAAAGGCTTTTAAATATTCGGATAAAAACCACTAATGATAAAAAACCCCAACTGCTCAATGCGTTTCGACGAAGCATCAAAGTTTGGTTTTTTGGAATGGCAATGGGTATCCCGTTCATTGCTGTATTTACCTTATTTTGCGCTTATTTTGAATTAAACAAAAACAAGATAACTACTTGGGATAAATCAGAGAATTTTACAATTACTCATCAATCGATATCGATGTATAAAATAATCATTGCTGTACTCATTTTAGGAATCCCTATAGTACTGACTATTTATGAATTATATGCTTCGCAATGACATCCAAAGCAATTAGATAATCAGTTTTTTGCATTATCTTGCTCTTTCCAACTATCGGTAGTTTTTGGAAAAATTCTTACTTTAATAATTTTTGAGGGCGTTGCTTTTTCAATTTTGGCATTAAACTCTGGGAATTCAATACGTTCGCCTTCCTTAGGTAAGTAACCTAATCGATGAATGAATAATCCATTTAAAATATCAATTTCATCTTCTATATCAATCTCTTGATTAATTGCTTGCTCTAAAAAATAAATAGAGCAATTCCCAGAAGCAGATATGCTTCCATCCGCATTTAATACCCAATCCACTTTAGTACGATGAAACTCATCTTTAATGCGGCCAAGCATTACTTGCAGCAAATTATCGAGAGTGACAAAGCCTAAAATACTTCCTTTGCCGCTATACACAAGGGCAAAATGAGACGTTCCTTCACGAAATTTGTTTAATAAATCTAAGGCAGGCACGCGACGTGACACTTTAAGAACAGGTCTAATCAATGAGTGTAGTTCTTTGATTTCGCCCTGCTGATAAAAAATAGGTAGCAGATCCTTTACATGAATAATCCCAATCACCTCTTTTTTATCTGGATCATAAACCGGATATCGACTGTAGCGATGCTGCATGATTACCTCAATAATTTGCTGCATGGGCTTATTGATGTGAATCATAATCATTTCTTCACTATATCGCATGACTTCAGTAACTTTTAGATCGGCTAAATCAAGGGTATGTTCAATGATTTCGACCTCTTCCTCTGTAAGCTCACCATGCAAATGACTGGCTCCCAAGAGCAATTTGATTTCCTCTGTGGAATAAAAATATTCCGTATGATGAACTTCATCTAATTTAAAAACTTTCAAAAGAAAATTTGAGCATGTATTAAGCATCCATATTGCCGGGTACATTATCCAGTAAAAACCATATAAAGGGAGCGCAGTCCACACCGATACACGTTCTGATTGACGAACTGCAAGGGATTTAGGCATTAACTCGCCAACAACAATATGGAGAAATGAAATAAATGAAAACGCCACAAAAAAAGCAATTACTGTAATTAATCGTGGTGAGTCAATGCCAATAAAAATCAAAAAAGGTTTAAGCAATTCCGCAAAAGCCGGCTCTCCCACCCACCCCAATCCAAGTGATGCAATAGTGATCCCGAGCTGACAGGCAGATAAATAGGCATCCAGATGTTTATGTATATGAACTAAAATAGTACCGCGTAGACCATAACTATCCTTGATCGCTTCAACGCGAGTTGCGCGAAGCTTTACCATGCCGAATTCGGCAGCAACAAAAAATGCATTGAGTAAAACCAACAGGAACGCCAAAAAAACCTGTAACAAGTTAATCACTTATTGTCCTTATCTAAAAACCCTAGGAATTTTTATCCTTTTTTAGGGACTCTTTCCAAGCTTGCTCTTCAGACTGCGTTGCAAAAATCTCTGTGTCTGATTTTTCCGACAGATCTTTCGCTACTTTTTTATGTTTAGGAACTGGCATGCCACCGGGTTTATTTCGAACCTTATTTACTCGTTCCACGGCATGTGGATGAGGATTTAAATAGTTTTTCATATAAGTCCTTTTTAAACTTTCACTATTAGTATAAGTATAGACCGTTGTAGTTGGGTAAAGCACAGAGTCCCCAACACATCTCTGAGAAACCATTCCATCTCTATTTCGACACCCCACGGACAAGCCATGGGGTGTAAGCGCAGATGCGATCAAGGTAGCATAGCAGGCTTGACTAATTCGTTCTTGGTGACCGACTATTGTATGATGCGACCCGGGCGCCCCATTCCAATAGATTTTTATTGCAATCATCTTTATCTAAAATTACTTCAATAAAGCATAAAGCATCTGATTTTTTAGCCTCTTCGATTGCATCAAGAAGTGTTTGATGGGTAGGAGCTCTAAAAGCTCGAGCGTTTACTTGTTCTCCATTAAACACATCCACTAAATCAGCATAACGCCAATTATTAATTACATTATACGGACCATCATGAATTTGAACTTCAATTGTATACGAAGCATTATTCATTAAAAAAATAATCGGTTTATACCCATAACGAATGAGTGTTGATAACTCTTGGGCACTCATTTGAAAGGAACCATCGCCAATCAAAGCAATAACGCGCTTTTTATTATGAAGTGCTGCTTGCATTCCCAAAAGAGCACCTACAGACCATCCAATAGAGCCATACTGCATTTGAATTTCAAAAGGGCAACCTTCAGGTAAATTAAGACGCATGCCATTAAACCATGAGTCACCGGTTTCCGCCAAAACCCCATAATCACTACTTAGTAGCTTTTGAATTTGCCCAAATAGAAATCGTGTCGTAAGTGGTGAGTTCAAATCATCTGGCTCGTTATATAAAGGGGCGGAACCAGCAATTCGTTTGTACGCTTTAAGAGATGCATCATTGAATTTCAATTGATCCTTTAGACCGCGTAAAAACTCATTCATATACACGTCGGTATAAACCTTTCCTGCGATAGACACACTACCATCGGCAATAACAATCAGCTTCTTAGGCTGAATATTACATACATGGCCTACCGTCGTATAATCATTAAAATTGGGTCCTATAAAGAAATACAGATCACTTGATTCTACAATTTCGCCACATCCTGGTGAGCTCACCGGTCCCCAATAAATACCAATGTAATTGGGATGCTGCTCTGAAACGAATCCCTTCGCATCAGGCATTGCAGCCAGGGCATAGCCACAAGATTGGCTTAACGTTTCGATCATCGCTGTTGCTTCACAAGAACGCGATTTACTGCCAGCGATAAGCACCGGTTTAACTGCAGCGTTGAGTTTAGCAGCCGCATCTTCAATTGCAGCAGCAAGAGATGAAGTATCACTTAATCGTTTGACATTCAGTGCCCTTTGCGTTGGCGGCGAAACACTAAGCCCTGCAATATTACATGCGATTTCAATATATACGGGTTTTTTCTTTTCAAGTGCGATTGCTAACGCGGTATCAATTTGCATGGGCGCATCACTTGGTCTATGGATAAACACGCTGTGTGCCGTAATTTTCGCAAAAATTTCGCGAACATAGCTGTAATTTTCGGTTGCCAAAGTATGGTGCAAAATTTCCGCATCTTGCACGGAGTTTGTATTCGGTCCCCCTGAAATAACGATAATGGGTAGATTCTCTGCATAGGCACCGGCCACAGCATTGACCGCACTTAAGCCCCCTACACTAAAGGTAACAAATAACGCTGAAACCCCTTTTATACGTGCATAACCATCAGCTGCATAACCTGCATTCAACTCATTGCAACAATTGATCATGTTGAGTGATTTATTTTTTAATAGCTCGTCCAATAAACCCAAATTATAGTCACCAGGGATAGCGAAATAATCCGTCATACCTAATTCTTGGAGGCGTTGTGCGAGATAAGTGCCTACAGTAGCCATAAGGAATCCTTTTCTTGAAAATACTGCTAAAGAGTAAATTCATTATGGCAGTGGGTTACTCTTTCTTCAAGGAATTCATCGGTAGTCACTTTTTAAATGATCCACAAAATAATCCCAAATTCGACGCCAAACATAAGGATTCATAAAATACAAACCATGGTTTGCATTAGGAACTAATAACATATCAAAATTTTTATCTGCTTTAATCAACGCATCAATAAGGTGCATCATATTGGATGGATGAACGTTATCATCTAAATCACCATGAATTAGAAATAACTTACCTTTAAGTTTATCTGCATGGGGATAGTTGGATTGCAATGTATAGTCTACATCATTTGGCAGTCCCTGATACCGCTCGCCCCAAAATGCTAAATAACTTCGTAAATCTTGTAATCCGGAAACACAGACGCCCACTCGATAAAAATCAGGATAGTCTAATAATGCCCGGGTCGCAGCATATCCGCCTGCGGATTGTCCCAAAATGCCGACTTGATTTACATCAATATATGAGTAGTGTTGTGCGAGGCTTTTAATAACAGCAACGTGATCTTCTAATCCTCCCGCAGTTTCTAAATGTTGATAGGAATAATCATGGAATTTTTTAGACCGCAAAGGCGTGCCTCGTCCATCGATGTTGACGACAATAAAACCTAATTCCGCAATACTTTGAGGCCACCAACAGCCATAAAAATATTCAGGAGGGTCATAACAATACGTTTTAGGTACTCGTGTTAATTGTGGCCCCGGATAAATATCATCAATTATTGGATATTTTTTCTTTGGATCAAAATCAGTAGGGAAATAAATGACGCCATAAATATCAGTTTCTTCATCTGCACCTTTTAGACAAAAAGGCTTAGGATGTTTATATCCTAAGGAAAAGAGCTGAGAAAAATCAGCCTTTTCTAAGGTATCAATTTGTTGGCCATTTTTATCCCGTAGTTTTGTGACTGGAATGGAATCCATAGTGGAATAATAATCGATAAAATATTCTTGAGATGGTGAAAAAACAATTGAATGATCTGCAGTTTCTGGGGTCAACAATTGCACCTCACTTCCATCCAAACGAGCACGATATAAATAACGGAAATATGGATCAACTCCAGGCTCTTTACCATTACCCAAAAAATAAACCCATCGATGTTTCGCATCAACATGAAACACTTTGCGAACTACCCATGGCCCTTGCGTAATCTGATTTTTTATTTGCCCCGTTTGTAAATCATGTAAATAAAGATGAGCCCAGCCCTGATGATCGGATAACCAAATAAATTCATTTGACGCTTCAAGCATTCCCGTGTAATTCTGCCACAAAATTAATTGGCTGGGTTCGACATACCTCTTGGACTTTTCGGTAAAAATAACGCGTAGCTTTTGGGTGGCAACATGCAATTCACATAAAGAAAGTTGATGATTACCTCGTTCTTCCTTTAAAAAAAAGATTTTCGTGCTGTCTTCACTCCACCAGACATAGCCAGCTTCAATTGGAGAGCCCACCAATGCAGGCATCAGAGGAGGCATATCGATTTCGTGCAGCTTCTTTTCACTGACATCAATCCAACATAATTTAATTTCCGGGATCAGTTCATCACCTAAAAAAGGAATATGTGCTTCATGCACTTGGGGACGAAAAGAACCATCTTCAGGAACATATTGTAATAATGCCAATTTTTTTACATGTTTTTGCTTGCATTGAAAGCTGACAATTTTTTGTGAATCAGGAGACCAAATAGCCATAGGAGGCAGTACAACTTGGGTGCGGCGCAGCGTTAATGAAGTTAAATTAGTATCGGGAGAAACCGCGTATGCATTCGTTGAAGTACCCTCTGTAGTGAGCTGATATTCTTTATTTTCGTCAAATGAAAAAAGAAATAGATTATGCTCCTTACTGTATAAATCCCAATGTTTATTTGGGGAGCGAATTCTTGGCCCCATAGGAATGGGCAAAAGCCCCCATATCTCCATAATCGTGGGACACCGAGACATCGCAACCGGCTTCTCCTCGCTGACTCGCGAAAGTACCTGAGTTGTTCGATCATATTGAAAAATAAATTGCTCAATATGCAATTGCAAAATGTGTTCGTCAAAAAAATCAATTTGATTGATTGGCAAGGCAAAAGCCTTTACATCCCGATTTAATTGTTCCGCAATTTGTCCTGCCAATATTGAGTGGTCAAAGGCAAGCTCCTTCGTTTTAGTTTGTAGATTGAAAATAAAATATTCATAACCTTCAGCCGTGTCGTGGCGATGGCAAATACGCTTATCATCAGGTGACCACGCAATTGCAGGTTGAATGTTTTTTATCAAACGCACCACATTTTGCGGAAGAAATTTTTTTGCCCGCTCATAACGCTTTTCCTCATCTTTTTTCATAATCATGCCTGTTATTTTTGAGCTTGTTGCATTTTGGAGATCATCTCGTTCAAATCACTATATACCCAGGCTTCAGCGATTTGCTGATTCTTATCCAAGCGAAAAATGGTAATCCCACTATAAAATACAGGGATACCCGTGGCAGGAATTCCCGAAAATTCATCCCTGTGGGTACCCTGACCATGCCAACGAGTCACAACTTTATCACCACTTACCATCAGATCATCAATGGAGTGCATCAGATCTGGAAAAGCGAGATACCATTGTAGTAAGGCTTCTTTAAAATTCTGCAAATTGGCCGCTTGCTCATAGCTAAAATGGATTGAGGTCTTTGCTGAAAAGAGCTCATCAGCTAAGGCGGCCTTTTGCTGGTTCCACATCTCATCGAAAACTCTTCTCACTGTTTTTTCCATTGCCGTGACAGTCATGTTCATTCGTTTTTCCTTAACCTGTAAGTGTTTATTGCACTCAAGTGTGCTGGTTCTGGGAATAATTACAGTATAGTTCACTCAATTGAGAATTTATGGTGTTGGCTTGCTCAGTCCGGTAGTTGTAACAAGAGCACTCGACTTGGCTGATCCTAGTGCCCAGACAGATTTAAAAAAGCCAAAATGATTGTTTTTCTTTTCTGTATCCGCTTTAGGTGCTTCGAGCATTGTAGGGCCGAGTGGCGGGCTGGCATTCACAATCATTCCTTTACGTGCTTTGATGGCTACTTTAGAAAAAGGAATATTATCCTTTTTGGCCTCCATGATGTAATCACCTGGCGGGACATTAATGAACGCAACTCCGCCATCCAATGACGTCGATTTCAATTTATGAATAAAAGGGTTTGTTTTGTGAACTATAGGAAAAATACCAAAATAAAAGGTTTCTGCATTAACTTTAGGCGATAAACTAACGGTCACTCCCTCCACTCCTTGCGGGATATCATCCATCGTAGTATTGGGTGGGGTAACTGTTGCCGCGATTTGGCAGGTGTGGGGATCTTCAGTTTTCCACATCGCATAAGATAAAAATTGATAAGCCATAATTGAAGGCACTTGGAAGGAAATATTTTTTAGAAAATTCTCATTATTTATGCCTTCAGGCGGGACAATTAAAGTTGCTGTTTGTATGGTCTTATATCCGGTCCAAAAAGATCCAGGTTTCTCAAAAACCAAAGTAATCGGCTCTCCCACGGGCCATTCAAAAGGTCCAAATCGTCCCGAAGAGTCTGTTTTAAATTTTAACTTCTCATTTTCAAGAACGGTAATTGTTGCATCTGCGATGGGCCAACCGGATATAAATGATCGTGCAAATCCAGATACCAATGCTGTTTTCATAATAATTCCTTTTGAAAATTGAATGAAAATCCTAATTCAATATACCTTAGGTTCACAAGCCCAATTTTTATTTAAATTTTTTCTGCCAATTAGAATCCTTGAAGGTGGTCGACATTAGCTTAAACCGTTTAATGTATTACTTTTGCGTTCTATCAGTTCAGCTTGAGCCTCCGGATCATCAGGATTCAGATCCCCCGAACGAACTTCCCTAGCAGTCAAGGATTTCGCATCGGTCGAGAAAAACATTTTTTTATGTACCAGAGAAGTTACTTGACGCCAAGAAGATCTTCGTGTTTTCTTTGAAAACGTTAATTCATCACATGAAGTCGATTGATGACTTAAGTGTTTTATTTTAGCCTGATAAAATTCTAGACTTAGGGGTGCCATAAGCTTTTGTTTCACATAGTATGTTCTATTCACTTCGATGATTCGTCCAATCGTTTTTTCAAGTTCCTCAATCAACTGATCCAATGTTCCATGCGCCTCTTTCAATTTGAGTTGCTCAGGGGAAAGCTCCTCGACCGCCTTGAATTCTCTAACCGCTTTATTTAGGTTTTTTATATAAGAACTAACATAAGAAATTAAACGATTCGCCAACTGAATGGGAGGGTGAAGTTGCCCTTTAAAAAGAACCGCTGGTAGCAAATTATTGTTTAAAAAATTCTGGTTCAGATCATCCAAAATCGATTGGCAATCTCTGCTTGGATCATCTAAATTAATCACATCAGTTTTTCTTAGTTGGATCCTAAGTGAAGCCAAATATAAGTCGTCCTCATTAGCTTCAAAACTATTATTTAAAAGAACCCTCAGGTCTGTAATATTTCGGCTGAACTTATGATTCAATAAAGTCTTGAGCTCAAGAACTCTCATCAAGATTGCACCTACTGCCTCAAATCGGCCTAAAGGATAATGATTTCCATCCTTAGCAAAAGTAACATCGGTTAAAATAACTCCTAAAAATGGCAATGTCGTTCGATAAAGTCGATAGACTTCACGCATCCATTTGGAATTTCCTTCCTTACTGACCATTTGCTCTAATTCAATAAGTGTTTTTCGTTCTTTGGATGACAAAAGTTCAAATGAATTCGTGAGTCGTAAAATATTCGTGTTATTAAATACGCTGCAAATTAACATTAAATGGTTTAAATCTGGATATTTTTCACCATCTAAAAGACAAAGCTCGTGAGCCAATTCCAGCATAAATTGTAAAGCATTTTTAATGTTAGCACTGGTCTGACTCAATATTTTCTTTTCAAAATAAGCGCTTAACTTGTTAAAAAATTGAGTTAAATCATCGATGTGAGGAGCATTTTTTTTAGCCCCTGCTTTTACCCAATCGGTGCCAAATTCTTTAATAAGTACATTTTGGTAAAAACTGATCGTAAGAAGACGCATTTCTTGAGCAATTTGTTTTACTTCGTGCTCCCGTTCGCCTTTCTTCAAATCTAATGCTTGATCCACAAGCTGATCAAAAGACTCTTGTGCAACCTCATATTCTGCCAATCGTTGAGTGATTATTTGATAATTACTTAAAACAGGATCATTAAACACTTCCGAATTATTTTCAATTAATGCCTCAAAAAGAGAGTTAATTTGCATACCCAACAAGCCTAAGCCCATTTCTTCATCAACATTACATTTGAAAAATGATTCCATTTGTAAAAAAACCATGGGATCAGAGCTTATCCCTTCAATGCATTGATAGGTAAATAATTGCCACACAACATAATTAGCAACGAGCTTTTGGTGATAATCAAAGTTCTTATATAATTTTCTCAAATTAATGAGGATGGTTACTAAATCATAAGAACTTAACAAGCCTAAAGTTCTATGAGCAACTCGTTCAAAATCAAATTCTCGTATTGAATCGGGTGTTTCCTTGCAGGCTGTTAATAATTTGAGGGTGTTAGTAAGCGATATTTTTTTGGAAACTTCTATTTCTTTTTGCTTTGGAAGCATTAAATTATTACCGAGTAACAAAGAAGAAAAGTCACTGAATAATTTGAAATTTCTATTTTGAATTTGTTTATATTGTGCGTTCACAACCGAATACGAAGAAGAAAGAATATTCAGGAGGACCTCTTGAACAGTGTCCGCTGAAAACTCACTTAAATCCAACGCCTCGTTGATATGATATTTACAAAATAGCTTAACTACTCGTTCGAATAATATCTGATAAGAAGAGTCTTTTGCTTGATGTGCCGCGAGTAAACTCTTGAGATAAGGTGTTAACGAATAAGGTCCAACTGGTTTTCTATCAAGCCCCCCTCTTCCCCCTTGTTCTTCCATTGGCTCAAAGTTAAGTGCCTGCGAGTTGATTTCTTGTAATTTGTAGGTGGGACTAGAAGAGCCACCACTATCTGGAGAAACTAAACGATACGAGGAGGCACTTCGTGAAGACATCAACGGAAATGATACTTGAAAACTATTAAGAGAACTCGAGTCAGGGCTACTTGGACGTTTACGTAAATCAAGTAATTGAATCTTGGACAAATCAATATTGAGAATTGCCTGTCTGATTGCAGGGTTTGCAACAGCCAATTCGGGAGCTGTTTTCTTGTTTGCATTTTTTATCGAACGCTTTGTTTGCTTATGTTTAAGAAGAATGTTAACCGCCCAAAGCTGATCAAAAAGAACCGCTTCATGTAAAGGGGTATTTCCATTGCTATTCTGACTATTGACCATGTCTGGGAAATGCTTAAGCACAATATTCAAGGTTTCTTGATTTTCTTCTCCATTTCTTATTGCGAAATGTAATAGTGTATTACCTAGTCGATCGGGTCTTTGCGCAACTGCTTTTCGATGTTCATCAGATAACAAGATATCAAGAACCTTCGTTTTGTTTTTTAATACTAAAAGATGAAAAACATTGCGTCCCAAAATGTAGGTTTTTTCAATTAATTGGCGATCTTTACTAAACCATAAATCCAACTTTTTTAAGATCGCCGCTTGATCGTTTTCTGTAGAAATTAAATTTTGTATTTTTTTTGTTTTCATTTTTCCACATCCTGTTTTATCTAAATACTACTTGAACAGATTTAAAATGGCCCAATTTTAACCTTTATTAGAGACATTTATATATACAGTGGTTATTTTTTTCATGTAAATGGTGAAATATGATTATGAAACAATAAGATGCAGAAAAAAAATTTATAATTGACAGCCCTTCAGAAAAAGTTGAACCTGAGTTATAGAGCATGCTCCAAGGTACTAAGTTAAGAACTTTTCTTCCTGTCTGCGACTTGTTCGCGGGAGCAGCGACGAAGCTACATTCCTTGGTTTTCGCGAACAGGTCGCTGAACGTAGACCTGGGGAAAAGCTTAGCTTCGTGCCATTGGAGTTGCTCAATTTATTGGTCTTTTTTCATTTTAAATATAATTTGGAACGAACTCGCAATGGCAAATATTAAAAAAATAATTTTCTTCTCGTTATATTTCTTTTTAAATATCAACGTTCATAGCCAATCACAAGCAATTGATGAGAAAATTCTAGTTGATTACAATTACTTAGGCACGTTTTCTAAAGAGATGGCGCAAATAGCATTAAGAAAAATGCCTCCACTTGATGTACTTGAAGCCAATTACGATGTAACTCTTTATAAGATCAACTATAAAACTCCAGCTCCTGATGGTCATATCACCACGGCTTCTGGCTTGGTTGCTGTACCTCGTGTAATCGGTAGGCTAGGAATTGTCAGCTATCAGCATGGAACACGCTTCAACCATGATGATGCTCCTTCGAGGATGAAAGAAGGCGATGCAATATACCCGGCTCTATTTTCCAGCCATGGCGGTTATCTAACCGTTATGCCGGATTATCTTGGTTTCGGAGACAACGAGTTACCACTCCATCCTTACGTACAATATGAAACCCTGGCCAGTAGCAGTGTAAATATGCTGTTAGCCGCCAAGGAGCTTACGAAGATAATAAAGATTGATCTCAATGACCAACTCTATATTGGAGGCTATTCAGAAGGAGGTTTTTCTTCTTTAGTATTGTTCGAGTTACTTACCACCCAGTATCCTAATATCCCGGTTACTGCTGTTGCTTTAGGTTCGGCTCCTTACGACTGGAATGAAACCATGCAATTTATTATGCGGGATCCGGGGCCACGAGCTACCGCATATTTGGCGTATTTTTTCTATTCGCTGCAAACCTATAAAAACTATTGGGCTGATTTAAACCAGCTATTTGTTGCCCCCTATAATAGTAAGATCCCCGAGTTATTTGATGGACATCATTCCACTAAGGAAATACTCAATGCGCTGCCGCAAAACCCCGCATTAATTTTTCAGCCCGAATTTTTTGATGCCATTTTAAATCATACGGAAGAAAATTCAGAAATACTGAAGAACTATTTCAATCATTATAGTTTTTCTCCCACGGCACCTTTATTACTTGTTGGTACCAAGGGTGATAGAGATGTTCCTTATCATGGAGCAGAAATGGCTTATGAACAATTTAGGAACGCGGGTAGTAATGTATTTATTCATTCAGTAAGTGACACACTCGATCATCGTGATGCAGGGCCCTATGTCTTTTATGAAATGCTTCGATTTTTTAAGCGATTTCATCCTGAATAAAAAATTAAACACCTTCTCCCCTTGGGGAGAAGGTGCCCGACAGGGCGGATAAGGGCCACTCCCCTAAATCACCATTAATTCCTTCCCGCCATAACCCCGCCATCAACATTAATAATTTCCCCGGTGATCCAGCTGGATTTCTCGGACAGCAGAAATTCAATAGCATTTGCAACATCAGTAACCTTTCCTATCCTACCAATAGGGTGAAAGCCATTAAAATTCTGCAGCGATACTTCAATTTGCTCTTCAGCGATGAAGGACTTATAGATAGGTGTGACAACCACTGCCGGAGCTACCGCATTCACTCTGATGTTGTGATCTGCAAGCTCCATAGCTAAATGCTGGGTTAATGAATGAAGACCTGCCTTTTGCATTGAATAGGCCGAAGAAGGAGTAGCCTTGATCGCTTGATTTGCCCACATGGATCCAATGTTAACTATGGCCCCACCGCCCTCGTGTTTCATTTTTTTTGCAACAGCCTGAGTAATAAAGAAAAATGCTTTATTAAGGTTTATTTGCAGATCATAATCCTCTTCTGTATGGTCTAAAAAAGATACTGGTCTAAAATAACCCGCCGCATTGATAAGATACTTTATTGTACGCGTTTCATTCTTTATTTTCATAACCAAGTGTGCCACCTGTGCTTTATCATAAAGATCAATAACGAACTCTTCGACCTGGCCTCCCATCTGTTTTATTTCATTGGCTGCATGTTTCAACTTTTGCTCATCCCTGCCGGTGATGAGTAAATCAACACCACTTGCAGCAAGCTTTTTTGCGGTTTCCAATCCCATGCCACTAGAACCACCGATAATAATGGCTAAATTATGATTTAACATGTCTCTCACCTTTTAGTTGATAGAAAATCTGTTCCGCTGAGTATGGGAGATATATAATCCTAAAAAAAGTAAGTACTTAGTGGTACAGTAGGTACTTATTGGTATGCATTCTTGAATTATTTGAAGAAGACGTTGAAAGAAAAAAAACCTTTAAAAACAGCAACTATGGTTGAGACTATTTACGGTTGTAAGTGGTCACTTACCATCTATTCTCTTTTGCGAGAAGGAATCAATCGTCCAGGGGAAATGGTACGTTGTGTCGAGGGCCTCTCCACTAAGGTTTTAAATCAATGCCTTAAAAAAAATCTTGAATTCGGAATTCTTGGCAAAACCACTTTTCACGAACTTCCCCCTAGAGTTGAATATTTCGTCACTCCTTTTGGGGAAAAATTTCTAAAGATTCTCGATGAAATCGAAGAACTGAATCGTTCGATTGAACCCTAAGAAAATGAATTTACTTTAATGTACAGGAAACCAGTCCATTATCCAGTTGCAATTCATTACCTCCAAAATCCGTCATAAATTGCCCTATGTACGCTTGTTTTTGTTTGTTAAATTGTGCTGAAAAGAAAATCCGTGGGCGATCTTTCTCATCCTGATCCATTGCCACAAGGAGTAAATTATCTGCTCGCAAGCTGAATCGGGTCACATTCACTGGATAATCAAAATCAATTTGAGGTAAATCCCCGATTTTATTGGGTGCCACAAAGGAAATAGCATCTTCTATTCCTTGCATATGACAGACAACAGTCTTTTGCGCAGCAGATGCTGCACCAAAGCCAACAAAAATCAGTAGCAATGATAAACCAAGACGTTTCATTAAGAATGAACTCCTATCCTTAGGCTAAGCACATCTCATTAGGAATAAATAATAACTTAATCGGTACCACTTCACCAGTGAGGTATAGATTTAATCTGGAGCCCCAAACGAGCGGAAACAACACGTGCATTCTAAGTGAAACTGAAAAGTTTATAGCGATGGGTATAATTTGCCAACCGTATTTGTAAACCGAAGTAGAAATATACGATTGACATCAGTGTGTACTGATTTATGAAATCATGCTTAACACGCTGGTGCAGGAAGAAGTCCATCCACTAAAAATATATCTCGCTTAAAACTTAATCGCTTATGAGTATCATTAGAGATGAAACCAATTTCCTGATTGGTTATATTACATATCCAACGCTCAAGACTTATTGGTTTTTTAGATTGAAACGCTTTGGGGGTAAATAACGCGACATTGATTCCTTTTTCAGGATCGCGAGCAGAAATATATTGAAATGCTTCTACATCCGCGTTTCTCATTGAAGTACCCAATTTTTGAGTATCACCATAGTATTGAGGCGATGTAATTATTTTTTCAAATGCATCAAATGGCTGCTTATTCAAAAAAACGCCGTGAGCTGTTTTAATCCCTACTGTGTAGCTTGAATAAGTCATCTGAATGTTATCAGGATATGGTTCCTTCATCCCTGACATAAAAACAAATCGATAATAAGCAGTTTCAGCTAATGCGGTGGAACTATTCAGCGCTCCGTAAAATAGGCTGGGTTCAAAAGTACTGCCAAATCGTGAACCATATTGCAACGGTGGATAGCGAAATGGAGTGATGAGTAAATAATGCAAATCTTCATATTCTTCAGGCTTTTTAGGTTTAGATGTTTCTAATAGTTCTTCTAATATACCTTGTTCTTCAATATTATTAACAAGAGAGAGTGTTGCAACCTCTTCTTGGTCTTCTACAACTCGATGTATTGTTGCCATTATCGAGGTAATATATTGTGTACCATCCATTTCATCCCATAGATCTCCCACTAAACTTTACCTCTCATTGCATCTAAATAATTCACAACACGTGATAGTCCCATTATGGTTTTCATTTCCTGCAAAGGAACGCCTTGAATATGGTGGTTATAGGTATTTAACCAATGAATCATCGCTTTTTTATCCCCGCCATTAAGTGCGTATAGTGATCGATAAACGCGAATCAATAGCAAAGCCAACTCTCCTGGCTTGCTACTAGGGTCAAGCTCACCTTTTTTTAAACATCTATCAATAGTATTGCGATGTTGGCCAATAATGGCCGCCAGATCCTGGCTGTTAATTTTAATCACGTGTTTAAGTTGATTTATTGCCGTAGCCAAAACAGTTGCAGGATTAGGCTTCTCTGCTGCATGCATCATTCATACTCACTCATTAACCATATGGTGAATTATAGCATAAAAATCACCATTTAGTGCAGCATCTTTCTTTTATGCAGCGAACTTATCCCAAATAGTCATAAAAAGTGCCGGCAGCGGTAAAATTGAAATTAATATGGGCCTTAGATGGACTTAATCTTTCAACATTCCGGCCTGGATGCAACGAAGCGAAATCCGAAAATTGTCATTCTCATAACAAATCACATGGTCTTCAAGTATTCATTTGAAACTAATTTTCATTGCGAATAATGACGTACCCTTCATCTGTTTGACAATAGCTTACTGTGGCTAAATTATTGATTATGTCGAGCAACGATTCTATTTCAATTGGCTTAATCAGATAACCTGCAGCTCCTAGAGCGGCGGATTTTTCTCTGTCCTTACTATAATCCGAACCGGTACACATAATAACCGGAGTTTTACCGAGTATTTTATCAGTTTGAATTTGTTTCAATATTTCAAATCCATTCATGCCTGGCAGGTTAATATCAAGAAATATCAGATCAATAGGATTATTTCGAGTAAATTGATCATGTAATAAATTAAGTGCTTCTGTCCCGCTTTGCGCTATAAATAGATTAAAATTTATATGCGCTCGCTCTAGGATAATTTTAGTAAACTCCAGATCCTCATTAAGATCATCTACAAATAAAATATTCGCTAAGGATGTTTTACTGGATACATTAACTGGATTCACTGAGGTTTCTTTTACTTTTCCTCGTCTATTAATCTTCAAAGCACTTGGGAGAGTAAAAGAAAATATTGTGCCACCTTCAGGTTTGGATTTACAATTTATTGTTCCACCATGTAATTCTACAATTTTGGCACATATCGCCAACCCTAATCCAGGCCCATTACTTATGCGGGTAGCTCGTTTGAATGGTAGAAAAATGGTTTCATTGTCTTTGCAATCGAGACCTAAACCATTATCCGATACATGAAACGTTACACATTTTTTCTTTGGGTTTGCAGAAATAGATATTTCGGGAATATTTTCATTATAATAAATGGCGTTGCTAATTAAATTTTGCATCAATTGGATCATTTGAGTTCGATTTGCACATACGTGAGGTACCGTATCTGCACGAATATTCGCATTTTTTTCTCTGATCAGGTAGTCAAGGTTTTTTACAACCTCTACGATAACCTCATTCATATCACATGGTTCATTAAGTTTCGTTTTCAATTCATCAAGTTGCATGTAATTAAATACAGTATCGATTAGCGTCAGCATGCGTTTACTGGCATTGTAAATATGCTGAAAGTAATCGGCTACTCTACCAGTAAAATGAGATTCTTCCTGAGCGATGATGTCAACGAAAGAACTCATGGTTCGTGCTGGCTCTCTAAGATCATGAGCTAAGGCACGGGTAAAAATCTCCAAGGTATCTCGTTGCTCTCGAACATTCGCCTCTCGCTCTCGTATGGTTTCTATATGTTTTTTTAGATCGATATAAAGATGCGCATTTTTCAATGCAACCGATGTCGTATCGGCAAGAGCTTGTAAAATATTGAGTTCTTCTTGTGTGGGTAAGCGTTTTTTGGCCCAGTAATTGCCAATAGCACCTATAGGATCTTCTCTACGAATAGGTACCATCGCCAAACTCTTAACAAATGTCGGTCGATATGCATCTTGTGGGATGCGTGGATCACGATAAATGTCCTCAATCACGGCTAATTTTTTATGCAGCATCACCCAACCACTGATACATGTTTTCATTGGAAAACGTTTGCCTTTCCATAGTGGACCGATCGCATTTTCTTCCACATAGTAACAATAATTACCGTCCTTTAATACAAATGTTGCACCATCCGCTCCAGTGAGTTCGCGCGCGGCATGACGCACAATTTCAGTGATCGCTTGAATATCATTTGCCTGAGATAAATCTTGTACGACCTTAACCAAGTGTTCCATTGCTGAAACATACCAAGTAGAACACTCTTTGCCGTTAGAAGGTAATTTGGCATCCTGCATAAAAAAACTCGTTATGTTAGTTAATTTAAGTATAGCAGCGAGCAAATAGAAACATTTTCATCATTTGCATACTCATTTTTTTAACAATTTAAAATCTTATCGAAAAAATTAAACACCTTGACACCGAAGCTGGCGCACTGTAGAAATTGAAACAATAAAGGATAGAGAAGGAGAAATTATGGAAGAAAAACTAGAGCTCCATCGCCAAGAAATAAACAAAGTAACTCAGCCAATTTTTACCCGTCTTGATCACTATGGTACGGTCATGTTGGAAATAAGGAAATTACTAAAGGACTACTTTTTTAATGAAGGACGAACACAAAAACTCACCGAAGTGGCTCATGGAGAAGAACAAGTTTTTAGCTTCAACCTGGTTCGTGAAGCGATGGAACAATGCCTTGTCGAAGAACATATATTAGCGAAAACCGCAGAAGAAATTAACAATTCAGCAGGACATCCAAACCTTGTCGCAGCTTTTGATACCCACGTATCAAAAAGTGGCTTACCGTTAGAGTTTCACAAGCAAGAGGGTACATATTACTTTAAACCTGAAAAAAACTATACTCCTGAAGCCCAAGCTTTTATGCGACAATTTGCTTATGCTTTGGGTGCTTACCGAGTATGTTTGGGGATTGGCGAGATCTATTTTGCTATCTATAGCCACAAAAGCATACAAACGAAGCAGCTTCAAAATCACATTGACTCAGCGCATTATTTGAAACAACAAGTAAATGAAGAAGTCGATTTAATTTTGCTATATAAACAAGTAAAAACAATAAAAAAAGAAATCACGGGTTTGCTGCGAGCGGCGAAAGTACATGAAGGATTAACTCAATTTGAAAACGATATTGATTTCTTCAAAAGAAAACTGGTTGACCTATTAGAGTCTGGCGCTGTTCATTTACAAAATTGCTATACAGAATTTCCTAACAATCCCATCTTATGGATGCTACATGATCGCAGCTGGCATGCGTTACTCAAGACTCTTTCGGGACTACTCTATGCAGATCAATATACCTACTCTACTTTATATGGCACATTGACGATTAAGAAAGAGTTTACTGGTCTTATCAAAACTGAAATAGATCAGTTTGAAGCTACAAACTTAACCCAAATACCTTTGCTTAAAATCGAACTATTAAGAAAAGCAGCAAAACTTATTGCTGAAACAAAAGTCGATATACAGGCAAAGCTTGCTGAAAAAGGGATTGAGTTGATTGAAGCACCTACCGTAGGCATGTTTTCTACAACGCTCTCTAGTGTTTATGGAGTAATGCTTGCCTATCACCAAAAACAATTAACAGGTATTAATGCAGCAAAAGATGAATTATTTGACACGGATGAAGAATCGAATCAGGATATTCCATCATTAAATGCTTCTCCATAATAATAAAAATTCCCATAAAGGAGACTCTTTCGGAGTCTCTTTATTTTCCTAGACACCATTGAATAGGAAGAAGAGTACGGGTAAAAAGTTCGTACATCGCAGCTCCCTAAAAAGCCCTTTTTCAACAGCATAGAACTGATATTTAATACTCGCATCACCTCATTACAGTTTGCTTGCGTTAATTAAAAGTTCTCCTGCAAAAAGAACATCACTCATCCCCTTCTCTTAATTGAGCAAAATATAATCGTCTATACTATTAAAAAAACCAAATGAGTTTATTTGGATCATGAGAGAAAGAATTGAGGCTATTTCCAAACAACTATCAGAACTTGGCATTAAGCACCAAAGTGAATTGCCTCAGGACTATGATCATGACTTAATGCAACGAGCGGCTTATATTGAGCAGTTAAATCACGTGGCATACGACGCTATCGAAGCGCAATATGCTCAATTTAACCCTCAAGCATCTAAAGATGAGCAAATTATATTTTCCCAAAAAATTCTTGCGATAAAAAACATCTTGAGGGACTTACAAGTTGTCCATAATGACTTAACAGAAAATTTATATGCAAGTTCAGCGCTCTATATTCATGATGAACAAGAAATTGCATTAAACCCTCAATACATTCTTCCAGAGTTAAAAGAGAAAGAACCTAAAGAAATCGTACGAGCCAATTTTTATCAACTCCTTGCTAATATAAGTAAAAATAATTCACTAAATAAAAAGGAATTTAATTATGTTAACTCTCTATTAATGCAACTGGCTTCCAGACCCGAAGGAATAAAGTTGATTGTAAAACTAAATTATTTACTGACTACTAAAGACGCCCAATTAATATTAAAGCCCAGCAATAATTTTGAATGCTCAATGGCTGCAGGTGGACTCGCAAAAACCAGTCCAGAATATGCCAGAAAATCGATAACATCCGAGCAAGATTTTAAAGCGATTTTTAAAAGAGAGACCGTTCGCGGAACCGGTACGGCACGAGTGAACATTGGTGTAGATTATCACTATAATGATAAAATTTCCGCCTTAAATTTAGAAGTATATGCTTCACCTGGCAAAGGACTAACGGATATTGGCCCACCCTTTATTTTATTAGGTCATGAGCTGATTCACGCCCTGCACAATCTTACTGGCAAAGCGAGGCATAATTTTGCGCCTTTTTTCCATGGGCCAAAATATACTGATGACCCCTTAATGCAAGCCTTATATCCTACAAACTCCATGTATAGTTATGGGCCGTCAGCTGAGGAGTATTGGACCATTGAAGGGGGAACTCTTTGTGAAAATTCGCTTCGCAAAGAACATGGATTATCTAATAGAACCGGCCATATCAGCGCAGAGCAAGGTAGTAAAGCAATTCGAGATCTTTACTATCTAGGTTTAGCTCGAAGTTATTCCGAATCTGATTTGGAAAACTTTGCAAGTTACATCACTAAGGTCGATACGGAAGAAGACCTCAGCCAAGAGGATCAAATCATTGGACGAGTGCTACAGCTTGAACAATTTAATTATTTGACTTATTCCTTAGCTAATCTAATGGACTTAAGTAAAATCACTTCTTATACACTCAAAAGAATGGAAAAAATCGTCGAACAATTGAAAAATCCAACAGATGGGTCAAACGATGAAGACACTTTACACGATTTATTAATGAATGTACCGCCTAAAATAGCTCAGTTACTTATCGCCGTTGCACGTAGTAAAGAACTAGATAGCGATGAAGAAATCGATACTAAAACTCTTAATGAGATATTACCTAACCTTCAAAGAATTAATGAAATGCTAAAGTCCTTAGACGTACCCAAGGACTTCCTAATTGCCTTTAATGAGTTCGCTCAAAATATGGAAACAAAATCAACTAAACCTCATTATTCCTTATAAACATTCTAGGCAAACTATAGATCGGGGGGGGAATGGTTACAAAATTGCATAAACTCATAGACAGATAGTGGTTTGGAGAAAAAATAGCCTTGAATAAATTCAACATTTTTTTGCTTTAAATAATCGTATTGAGCCCGCTTTTCAACTCCCTCAGCAACAAGTCTTAAATTCAAACTTTTAGCCATCACAATAATATGCTCGGTCACATTACTGATGACCGACTCCATTCCTAAACTTTCAATAAATGTTTTATCTATTTTTAGTACATCCAAGGGTAAATTCTGTAAATAAGATAAACTGGAAAATCCTGTACCAAAATCATCAATCACCACGACATATCCCAATTCTCGTGCTCGAATAATAATTTTTTTTGCTTTCTCTGCTTCTAAAAAAGTGCGCTCTGTAAGTTCTATCCAAATTTGATTTCTTGCTATCTTACTTTTTGCTATCTTCGATTCCAACTGTTCAAAAATCCTGCCGGTATAGAGATCTTCACTCCATACATTAATAGAAATATGTAATTTCTTATTTTGCGCAAGAAAATTTGCCATTTCGCGAAAGACGATATCAATCACGCGTTCTGTTATCAATGAAGTAACTCCGATTTCCTCTGCATAAGAGATGAATAGATCAGGCCGTATCACCTGGCCATTAGGACGTTGCCATCTTACTAAAGCCTCGGCACCAAAACATTCACCAGATGCGGAATGAACCATGGGTTGATACTGTACAAATAACTCATTATTTTTTAATGCTTCATTCAACTCTGATTTAAAAGACAAACGTTTCTGTGAATAATAGATAACCAAGCCTACAATAAACGCAGCGGTGATAAATCCTAATGGTAATAAGATGTATTGCAGCCTTTTATAACTCTGATTCACGAACGATTCAGGTTCTGATGCAATAAAGTAAAATGGACCATACTGATTAATAGATATCATTCGTCCATCAAGAAGAATTACTTGATTTTTTTCCAGGTTTTTTGCAGGCTTTAGACGTTCTTTTCCATGGAACAGTTCATAATACTTACTCAAATTATCATGACTCAATTTATTGATTATTATTTTAAGTAAGTAAGGCTCAATATCATTCTGCTCAGTGATTATTTTCCCATTGTAAATAATAGCCAACCATGTTTCGCGGGGTACAATAATGTCAGAGAAGCGTTTCGGATCCACAAAAACATCATAGTTTCCTTTTTTGCGCACAGTAATTAGAGATGCTTTAGGGTCAACTGATAATAGTGTAATGACACCTACCTCTAAACCATCCGGTAGAGTTAAATCCGTTTTAGAACGACGAATTTTTGTATGGGGGACCCCACACCCTCTACAAAGCTCCACACCATGTTTAAAATAAGAAATACCCTTAATATCTATTTTTGCTTCTGCAGCTTCTCGCATCCATTGGATATGTTCTGGCGAGCAGGCTGAAACTAATTTATGACCTTCAAGTGACGAAAGTACCTCTCGAGTTTGATTTAGCGTATCTTTTGCGCGGATGAGCATTCGGCTAGTATATTCATATAGAGTTTGACTCTCTTGATTAAACGCCAATAACCATGCAAAAAAAAGTGCCCCGATCATGGGCAAAATTGCCCCAATAATCGCCAAGAACACTGCGGTACCAATTATCCTTATCCGGCGCATCCTTTCTCCCAATTAAGGGCACCTACTAAAATTGAAGTTTTTCAGCACCTATTTTTAGTTGGCTCCTGCCAAGTTTTAAGAACTCATTGAGTTTTGTATTTTAACACTTGGATCCAATTGTTCTGGTTTATCATTTTCTCTATTATTGTTCATTTTGTCTTTAAAACTCTTAGTCTTTTCAACACCCTTAGTTATGATATTATCATCAAAAATCGAGGCCACTTTTAAAAAAAACTCAGATATTTTTCTTAAAACTCGGGGTAATTTGTGCTTTAGGCTTGAAGCAAAGTGTAAATCAACCTTATCTTGCAGTGCGTCGTCATTCTCAATTCTATGAACCAGTACATTACAAAATTTTTTCAGCTGATCTTTTCTCATCAATTTATGGGACGGGTCCATACTCTGGATTTCCTTATCGAGTAATGACACTAAATTATAAATATCTTTCTTATATAAAATAACCTCGCTGAGATGTCGAACTTTTTCTTTTCCTTCGTCCTCAAGTCTATTATTGACCACCTCTAACAATCTGCTTCGAAGTCCATAGGTAAAAGCTCCGCCTTTAGGTATCCCGGTAATCTCACTTAATACTCTAATTAAATCCTTTGCTTTAAAATTAAATTCTGTATTTTGCTCTACCAACTCCGCTATATCTTTTGGGATTTTTATGTCATCAAGTACTAAACAACACCCAAGCTCTAGGCTTTCATAGATTATTTCTCGATCCGTGCGACTGTGCGCCGCCTCCACATTCGCTAAAAGCCCTCTTATCTTATCCCATTGGCCTGTTTGTGCGTACAATGGCATTAATTGCCGTTGAACCTCAATATTATCTTGAGTTCCAAGATGTTCTAAAGCCACAATTTTCTGGGTACGACTATGTAAATGATGAATCCGGTCAAACTCTGCTTTAATCTCCAGGTTAACTATAGGAATAATAGATATTTTTGAAGGCATCATCAGTGCTTTTTCTTTAGGTAACTCCTCGATCGCATCTTGAATTTCTTTGGCTGCTTTATACCAAGTTATTCCATTCCCATGCTTAAAAGCCTGTTTCAATAATTTATTAATTTTTTCATATCCAGGGGTATCTTCGATGATATTCTTTACATACAAACAATATACTTCAGGAGAACAATACGTGTTACGTTGTAAATCATCTATCTCTCGAGTGCGAGCACGGAACATAAAATTCATGTAGGGGTCTTGGCCAACAACCGCTGTGCCCACAAGTCCTATATTCTTTTTCCATACATCAAAGGGGATGGAGGCGGATTGTTCGCGCCCCCAAGTCAAAATGCGGACATTTACCTTATCATTTTGTTCATCATACTCAATATTTCTAATAATAAAAAAATGACCATCCATAAAGCGTTGCACTAGATTTTGACTCTTGGGCTCCCCTTCCTCTGGGTCGAGTATATATGAAGCAAGACTTCCTGTACCTGCAAAACCAACCATATAACCATCCTGGATGAGGAATTGTAATTGCTTTATTGCTTCCCGATTATGGATAGGAATATTTTGCACATGGTGATAACCTGCTTGTTTCATCCAACGATTTATTTCCTGATGAGTCGTAACACCGAACAGCTGTTTGGCCAGCTCTGCACCTTCTGCACTATAGCGAACAATTGAATTTTCCGAAGAGCGTATCCCATTTAAAATGACATGATCGACATCACGAATCGTATCGTCCTGGGCACTTCTTTTATTTGCAACCGCATCAGTGACCTCAATGCGCAACACCCCTTCTTTGCCAGCAAACTCTTTAAGATCGCACACCCCCTTAGAGGCAAGCTCCGATACTATTTGTACGTATTTCAATGGATTAAATAAAGCGATATTGTGTACAAATGCATTGACGCCACAGACCTGCTCATCTCGTTGATTGATATAACGGGGATCCAATACCCGCATCATCATTTGGAGAGCAAGTAAATTACGATCAAAATTTTTAAATTTAAGTGGGTCCAGGTTATTTAAAAAGTTATCATAACTATACGCTTCATAATCACACTTTACTGATTGCAACAAGGGGAATTCTTCGAGGATTTGTTTAATTGCTTCTTGTTCGCCTGTTAGAAACGCAAAAGCTTCCAGCTGTTTTGCTACTATATATATTTGAGGATTGTTTTTATCGTACCAATCACTTTGCGTTTCTCGAAGATGCTCTTGAAATTTTTCCAATAAAACTTTTGCCAAATTTTTCACATACACAGGAGATAAAGGAGCATCTTCTTCGTTTTGACAAATATGCGTAACATTATCTAAAACAAGTAAATAATCCTGATAGGAAGTGGCCTTCTTTCCATTGATGATCGCATCAAATGTGACTTGGCCATTCGCACCATAATCTAAAAATTCTGATAGTGAAAATCCCATGTGATCCTCAAATAAAAACTGTTTTTATCAATGAGCGAACACCTGAAATGTATTCGATTTTGAAGAAAATGTATTATTTTTTCATCAGATTAAAAATACCAGATTGCTCTACTCGTCACTTATAATCTTAGTATAGTTGAACATTTGTGTTTAAAATCATTTAATACGGATGAGAAGCACTGCTGGTTTTTATATTCTTGCATTTAATGGATTATCTTTAAAAAAGGATACAACAATTGGCACTGGTTGCCTTCTCCCTAGTTTGATGCGCAAAATAATGATTTAGATTTTTTTTGTCCAACCGTTCAGGATAAGTAAACTCCTTGTCACTTAATAAGTGATTCAGCCATGAAGCGTTCATATTGAGAGACGAATTATAGAATGTACAGAGGTCTGTTTCAGTTAGGGAAAAAATCGTACCTATCCATGGATCGAGCAAAAAATCTTTTGTGATAACCACAGTATGTTCAATGTCTTCAATATCATAAATAAATGCGGGAATTTTTTGTTGTCGTAGTAATGCAGCTAAATAGAACGCTTGATGTTCACAGTTCCCCGTCCTACATTCAGACATTGTATATTTTATGGGAGCTCGCGCATCAAGAAAATTAATTTTCTTAGTCTCAATATATTGTGAAACTTTAAACAGAAAAGATCGAAGCTTGCCCATTTCCTGCAGCGCAATGAAACTATTTTCGTTATATTGAGCCATTCGCTGGGGACAAATTTTTGTTGTTAATTGATTAATAACTAATGCAGAAGTACTCGCAACACACACGCTCATGGTTGCCTCTAGTGCCTTACGTAACACCATATAATATTCATTTGGTGGATCAACCGTCTTTTTTTCATCTTTGAAAAATTTAACCATATCAATCTCCCTTTGAATGAATACAGTAGTTCAATTGCAACAAATTTTAAATAGGACTGGGTAATAATCAAATCATCTCGACCAATTAATGAGCTTTTTACATATATTTTGAGTATCAAAACGTGAATTTTTTTACTCAAGAAAATAACTTTTACTGAAGCTCACAATGAGTTAATATTAAGCACAATGATTATCTTAACTATTTTCATAACGTTCATTTTGAGCTCTATTTTTTCTTGAGCCAATTGAGTAATTCGTTATGAAAACTTCATAAAAAATATATTTATAATAAGGACATATATATCGCGTTTAGAACAATAGGCTGTTGTAATTGAACAATGCAATTATCTTTCTTCAGCCTATCATTTTGACATTAGTGCTTTTGAAAACATGCTGTGAACGGAAAAATGGATGTCCTCGAACACATAATAAAATTTGAGGATTTTTCTAGCTAACTAAAGAAGAGAGGGATAATGGGCATTTTTAAGGATATGACAGACCGTTATTGTCAAAAAATATTGGAAACCTATCAAACGCAAGCAGACGAAAAAACGTATAAAGGCAAAGAAGCAAAGCTATTGGTTGAACGGAATGAATTTGCCAAATGTTTAATCAAAAAAATAAAAGAAATTGAAGTTAAAGATAATGATTATCTTGACTATTTTGATCGCATTGTAAAAGAAATTAACTCGCAGAAGAAAGAGGTAAAGACTGCGGTTAAAGAATACAATAAAGAAAATAAGACGGAATTCACTACGGATCTCTACGAAAGTCTTTTTCATAATGGCTTAGTCAATTTTATTAGTGCCTTACGCAATCTATTTGAAAGTAGCCCTGCGCTTGTTACAGACATTAAAGATAAATCGTTATTTAGCACCAAGGGAGATGTCCCCTGGGTGTGTCAATTTTCAGCTGTTTTGTATGAATATATTCTTGAAAGAGAATTTGAGTTTGCGGTCGATAAAGTGGATAGAGATATTTTTGATGCAAAAAAACAATTGATCTTTAAGTACATCCAAAGCGTAGGAGACCTCTGTTCTCGCTTTGACAAGAAGGAAGATGATACTAGCTATCAGGAGTTGATGAAGGCATTATTAAAAAGTATGCGTTCGGAAGAACAAAAAATACAACGACGCCAATCAGAAGGAAATACAACAAGTTATAGTGTCATGTCTTATTTTTATAAGGCCTCTGAACAAATAGTAGGGAAGAATCAATTAGGACAAAAAATCGAGCTTTTAGTGAGCGAATTTGATGGAAGAGCGGAAAAGGGATTAGTGTGTAAATAATCCCTGGTTATGCTCCTTCAATAACATCCATTCTGGAGTTTTATTCGCTTTTTAGGTGTTGCTGCAAAAAATCATACGCTTTTCGTGCATACACAAGTGGAGGCGCTTTGGCAGGATCCTGTTCCGCTTCCACGATCATCCAACCGGAATATTGATGTTTTTGCAGCATCTTAATAATCGAAGCAAAATCAATAGCGCCATCTCCAGGAACGGTAAATACCCCAGCACGTACGGCGTCCATAAAGTTCATATGATCACTCTTAACTCGGTTAAGCACTTCAGCACGAATATCCTTTAAGTGAACATACAAAATGCGCTCATAATATTTATTAATTAAATCAAGCGAATCAATATCAGCAAAAGCTGCATGTCCGGTATCAAGCAATAAAGAAAGCAATTGAGGGCTAGTGTTTTCCATTAAATAATCGATTTCATGCTCATAAAAAACTCCCGTACCTGCATGGTAGTGATAAACAAGCCGCATATTAAAATCATGAGCAATACGGCCAATGGCATGCAATCCCTGAATCAGTTTTCCCCACTGAGCCTCACTAAATTCGGGCTTATGCGGACTTAAAATAGGTAGTTCTGTTCCTTGAATCGCATGTCCACATTCACATACATTGATAAACGATGCCCCCACTGCTTTCATGAAACTTAAATGCTCCATAAATCGCGATAAAGTCTGTTCATACTGTGTAGGCTCAGTAAAAAAAGTACTGAACCAAGCACTCGATAACTGCAATCCCCGCTCATTTAACGCTTTTTTTAAAACAGAAGCTTCACGAGGATACTTATTACCTAGCTCAGTTCCCACATAACCTGCTTCAGACATTTCACTAATGCATTGTTCAAAACTAATTTCTTTACCTAATTCAGGATCATCATCATTGCACCAATTGATTGGGGCTATTCCCAGTTTTATCCTCATACATCGTTTCCTTAATATTCTCTAACCAGTTTTAATTGTTCTTGCATCGCGTGATGTGCCTTACTCACTTCTTCAGAGTTCGAAATTTCTGCAACTGCGACACGCCACCATGTTTGATAACCATTACTCATCGTTTTAGGTAGGGTCGGCACTACAATCACCGAAGAATTTTTTTCATTACGCGCCGCATTCATGGCGACAGTCAATTGTTCATAAGCATCTACAAAAAAAGTTTTAGCCCCTAGTCCTTCTGCATACTTACAAAAATCAATCGGTAAATACTCTCCGGATAACTTATTGGTTTTAGCCTCTCGAAAGCGAAACTCATTCCCAAAGCCTTGGCTACCCTGACTTTCCTGTAAGTTTCTAATACATTGAAAACCATGATTATCGAAAATGATAATGGTCATTTTTTTATGTTCTTGAATGCTCGTTAGCAGTTCTGAATGCATCATCAAAAAGCTGCCATCGCCCACCAAAACATACACCTCACCCGGTGTCTTTTCTTTAGCTAACCGTACCCCTAAACCCGCCGCGACTTCGTAACCCATGCACGAATAAGCATATTCCAGATGATAATCTTTAGGTGTTTTGGATTTCCAAAGACGATGCAAATCACCGGGTAAACTACCTGCAGCACAGATGATGACATCATCTTCCGTCACTATCTCATTTAATAAACCGAGAACTTTAACTTGGGATAAACCACCTTCTGCAGTATGAGGCGAAGTACAAATGCGTTTTAATTCCTGCTGCCATTCATTTTGATAATGCTGCACCTGTTGCTGGTATTCTTGGGATGTTTTATACGCCCCCAATTTCTTTCCTAATTGCTCTAAGCCTGTTTTTGCATCTCCTTTCAACATCAACCCATTCATTTTGATTGCATCAAAACGAGAAACATTGAGATGAATAATTTGGCACTCTTTATTTTTAAAACCCCATTTAGACGCAGTAGTAAAATCTTGCAAACGTGAGCCAATCACTAAAATCACATCGGCTTGCGCGGCGAGCGCATTGGCTACTTCAGAACCCGTAACACCTACTCCGCCCACATTCATGGAATGGCGTGCTGGCAAAGCACTTTTCCCAGCCTGAGTTTCAGCAACAGGGATTTTGTGATGTTCAGCAAATTGTGATAAAACATCTGCCGCCAATGAGTAATGCACGCCTCCTCCAGCAATAATGAAGGGCTTTTGGGCTTTAAGAAGAAGTTGCGCTGCTTCCTCAAGCGCACGTTCACTCACCGGGGCTCTATCAATATGCCAAAAACGTTTTTCAAAAAAAGAATCGTCATAATCATAGGCTTCAGACTGCACATCCTGCGGTAAACATAAAGTGACTGCACCTGTTTCGACAGGATCAGTAAGCACCCTCATTGCATTGAGACACGCCGTCATCAATTGCTCTGGGCGAGTGATACGGTCCCAATATTTACTAACCGGTTTGAAGCAATCATTAACAGATAGAGTATAGTCATGTGAGGCCTCAAGTTGTTGTAATACCGGATCCGGTTGTCTGCAACTGAATATGTCTCCTGGCAATAACAATAAAGGAATTCTATTGGTTGTTGCGGTAGCCGCTGCCGTAATCATATTGGTCGCACCTGGACCTATAGAAGAAGTACAAGCAAAAATACTTAATCTATTTTTTTGTTTCGCATAAGCTGTCGCTGCATGCGCCATTCCTTGTTCGTTATGTCCCTGATAATAAGTCAAACCATAATTATCGTATTCAAGGGCTTCACCTAATCCTGTCACATTGCCATGTCCAAAAATTCCAAATACACCTGCAACAAACTGATGTGATTTACCATCCAACACGACATATTGATTTGCTAAAAATCGCAATAAGGCCTGAGCCATTGTCAATCTAATCTTCATAAAAACCACCCTTTAAGATTATTATTTTTTCCACACTCTATTATTTGCTTTACGTGTTCGCGTCCATTCATGTTCTTTGATGAACGTTGGTGTCGTATAAGGGTTATCTTTTAAATGACGAATAAACCAAAGCGTATAAAGAGCATATCCTGGAGCCGCACAATGAGCATGGGTCTGACCGTTCGCAATTCGATAGGTATCATAATTTTCGATACGTAAAACCTCGTTTCCATTTTCACCAAATGCATAGCCTTGTGGTTCTGAAAAACGATAATGATAGATTTCCGGCTGATCGTGATAATGGGAGGGATAACTTGACCACCGCCCTTGGAAGGTAATAATTTCGCCAACAACCAAATTTGACTCAGGTCTGTTGCGCTTATCAAATACAGTCCTTACGATGCGATACGAACTATCGTCTAAAATGTCTTTTCCTCGATTATCCAACTCCAAAAGATTGGACTGATTAAATAATAAAGGAGCAAATGAAGCATCATTCTCTGTTTCAATCAAGAGAATTTCACAATAAGTCAACGCCTCAACAACAGCTGTTTGGCCTGAGGGGCAATGCAAGACAATAGGTTCTTGAGAAAAATAATCGTAGCGGGCTGCACGCTGGCTTTGTTGTGCAAAATGGAACTCCACACATCCCGTCATTAATAGCGCCGCAAACTCATAGTGCTCATTGAAGAAGTATTTTTCTCCCGCAGCCAATTTAATCGAGCTAAAATTCATACTGTCATTTGATAAAGGATTTATAGTGACAATCGAATTGAATCCTCTAGTAAACCCTTGTGGATTCTTAATAAGCAACTGAGGAAGCGGCGCCTTCTTTTGGTGTAATTCTGCTAAACGAGCGCTGTTCCAAATTTGCGGATGCTCATCAAAATGTTGAATAAAATATTCTAACTCTTCTTTATAGGGAATGGCGGGGGCACAACCATGTCGCGTGACAACTAAAGCACCACTGGCATTTGCATAAGTAGTAGCAAGTTCCCAGGATCTTCCTCGTAGAAGAGCCGATAAAAGACCCGCCATAAATCCATCCCCAGCACCCAGTACATTAAGTATCTCAACAGGAAACGGTTTCGTTGGTAGGTTCTTGCTGCTGTGAGCAAAATTAACTTCACAACCTTTTGCACCTTGTTTTATCACTACAGGCGCTTGAGTTAAGTCCCTTATTTTCTTTAAGGCGCGATCAACCTCATCACATCCACCAGCAATACAAATTTCCTCTTCCGTACCCACAATTAAATCACACAAAGGCAAAATGCGTTGGTAGGTTCTACTTACGTTTTGGCTCTGGAGGTATCGTGTTTCTCCATCGCCCAATGTGGTTAATCCCCAAAGAACCGGACGATAATCCAGATCGAGAACTACTGCCGTTTCGGCTTGTCGTGCAAGTTGGGTAACTTCTTCAGTAGTTTGCAGCATGGCCTTTGTGGATAAACCGGTGCCGGTAATTAAAAGAGCTTTTGCCTGCTGCAATACATTTTGGCTTATTTGATGCGACTTAATTTGCATATCCGCACAATCATTGCGATAAAACATCAAAGGAAATTCATGAGGTGGCTTAATCCCGAGCAATACAAGGCCAGTCAAATGCTGAGCGGTTTCCTGCAATAAATCCGTATTGACCCCCTCACTTTCAAGCTCTTTTTTTAAAAAACGCCCCATCTCATCCTGGCCAATACAAGACAACATCATGCAGTTTAGGCCAAGGCGGGCCGCGCCTACAGCGATATTCCCCGCGCAGCCACCTAAGTATTTTTTAAAACTCTGGGCCTCGCTAAGTGCAATGCCAATTTGTTCCGCATAAAGATCGACTGCCACACGCCCCATACAAATCAAATCTACAGATCTGGTTGCATCAAAATAAAATGATGGATGAATCATGCCGTCCTCAACTCAAAAAAACAGGTAATTTAGTTACGAGCGATTGTTTCGCTGCTTGAGCTATGCGTAAAGCATACAACCCATCTCTTCCAGACACCGGGCTGGGTTGATTATGTCGCCAGGCATCATAAAACGAACTTAATTCTGCTCTAAACGCCTGATGATAACGCTCAAGGAAAAAATATTCCGGATTGGCTTGTTCGGTAAACGTACTGGCATAATGCATCACTGAATGTTTCAATTGATTATTTGCCAGCAACATTCCTTCTTTGCCAAAGACTTCAATTCGTTGATCATATCCATACACAGCCTGACGACTGTTATCGATTACTCCCAAAGCACCATTGGCAAAACGCATTTGGATGATTGCGGTATCCACATCATCCAATGCTTCAAAATCAGGATTAATTAGGACTGCTCCTGTTGCATACACCTCAACCACTTCGGACTGGGTTAAGAAACGCGCCATATCAAAATCATGAATGGTCATATCCATAAACATACCGCCAGAGGTAGCACAATACTCTTTAGGAGGACAAGCTGGATCCCTAGAGGTGATCTTAACCAGATGAACTGCTCCAATTTCACCGGCTTGGACCTGTTTTTGCAGATGGGCAAAACTGGGATCGAAACGTCGATTAAAACCCAGCTGTAATAAGGTATTATTTGCTTGAACTGTGTGTAACGCGTCCAAAATTTCTTCTTCATGCAAACCAATTGGTTTTTCACAAAATATCGCTTTACCTGCCTCACTTGCAGCTTTAATCTGCTCCACATGGAGATTCGAAGGTGATGCAATCAGAATCGCATCCAAATTCGGATGAAACAGTACTTGCTCAAAATGAGTATATTGGCCCGCAATCGATAATTTATCGGCCCACGCTTGATTCAAAAAGGGATCTGCAATGGCTTGTAACTCAAATTGTGGTAAATAATTTTTGATATTTTCTGCATGGAGTTTCCCGATTCGTCCCGCGCCAATGATTCCTATACGACATTTTCGTTGCTGATTTTCATTATCCATTTTTAATCTCTCACTAATTCAAATTCATTTGTTTTTATGGCTGATACTGGCTTGCCAATGTCTCTGATTTTTTTACCCGCTCGCAAATTTTTTTCTATTTTTTCTAAAGAAACTCCGGTTGTTTCAGGTACAAAATGATAAATAAAGAAAAAGGCCACTAAGCATAATGAACCAAATAAAGCAAAAGTAAGCACTTCTCCTAAATTTTGGTAAATCGCCAAAAAGGATATAGAAACTACAAAGTTAGCGCCCCATTGCGCCACAGTGGCAATGCTCATTGCCAGGCCTCGTACCGATAAAGGATAGATCTCTGAGATTAAAACCCAAAATAAAGATCCGACACTAATACAATAACCCATCACATAAATGGATAATGCGCCCAATATCCAGAATTTTTGACCTGGTAATGGTGTGTTAAATAACAAGCAAACTACAAAAAGACTCAATGCAGCGATCATTGTTCCGCTTAACAATAAGAAGCGTCGACCTAATCTATCGATATAAAATAAAGTCAGTAACGTAAATAAAAAATTAACAGCGCCCATACAAAAAGTGGCCAAAATAGCATTAGTAACTGGATAAAAACCTGCCGTTTCAAAGATAACCGGCCCGTAATACATTACGGCATTAATTCCCGAGAATTGCTGAAACACTCCTAAAGCAATGCCCACTGCAAGAACAAAAATAATTGGCGCTTTGGATAATAAATTCTTATGCGGGTGAGTTTGTTTTAAATTACCCTGAATTTCATCAACTTCTTTTTGAATGTCATAACCTGAAGGGCGGATACGCTTCAATAGCTGTAGCGTTTTATTTACTCCATGTCTCTTCATGATCCAACGTGGCGAATGAGGAACAAAATGCATCCCAGTAAATAAAATCAAGGCAGGAATACTTCCCATTCCAAATAACAATCGCCAACTGTTTGTGGAATAATCATGAAGGAAATAACCAATTAAATAAGCTATAGCTTGACCAAAGGTAATCGTTAATCCATTAATCAGAACCAACGCCCCCCTTCTATTAGGCGGAGCAATTTCCGCAATAAACAATGGAGCAATATAAGAAGCAACTCCGATACAAATACCGATTATGAATCGACCTACTAATAACACGATGAAATCATCGGTGAGCGCACAAAGAGCAGTCCCCAAAATAAAGCCCATCGCCACGGTTTTTAGTAAGAAGCGCCGACTTAGCCTGTCAGCAAAGAAACCACTTAAAGGAATACCAAGAACACAACCTAAGATACTAATGCTTACTATTTGAGACCATTGCCACTCAGAAAGAGATAATTGGGCCATAACTTGATCTTTGACATCCGCAATGACACTGGAATCAAAACCAAATAAAAACCCTCCAAATCCAGCAATTAGGGCTATAAAAAAAATAAATGAATTAACTCCATCATTCATGGTAACACTTTCCTTAGCTTATCCTTAATCGTTGCTGATGTTATCACCCTCCATACTGAATAAACAGATGCTCATAACACGAATAATGGGTATTTTTATAGCAAATCCATCCGTATACAGATTTTTAAAAGTCCCCAATTTGTCATGGATTTATAATTTTTATGATATAATGAACACCTTTAATTCTTTTAATTCATCATGCTAAAAAAAACCGAAATCGAACGAGCAGAAAAAGTTAAACTTTCTCCTGTTCAAAATACAGGGGATTGTGGCTATCATGTAGTCGTCATTGGGCTCTTTTATTTAGCACTTAAAGCCGCGGCGGATGAGAAAATAGTATCGACGCTTAACTCCAGTGAACTGCTCACGAAGCTTTTAGCAGCCCAGCCAAGCTCTATAACAGGCTGTCTTGCTAAACCATTTAAAACAAATCAAGAATGCTTATTAAGTTACTTAGATGCAATGACTGCAAAAGGCTTTGATCAACTTACTTTTAGTGAGATTTTATCTAATTTTACTTTGCAATTAAAACAAGTTAATTCCAGCTCCGATTGGCTACAAGAACGCGTTAAAAATGAAATTAAAAGCGGCTTATGGTTAGAAGTAAATCGAGCTTGGGAAAAGTTATCTTCATTCAAAAATATAATGAAGAAAATTCAAATAAAATCAGATGAGTTGTATCAACAAGCAACTAAAGAAAAAAGCAGTAAAATGGATACTGATTCCTTATATGCAGTTATCTTTCAAGCCCAAATCGAAGCGTGCAATGCGTTAAGCGAAGAAGAGTTGACCGCTTCAGCGCAAGAAGTGATTACTCATTTTTATACAGTAGACGCACCCAAAGCCTGGGTAGACAGCGAGTTTCTCAAACGCTTAGTGACCAATTTATTGGGAACATCCACACTCATGTTTGATCTAAATGGAGCCGAAATAACTGGGGAAGGACCAAGTGATTGTCATTGGTACATCAAACTTCCAAATGATGAATACACGAAACAATTGATTTCAATTTATAAATCAGGCTATCACTCCGGACTTACTATCGTTTTACCGGGAACCAAACTTGAGGTAAGTTTATCAAGTTATAGCTCCCTTTTTAAACCCGAAATCAAAAGTTATCCTAACGATTTCGAAGGATATTCCATATTCAACTATAACTAGCGAACATTATGTCGGAAAACCTTTATCACTTTTTATCGACGTTCCATGCTCCTCAATTTTCTCCATTTTGCCACCAACTGTTGATTTTTTAGCGCCCTTAAAAGACAAATCAGAATGAATCAGTGAGGATACGGACGCCTTTTGTTTTTTTAATTCAAGCTCTTTTTCAACTTTATTGATTTTTTCATTTATATCGACAATTGACTTTCGAGTCATACTCAGCTCAGTGAACTCTGGAAAACTCTTATCATCAATGGAAATAATAGGCATTAACACTTCATCTATGGTTTCTTGGCTTGGCGGTTCTTTATCAAAGAGACTTAAAGCTGAAAGTCCGAACAGTACGTCTTCTGAAAAAGATGAATCAAGATGCTTAGCATAAAGACCTGAAGCAGTTTCTTTAAATTTAGCAATTAATTTTTTTTGTACTTTAAGTAAATCATAGTGCTCATGCTTTAAAGCAGATAAATCGTTTAGTCCTTTTTCTTTGACACGATATACTTCAAGTTCGATAAGATATTTGCTCGAACCTGAATTTACGAGTTTCAATAGAGAATCAGTAGTCGTATCTTTAGGAACATCGATGTACCAATGCGTGCTTGAAGGCCCAGTACTCGTGATTTCAATTTTACTAGGATCAAAGAATAAATTCTCAGCCATCGGAAACATTTGTTCCGAAAAATATTTTAAAAATTCCGCATCTAACCAGGCTTTCTCAGAACCAGGACCATAATATTTTTGAACCACGGCTTTCGCCATATCCTCCAATACCGAATCACTTAATCCTTTAAAAATTTCAAGTGTGGCCTGGAATCTTAGTTCACCTGCTTGCTCTGGGCTCACATTCTTGCCATTTGCAAGTTCTGCCATTCTATCTAAAATTTTTACATTTAAACGTCTAAATGGCGGCAGATCCATCCATTTTTGATTATCAATTACCCATGCTCCCTCTTTAAGCATGGTTTTAAAATATTCGGTTCCCCAATCAGACTCAACAAGTGCACGGCGCACACCATTACTAAATTCAGTCAAGACCTCTTTCAAAGTAAGGCTATCCCAACCTGGTTCACCCAGTTTTTCGAGCACATTTTCAAGAGTACTTACGTTGTCAGAACCCATTACTTTATTTACCTGGGGCATATTAGTAAAAATTGTTTTGAGAACTGCACTTTGATTTATCAATGCTGCCAATTCTATATTTGTTTTAGCTTGCATTCCAAGATGTAATAAACCAACGCATAAGGCATAGTAACCACAATCGCCAGCATCATAAGGGGGTTCAAGTTTGGAACGTCTTCGAGCAGAATCACTATCGATTCGTAGTTTAATTTTCATAGCATGACTTATATTGGCAATTACTTGATCAAATTATAGTACAATTAGACAATTTGACTTTTCCCACCATTTTTACCCAAAGAATAGGTATGCGAAATAAAGGAATACGTGATTGCTTATGCGGGATTTTTTGGGTTATCCAGGACTGAGTGATTCCCACTCGTCTTTTGATTACCCCAAGATTACAATAGAGACGGCTCTATTGATTAATTTTTCAATATTTATGGACAAGGAAAAGCACATGATTGCGAATAAATTATTTAAACTAATTATCCTGATTGTTTATCTCTGTATGACACTATTCTTACTAAGTTCCTGTGCGAACTCTAACTCACAAAATAATGGTATCGGTGAAGAATACGGTGCAAGCGATCGAGCATGGTATTAGGACAAAATTTGATCTCCATTGCGAGTCAGGTCAAAATAACACTTCTTTATTTGTAATTGCTTTTATTTTTAGGGGAGATTTACTTCCTATGAGAATTTTATTGTTCTTGCTTTTCTTAATGCATTGCGTTTTTGCCCAAGCGCACTCAATGATTGCTTTTGAACGCTATGGGTCCATTTGGACTGCGAACATGGATGGTAGTAACGCAAAAAAAATTACTGAGGGGTATATCCCTGAAATTTCACCGGATGGGAAATACATTGCCTATAATGTTGTCAATCGCGACCAATCCGCAAACCGTTACCTGGCAATTATGGCCCTTGAAACAGGGCTAGTTACCGTATTGAAGAATATCCCTTCTTCAAACAACTTTAATCCCGTGTGGTCGCCTGATGGCCAAAAACTACTGTTTAATACTTTTATAAACAGCGATTGGCACTTAGCATTAATTAATGCTGATGGCAGTGGTTATCGCCTAATAGAGAATACTCAAAATGAATACAGCCCCGCATGGGCTATGAATGGAACCTCTTTTTTTAGCCATGACCTTGATTCAATTTATTGGCAGGACTTTGAAGGAAGGCTAATAAAAAAATGGCGCATTAATGATATTATCCCACAGGCAAGCATGAGTAGCGCTTCGCATCTCCACGTCGCTCCAGATGGAAAAAAGCTGATTATGGATATAGATATGGATGAAGAAATTCATAGGAACAATTGGAATGAACCACCACTTGCATTATGGACATTTGATCTGAGCTCCGAAAAAGCAACCCGTATTACTCACAAAGGCAGATTGGCATGGAGTCCTTTTTGGATTAACTCAGAAGAGTTTATTTTTTTAGAACAAGAAGTAAAAGAGAAACACCCTACACTGTTTCGTGGTTCACTAAAAAGCGCCTCTAAAACACTCTTATTAAAGGATGTTCAAACACCAAGCGCGCACCAATCCTGTTAGCGAAGGACTTCCGGCTCCTTTGCAAATAAAATCAATATTAAAAAAACTCAAATTACACATGTAATTCAGCTATTCTTGTAGGTTGATTCGGGTCAACTCCACATTTGATATAAAATTGAGAATGGTTCATCTGTTGGCATCTTGGCGAGCGATTCAAATAATTATCAAACTAAGAAATAATATAGAGACAAAATAAAGCAAAATAGTTTATAAAGGACTTAGGGAAACTATAAAAAATACAATTATGGATCGTACGAAGAAAAAAAGTATCTTTGCCGGTTTATATGGAAATACTTTAGAATGGTTTGATTTTCTTCTTTATGCCAATTTTACTCCCTTATTTGCGCAAATATTCTTTCCATCAGATATCTATTTTGTTTCCCTACTTCTCACCTTTGGCGTATTTTCGGTTGGTTTTTTTATGCGTCCATTGGGAGGGGTCTTATTAGGACATTATGCCGATCATATTGGTAGAAGAAAAACGCTGATTCTCTCCGTGTCGATTATGACCTTTTCCACAGCCTGTATCGCTTTAATCCCAGATTTTCAGACTTTGGGAGTCCTTTCTCCACTACTGTTTGTTTTTTTTAGATTAATTCAAGGAGTTGCTGTTGGAGGCGAACTTCCAGGCTCCACCACTTTTCTCATAGAACATATGGCAGGTCATCGACGTGGTTTTGCCGGAAGTTTGGTATTAAGTACTGCTTTTCTCGGTATTTTTTTAGGTTCATTTACAGCTTCTTTACTCAGTGTTTTATTGAGCGAGGATACTTTGCGCTCTTGGGGATGGCGTTTGGCTTACTTAATCGGTGCCCTCCTTGGATTAATCGGAATTTACTTACGTCTTACCAGTGTTGAACCCGAGACTTTTTTACAAACCAAACATACTACCGAGCTTCCTGCAAAGATTGTGGTACTTGTTCATCAGCGCAAATTATTATTAGCCATTATTTTTACCAGCATATTAGCAATGACTAACTATTTACTCATTGCTTATATAACAAGTTTTCTAGTGAAATCAGAAGGATTTATATTAAAAGATGCTCTGATTACTAACTTTATCGCGCTATTGGTATTAACCATATTAATTCCATTGATGGGCTTATTATCAGATTACGTAGGTAGGAAACCCATTTTTTTATGCGGAGCTGTTGGCATTTTTATTTTTATTTATCCTCTCTTTATTCTTTTTTTGAGCGGTAACTGGTGGTATGTCCTTATGGGAGAAATAGGGTTAGCAATCATACTTGCCCCATTGAATGCTACAGTACCGACTATGCTTGCAGAGATGTTCCCCACAGCGATTCGCGCGAGTGGTGTATCTATTGGATATAATATTGGCCAAGCAGTTTTTGGTGGAACCATGCCCTTAATTTCCTTAACCTTGGTTGAGTTAACTGGAAATAAATCTGCTCCAGCGTTGTACATTATTTTTTGGGTCGTTATCGCAATTATTGCTGCTCGATACACAAAAGAGACTTATCTGGATAAATTGGACTAATTACTTGCGCAGTCTTATGAAATGTCGCAAAAAATTGCGAACATCCAAATAAGAGCTTTATGATAGTTAAATAAAATAAACACAGGATCACCACGACTATGAACCACAGGATTTTAAAAAGTATTGTATTAAGTTTATTCGCTGTTTACTCGACATTGGGTTTTACCGAAACCCATAGAGACAGTGTCTCTAAAGAAGAAGTAGATGGTACGTTCATTATGAAATTCCCTACCCCCCATAATGATATGTCCAATACACTGACGGTTCGCGCGTTGGGCGGGGGAAAACTTAATATTTCCTTCGAACTAACATACCCCTATATGGTTAATGGCGAGCTTCAAGCCAATACCGGGGAACTCTCAGGCGTCGCCATTATTAAAGGGGATACTGCTGTATACTCTTCTTCTGAATATGGCTCATGTACCATCACCATCACATTCATCAAACCAGGAATGTTATCTGTTAAACAAGAAGGCTCTGATGCAGATTGTGGTTTTGGTCATAATGTTTATGCGAATGGAACTTATTACAAACAGAAAAAATAGTTCATTTTTCATTCTTTAATCCAGACCCCGCTTGTTTGTCCTCAAGCTAAACGTGACAGGGGACGAAGCACTTTTTTATTTCCTTGCAACATAACGCCCAACCATTTGCCCAATGAGAACGGCTAAATAAAATTGGCCTATTAAAGACTCAATCCAGGCAAGCGTTTGTGAGATTGGTTTAAGTGGAACAACATCACCATAGCCTACCGTCGTTAAGGTGATCATTGAAAAATATACTGCTTGCGATTCATGTTCTGTGGTTAAACCAGAAAAGGAAGTTGGGATTAATAATTCCAAAAATAAATAAACATAAGCAAAAATGAGCCCAATAAATAAATAACCCGCAATGGATCCAAATAAAGTTGTAATACTGATCGTTTTATCTTGCAATGTGAAATAAAGGCAAAAATAATTCAAGATAACCAGATAGGCAATAACGGCAAGGATTCTTAATGCATTGATTAATTGTTCACTGCAACAAAATTGCAATACAAATAATACAATTTGCAGCAAAATAATGGATGTGAGCAACAATATAACTAAGTTTTCTCTATGACCGATGATTAAAAGACATGAACCAATAAGTAAGGCAAAAACAATCTCATGCAGATCCCACCAAAGAAATTGGGTGGCTATCGCTTTAAATAAACAAAATACAATGAGCAACATAAAAAGTAACATAAAGCGTAACTTATTGATTAAATAAAACATGCTATTCCCTGTCGTTATCTTTTAAAAAAAGCGAAAAACTAAATACGCTTATCCTTTTCTATTTCTGCATATAACAATCAACAGATTACTCAATATAAGATATCCAGATTAGTGCCCTAGCAAAAGGTATTTTAAAAAATTTATTAAAATGAACTTTCTAGGGAGCAATCGCTTCTGGTCTTGTCTGGACTGAGTATAGAGAAATCGTGAACTGGATTTCATATTTTGAATACTTGCACTTCAGTCAAACATTCAATATAGTGGAATATCAAGTTGGTATGTAGTTCCACATTTAGACTAATGGATTTAGCTTTAAAAGGAATTTTACATGACGAGACTAGAAGAATTAATCTATTCCCTGACCGCAGTTATAGTGCGTTATCACGACAGTCAACCGAAAGTAAAAAAATTAGTTAATGAAACTGATGAGGAGCTACTCCGAGAAAAATCATTAATTCGCGCTAAAGAAATCATTCAAAATAAAGATGTTCATTTTAACATACGCTTGAATGAGCTCATTAAACAATGCAACGATAGTGGTCGCAGACCTTTCTTATATTATATTTTGCATGAAATAACCTTACTAGAGACACTGCTGAACAAAAAAAGCTCACTTGAACCTGCAAAATTAGAAGAATGCAAAAATCAAATTTTTCAATTACTTGTTGATCTTAAAGTCCTTTTGGAGACTCCAAAGCACAAAACGTATCGAATGAGTTACAGCCAACCTGAAGATACCAAGGAAAGGACTATAGGATTGTCTGGTTTAAAAAACGACGGTTATATTGGCGGTGAACTATGTAATTCCGGGGATATTTTAAACGATAGTGTTTTAAAACGCTTTAACATCAGCACCCAAACTTCCAATGCGCGAATTAGTGACATTGCAGAACAAATATGCACCGAACATCAACATGTTCTTTTAGTATCCGAGCTATCGGAAAAAAATACCGCGCTAAACAAAATAAACTCGGAGCAAGAACAAGAGCTGGATTTACTATCAACTGAACATAAAGATACTCAAAAAAAATTAGAAAATATCACTGCAAAAGAACGTATGGCCATATATGTGTTCTACATTATATTTAAACGGATGCAAGCAAAAGAAGAAAAACAAAAAACCGTGATTGAACAACAGCAAGACACCATTGGCGAGTTACGACAACAAATCAGTGAATTAACACATTCAGGTGGCACAAAATCCTCTAATCATAGGTTTTATACTCCCTCCTATTAAAGGATATACACTCTCAAGTATGCTCGGGTGAAGCGAAGCAGAACCCGGGCTTTCCTGCAAACTCCCGGATTACACTCCAAAATCCATGTCATTCCCGCCCAGGCGAGAATCCATCTCACAACAAAGTCAGGAATTATTTTGAAAGATAGATTCCACCAGCGTGGGAATGACACGCCTAAATTGTTCGAAATGTGACAATACCTAAGGTTCGTGATGATGTAGCCTTCGCTCAAGCTCACAATTACATTCAATATGTATTAATTGCGAGTCGCCTCAGGTAGAGAGGCTTTAGCTTTTTTAGTTTTTAACTGGAGCAAGATGTAGCTACCAATAACCGCAATAATTAATAAACCAATCGACATGAACGGTCGCGTAGCAAACCAAGCAATCGCGGTAACAATAAGCCACACACTAAAACCCAATAAAAAGGCTATAAACCCCGTACCAAACCCTACAATAGAGCCTATAAATGGAACTACATCGGCCAAAATAACTAAGGGTTTCATGATGAGAGAGAATCCCCCAATCAATAAAAGTAAAGAAACTAACCGCAAGAGCCAAGTGAGCAACCTATTCTCTGATTGAGCTTCTTCAATCATTTCATCAGATGAATGCTGGCCGGTTGATAATAAAATGACACTTTGTCCTGCAGGTGCAAGATATTCTTGCAGCGTATTTCCAGTTTGCTGCGCGATAATACTGACTGTTTGCGGTTCAACAGCCGTTAGAGTAAGACGCATATCACCCAGCTGCGGATTTTGAGTATCTTGCCCTAAATACAATTCATTATTATTCAAACTCACGGGCTTATTAAATTGATTCTTTAGGTCTTCTTTATTAACCGGAGCCAAACTAATTGGCTGGCTAATATCAATCTGTTTAATTAAGATATCGGGCAACAAAAAATCCCCTAGGGTTACGGTTTTTGCATACTGTATCTCAGAGTGAATGGGCATGGACTGTGGATTCTGATGCCCTGCAGGCGTTTTGAAATTAGAGCTGTCGATTAAGTGTTCCGACCAGACTTTATCATAGGTATAGGTGGTAATATGTTTTTCCGATCCCCCTAGTTGTGATTCGGTTCTCGTTTCAGTTTTTTGTTTCCACTGATACATTTCAACCTTACGATTAAGATTTATCGCATTTACGGTGATCCCCAGTAAAGAGTCTTTCAAATGCTCTTTCGTCGTGGCTAAACCACTCAAATAAACAACCTTAAGATTATTTTGTTTGTCTATGGGGGCATTGGGTACAGCAATTACAACCTTTTTTGTTTGTGCCAAAGATTGTGCCATATGTAAACTGTGTTTTTCATTCCAGAACACAAGAACAATAGCCCCAATAATTAAGGCTATACCGACAATAATACCCAGGAATGCTTCTTTTAATCGGGAAAACCATGAAGTTGTTGTTATTTCCTCATCTGCCATGTTTTCGCTCCATCGATTATTTATTATTTTACTCTAATAATAGTACTAATTTTATTAGTACGTTTAAGTTCCACGAGCAAAATAACTTAAAGACACACCTTCAAAGTGTAATAAATTTAAAAAATGAACAATAAAGATGCATATTTCGCATCAATATGGTAAATTATGGTGCAATTTATTTACTTATTGGATTGGTGGTATGTTTTTTATTCGCTTAGATACATTGTTAGTCGGGTGCTTTTTGATGCTATTTCAACAGCCAGCTCATAGCCACGGACTCATAGAAAAACCTATGTCACGAGAGTATTTCTGCGGCAAAGTGACGCAGCCACATCATATTGAGCCAGGCAACAAACTGCCTTATGAAGGGTGTCGTCCCATTTTGACGAAACAAGATGGAAGTTACAATCATGATGTCTATCAATTTATGAGCGTACTAAGCCACACCCGAGGTTATTATCAAAACAGCAATCTCCCAAAGCATGTGTGCGGTTTTGATAGTGAGACCTTTAAAGGAAAAGTATCTCCATGGGATGCAACAATTAATTGGCCAGCCAATAAGTTCGCAACAACTCAGCAAGAATTCGTCTGGGATGTTTCTTATGGCCCTCATTTTAGTGATACGGAGCATTTCCGTTACTGGATTACCAAATCTGATTATCACTTTAATCAAAATCAAGCCCTAAAATGGAGTGATTTTGAAACAGAACCCTTTTGTGAACTTACTTGGGATGATAAAAATCCACCTCGAGATAAGAGTACCATTTGGGCAGATAAGAAAAATAATAAGTTTCATATGACCTGTGATGTACCAGCACGCACCGGACGCCATGTCATCTATGCGGAATGGGGAAGAGACCAAAGCACCAATGAACGATTTCACTCGTGTATTGATGTAGCTTATTAATTACCCATACCGATAACATCGTACGCGTTGTTTTTTGACAATAAATCGCTCCTAATTTTCGCGATTGGTCAGTTTGCAACGCGCGCACAAGCCTTTGATTTCTGTTGTGCAATTAATAATTGAAAATTGAAGTGAATTTGCTAATTCTTTAATGCAGGTGAAATCAATAATGCATTCTAATTCTTTGACAAAATCACATTGGTTACAGATTAGGAATTGGGCTTGGCCCACATGATGTCCATGCAAACAAGCAACATACGATTTAAGACTATCAATGCAATGAATAAATCCCTCCTGATGCCAGAACTGAATCGCACGATAGACTGTAGGCGGCTTGGGATTTTCAATTTGTGTAGAGAGTCGTTGCAAGATTTCATAAGCACCTAGAGGCTTTCTTTCCTCTATCAATATCTTGAGGACACGCTCTCTCGGTTCTGTAAACCGATAGCCATGCTGCATGCAATGCTTATAAGCCTTGTCCAACAAACTGTATTTCATCAATCATATTTTAAATTAATAACTTAACTTTATTATACCACAGTCCTTGTTTTACAGAAAAATTATCAATTACAGGTGCCGAATATTAGCAAAATGCTTCTGGTTTAAAAATTATTTAATATGACTTGTTCTTTGGCAAGAGAATGTTACAATGTAACACTTTCTAAGGCTAGGACGCATCGTAACAAATACCAGACGCTGTTTTATCGGTTTTTAACGGAAAAAACTAATTTGGTCGTACCGTTTTAAAATTACTGTAAATACCAGTAACAGGTCTGAAATTAATTGATATACAACTGAAGTGGGCCGTGCTCCTCTTTAACATTTATGTTGTCCTTTAAATGGAGGAAACCAATGTATTGTAATTATAGATTCAAACTTTATGGTAACGAACCTTTTGATCTGGAAAGCACTCCATCACAAATCGAACAGATTTTGTATTCAGCCGAAAATTTAAAGTTAGTACGAGTCGCCGTCGATTTAACCAGTCAAGATAAAAGCATCAGTTTGCTATGCAAGTCTAAAGATTCGAGTATGATACAAACAATCGCGACTGAGCTTTTATCAAAGGAAGGAATTTTTTTAAGTGACAAAATGGAAGTGGAAACCATAGAGTATGAAGAAGAAATAGTGCATTTCGATAACACCTCAATATCCCCCCCCAATTACTCTGCTCCTATTAAACAGAGTAGAAAAAAAACAAAACATCTTCACTCTCACGACCATTCTCACGACCATTCTCACGACCATTCTCACGACCATTCTCACGACCATTCTCACGACCATTCTCATGACCATTCTCATGACCATTCTCATGACCATTCTCATGGCCATTCTCATGGCCATTCTCACGGTCACGGTCATGGTCACTCTCACGGCCACGGTCACGGCCATGCCCATTCTGATGGTGATGACAATCATTGGTTTAAAGCGGCCTTGGGGTTGCTTTGGGGAATAGGGATGCTTGTTATTGCTATTGGAAGTTTTAATATCCCTATGCTTGCCTATTACCTCATCACCGGGCTTACTGCCTTGATGACATTATATTTGGGACGGACTGTTTATAAATCAGCATGGTATGCATTGCTTGCAAAGGAATGGGATACTACCACCTTATATGCGATTAGCACCTTGACCATCGTTGCGGTATCGCTCGCCAGCCTATTTATTCCTGGATTACCCATGATGTTTGAAGCAGCACCATTGGTTTTAGGTTTTTGGCATTTGGGCGAAGGCATCGAACATACTTTAATTGATGAAATTAGTAAAAAACTAGATGTACGAGATTGTTTGCTCCCTACAGTCCTATTAAAAGGGACTCCAAATAAAGATATTTCAGTTAAAAATTTAATCCCTAACGATATCATTCGTATTAAAAGCGGAGAGGTTCTTCCTGTCGATGGAATATTAACCACAAAAGCACTACTTTATACCACCTGCATCGATGGTTCACCGCATCTACAAGAATTTAAGCCGGGTGATCCAGTGAAAGCGGGGATGCGTTTGGCAGATCATCTTTCCTCATTGGAAATGCGCGTTACTAAAACGTACCAAAGTTCCTACCTCTCATTAATCGCAAAAAATATTGAGCAAGCTAATGCTGAAAAAGCGCCCATTGAACAATTTGCAAATAAATTATTGAAATATTTTATTCCTGGTTTACTGACCGTGGCACTCATCTCCGGCATAATCATAGGCACGGTATTTACTCCCGCTTTAGCGATTCAGTGCGTGATCTCAGTGCTCGTGAGTGCATGCCCATGCGCTTTGAGCTTGATTACGCCTATGGCAGTTAAAATTGGGATGAAAAAAGCATCCGAAAACGGAATTCATTTTAACAATGGTAAAGCATTACAAGCAGCTGCTGATATTGATACCGTGGTTTTTGATTTAAATGGCACCCTGACTCAAGGAAACATTGTAGTTCAGAAACTGCGGATTAGTGATAAAAAATTCTTGGCCCATGTGGCATTATTAGAGAGTAAAGCAGATCATCCAACGGCACATGTTATTGGATCTTATATAGAAAACCTAATCTTTAGTTTAGAACCTTTAGAAATCACCTCCATTGATAAAAGTCATCACTCGGGAATAAAAGGTGAAATTCAGGGTGAGACATTCATGATTGGCAACAAAGACATGCTCCAAGCGAATGGAATTTTTCACATTGATACGCCTTATGATAATCCTGAAAATGGTAGCGTTTATATTGTGCGTGGCACCACTGTAATCGGGCAAGTCGCTTTAACTGACCCCTTGCGCGAAGATGCTATTGCAACTGTAAAACAACTACAGCACCTTGGTAAAACAGTTCATATTTGTACGGGAGCAGATAAAACCACTGCGGCAAAATATGCAGCTTTATTGGGTATTTCTGAACAGAATGTGTGTGCCAATACGGTAGGGGCGGTCACGAACCCAGATGAGATATCCAAAATTAGTTATATTGAAAAGCTAAAACGCAAAGGCTGTAAAGTTGCTATGGTAGGGGATGCAGCCAATGATGTGAGCGCAATTGCCTATTCCGATCTTGGAATTGCAGTTAAATCAAGTATTGGAGATACCATCACGCAACAACATGCGGGTATCGTCATTCAACAAGGAATATTATTTTCCATTGCAACTGCATTTGATGTCGCAGAAAAAACAAAACAAAATATTGTTCAAAACTTATCCATAAGCCTGAGTTATAACTCACTCATAACTTTAGTAGCCGCCGGATTGTTTGTTGCAATCGGTTTTGCACTTAATCCTGCAGTGGGAGTTGCATTAATGGTACTTGAGTCTGCAATTGTGTTATCCAATTTATATCGTTTTAAACACCAGGAAGTAATGTCTACTGCAGCCAATAATGCAAATGCAGGAGTGAATGTAGAAACTGGGAGTAATACGGCCTTCAATCTATTGCATACCTTGGGTTATGCCGCCGAACCCACACCGACCATAAGCAATTCTAATCCTGTGACAACCCCTTCTAAGGGTTTAGGCTTCTTTGAGAATAGAGAAGAGCCTCATGGTGCTCATCATGGAGTTCAACCCGAGAGAGGATGTCTAATGTGTTGATTAGACATCTCTATTGAAATGATATCGCATAGACTTACGAACGATATCTCAAAGCATAGTGGACTTAATACTCTCACTCTGAGCTGACAAAGCTTTCTCTTCAAGATCGGATTTACTAACCCTTATACTTCCTTGCCAAAAAAGAACTCTATTATCTTTAGGCTCTATATGGGATAAAAGACAACGGGCCTCGGTGAATTCTTCCCAACTTAAATGACAGGGGTCCTCAAGCTGATAATCTGCCAAAATGGTCTCTGGAAACAATTTATTTTTGAATCGATCCCCATATAAAAGGCACTGATATACGGAAATATATTTTTGATACTCTTGAAAAGAAAAACGCTCATAAATTTTACTTCTATGACTATAAAGAATGAACAACAAATCCTTCACAGCGGTTGTTGACTCCAGCTCCAGGGTTACAGACTCCCCGCTATTTTTTTTATTGATTATAAGTTTCATTGGTGACCATTAATTCATGAACCCAGTCTATTAATATATTTTGAAACAACAAGAAAGGGCAATAGCATCCAAATTTAAATATAATTAATGGGTAAATTCTAGCTATAAATTCCTTGCTCTCAATCGAGAGCTGACTCACTCATTTTATCATTCTTAAGGCGAAAAAGTATTATTAAAGCTCAAATTAATAAATTTATAATCTTTTTGAGCTAAAATAATACTATTAGTATATATAATTGATGTGAACAACATGGGTGTTTTACTTAGTAAACTTGCTACGAAAAATCGAGAAGCTGGTAAAGAAATTGAAAGGCAAATTTCATCGATCTTAGCATTGGAGGAATTAGAGAATGAAGATATAGATGATATCCTTAAGCAAGTTTTTCAACAATTAAAAGGTGCTCGAGGTGAGGCCTTTAGGAAAAAAGGTTCTATTTTAGAACATCTTGAAGATGATGAATTAATGGGTATCATTAAGACATTTAAAGAAATGTTACCTAAAATTTCTAATAAGCTTAATAAAGAAAGAGAGATGCTACAAGAAGCTATCCGTGAGGGAGATAGAAAAGCATATCAGCTCGAAAAAACCTCTAGGGAAATTCTTTCAAATCAATATAAAATAAAAAATCTATCACCAGAGAAACCCGGAATCTGGGAAAATACAATTGCAGATGAACAACCTGGTTTGATTACAAGATTCCTCTTATTGTTCGTATCCCAAGAGTCAATTGATGCAGCCAAGAGAAAACGTGCTGATTATCAAAACCGCATTGATTTAATCAAAAATAATGACGACCTCGATTTAACCAAGAAACAACTAGAAAAAGAAGTCGGCGCCAGTGAGGAAAAAGTTACAACTCGAACCAAGAAAGTTGGGGAATTAGATCTGTATCATAGTGTGTTACGAACCAGTATCGAAAAATTAGAAGAAAATGCTAGTGCTTTAATTCCTAAAATGACAGCAAATAAAAAACAAAAAACAGCTCAAGTTAAACCTGAGGAGCCTGACGAGATGATGTTTACCATGGACTTGTAACCAACCCCAGCACCACTATATATTTTGAAAGAACAAGAAAGCAATAGCATCCAAATTTAAAATATAATTAATGGGTAAATTTAACCTTATAAATCCCTGCTCTCAATTGAGGGCTGAGTCGCTCAATTATTCTGTGATCGAGAACAAGTATTATTCCAAGCCTATTTAATAAATCATTAATTTTTTTGTATTAAAATTATACTAATAAAGAAATAATGTCTGAGATAAAAATGGGCGCGGCACTTTATCGACTTACAATGGGAAACCAAAGGGCTGGCAGAGAAATTATATATGCTGTTGAAAAAATTCTAGAATTAGAGGAAGAATATGTTAGCCTCCTCTGCTATGAAGCTTTTGATCAATTAAGAACCGCTCAAATGGTCGCCGAGCATAATTACTATGAGTCTATTTTAGATACGCTAACAGACGATAATTTAATTGAGATCATTCTTAAATTTGAAAAAGGATTCCTCAAAATTCAGTCAGAGCTTAAGCAGATTCATGAGCACCAAAAAAACCTGATGGGCGACCATTCAAAGGTTCAGCTTTTAGAAAAACAGCACAAAGACCATGAAAAAAAGATTACTGATAAAGAAACAGAAATAAACCGTCTGTCTCGGGAGACACCAGGGTTTTGGGTCCGTATTTTTGCAGATGAACAACCCGGTATTTTTAAACGTTTTTTCTTATTATTTGTAAATAAAAAATTAATCGATGAGGCAAAAAGTACATGGACTGATTATCACCATCGTAATACTTTAATAGCTGAAGTTAAGGGCCTTAAAGCAATCCAGCAAGAACTTAAAAAAGAATCTGATTTTTTAACAAGAAAACTTATGGAGCAAGATAGGACGCAGGAGTATGATACATTAAGTAATCACCAACAGATCCTACAAGAAAATTTCAACAAACTCAAAAAGCAAGCGGGTGTTTTAATACCCGCTAAAGATATTCACATCATTGAAACTAAAATCAAAAAAAATGAAGTTCAAGAGCGACGGCGTGATGAAGATAACGAACTGCAGTTTAACTGGTAGCCTATTTTTGATACTGAATCTTAAAAGCAAACTTGAGTTTCAGCACTCCTCCTGGCTAAGCGTGCAACCAGAGTTTGACATCTCTCCGTGACAAAAGGATTTTTAACGCTCCTTATATTAATACTGCCAGTTAGAAGCTTTTTGTAAATAATGAATGTCTCCAGCAGCATCAAACATCCCAGCGTCCATAGACTCTTCTAAAGTGTAATCGTCATACATTGTAGGGTGCTTCTCCAACATGTCTCGCTCCGGTGTCGCACTTCCAGCGGGAGGCCCGCCAGCTAATGGCTTTGGTATTGCATTAAAAAAGGTGTATCTGCGATTGTAATTAATCTGATCGGTATATACCGAATTATGAGCGTCGGCTGAGTATCCGTATGTAAGCGACTCGTAATTTTTAATTGAACCATCAGGTCGAGTACTGATATCAATGATCCGTGGGTCCCAAGCATCAACCTCCCAGATAGAGTAATTTCTTTCTCCTCTTAACTGAATTAATATTTCTAAATAAACATGATCATATTTGAGCGAGTTAAGGATGCGAATTCTTGCAACCGCCCCTTGACGCATAATTTCTTTACCAATCTCTACCAGAAGATAATCTGCAAGCTCATGACAATTTCCTAAACCCACATGTCCAATAAGATCATGTCGATACATATAATCATCTTCTTTGGTAGCAACAAGAGGGGTGCGGACATTTTTAGTGAAGTAGTCATTTTCTTTAATCTCACAGTGATATTTTACATATCCACTTTTTTGATTTCCGATCGCTACTTTTCCTCTAGTGTTTAAAATAGCTTCTGTACATATATTTACAAACTGTTCTCGTGACAAAAAAGGCATAACAATTCCCACAACTTTAAAATGCTTCAAATAGAGAAGTGATTATACCTTCATAGTGTGCGTAAATTAAGCATTAAAAGTAGATGTGTTGACTTCTCATCTCAATCGAGGCCTGCGTGCCGCGCTTTATGCGCGGTATCCAGAGGATGTTTGTTGAGGCACAAAAAGTTCTGATTAGGATAGATTGTTCTGATATCGCGCATAAAGCGGGGTACGTAGGGGTTTAAATTTCGTCCGGAACGCTTAGGAACAAGCCGCGGGACATAGGAATATAGAAGGACTGTTTTTTCATCGATGTGTAAAAGATTAAGGTCTTATTGAAAAAGAGAAATTATGAGCCTAAGCCTCAATGCCTGTTCCTATATTTGGCTCTCCGTGTAATCAGAGTAATTTAAGTGATATTATCGCATTGAGTCCAATACTCTAATCAAAAACAAGGAAGCAAGATGAGGTCATTTTATGCCTATATTATGGCAAGCAAGCGAAATGGTACATTATACGCTGGTTCAACATCAGATTTAATTAAGAGAGTCTGGGAGCATAAAAATAACTTAACTCCTGGATTTACTGCTAGGTACAATGTTCATATGCTGGTTTATTATGAGACTCATGAAACCTATGTGGAAGCTGCTCGACGAGAAAAACGTTTCAAAAATTGGCGCAGACAGTGGAAATTGAATTTGATTGAGAACCTAAATCCAGAATGGCGTGATCTATTTGAAGATATTTACCTTTGATTAAAAGCATCTGGATGCCGCGAACGCGTCGCGGCATGTAGGCAGTGGGGATGAGTTGCTACCTTTAAACATTAAGCTTCCAGCATCCAGTTTAAGGTCTCTTCTAAAGTAAAACGCGAAAAGGGACCGATAATTTGCTCAAGTTTTTGTTTACATCCAACTAAGTGCTTTACTTCCTGGCTGCGAACAAACGCGGAATTAACACGAATTTCCGGAGTATGACCTGTTAATTTGCTCAGCATAGAAAGTAACTGCTGCAAAGAGTATCCTTGGCCCGTACAAATATTCACAACTTCATTTGCAACCCCACCTACTTCAATTAGGCGTCGATAGGCGTGTGCAACATCACGGACGTCAGAAAAATCGCGTACAATATCTAAATTACCTAACTCCAAAGAATCAGCACGCTGGGAAAAATGAGTTACTATTTTTGGCACCAAAAATAAAGATGATTGTTCCACTCCCGTATAATTAAATGGACGTACAATGGTAATAGGAAGCTCGCTCATCCAGAGTCTTGCCATGTGCTCCATAGATAATTTACTCACTGAATAATCATTGACCGGTGCGGCGGGTGCTGTTTCATCAATGAATTCGCGATCTGTATTACCATAAATATTTCCACTACTGGCTAAAAAAATGTGTTCCGGACGTTTGGATAATCGAGCTAAGGCCTCTAATAAATTTCGGGTACCGATGATATTCGTCCGATACATTGTTTCCGCATTATTCTGGCCTATAAAAGAAATCGCTGCCAAATGAACAACCACGGTAGGTTCTATTTCTTTAATGATCTTGCTCAGCTCATCTTTATTTAAAAGATCACATGGAAAATAACGCACATCCGGAATAGGGTGAAGCGGTAGACGCTGGCAAAGACCGATTACGTTCATTCCAGAACGAACCAGCTCCTGCGACAGATAATAACCGGTAAACCCTGAGGCGCCGGTAATAATAACCTTCTTCATTATAAGGCTACCCCACGCTTATTTCGCTCAAGATCCGCTTCGAACATCATTTGACATAAATGTTCTAAAGTTATTTTAGGCTCCCACCCCAAGCATTTTTTGGCTTTGGAGGCATCACCAATTAGCAAATCGACTTCTGCTGGACGATAGAATTGAGGATTAACTTTCACTATAGTTTTCCCAGTTCGTTGATCAACAGCTATTTCATGAGCACCACTTCCTTCCCAAGCAAGATCAAAATCTGCTGCTTGTGCCGCTAAGTTTACAAAATATCGAACACTTTCAGTTCGTTGAGTTGCCAATACATAGGTATCAGGTTCCTCTGCTTGCAGCATACGCCACATCCCTTCTACATACTCTCTAGCAAACCCCCAATCTCGTTTTGCATCCAAGTTTCCTATTTCTAAGACATCGAGCATTCCCAGTCTGATTTTTGCAATACCGTTGGTTATTTTTCTAGTAATAAATTCACTGCCTCGCAGAGGCGATTCGTGATTAAACAAGATGCCGCTACATGCAAACAGATTGTAACTTTCACGATAATTAACAGTCATCCAATGAGCATATAATTTGGCAACCCCATAAGGACTACGAGGATAGAATGGTGTTAATTCAGTTTGCGGCACAGTTTGCGCTTTCCCAAACATCTCCGAAGTACTTGCTTGGTAAAAACGAATCATCGGATTCACCATACGAATTGCTTCTAAAATATTTAAAGCCCCAAGCGCAGTAATTGAAGAGGTCATAATGGGTTGGTCAAAAGAAGAAGTGACGAAACTCTGTGCCGCTAAGTTATACACTTCGGTCGCTTGGCTTTTCCTAAGTAAACCAACAATGGAACTTAAATCAGTTAAATCAAATTCAACCAAATGTAAATTAGGATGCTTATCGATACCTAATTCTTGAATTCGCCAAAAATTAGTTGCACTAGCCCGGCGATAAGCACCATAGACCACGTATTTTTTTTCTAATAATAACTCAGCCAAATAAGCACCATCTTGGCCGGTTATCCCTGTGATCAATGCGATTTTAGGAGATTTAGTTAGTTGCATTGCCCCTCCTCTTCTAATGCGTTTTCATTCATCACTAAACATTGATTCCAATCAAATTCACAATGATCTGAGCTTAATTGGGTATACCACCGCTCATTAAACAATACCTCCAAGAGTTGCTGCGTACTTTGTTCCCAGGTAAGCCAAGGCATGTCTTCCGATAAAATATGCGTCTTTTCTTTAAAATCATCCAACCAAGAAAGAATAGCCTCTGCCAAAGCAGAAGGATCATTAGAGTTAAAATAGGTAGCATAATTGCCAGCGACCTCACGAAAAACCTCTAGATCACGTGCTATAATTGGAAGTTTATATTTCGCTGCCTCAATTAAAGGTAAACCAAATCCCTCCCCTTCGCTCGCAGCCAACATACAAGATGAAGAGGCGTATATCTTTTCTAAATACTCATCACTCACCTGTTCTAGCCAGAATAAATTTTTAAATAATTCCGGGTGTTTTCGCAATTTTTGGACTAGTTTTTCTACATTCCACCCTTGCTTTCCTATAATCACTAAATTAACTCGATGTCCTTGCGACCATAATAATTCAAATGCATTGAGCACTTGTGTGTGCCCTTTTCGTGGCTCAACCGTTCCAACCATAATAAAAGTAGGATCGTGTTTCAATTGTTGAAGAATTTGCTCCTCATTACTATTTATCCCATGGGTTGGCAACGAGTTTTCAATATCGGCGCCAAGGTGAAAATAGCCTATCTTGAAGGGGCGAGAATTTTCAAATTTAAAACTCTTTAAGTAGTCACACACCGTGTCAGCCACTGCTTTAGAGATGCATAATGCACCATCAAACATTGCAACCGTATTCATCCAGTTGTGGTGCATTTTTTCCGTTTTGGGATTGAACATTTCAGGCATTAATATGGGTAGTAAATCATAAATAACAAAATTAATAGAAACGCCCTTACGATGAAGATTCAGCAAATAGTCCTTATGTTTAGGAACAATATTGGGACTTAAATCCAAACCTAAAAAAATATCTCCTGCGTTGGTATCAATGGGAGTGTCGTCAAAACCATCAGCAGAACACGATAATAAATTAAGCGTGAAATTGCGAGCATAGCGATATGTGTGACTCTCAGAAGCATAAACAGGCTCTACTCTATAACCGGATGGAGGGGACTCCAATAAACTTTTTACAATACTTCGTGTCACTCTTTGAATCCCTGATTTCACATCTTTAACAATGAGCAATGACACATCAATCAAAAATTGTCGGGTAGGAATTGATTTAGGAATGGACTGAGCTACATCTCTGGCTAATTGCATTAAATCGCGCGTATCTGGAGAATAAGATGTAAGTTGCGCTATTGACCTACCTAAAGAAAACATATCAGCTGAAGCGAGGTCATACATTTTTTCGATAGAATGATAATAGTTCCGTGCACAATCATAAGGTGCATGCTGAACTCTTATATGTTTTTGTGCTAAATCGCCTAGTGCTAATCGACGATTTTTATCGTTCCAAAGAAGTTCTAGGGATTCCTTCAATTGGTGATCAGTAAAATCTTCTGGTACCTTCCACACACAGTTATCAGGTAATTCGCAGAGACTTCCATGCGCATTGATAATAGTAGGAACACCGTAATTCATACAATCTAACACTGTTCCAGATGTTTCTCCCCGCGAGTTGCTCCGAAGTTGAACCGCTAGATCAGCAGCTGCTAGATACAACTGGTACGTTGGCTCATCGCACCATCCAGTAATAGTTACATTGGTTCCCACACCAGCATTAATGGTGGCTAATAATTGTTTCCCATAAGAACTTTTAGAATTGTTTATTCCTACAAAGATAAGTTTGCATTGTTTACTGTGCGCGAGTTTGGAATCCAACCAAGCCTCTAATAACCTATGGTTTACTTTATTAGGGCCTAAAATGCCAAAACTACAGACTATAAATGCATCAGGGTTAAGACCTAATTGTTCGCGCGCTGCCATTTTATCAATGAGTTCGACAGGTTTTCTTAAATGAGGAATAACCGCCCAATCCCTTGCGGTATTGGTACCATAAAAATGGTTCGCTAAATAACGAGAATATTCTGAATGAACAATAATGCCTGTTGCCTGTTGTAGGATTCGAAGATTACAAGGATATTTAGAGATCGCAGCATCATGATCATTTACTCTATCCAGACACCCTTTATAGCCGTGGGAATAATATAATTCTAAATTTAAAAAATTCTTAGCTTTACCATGATAAGCAATATAATCAACGACACCTGAAAGGAAAAAATCATGCAACACAATAATACCCGGTATTTCTTGAATCAACTCAAACATATGTCGATGAAACATCGAGTTACCAAAATGATAAATAACCCGATCGTAATAACCAAGGCCATGCTCCTGGAACCAACTTGCTGATCGAATACGATGATTGGCGGAAATCCAAGGATCACTCACTTCATTTTGAGCGACAACAACCTCAATGTCATAAAATCGACTCAAGAAGGGTAAAAGCTCCGCACTGTAATAGCTTATTCCACTACGTTCTGGAGGAAGGGGGGAAACATAGGCTAACTTCGGTCGTTGGTGTGAATTCAATGAGAGACTTTGTTGTTTTTTTTGTTCAACATCTAAGGATTCCAGTGCTTTAATTGCTCTGCGGGCACTAATATCCCAGGAAAATAATTTAGCTTGCTCAAGTGCTGCATGTCGCAACTCACATCGGAAGTCATCATTATCCAAGACCTTTAATAGCATGTTGGCAATTGATTCATCGTCGCGAGGATCAAAAAGATTATCTTCTCTTCCAATCACTTCCGGGATACTGCTTGTATTAGAGCCAATTACCGCTTGACCGCAAGACATTGCCTCAAGAACAGGTAAGCCAAATCCCTCATGCAATGAAGGAAAAACAAAAATTTTGCATAAATTATACAAGCTCAGCAGATCATCGTTGGGTATAAATCCGGGGAGTATTAATTCGTCAGTAGCTAAACCATGCGAGGCCGACAATGAAAGAAGATTTTTCTTTTCTGTACGTGTTATAGAGCACACAATCATTAATTGATGCTGATCACGAACATCGAATGGTAATTTCGCATAAGCGCGAATTAATCCGTCAATGTTTTTGCGAAAATCAATTCCGCCTGTATATAAAACAAATGGACGGGTTAATCCATATCGTTTTTTCAAACTCTCTGCATTATTTACTTTTATGGGTTTAAAATAATTATCCACAGCTGAAGAAATATTAACAACTTTGTCTTCTGAAAAATTTAAATATTTTAACGCCTCCTGTCTGGAGTGCTCGGAGTTAGATAACAGTAAATCCGCTTGCCCCAAAGAGTCGAGTTTTTTAAAGTACCATTTTTTTGTTTTTGAATCGTGTAGGTAATGCTCAGCATAAACAAGAGGAATTAAGTCGTGCATCACAACAGCTACAGGTATTATTTTGCTGAGTCGGCCGATACTCGTGACAACCCCGCCTCCATTTGTTCCTTCAAAAAAACTACCTATCAGGACTACATCAGGTTTTAGTTGAGCAATGAATGCCTCTTGTATCAGTTCGGCTGTTTCATCATTTTCAGTTGTACTGTACCACACACGAATATGCTCCTGCGGCAATATTCCATCAAATACAGCGCGTATCGGTTCAATACTACCTGGAAATTGTCCATTGAGCGCAATAAAAATTTCGTGTTCTCCGCGATTTTTGACAATCGCTAAGGCGAGGGAAAGTACATAACGGCCAATGCCACGAAAACGAGTATTGGGTGCTTGTGCTCCTTGCAGATCCAAGACAATACGCATAAAACAACTCCTTCAATACAATCCAAATGGATTTTTAATTTAAAATAAAATTAGAAACTCGAGTACAGATTGGTCCACTTAATTTAATATACCGTCATATCTTCATATAAATTTTCGTTGAACCAGACCTGAATCCCATCCAAGGTTGTCATGCCCGTTAGATTAGAAAGTTTTGGATTGAAATCAAATTTACAGGGTTTTTCATGAAGTAAAGTCCATTTATTTTGGATGAACAGTTCCAATACTTCACCTTCGATTTTTCGACTATGGGTTGCTATAAGCATAAAACGAACTTTTTTATTAATTGATCCAATTGAATGTCTTAGTGATTTAAATTCACTACCTTGAATATCCATATGGACATAATCAACATAGTTAAAATCATCTAAAATGTCTTCGATCGTATAGGATGGGATCTGACTCTTGGAGAGCTCTTGTCCACGATAATCCATTGCAGATGAATCATTCGAGACGGCCCCGCCCCAATCAGCAATTCCACTCGCGCCATAAAATAAAGGCTCTTTGCTCTCACTAATTCCACCATAAATGCAACGCGTATTGATCTGGTTTTCGGTTTTAATATTATCAGGTTCCGAAATAGGCAGACCATTTTTAATAAAATGGGCTCTCATCAAGGCAAGCCGTTCTATATCGGCCTCAACTCCGACAAGAGTAATGTCATTTATTCCATTTTGTTGCGCAATTTTTGCAGCAAACACCAGCCACGGCCCATAACCTGCACCCAATTCAATGCCTACGAATCGATTTTTAGCAGCCTCTATGGCCTTAACGGCGCCAATGTATTCAAGGGCCTCAGCATGAAGGGTGTCGCAAGGGAAAGGGAGCCTACCAATAGATTGCTCATGGTGGGTATTATTAAGTGAAAAAAAAGATAAATCGGTTTTAATGCCAAAATAGTCGGTATAAAACCCTTTTTCCAATTCTGAGTGGGCCTGATATTTTTCGAGTCGTTTTAAATCGTCAAAGGTATATCCTAAATAAATCTGATTTTCTGTCAAATCCGTTTTCCAACTACTGGCATTTTCTAACATTATTGCAATCCTTTGTTAACATCCAATTTAAATAGTTTACGAAGTTTTTCTGCAGGTGCTTTTATTAAGCATCTAATCAATACATTTTTTGAGTTGATAAAAAACATGACGTTCATGTTCCGATAAATGATGTAATTCGGGCTCAACTTCATTCGTACCTGTAGCTAATAAATGTTGCTTGATTTTATTATTTTGCTTTTCATAAACCTTTCTAAAATACGCTCCAATCATCGGCCAATTTTGTCTTTTATAACAACGAAAAGCCTTGTTAAGTCCCTTGATGCGAATTTTTTTACTCTGTCCTTCGGGTGATTTTAATAAATCTTTTATTATTAACGTCTTATTCCGACCTGCAGATAGATGGCTCAGATAATACTGCATACCCTCGGGATCGGGTTCTCTATTCAATGCGGCAAGGTAGGCATGGTAAATAAAATCCTCTCCTTGTCGATGTAAAAGTAAGTTGATATCGCTTGAGTTCTTTATTGAAGCTTGAACGAGCTGATTTTGCTGTTGCATTTGAGTAAGTGCATGCTCTTTTCTACGCGATTCTTTTTCCTCAATAAGTTCTGCATTTAAGGAGTCCAGTTTTTGGTTGGCGCTATTTAATTCATTCTGTAAATTTTGAATATGTGCTTGTTCTTTTCTACGAAATTCTTTTTCCGCAATAAGCCCATCGCTAAGAACAACTAATTTTTGGTTGGCCTTATTTAATTCAAGCTGTAAATTTTGAGTATGTATATGCTCTTCCCTACGATGTTCTTTAATGGTAATCAGCTCTTCGCTTAAAGAACCTAATTGTTGATTAAGCTTATTTAATTCATTTTGTAAATTTTGAACAAATCCTTGCTGATGAACGCGGTATTCTTTTTGTAAGTTCAATTCTTGGACTAATGCATTCTTTTCTTGTTGTACACGATAGGCATCGTTTTGCTGTTGTGCCTGATATTCTTTTGCTAAATTAAGTTCGCTTGCTGTTTGCTCCAGTAACATATTAATTTTTACTTTATAATTGGCGACTAATTCTTGGCAAAGCCATGAATTCTCGGTAATCTGCCATTTATCAAATATATTAGGCGGACTAGTGAACGCATCGAGAAGTTCCGGGTGCTCTTTCGCAACATAAAAACGGTTAAGCCCATCAGCATACACAAAGAGATAGTCGGCGGAGATAAGTAATGATTCCCATTGAGCATGATTTGTTTCAGGTGAATTAGGGACTGTGGCTTCAATTAATATTATCCAAGGACGTAACCGTGTGGGATCCCAGCCGTTAAGCACTTCTTTTTCAAACCCTTCAACATCAATTTTCATCCAATGAATGTCATTCTCAGCTAAAGTATTCATTGCTGATTGCAATGTGAGCGTTGGCACTTGTACTTTATGGCAAGGTAAGCCTAATTCATTGGAATGAGTTTCTGCAATGTGGTCAATGGCTGTACTTAAGCCGGTTCCAGGAATAATATTAAAATCAAGTAATCCATTATGGTCTGATAGGGCGATCTGTAATACTGTTTCATCAGGTCGTGCGTGTCGCAAAAGCTCAACAAATTCAGGAACGGGTTCAATATGAATACCCCGCCAACCTTTATCATAAAATGCTTTACTAACCGAATCGATTACCGGATGTTGAGCACCAATATCAATATAAAATCCCTTCTGCACATGTTTTAGTGCCCGCCATAACATAATGTCTTCAAAATTTTGTGCAAAAGACACGAAGCTCATAAGAATCCCTTTAATTTAATGCCAAGCCGTTAAATTGACTTCTTCCGACAGATACTATTAAACCTTTTCAAAAGAGTTCAAAAGTATAAGTCTTGTCCTGTTTTTGTGAATCCATTATACTTTTTCAATTAAAAATAACAATCGTTTTAGCTCGAAGTTAAAGACTCTATCCCCTCTATTTATCGTTAGGAACGTGCCATTAAATAGGATTTTTTATGTCATTGCCAAAAGACTCATTACTCAAAATACAAGCTCGGGTAATAGGCGCACTGCTTATGCGCGAAATCTTGATTCGCTATGGCCGACACAATATTGGATTTTTATGGATCATCGTAGAGCCCATGCTATTTACCTTGGGAGTCACTACATTATGGACATTAACCAAGCTCACCCACGGCTCCAGTTTACCCATCACCGCCTTCGCACTCACAGGGTATTCATCGGTTCTTGTGTGGCGAAATACAGTAAGTCGATGTACTATGGCGGTACGTTCAAATCGCAGTCTGTTGCATCACCGATATATTAAAGTACTGCACTTGTTTTTAGCCCGCATAATCCTTGAGATTAGCAGCGTAACGATGTCCTTTTTGATTTTATCCATAGCATTTATCAGCATGGGTTTAATGGATTTCCCAGATAATATTTTAACAATTTTATTCGGCTGGTTCTTGCTTATGTGGTTTGCTATCGCCCTGGCATTGATGATTGGTGCGATTAGCGAACACTTTGAAACAGTTGAGCGATTATGGCATACCGTAGCATACTTACTTTTTCCAATGTCAGGTGCTGCGTTCATGGTCGACTGGCTGCCTCAAAAAGCACAGGAAGTTGTTTTATGGTTACCAATGATTCATGGGGTTGAATTAGTGCGGGAGGGATTTTTTGGATCCGCGTTACATACTCATTACTCAATTCAATATATGTCCTCTTTTTGCCTGGTCTTAAGCCTTTTTAGTCTTGCTATGGTAAAAGAAGCGAGTAGACGCGTAGGCTCAGAATGATTCATATTCATAATATCAGCAAGATTTACCCTATTCGCCAAGGCGTACGTACTGTTCTTGATAAGATCAATTTAACCATTGACCCCGGTCAAAAAATAGGGATTTTAGGACGCAACGGCTCTGGGAAGTCAACCTTAATCCGTCTCATTAGTGGCGCCGAACAGCCTAGTGCCGGAAAAATACATCGGGGCATGAGCGTTTCATGGCCCCTCGCTTTTGGTGATGCATTTCAAGACAATCAAACAGGACTCGATTGTCTTCGATTTATATGCAGAATTTATGGCATTAAAAAAGAAGCCATGCACGATAAGATCGAGTTTGTAAATGATTTTGCCGAGCTTGGCCTCTATTTTCATGAACCCATTAAATCCTATTCATCTGGAATGCGTGCGCGTTTAAGTTTCGCAATTTCAATGGCTGTCGAGTTTGATTGTTTCTTAATTGATGAAGTGATTGCGGTGGGTGATGATCGATTTCATAAAAAGTGTTATGAAGAATTATTTGAAAAAAGAAAAGACCGGGCACTTGTTATAGTGTCTCATGATCCAACTTATATAAAAACACATTGTGAATCAGCAGCGGTCCTCAGCAAAGGCCGACTCTATTCTTTCGATAAAATAAATGAAGCCTACGATTTTTATCAATCAACACGAATCAATGCGCCAACCAGAGAACATGTCATTGCTGGCTATCGCTTTATTCTCGGACGCGAGCCCGAAAGTGAATATGCAATTGAATATCAACAGTCAGCTTGTGAAACCGTCGAAAAGTTAAGAAAATGCTTGTTTACGTCTGAAGAATTTAAAAATCAATTATTACAAAATAAGTTCAGCGTATTTTCTGACACGCTTTGTTCCAACGCCCCCCAAGAAGAAGATATTACTCTTGCATTTAACCTAATCCTTGCTCGAGATCCTGAACCAGATGAGCTGAAGAACATTAAAAAATCATATAAATCATTTGAACGATTAAGAACTCGCCTCCTTGAATCTAAAGAATTTCAGTTAAAGTTCAAACGACTGCTTTTTTAAGGACAATGAGCGAATTAAAGCATCTTTAGCTGCATTTTCTTGAAGATGATTTTCGAATATTGAAGTCATCTTAATACCATCCTATAGCGATTTATTTAAGGTTTTTACTTTTATACGATGAAGTAAATTATATTCAGCAATTATCATTATTGTTATGATATAGCTGAAGGGTTCCAGGAGGAGCACAGTACTAATGCTTTTTTACAAATAGATGTGTCTAAGTTTGGTATTGTTTTTTAATTAGCTTTAATTTTGAGAGTATTATGGATATTACTGTGTATGGTGCTGGTTATGTGGGATTAGTTACAGCATTATGTCTTGCCAAAATAGGCCACCGAGTGTGTTGTATGGATAAGTGTCAAGCACGTATTGCGTTACTTAAAAAAGGACATTCTCCTATTTTTGAAAAAGACATCGATTTACTGTTACAGCAACAATTAGAAAAAAAACAATTATTTTTTACTGCAGATTTAGAGGAAGCAGTTCATTTTTCTACCGTACACCTTATTGCTTTAGGCACACCCCGTTTACCTGATGGCAGCACTGACTTAACCCAATTGTTTGACGTAATCGAATATATTTCACACCGTGTTACCCAGTCGTGTTCTATTGTTATCAAGTCTACGGTTCCTGTGGGAACTAGCAATCAAATTAAACATACAATTCAGAAATTTCTATCGGAACACTCTAAAAAAATTACTATCTCAGTAGGAGCAAATCCAGAGTTTTTACGTGAAGGGACAGCGATTAATGATTTTTTAAATGCGGATCGTATTGTTATCGGTGGTGATGAGCAAGTTACTGCGATATTAAAAAATATTTATAAACCATTAAGTGATTTGGGTATACCATTATTAACTATGGATCCGTGTTCTGCTGAACTTACCAAATATGCTGCCAATATCTTATTAGCATGCAAAATTAGTTTTATTAATAAAATTAGTGAATTATCGCACGCATTTGATGCCGATATTAATCAGATTGCTCGAGGTATTTCTTTGGATCATCGCATTGGACCACATTTCTTAAAAGCCGGAATTGGTTATGGTGGCTCCTGTTTGTCAAAGGATATACATTCTCTTATTCAAACATCTAAATCAGCAGGCATAGACGCTTCATTTTTTGAAGCAATTGAGCAGGTAAATCACCATCAAAAAAAATGGGTTATGACACAGCTCAATCAATATTTTAAAAAGCAACTTACTGGATTACATATCGGTATTTGGGGTATCGCATTTAAACCTGGAACAGATGATATTCGTGAAGCAAGTAGTTTAGTCACCATCCATGAATTAAGTAAAGCTGGGGTTGATTTACTCATCTATGATCCTAAAGCCATACCTAATACCAAAGAAATGTTAGGTTGTTACGATAATATTACGTGGCTTGAACACTGCGATGAGGTGTTTCAATATGACATTGATGCATTGCTTCTGCTGACTGAATGGGACGAATTTGTTCAGTATCCGTTAGTACAATTAAAAGAACATTTACAAGACACGCCTTTATTCGATGGTCGTAATTGCTATAACTTAGACATGATGAACAAGCTGCAATTTAATTATTATTCAGTAGGACGTCCTGCCGCCGTTACCGCAACGGCTACCGCGAAGGTTGAATGTATCTAGTGGGTCAAAGATGATTCTAAACGTGAGATGCTATTTCATTGACTGCATAACTTATTTGTTCTGAGCTATGGACACTACTTATAAAAAATCTTAATCGAGCCTGATTATCAGGAACCGCAGGATATATAATAGGTTGCACGTTGATTTTTTTATCATAAAGTTGACGCGATAATATAATTGCTTTTTTAGAGCTACCACAAAGGATTGGAATTATTCCCAATCCTAGGCTAAATCCTGTATTCAGATTTAATGCCTTCGCTTCTTCTAAAAATTGCGTTGAACGCGCATTCAGAGCAGTAACTCGTTCAGGTTCATCTAACATAATTTCCAAGGCTTTTAAGGACGCAGCAGCAAGCGGCGGCGCCATACCTACGCTGTATAAAAAACCAGGGGCGGAGAATTTAAGATGCTCCACTAATGCATGGCTTCCAGCAATGTATCCGCCACAACCGGCTAAAGTTTTGCTCAGTGTCCCCATCCAAATATCAATTTCGCGCCCATTTATCTCGAAAAACTCATGAATGCCTTTGCCACTTTTTCCAAGGACGCCTATTGAGTGAGCCTCGTCAACCATCAAAAAAGCTTTGTGCCGCTTTTTTATTTCTATGAACGCTGGCAAATCCGGATAATCACCATCCATACTGTATAAGCCTTCAATGATAATAAGTACTCGCTCAAACTGATGGCGACGTGTTATTAATATATGCTCTAAAGCTTGCCAATTATTATGAGGAAACGACATTCTAAAGGCACCGGATAATTTGATCCCCTGTAAGGAACTATCATGAATTAACTCATCATGGATAATTAAATCCTTGGGGCCAAATAAATAACCAATGGTGGTGACATTAGTTGCATGCCCACTAACAAAAATCAATGCATCTTCAACTCCATACATTTTCGCTAATGCATTCTCCAATTGTTGATGAATAGGCCTCTCTCCAGACACCAGTCGACTGGCAGATGCAGAAGTTCCATAACGTTGGATGGCTTCTTGTGCTGCGGCATTGACTCGAGAATCGCCATTTAAATTCAGATAATTGTAACTGGAAAAATTAAGGAACGACTCTCCATCAATAATCGAAGTCGCTGAGGCTGTTCCTTCATGCGTTAAAAAAAATGGAGTGTCAATTTTTAATTTTCGCAAATAAATTTGTTTTTGTTTTATTGTTTGGTAGTTTGGATAATCTTCAAAATTACAAAATCGCTCAGGAATTTGAACAGCTGAATTATGAGCTTGAAGCAACTCATTCTGAGTAGTATTAGCAGAGTCTTTTAAACGAAGTTGGCGTTGACCTAACGCCATTTTGATTAGACTATCCTTTATCTTGCTCATTGGACTGTACTCTCAATTATTCTTGATTCCTGTTCGAGTTCTATTGCTTCTTTAACAGAAATAATCTCACCGTGGCGTGCTGCCTCATGCATTACCCTAAGTACAGGACTCTCATGTTCTTCGTTAATTTCATTTTGATTACTTAATTGGCTAACAATGCGTTCTGTTAAAGTATCTAATGAAAACCCTTGAGAAAGGGTCATCATGGGTAGCGGAAAATTAAAGCGCTGCTCTATAGCATTGCTTAACTCAGCCCCAACTAAAGAATCCAGGCCAATATTAAGCAAGGATTCTTTTCTATCTATTTTTTCTTTAGGTAACCGCAAAATTCGTGCTACTTCATCGGCTAAAATATTACTAACAATTTCCAAAGCTTCTTGGGTTGATTTGCCAGAAAGGAGCTCATGAATGTCTGTTTGTTTCGTATATTTTGAGTTTTTGTGCTCCTCTATGCTAAGCAGTTTACTATATTTGGGAGCATTCATCTTGGGAAAAGCGCGCTGCATTTTTCTCAAGTTAAGATCAGCAATAGCCGCGCCCATTTCTTTATTAAGAATTAATTGTTCCAGCCAATTCAAAGCATGTTCTGAAGTAAAAATCTGACCGCCCATTTGGGTCATCAATAAAGCTCTAAGTTTTTCATTTCTGGCCAAATAGCCTGCGTCATAAATTGGTCCCCAGGCAACAAATAAACCACTTAAACCTTGTTTTCTACGAAGGGAGATCAGTTTTTCTAAATAATGATTTGCTGCAACATAATTACCCTGTCCTGGATTACCAAAAAGAGTAGTAACCGATGAATAAACCACAAAAAAATCTAATAATAAATTCTTGGTGCTGTGATGCAAATTCCAAGCCCCTTTTACTTTAGCAGCAAAAACATTATTCATTTTTTGCGTATCCAGATTTTTAATCAATGCATCTTCATACACGGTTGCCGCATGAATGATGCCTTTCAATAAAACCTTGTTCTGCTGCAATGAATTAATAAGCTGTTGTATTTGCATAGGATCACTGATATCCAGTGCATGGATATCGACTTTAATTCCTTGCTCAGTCAAACGCGAAACTGCGTTTTTAGCTTCCTCTTTTACGAGTCCTTGTCTTCCCAGCAGAATTAAATGCCGTGCACCTTTTTCCGCCAGGTATTGCGCCGATTTCAAGCCAAATCCACTAAAACCTCCGGTGATTAAATAAGCAGAATTTGGACATAAGGATAATGAAGAAAGCGATTTGAAATTTAATAAATGATCATTTGGTTTTTCTGTAAAACGAACAATAATTTTGCCTATATGTTTTGATTGCTGCATGTACCGAAAAGCATCATGAATACTGTTATTAGCAAATTCGCGATAGGGCAAAGGTGAAAGTACATTTTGTTCGAATAAAACCAGTATATTTCCAAAAATCTGGGAACATAATTGGGGATTTTTAATGATTAATTGATCGGCATCAATCCCAAAATATGCGATGTTGTTTTTAAATGGTCTTAAACCAATTTTACTGTTGAGATAAAAATCTCGTTTCCCTAACTCTAAAAATCTGCCGAAAGGTTTTAAAATAGTTAGATTTGCATTGATAGCCTCTCCTGACAGGCAATTTAAAATGACATCAACCCCCTCGTTGGCGGTTTCTTGCATAATCTGCTCGGCAAAAACGAGTGAACGGGAATCAAAAATATTCCTAACTCCTAGAAGGCGAAGAAAATCCCTTTTTGATGCTGAACCCGCCGTAGTATAAATTTCCGCACCAATGTTGCGAGCAAGTTGAATTGCTGCAATCCCTACACCACCCGCCGCTCCATGGATTAAAATCCGCTCACCAGGTTGTAAATGAGCGAGATGATGCAAAGCATAATAGGCTGTGAAAAAAGCAATGGGGACACCTGCTCCTGCTGAGTAATCCCATTGAGAAGGTAAATGGGCTATGGCATATGCCTTGGTACTGGTCGTGGTACTAAAGCTTGCCGGAGCAAATCCCATTACCCGATCACCCACTTTAAAGTTGGAAACTTTTTTTCCCGTAGCAAGAATTTCGCCGGCAAACTCCATACCTAAGGTTGCTCCCAAAAATCCATCTTGTACCGCCTCATCAGGTATAAAACCCATTGTGTACATGAGGTCGCGAAAATTAAGTCCCGTAGCATGAGGTTTAATTTGCACCTCGTCATCTGCAAGTTTTATCTCCTGAACTGGAAACCATTTTAAATGATGAAGCGAACCAGAGCGCTCGAAATCAAGACGATACTCTTGTAAAACACTTTGCTCTAAATGAGCTGCCGTCGGCATCATAAGGCGGATGCCATATCTGGCGGTTGCAGTAAGAATAATTTCATCTTCGCCATCATTTAGGACCAATTCATTTGCCAGATTGGCTGCCAGCTCTGGGGTGATATCACCTTGTAAATCAATGAGCTTGCAGTCAAAGCCTGGATACTCATTAATTAACACACGGCCCAGCCCCCACAAAGTGGCCTGTACCGGGTTATCAGCGATTGTTGTGGGGATAAGATCACAAGGAGCAGCATTGGAAGTTACCAGTATAACTTGAGGTTGCACCGTCCAATTATAACGTTCAATCGTTTTGATTAAATCAATCACTTCATTACACTTAACCCCAGCCTGCTCCATTTCAATGCGCGCATCAAGAAGAACCACCAGTCGTAATCGGGTTGATTTTTTAATAAAAGGCGCTAATGATTGTTGCAAAAGTTTCGAGGAACAATCAAACGCTTCGTTATCATTGCTGACGAAATAAATGTCAGCTATCGCTCCTTTGTTCTCTATTGCCTGAGTCAAATAGTCCTTGGCTTTATGCTGAGATGTAACTACGATAATATCTATCGGTTGCGGCCTTATTTGAGGAGCGAAAACCGTCGTGGTATCACTAAGGGGTTGAGCCAAAAATAAAAAACTGCCTTCTCGCTGAGCTGCCCCTGGCTCAGGTAACGCTTCCGTATATTGAAAACCAGCATCCTGCAAGAGCTTGCCCCAGGTTGGCAAGGAATAAAAACGAGATAAGGGTTCATTTTCGTCATTAAGACGCCACCATTCTGGCCTCAACCCTAAACTCATATCATAAAGACGATCGCTATGTCTTTCCATGAGAAGTAAAATACCGTTCTTACTTAATAAAGAACGCAACATCGTCAAAGGATGCAATACATTGTCAACTGCATGCAAACAATTGCGGAGTAAAATAATATCAAACGATTGCTCTGCCAAAGAGCTCTGATTAATGAAATCAGAGTCAAGAGCTAGTGTTGTCGTTTTCGCAAACAAATATTTACTTAGATAATGTTTTGCTTCGTAAGACGCTGTTTCATCTCCTAGAGCGATTAAATAATCCGTTCTTTCTGCAGGGAGAGATTCTAATAGATTAAGAGTTAAACTACTGAAGCCTTGACCAATTTCTAGAATACGAAGTCGTCGTTCACTGGGCCAACGAGCTACTATTGCTTGAATAGACTCTCTAACAAGAATATGAATCCCATCTGCAGAAGGAGCGCTGTTTAGAAAATAATGAAAAGTATCATCGTGTAATGAAGGTAAAAACTCCTCGGTAGTAATTTTCCCTTGCAAAAGGGATGTTAAATGCAAGCTCCAGCGACCAACAATTGATAATTCCGAGAGGTAATTTGGATAGTGATTTAAAAGTGCGTTCCAAATGAACTCTGCATCATATTGTTCTTTGGGTTCAACAAAAGTGTACTCTTGAGATTGTGTTTTTAATAATAAGCCATCTTCAACAAGAACTCTCAGGTATTGCTTTAATAAAGGTTGTTGCGACTTAATCACTCCTCCATAATCACATAAAGAGTCTAAGGAGAAGGTTTGTTTTTGTGCTGCAATTGTTTTAATTGCACGATAAATAAACTGGGCAATCATCACATCAAATAGAGGCATTACCTCTTCAAAATGGCGAACCCGATCTTCTTTTTTTGTGTAGGCAATATCCTGCACGTGTTGCCTAATCATGGTCAATGTTGAGAAATCGATGCTTAAGGGTGCAGCACAGGATAATAAATGGGCCTTATTAACATACATTTTCATGGCATCCCCTTGCCTCGAAAAAGATATATTTTTAAAGCGACAATCATCAATTAAAGCAATTAACCTACCTAAATTGTCAATAATCTTGAATTGGGCATGAATTCCCTGTTTGGTGATCGTTAAGATCTCAGCGTAAAGATAAATTTGTTCAGGTAACTGAGCGAACATCCGAATACGGCCTATTCGTACGGGAAGTGCTGCTTGGCTTGAATAGCCTTGGCGATGTAGGACACCAATAAGTAGCTGAAAACAACTATCAAGAATAGTTGGTGGGATACAATATTGCTCGAGACCAGCAAATATACTCGGATGAATTGTGGTTTGCGCTAAAGCACATCGTTTTTGTAACCAAAGATACAAAATACCTTGAAAGGTTTGTCCATAATCTAGCCCTATTGAACGAGCCATGGCATAAAGAACCTCTCCCTCAATAGGGGAATTAGCCGCTTTCCGCAAATGCATGATATCGATATGATCAGGTTCAGAAACTACAGGTTCATTAATTAAACGCCCGACCGCATGAACAATCCAAGATTCATCTGAATGTCGATTACGACTTTTAATATTGAAACTACCATCCTGTGGTTGTAGCTCAAAACGAGTAATACGACATTTTTTTTCTTCAAAAACCATAGGTACGAGGATGTCAATATCTCGGACATCATGGTGGTAATTGCCATACCATAAACGAGAAGCAGCCAGAGCCATTTCAGCAAAACCAGCTGCTGGCATGACCGGAGTTCCATCAACTACATGATCAGCAAGGTAACTCACAAGCTGAGTATCTAGATGATTTTCCCAAATGAATTCCTGAGGTCGGATTCTCCAACCCAATAAGGGATGCTCGATGCGTAAATCGGTCAGGTTATTATTCTCATTAGTTGGTTGTTGTCGATGAACCTCTTTAATCCAAGGATACGCAGGTAAAGAAATTGCTTTTCCTACGACCGGAAATAAACATGATTTATCAAAATTTGCGCCACTAAGTAAGACTTTATAAATGGATTGTTTGAGATCAAAAGATTCATCCCCATGTCGTTTTAACGTGGTAAAAACTGCTCCTGATGCTTTTCTAGTGTGCAAAATATCTTCAATGTAGCGTTTTAAAACGGGTTGCGGCCCAACTTCAAGGAAAACTTTTACGCCATCATCAATTAATTGATTAATTGCTTTTTCAAATTGTACTGGTTGACGAATGTTATCCCACCAATAATTTGCATCGAGTTTCTTACCCCGACGTTTAGTGCCCGTTACAGTGGAGAAGAAATTAATTGGATTCGCTTGTGGATGGATATTATTCACTCCAGAAAGAAAATTCGCTTTTAAAGGCTCCATTTGTTGACTATGAAATGCATAATCAAGATCCAGTGGCCAATGTAAGATGTTTTGCTGAATGCAAAAATTGTGTACTTGGTTAATGGCCGATTTTTTTCCGGAAATAGTACATCCTTTGGGGCTATTGACCGCACAAACTTCCAAAGAAGAAGATAACTTGAGATCCTTAATTAACTTTGTTGCCTCACCAGCACTTAATGCAAGCGCAATCATTTTCCCTTGCCCATGGGTTTTCCCTTGCCAAAAGCTGCGTTGAAAAATAACCTGGCAAGCATGTTCAAGTGTTAAAGCACCACATGCCCATGCAGCAGCAACTTCGCCTACACTATGACCTACTACTGCATTAACTTTTACTCCTTGAGCAATAAGACAACGAGTGAGTGCTACCTGCAAGGCAAATAAACAAGGCTGAGCAATTTCTGTGGCAAGATAACGCGAATTTTTTTGCGTATTTAATAATTCCTCTTTAATTGAAAAACCAATTTGTGCTGGTAATAAGGAATCTATTTCTTCAATGGTCTCTCTGAATAAGGGATTACCCGCCAACAACGTGCATCCCATTTCCTGCCATTGAGCACCATTTCCGCAATAAACTAGAGCAACAGGGGCACTTTTTCCCACATATTGTCCCTGTATTGCATTATGATGGACTACTCCATGGCCAACGCTAATTTGTTCAAGCACGTCAATAATTTCGGGAATAGTCGCTCCGTCGATGAGCAAGCTTTTATTTAGCAAAACATGACGATTAGCTAAAGTATACGCCAGATCATGATAAAGCTCTGGCTTTAGGCGAAGCAATTGAGCGTATTGTTTCGCCCTTTCAGGTAGAACACGTTCATCATGTGCAGATAATAACAAAGGCGGTAAATCGTTTAAATGCTGAGCTCGTTCCGAAGTGGACTTGGCACGTGAGGCATAAGCTTGCAAAACCACATGCGCATTGGTACCGCCAAAGCCAAATGAATTAACGGCCATAATATGAGGAAGTCCGCTAGGTGACAAATCTGTAAGTTGATCAACAACCTGTAAATGCAATTCCGTTAAATCAATATTTGGGTTAGGAGTTTTATAGTGGAGAGTTGCTGGTACCGCATTATTTTGCAGACACAATACAGTTTTTAATATTCCTACCAGACCAGAAGCGACTTCCAGATGTCCCAAATTACTTTTAATTGAACCGATTAATAGGGGTGTTTTATTTTTTTTTTGTCGTTTTTTTCCTAGAGCGGTACCAATTGCCAATGCCTCAATAGGATCACCTATTGTGGTTCCCGTGCCATGAGCCTCCAAGTAAACAATGTCTTCTGGTGAAATGTTTGCTTCCTTGTGAACCTTAGTGATCAATTGCGCTTGTAATTCGGAACTAGGCATAGCAATGTTTCTAGTTCGTCCATCACTATTTACACCGGTATTAAGAATCACAGCATGAATAGGATCACCATCTCGTTCAGCATCAGCCAATGGTTTTAAAAATAAAACGACACACCCTTCAGAGCGAACATAGCCATCGGCGGTCGCATCAAAACTTTTACAACGTCCGGAAGGAGAAAGCATTGATGCTTTTGAGAAACCAATAAAAGAAATTGGTGACATCAATAAATTAACTCCGGCAACAATCGCTGTTGAAGACTCCCCACTCCAAATACTATTACAGGCTTGATGTAACGCAACCATCGATGAGGAACATGCTGTATCAATTGCGATACTAGGACCTCGTAAGTTAAAAATATAAGACAGACGATTGGCAGCAATACTCACGCAGCTTCCGAGCATCGCATGAGCATAGAGGACCGAACAATCATTAATGTATTTGAACGTGTGCTCATTGCTACCAATACCTACATACACAGCACAATTAGAACCATCTAATTGCTCTACATTTTGGCAACCGTTTTCCAAGGCTTCCCATGTTGTTTCGAGGAGGATCCGCTGTTGTGGATCCATCTGACGCGCTTCCCTGGGAGTGATATTAAAAAAACTGGCATCAAACTCATCAATTTTTGATAAAACGCCGGCACTGAAGGTATAACTTTTACCCAGTTCAGTTTTCCTAGGATGCAGATAATTTTTAATAGGCCAACGCTGATCGTCAACGGAGGAAATAAGATCTTTTCCTTCACTTAGCGCATCCCATAATTGAGGGACTGTAGAGATGTCGCCAGGTAGGCGAAATGCCATTCCCACTATAGCTATTCCATTTTTCCTTTTGCTACTCATGTACCTACTATTCCCTTTTTATTAAGTCAGATTGAAATTAGCGCATGAGGATTATGTATTTATAAACTGGAACCTTAAATTACACCAATTTTCAAACAGCTGGTAACTTCTTTAATAGGAAGCTCCTTGAATGGGGTTAAGTCTAGCAATTTTTTTAGTTATACTAAATAGTTTCATTAAAACCACACACGTATATGGTCATTTGCCTCGTTGCTTAATTAAACGTTCAAAGTTTGATTCTGCTCCTGGAAAGAACTCTAGAAGGAAGAAAAGAAGAAGATGAGAATTTTAGTTACAGGTTGTGCAGGGTTTATTGGTATGCATACGGCCCTACGCTTTCTAGAGCGAGAGGTAGAGGTGATTGGCGTGGATAATTTAACAAATTATTATGACGTTAGATTAAAAAAAGCCCGCTTAGCAAAACTTACTTCTCACTCCAATTTTAAATTCTATCAATTTGATATAGGAGATTATCAGTTAATCAGCAAATTATTTGTTGAAGAAAAACCATGCCTCGTAGTGCACCTGGCTGCTCAGGTTGGAGTACGGTACTCACTCGTAAATCCTCAATCCTATATCGACTCAAATATTCAAGGTTTTATGAATATATTAGAAGCCTGTCGACATCATTCAATTGAGCATCTAGTTTATGCCAGTAGCTCTAGTGTTTATGGCAATAACAAGCTCATTCCATTTGATGAGTCATGTGATACATCTCACCCTATCAGTCTTTATGCCGCAACAAAAAAATCTAATGAGCTAATGGCCCATGTATACAGTCATCTCTATCAGTTACCGACAACAGGGCTACGTTTCTTTACAGTATACGGCCCTTGGGGAAGACCCGACATGGCGTTCTTCAAATTCACGCAGGCGATTACTACAGGAAAACCTATCGATATATATAACAATGGAGAAATGCTGCGCGATTTTACCTATGTTGATGATATAGTGGAGGGAATTGTAAGGGTCACAGAAAAAAGCTCTGCTGAAACTGGCATCCCATATCGTATTTTTAATATAGGAAATAATCATCCTATTGATTTAATTACTTATATCGAGACGCTAGAAAACGAGCTTGGTATTGTAGCCCTAAAAAATTATTTGCCTATGCAACCTGGAGATGTATTTGCCACTGCTGCGGATATTTCAGCACTTGAGGAGTGGGTTGCGTTTAAACCCAGTACCCCCATTGCTTTAGGAATCAAACGTTTTGTTAACTGGTATCGCGATTACTACATGAATATATTGCAAATAGCATGAACTGTTTTTAAATATCGCCGCACCGCTGTGAGAACAGTGATCATCAATTTCATATAACCAACCAATAATAGGGCACATACCGAAGATGTGATGAACCAAGACTGAAGGATAGGGATTTATATGTCACGAGATACACCCAAAACAATATTAATTACCGGAGCGACAGGAGCCATTGGTGGCGCTTTAGCTTTGGCTTATGCCAAACCTGGAGTAAAACTAATATTGCAAGGACGTAAGCAAGAACGTTTAGATGAATTGAAAATGTTGTGTGAAGACCAAGGGGCACAAGTATCCATCAAAGCCGTAGATGTTCGTCATGAAGAATATAAAACTTGGCTGCAGCACATGGCGCAAGAAGAACTTGACTTAGTGATGATCAATGCGGGGATGAATACTCATACTGGACCGGAAGGAGAGCCAGAACCTTGGGATGAAGTGGAGGCTTTAGTAGACATCAATATATTAGCTGTTATGGCAACTGTTCATGCTACTTTACCTGCTATGCGAGCACGAAAAAAAGGCAAAATTGTTTTAATGAGTTCTTTAGCTGCTTATTTTGGGCTGGCACTCACTCCTAGTTATTCTGCAAGCAAAGCGGCAATTAAAGCATATGGTGAGGCTTTGCAAGGATGGGTGCGTTCAGATGGAATTAAAATTCATGTCATTTTTCCAGGTTATGTGACCTCCGAGATGTGCAATAAAATGCCTGGCCCTAAGCCGTTTCTATGGACGCCAGAACAAGCTGCTGCAGCGATTCAAAAAGCAGTAAGCAAAAATAAATCACGTTTTAGTTTTCCTTTTCCGTTAAATTTTGGTGCATGGTGTTTATCCATCTTAAGGCCTGGATTTTCTCAGTGGATACTAAGTAAACTAAGATACAGTAATTAAAGGATTCCCATGCGTATTTTAATTCTTACTTCTGCAACAGGTGGCGGGCATGATATGCGAGCTCGTGCCCTAGAGGCGTGGATTCGTACCACAAAACCTTCCTGGACTACCAAGATTCACCATGCCTTGGAAGACTCTCACGGGGTCTATAAATTTGGCGTTGAATTATATAATTTCATTCAACGTACCTGGCCTCCCTTACATCATATTTATTATAATTTTCTTGAGTTAGCGGGCGTGATGAGTAGTGGGAAAGCCATGCTTGGTCAAGCGCGTTATATTGAACTTTTAGAAGAATATAAGCCGGATCTTATTTTTAGTGTACACGATTCAACGAATCATTGTTTTTTTGAAGTTGCACGAAAGGTCTTGGGTACTAAAGTACGATGTGTTATTTATTGTTCGGAAATGCATGGCGGTTATGGGATGAGTCGACACTGGGTAAATCCAGATGCAGATTTATTTATCGCTTCCCTGCCAGAAACAATCGAAGGAGCAATTCGGCTTCGTATGCCCGAACAGAGAATCCGCTTAGGTGGCTTTCTTTTACATCCTGATTTTTATAATCCTCCCACCGCCGCAGAACGCTCCAGTTTTTGGCAAGAACAACTGCTATTGGACCCCTCTATCAATACGGTGATTTTAGGAACGGGAGCAAATGGTGCAAACCATCATCTTCCACTTCTAAAAGCAATTCAAAATTTTAAGGCTCCTTTACAACTCGTCGTTTTGTGCGGGAAGTCACAAAAAAAGAAAGAGAGCATCCTTCAATATGCGCAGCGTAATCAATCCTCTGATTTATCGATTCGTCCGTTAACAACAACCAATAAGATGTCGCTTTTGATGCATGGTGCTATGGCAATAGTAGGACGTCCGGGGGCTGGGTTGAGTAATGAAGCAATTCAAGCGGGTTGCCCACTGATTATTAATAAATTAAACGGCTTAATGCCTCAAGAAATGATTAATGAGCGCTTTGCTATAAAACATAAAATTTCTTCCCGTTTGCGAACGCCAAAAGATTTATGCACTATATTAAATCACTGGCTTAATCATATTGAAGATTATCAGCAGCTAAAGCAAAGGATTACGCATATCAGACCCAAACAACATCCTTCAGAAATTCTTGCTATGTTGGAATCTTTATAGCTAAGGAATTTGCCACTAATTTAGTTAAGCGGGACGCCGCGAACTAGTCGCGGCACGTAGCGGTGGAGTATGACTTGTCAACACGTTCCAATTTTTTTGAGATTGAATGCTAATGAATATAATATTATTTGATATACAGTTTATGCAGTCGAAAAAGTGGGCGATTTATCATGGTGGAGGAGAAAATGATTATACGGTATTACTGGCTGTGCTCAATGCTATAGGTAATAAATCGAATTGGAAAGTATATGGTCATTATGTGCAGGGTGCTGCATTTACCCATGATATTAATTTTTTAGAAAGCACTTATTCTAATTTTAAATTGGTTTCAGATAAGGATTTGGATGACTTAAGGAAAAAAGAACTTTTTGCAGGAATCTATTCTAGTGGAATCGAAGGATTACAATGGGTTTATCGGCGTCAATTACAATCAAAACATACGATGATCGTGATCCATGGAATACGTCGATATGAGTTGACCGTACATTTTAAAGATATTTTTCTACCTAATCGTCCAAGAGATAAAGTATTTATCCTTAAAAATTATTTTATGAGGTATTTTATGCGCCGGACGATCGTTAAAAATTACCAACAATTATTTGCCCAAAAACCTGAACACGTTAAATTGGTCGCAACCTCGCACGACACCAGAGATAAATTAATTGCTTTGTGTCCTCAATTAAAAACACTAGGTATAGAAACTTTATATACTTCTGCGAAAACTCTTGTTCCAAACAAGGATATGTTGTCTTTAGCAAACCAGCAGCGTGTTTTAAAAAAATATAATCTTGAGGCAGGAGCTTATTTTCTTCTTGTTTCCTTAGGGCGTATCGAAAAAAATGTCTATTTCGCTTTGGAAAATTTATATCGGTTGTTGAAAGAGCATGATTTACCTTTGAAAATTTTTGCTTGTGGTGAGACAAAAAATAATTTCCTTGTTAACCGCTTTAAGAAATCATCACACGTAGTGATTACGGGTTATATTTCGGCGGATGAGTTAGCCATATTATATAAAAATGCTTTTGTCTTTGTTTATCCTACTCGTTCAGAAGGGTTTGGCATGCCGGTATTGGAGGCAATGGAGCATGGTACTCCAGTTTGCTGTACGGCCTTGTCATCACTTATTGAAGTGGGAGGTATGGCTGCTGAATATTTTAGTTTAGGTAATCAGGTGGAGTTTTGTGCAAAAATTCTGCGCCTTTATCATGATCGGGAATTTTATCAACATAAGCGCCAGTTGTCGTTGAATCGTTTTCAATACCTAAAGGAATTGCAGGAAATTGATCTGAAAAAGAAGATTACTAAATTGCTTAGTGAAGGACATAATTAGTTGCTTGCTTATTAGTAATAAATTACACTTTGCGATTCACATCATAGGGAGATAATTGTGTTGTATGAAACAAGCCTTCGTATCCAAGCAAATCATTTATTTCCCCTCTTCTGTAATTAATATAAATGAAAAATAATATCCTATTTTTTTTAGATTTTTTTCCGCAAAAAACAGAAACTTTTATTCACAATGAGCTAATCGAGTTACGGAAAAATAACATTCAGTTTTGTGTTGTCGCATTAAAGACCATTCGTGGAACCACACGTCCAGAACTGAAAGCAATCTTAGAACAAAGCTATTATTGCACCAAATACAGCATCTGGTTAAAAGGCTTTTTTATTGGATTGCAGCACCCCGTGACATTTTTTAAAAATATAGCCTGGGTCTGGAAACTGAAGCACAAGAATATCTTGTATCGTTTCCGTGTAATTACAGCATTGCTGGTTGCTTACGGTATCAAAAACTATGTTTTAGAAAAAAATATCGACTACCTTCACGCGCATTTTGCCTCTTATCCTACAGAGGTTGTGATGTGTTTATCACGAATAACAGGAATTCCTTTCGGAGCAACCTGGCACGCATATGACATTTATAGAGATGGGAATATCATCCCGGAAAAAATTTTATATGCAGAGCAAATTTTGACGTGCACCCAATTTAATCTGGATCACATTAAAATGCTTTCTAAGGAGCAGCCTCAATATCATAACCGGCTTAAACGGGTTTACCATGGGGTGAATATTGAGAATCTACCACCATCACAGCTCATTCAAGAGGACGCTCCTTTTTTAGCGGTGGGTCGTTTGATTCCCAAAAAAGGGTTTCGCTATTTAATCGATGCAATTGGGCTTTTAAAATCTCAAGGGTTGATTATTCATTTGAATATAGTCGGCTTTACCCCTTTTCTTGATCGAATTTTATGTCTTGAAGATAATGAAACCAAGGTTCTATTAAAGAAAATCAAATTTTATGGGTTGGAGGACCAAGTAAAACTTTTAGGATACTTGCCTCATAGTGAAGTATTCACATTAATGAATAAATCGTACGCATTAATTATGCCCTCCATTCAAGATAAAAAACGTAATATGGATGGCATTCCCAATGTTATTTTAGAAGCTATGGCTACCGGCCGCCCAATTATAGCCAGCCAAATTTCGGGGATTCCCGAGGTTGTCATACCGAAGCAAACGGGTATTCTTGTGGAACCGAAAAATATTACTGAATTGGCGCAAGCGATAGCAACATTAAAAAATGATTTAGTTTTGACGCGAGAGATGGGCGATAAGGCGCAAGATTTTATTATGACTCATTTTAAATTAGAAAAAACAATGCAGGAATGTCTTTCTTGTTTTGCCCCACAAGAAATAGCCTAATAATCTGCTTATTCTCCAGAGCCTACGTACCGACACCTTAAGTACCGCGCTTTATGCGCGGTACGTAGAAAGTTGAATCTGTTCAGTGAATAGGCGTCAACGCTTACCAATTTGTTTTTCACTATAGCTAGAATTTCAGCTCAAGATTAAACGACTGTTTTTAAGTGGCCGCTATGGTTGCTGCATATAAAAATGGATTTAGTGGCGCTGTAGCCGTAGCCAACACCCCCAAGAATTTTTGCAGTTCTGCCATTGGAGCATTTGATACATATAGAATGTCATGATCCTTAATCGCGAAGCTTTGAGCCACAAAAAAACTACGTGGATTTTTTAAATCCAGCCTATAAATAACAGGCACTTTACCCTCTGCGGTGATAAATCTAGGGGGTCGTGGCCAATGAATCGCCGTAGCCTGTTCAAAACGAAAAACAAACACGCCGCTGATGTTCGCGCGGTGATCTTGAAGACCACCTGAGCGTCCCAAAGCTTGCGCTAAATTAATTCCTTGGGCCTCAAAATTAATTTCTTCACTTTTTCCAGTTGCGCCCAATACCGTAAAACTTTTAGATTGAAATAAAGCCGTAATTACATCACCCGCCTGCAATACAATATTTTGTTTGGGATCACGAATGATGATATCCAGAGGTAAAGAATGTACTCTTTCTCCCCGTGTTACTTGAATCATGGTTTTATTCACTGGGGTTTTTACCCCTTTTGCAGCCGCTAATGCATCCAGCAATCGCTCTTTACTGGGCGTTAATGGTAAACGCCTACTCGAAACAACTTCCCCCACAATGGTCACCGCCGAAGTAGTATTTTTAGCAAGACGGACTAACACTTGCGGCTTATTGGCCTTTCCTTTTAATGCGCGTGTTATTTTATTTTGAATTTGTTGTACATTAAGCCCTGCAACATGGATGGTACCGGCAAAAGGAAAACTAATCGTGCCCTCTTGGCTAATCACTTGAGACGGCAATGAGTTCATAGGATTTGAACTCTTCCCAGCAACCCCAACCAGGGTAGGCGTAGTAAACAATGTGGCAGGAGGTATTTCCCAGATTGAAAAATCAAGCACATCTCCAGGCCCCACACTATAACGATTGGAGCGATTCTGTCTTAATGCATCAGAAAATAAATAATTCTTATGGCTTCGAGCTAATTGATGAGCAATGTCTGGGGTGATATCAATCAATTGAACATCGCTATTTACAGGTTCAGCAGCTTGTTTTACTACCCGTGCACTCGGTCCACTCGACATCATGGTACAACCTGAAGAGATGATTGAGAGAATAACCAACGCCAAGTGAGACGGTTTCATCTTAAATTTATTAATACGGCAATGCATAAACTCATAATCCTAACAATTAATTTATTCCAAATGCTCTTTCACATTTGCAATCAGAAGGGATATAACCCCCCAAGAAATAAGACCCAAAATGAATATCGAAAAAATATTCCTACTACGATACGGTTCAAATGAATTATCAGGCTCATTAGGATGAGCGATCATCTCTAAATATAATTGTTTGCGTTGTGCTTCGATTTGCGCTTTTTTTAATGAAGACAACGCAAATACCAGCTGTTTATAGGCAAATTTTTTATCTAAAACCAATCGTTCATAGCGGCGTACTTTATTTGTGAGTGAGGTCAGATTTCCAGTCACCTTACTTTTTTCGGTATTGATTGATAATCGTAGCGTTTCAATATTTTTGCGCAGTGAAGAAAGGTGGGGATTATGCGGAGCCAAACTCTTAATTTGTGCTAACTGACCTTTTGCAGCAACCAATTCAGCCTCCATCTTTGATACATGCTGAAGTCTCATCGCAGATTCACGATTAGGATCAAAAACACCTTGAAAACCTCGATAATCCGACAAGGCAAGACTGGCTTCTTTGGCTTTTTGAATTGCTGAATCCACTTCCGCTTTTGCAAAATCAACATAATCTTTTCGCGATTGAATATTAAAACGATTAATAAATTGTTCGGCCAATTCCAGCAAATGTTGATTCATTTGATATGCATCCTTGGCGGTAAACGCGCGAACTTGTAGTGTTGAAATGGAGGAGGAGGAATCAATGACAATATTGATTCGATTTTTATAATAACGATAAAGTGATTCGAAACTTGAATCCAATCCCAGTAATGCAAAACGGTGAAACAAATCAATCTTGTGGTCACTATAAAGATTTTTCAAATTAAGCCGTTTGTTTAGTGCAGACAATGCATCTCGAGACAAAATATAATCATGAATACTATAATCAGCCTCTTCTGCCTTCGACAGAGGCGAAGAAGACAATAAAGCAGATAAACCGAGATTTACTGGGGGTTGCCCTGCTCTGCGCACAATAAATCGCGACTCGGACACATACACATCAGAAGCAAGAAAGCCAAAATAAAAAATAGCCAATAATGTAGGAATAATAACAGTGAGTACAAATAACTTATTTATTTTATTTAAAAAAAGAGAAGCACTTTGAAAAGATGATTTCCAGGGTAATGCTGTCACTGATAATAATCGACTAAATTGCTTCAAACTAACTCCTTTTAGTTTAGGATCAATTCTAAGGTATTTTCCTCTATTTCCTTCCTGCCTACGTTCTGCGCAGGTCCTGGGGAATAAGCTTACTTAGTGTCATCGAGGTATGCTGCGTTTGCTGATGCGCTTAAATTCAATTATTCAAGTCAACATAAGCATGCAAGACCCGCGCTATTATTTAAATTGTAATTTGGGACATTCTACTGTCCTTAACTAAAAATAACAATGACAGGTAAATGAAGTGCACACCGCACCAATCCTGTTTGTTATTAAACAAGGAATCGCTGAAGAAAAGTTACTCTTATCCTATACCGAAGCAAGCCTCGAAACTGTCTTAATATTTTAACAGTTGCTCTTACCAAAAGAACTTAAAAGAAACAAATAGGGTTCACTCTAAAATCGCCCTAAACGTGCAAATAAAATAAACAGACTATCCTTTTTTTAATAATCTCTTAAGAAATTAAGCGTATTATATGTAGTACTAAAAAGTTAAATCCCACATGTACCATAATGAGGATAATCTGTGTTTAGCAAGCTTCATACCAAAACCGATAAAGTCAATGAAAAAATCGCCCGCATTAAGAGTGCTACAGCAATAAAAGACGTACGATCCCTGGAGCATTTTGATGAGATTTTAAGTAAAAATCCACACCATGCACAAATTCAGGGTTATTATGTTGAAATTCCACTCTCTGAATATAAAACGTTTGTACCTAATGGCCCTCAATTTCCCGACCGATATGGTAAGTCTTATGAAGGGGGGCAGTTTGATGCGCCATTATTCACGTTAAAAGAATGGCGTGATAATTGGCAGAAAGGCCATCCAAATACAGACAAACCGGATTTATTAGTTAATGCAAACTGGTTTAATGTATGGAACACGGGTATTCCAAATGTTGGAGAAAAAATTAATCCTAGAACACAACCACGTACTTATCTTGCTGGATTGTCATTAAGCAAGGGAGAACTGGTGTCTACCCATCATGTGCTTGATCAGAATAATATTGGACTTGATACAATCACCTTTGATAGCGTAGGCAAAAAAGCTACCATCCTTTCCCACAATAATATTGATTCCGAATTGGCAAAAGATCAGCATTTTTATGATAATAAAGATGCCGTTTCTGGGTTTGTTATTTTAAAAGACAAAACCCAATTAAAAACACCTGATTTAAATAACAACCATTCAAATCGCTTGCCCCGCACAGGAGTCGGCTACAAAAATAATGGCCAGACACTTGTTGTTATGGTTATTCATAATACCGATCGTAATTGTGGCGTCACAGCTGAGGAGTTTGCGAGTTTATTTGAAGCGCTCAATTGTAGCGATGCGATTAACTTGGATAATAGCGGCTCAGTAGAACTCTACTACAGCGGATTAAGTGAGTTCGGTGAAAAATCAGTCACCGTTCAAACGAAAACTTGCGATGCAGGAGCTGACTCTGAACGACCTAAGCCAAACTGTTTGGGCTTTAAAAATGTAAGTAGGCATACATTTTTTGCAAGAGATGACTCAGATATACCCCCAAGAAAGACAACACGTTCTGAGAATGAAAAAACATCAGCCAAAACAGATGATGATGTAACATACACCTATTACATTAAACGCTAGGCCGACGAAAATTGGTCATTGCAATCTGTATTTTCTCATCATCAGAAATTGCATCAGACGAAGAAACATTCGATGCAATTTCTGCTGCGAGCTCTAAAGGGAATTGAGTCGTGCTAAAAAAACAATTACCATCCCGATATGCTTGTGCCAGCATATAAGAGGCATATTGTATTTTATAATACTCAGAAAAATAGGGACAAAGTACTGCAAGGTGGAATTTTGAAGCAGTATCATGTATGCGTCGATCAGTGATATACAGGTTACAGTCCGTGGAATCAGATACGATAAGATGTGCTTTATCTAAATTAAGTAACCGAACAAAGTGTTCCTTTGATTTAACTGTGGTAAACCTAACACCGAGTAATTGACCTCCCGACAGAAAAGCGGGGAAATAAACCCTATTCTCATTAACCTCTATTGAATCAGTTTCTTTATTTATACCCGATTGATGCAAAAAGATATCGCGCATTTTCTGATTGGGAAACTCAACTACCAATGATTTTTTGTCATTCGTACTAAACTCCGATAATTTAATTACAGGACCAATCGCGTGTTGTACAAAAAGATTTAAGCGCTCTTTCAACTCATGATCTTCATCACAATAATGATCAACCATTTTTGTGAACCAGGTAGTATAGCGGTTCCTCTCCGTAAGTAAGGTGTAAAGTTGCCCATGAAGATTTTTAAGTAATTTTTTAGAGCACGCCGGATCCAATGCGGAGTTTTCTGACTGCGATGCATGCACGCACACCATTTCCTGCACAATATTAACCATCGCTTTAATACGAGGCTCATCTACAGATCGAGCCAATAAACGATTTGTCAAAATTAAGAAGTCATTTTCATATGTAGTTATTGAGTGTTGCGTATCGTTTTCCATGATACATTCGATCCGATTTAAAGGAATAAAACGCTACCAATAATAATGAGGAGGAGCGTACTTATAAACCCATCGTCATTTTGCTCTCTTCCTGACTGCTGTTTTTAAGCTTCGTAAATAAAAGCTCCGCCTTCTCATAGAGTTGTTTGTCTGCCTGTGAAGGAGCTTGCAAAGAAGACGTTTTCTTTTGAACCGCTGAAAGCACGGAGGTGAGCTTATCAACAACCACCGGATTGTTGCGAACGCCAATAGAAAAATGATCGTGTAAGGGGTGCTCTTCCAAAACATCGATGATTCGACTAATCGACGGGGCATCAAAATGTGGTCGTTCTAATAAGGCCTCAATTGCAAAGCTTAATGCTGTTGTTGAGTAAGAATAGCAATTGGACTGATACATATTACACATTTGCTCTTGATTAATGAGTTTATCTGCAGAATCTAGAAACTTATTAATTTCTGGTTGAGTGAAAGAAACTCCTGTTGGATACCCTATAAAGTTATATCCCTTACTTAAGTATTTTTTTTCATCATCTTTTTGGGTATGGAACGTTACCCCTTTTCGCAACCATTGTGAGAAATCCCACGGGCTTTGACGTCCATATACAGAAAAAGAACCATTCTTACTGTTTTTTAAAGCAATCGCAGAATGACTAATCGGCATGTAAGGAAGAGGAAGTCCGGCTTTGGTCGCAAACATTAATTCAAAAGTGTCTTCTTTAGCTGAATCATCCAAGGAGCGCATTTTCTCGGGATCTATGGGTTCTGGGCTTAATGAAATTGGCTGTTCTGCATGAATTTCTTCGTCCTGAGTCAATAATTTATGGGATTTACTTCTCACCTGAAACAAAGCATACCGGTTCAATGCAGTCGCTTTATTCGAATATGCTATAGGACTTATTATCTTTGTTAACTTTGTAAGCATAATACCAACTCCCTTTAATGCCAATTCAACAGAGTGTTCTTTATTTAGTTATCTTTAACACAGTAACCAGTTATCGTCAACTTCAATATAATGGAAAAATAAAGCGCACCATAGTCTATAATAATACAAAAAACAGGTTAAAAAATATTATTCCGGAGGTAACAATGTTTGCTTTAATCAGTCGACATTCTGGCAAATTAATAGGTACATCAGGGGCTGGCACTCTTCTCCTTGCATACGATGCATACAAATATAAACAACTACAGGATAAAATGGCAGAGCTGCAAATGACGCCTGAAGAAACTCAGACTATCGTAGACGCGGATCAAAAAAATTGGCTCATATTTGGCAGGCAAAGTCCCGGTTACGTACGAGATACTGATAAAACACCCAAACACCATCTTCAAAAGAAAATACATTCGAGCTCTATATATTTCAAGTCATTGGGAACTCAGTTAGATAACGAGAAACACTTTGATTTATTTTCAGGTAGTGATTTTGTGGTAGAGATGTTCTCAAAAAAAGGAAAAGCGCCAAAGGTACGTGTTCAACCAGAAAAGATGCTCAGTGATGACTTAGATACAATCAAAGATGATGACCTATTTGAAGTTGGTTTTGCTCGTAAACAGGGCTTTGCAGACATCACCCAAAAATCTCCTTTTTATCACTCATCCATCGCATTAAGAAGAATTAATAAAGAGGATGTTGCTAATTCAACATTTGTGGTTGTTAGGGGACAAGAAATAAAAGAGGTCATAGATAGAACGAATAAAGCGATTTGTGATGAACAATCGTGTAATCTTGTTCGATCTAATTGTTATTCAGCCTCGACCTATGCCAGTGGAGAGCTCGTCAGAGTAATCGATGGACGAAGTATAAATGCAGAAGAGAAAAAAGAAGACTTGGAAGCAATTGTTTCCGTAATGTCACAACGAGTATTCGATAATCATGCAGTAGGGATTACCAATAATTCACCGGTATTAGAACAGTGGACGACCCAGGTACCCCAAATATTGCAACCGTATGGACTAGTAAAGCCACCCCAATCCAAAACTCCAGATGGACCCACATTATAAAACATAAACAATATACCCATTAAAAATGCCCTTATAGGAGGTAGAAGAATGAAAGCCGCAAAGATGTTTACAGTAGATGAAAATATTTTGAAAAGCCTTGGCGCAAGTACTCTGAAAATAATTAGAACTAAAGGAATCCAAATGGAAGCAGAAATTGCCGCAAAATTGGAGGAATTAGAGTCATTGGTTGTTGAAGGAGTTTCTAGTGATGGACTTGCCAAAGCGAAGGTGGATGGAAAACATCAAATTATAGAGCTTTCCTTGGATCCCACCTATTCAGAATTGGATAATAAAACAAAAACATGTACGCTGATGACAGAAGCAATTAATGATGCAATCTATAAAGTGAATCTAACTATAGAAAATGAAATATCGAACATAAAATATAGATATACTGGGGAAGTTATCAAAAATTTATCTTAAAAATCGTTTACGATGCATTTTGATTGTGTTCCTTTGTTCTCTCCTTGTACTTGCAAATGTGGGTTGAGCCAAGCTTAACCTTCTTGCCAGTTCCTTCGCTTCTTTATGTCATACACGCTACTGCAATATTTAGTGCAATCTGATTTACTTCGGTTCTAAAGTACTCTTATTGTGCTGAACACTTGCTTGATTCTCCTCCCCTTCCTCTTTTTTTGTATTCCAAATAGATAAACCCTGTAAAGATGATGGCTCTTTTTTTTCCCTTGGAGCATCCTGCATGGTTAAACTGGATTTGAGTGCATGTTGATAAAGCTTATAACTTTTGAGTGCGTTATATAAATTAGCAACATGCCGATTAAACCCCGCACCACATTCTCCAGATAACAAATTATTGACATCCTCTACGAAATTACAGCGACGTCCTTTTACGTCTGAATAGCTACTGATGGGACCATCTTTTGAGGTAAGAAAAATAAGCGGATTCTTTTCTACTTTTTTTAATTGATCAAGATGTGTTTTAAATTCAGCGAGTGGCTCATGTAATTCTGCCGTAAGTTTATTCTGATCCGCACTCAGTAAGGCGTTTTCTAAAATTTGTGAGGCAATGACAATCTTACCTATCAGATTTAAAGTAACCTCATTTACACCATCAGCATAATCGTGTAGTCCCGAAAAAATAGGACTATTTTCGAATGCACTACGAACGACTGGATGCGTTAAAAGGTTAGTAATATCTTTTTCGCTGAATAAGTTTAATGCCAACCCCGGCTCCAAGACTTTTGCATTAGGCGTTTTCAGAGGCTCTTTATTTTTATAATCACGAAATATACCCGCTATTTCAGATGGATTTTGGAAGTCCGTAAATGCCCAATCTCCCGAAATAAACTCGACAATTTGATTAATATCGTACGCATAACCACTTTCAGAAACAAACAAGTTTTCTTCAGGGATATCAAGCAAATCCGCTTTATTTTTGACTGCAACCGTCTTTCCCATTTTCTCATCACCTTAGCTCGCAAATGAGACAAATTAAATCTTATTGATTAATAATTATACGCCGACAAAGAGAATATAACAATTTTACATTGAGTATTTTAGCGGGTATGTTCAAATGATTTTGGGCTACTGCAGATTGTTTTCCCTTGGCAATAACATAGATAAATATCAATAAATATCTTCTAAATGTAAACTCTCTTGATCTTGGAGCCTTTAATTTGCTGTCTGGAGGCTATAATTAAATCATATGAACTGCAACAAGGATGTTTTTATGTATGACGACCTCAGCACTCCTTATCAAGCATCTAAAAATATTGCATCCCTACAACTGGGAGGCATTCTTATTCAAGATAAGGTATTAAAAAATGCTCCCGTTAATCTGGTGCTCAAATCGTTTAACCGCCATGGCTTAATTGCCGGAGCTACAGGCAGTGGGAAAACAAAAACCATGCAAGTGCTTTCTGAACAATTGTCTTTGGCTGGAGTTCCTTGTCTGGTCATGGATATTAAAGGGGATATTTCCGGCTTGGCAATGCCTGGTGAGGCCAATTCAGGCATTGAAAAGCGCTGTAAATCCCTCCAATTATCGTTTACTCCTCGGGGATGCCCCGTAGAATTATTTACGCTTAGCAGTGTCCCAGGAATTCCTTTACGAGCAATTGTTTCTGATTTTGGTGCACTCCTTTTTTCAAGGATGTTAGGAATCAATGAAACCCAGGCGGGAGTTGTCACCATTCTTTTTGAATATGCGAAAGACAAGGGCATGCCACTCGTTGACCTGCAAGATTTTAAAGCCTTACTTCAATATGTACAAAGCAAAGAAGGCAATGTAGAAATAGAGTCGCAATATGGCAGTGTCGCTACGGCTTCCATTGGCTCAATCATGCGTAAAATTGTTGAATTGGAATCCCAGGGTGGCGAGGACTTCTTTGGTGAACCGGCGTTTAAAATTGATGATTTATTACAATGTAACCAACAGGGTCAGGGAGTTATCTCCATTGTTCGTTTAATGGACATGCAAGATAGGCCACAACTGTTTTCAACATTTATGCTCAAATTACTTACTGATATTTATCGTCAGCTACCCGAATTAGGTGATCCTGATAAGCCAAAATTAGTTTTATTCATTGACGAGGCACATCTAATTTTCAAAAATGCCAGTAAAGCCTTGTTAAATACCTTAGACACTATTGTTAAACTGATTCGTTCCAAAGGTGTAGGCTTAATTTTTTGCACGCAAACGCCCAACGATATCCCCGAGGCCATTTTGGGGCAGCTCGGTTTAAAAATTCAACATGCACTACGCGCATTTACTGCAAAAGATCGACAAGCAATGAAATTAGTTGCACAAAACTTTCCGCCTTCAACGCATTATGATACCGAGAACATATTAACTTCTCTGAGTATTGGGGAGGCTCTTTTGAGTGCCCTTGATGCAGAGGGTCAGCCAACCCCATTAATTCAATGTTTGATTAGACCCCCAGAATCAAGAATGGGGGTCTTAACTGAGAACGAAGCCCAGCAAATCCTAAGCAAATCTCATTTATATCAACGCTATTCCCGTCCAGAAAATCCGCATTCGGCAGCAGAAATTCTTGCGGAGAAGAAACAAAGTACCGCAATGGATACCTCGTCTCCACCTGCCCAAGAAAAAACAACGACATCAGAATCTTCGTTATTGGTAACAATCAGTAAAAATACTCTAGTTAGACAAGTCATTCGCGATTTTTTTCGTTGGGTATTAAAAAATTTAACTAAGAGTGGACGCTAATATAAGCATTTTTCCTGTAATGAAAAAAGATTCATTTCTACAATGCTATTGAAATGAGAACACCTTATATGTTCATATCAGCGATACACATTACTGAATGAATTAGATATTGCTTTTTTAATTGAGTAGGTTGTAGCGATCATCTTGCTCATAGGATGAAGGGTTCCATGGTAGGAGAATAATATGGCAAGACCCAAAATAGGACTCGTTTTGGGAAGTGGCTCTGCGCGCGGCTGGGCACATATAGGCGTTATCCGCGAACTGGAAAATATCGGTATAAAACCAGATCTTGTTACCGGCTCCTCTGTGGGCGCCTTAGTTGGTGGGGCGTACGCATCCAATAATCTTAACGAATTTGAACTATGGATTAACACTCTTAGCCGTGTAGACATCATAAAATTATTCGACATGCGCATGACCGGTGGGGGCTTTCTCCAGGGCAAATTACTAATGAATGCCATTAAAAAATACATTGGCGACCCTAATATTGAAGAACTTAAGCTTCCATTCGCTTGCGTTGCAACCTCTCTCTTGAATGGTAAAGAGCACTGGATGCGCGAAGGTTCCTTACTCGACGCAGTCCGAGCCTCCATCGCCCTACCCGGAATTTTCTCACCGTTCCCTTTAAAACACGATTTTATGGTAGATGGCGGCTTAGTTAATCCTGTACCCATCTCGCTAGCACGTGCTATGGGCGCTGATTACATTATCGCCGTAAATCTAAATAGTGATCTTGTAGGTCGACATTTCGCGCCACATCATGAGGATACCATAACTGATAATGACAAATGCCCCCAAAAATCGGAGGATGCTGAACGCGATCCGACCATTACTATGTGGGCATCAAAATTGAAAACCGGCTTTGATATTAAACTGGACTCCTTCATTTCCTCTCTGCGTAAAAAGAAACCTATCGAACCTGGTCTCTTCGATGTATTAGCGAGTTCCATTAATATAATGCAAGATCGCATCACTTGTTCACGTATTGCAGAAGACCCGCCGGACGTCCTGATTACACCTAAACTTCATCACATTGGTTTGATGGAATTTGATCGAGCCCATGAATCCATTTATGAAGGACGCAAAGCAACGCATCGTGTTATAGAAGAACTCAAACGGCTGACGTATGACATCTAACCATTTCACAATTGGAATTTAAATATGCGCCATAACTTTTTAACAGAATCCCTAATTTCTTATTATTTAAAGCATATCGGGGGTCTCTTACTTACTTTACTTGGTATCTTCGGACTCATATTAACCTCCCCTCTTTCTCTTTTAGGAGGAACCTTCGGCTGGTTAAGAGGAATGAGGAATAGAACAGATCCATGGGAGTCAGGATTTAAAGGAATAAGAATTGCCTCTTTAGGCTCCATAGATGCAATTATTTTTGGAATAAAATTGGTACATCCAACAACACCTGTTCTGAAATCTAACGAACCCAAAGCACCTTTGATAACAAGCAACCCCATTGAGTTACATGTTGAGGAGCAAGTTCCAATTGTCGCCCCCACAACCGCGAAAGACATCGAAGACACATCGCCAACACTCAAACCAAGCACGGTTTCTGATACATTTTTTTCCAGGACCGAGTTAAAAACAGATATACCCCAAGCTACTTCCCCTCCTGAAGTCAATGACGCCACCGAAACTCAGGTATTTCTAGTTAAAGTAAATCAAGCGATTGCTCAAGATGAAGCGCAAGCTACCATTAAAATAGAAGATGATGTATCGAACGTAGAAGAACTCTATATCGACAAATTAATTACCCTAATCAAAGTACCTACCACCTCAAAAAATGATTTTTGGGATAGATTAGAGCAAATGAGTAACAAGGATATTAAATTATTTGTTAGTAAATTAAGTGTCCATAAAGAAAAAGGCAGATTTAGCGCTACCGAACTGGATTATTTATGGCGTCAATTTATCGGTTTTGAATTTGAAGTCTCAAAAAGGGAATATCAAGCAAGAAAATTGACAGTGATGCTCGAAGCCATTTCTGACGAACAATTGAAAGCCTCGGTTGCTTCGGCCGATTTCTTAAACGTTTTAAATAAGGATGCGTTTGCAGCCAGTGCAGTGAACACATTCACTCGTAAACAATTGGAATTATTTGCCGCCGATAACAAACTCCATGAAACGCTAAACTCCATGATTAAAAAACTCCAACCAGGTCCTTACTTATTAGGTAAACTCGTTTCTATAATGCCTTATGCTAGTTGGAAATTAAGGATAGCGCTTACCGATCAAATAAGCCATATGGCGCATCCAGCTTCGTTCAAAATTGAACTGACCAAATTAGTCGATCATTACATTCATGTTAATTTTCAAAAATATAAAAATCAGCTTGAAGCCTCACAATCAAACAACCCACAACCTCATCCCCCAACATCTCTTCCTACAAAAAAATGGGCCTCCGTGCAGGTTGTTACCCAACCAGTTTATATAGATAACTCGGTGCCCAAAACAGAATGGAGCGATGAGGCTTTTGATGCATTCATTAGCGATTTAAATTCCCCAACATTTATTACAAATGATAGAAAAATAAGTGCTGATTTAGACAGCCTGCCTGATTATCGAATTAAAATGCTCGTAGAGCGAGCAGCATCCGCAGCAGGCCCTAGAAATTTACTAAGCCACATTTGGATACTCGATTCGAAAACAAGAAACCATAAATCGTACATCGATTGTCGAGAAAATAGACTAAAAGTTATTTTGGAACATATGACTCCCGAGCAACTCGAGTGCGCGCTGAAAGACAACAAATTTTGGGAAATTTTTAGAAATACTCAAGAACCGTTTTGCGAAATGGCTGCCCGTGTATTAACCCCCGAACAATGTGCAACGATTATTATCCATGCTCCGCTTGAACGACATGCAGATTTTGCCATAATCATCACTCAGATTAGAAAAGATAGTCCTATCGAAAAAGAAAGACTGCAAAAAATCTTGGAACTAATTACACCCCATGCCACTCCTTGGGTTGCTTTGGCACTGGAGCGACAAATTAAAAATTTATTAACATACGACCAACGTCTATTTGAGCGTTTGCACAATATGTTAAAAGTCTCCCTTACGCAATCTTTAGAGAGACCGGAGGTAAGTTATAAATATAAACGAGATCGAAGTTTAAATAGGCAAGCAATTTCTTATCTAATGGAGTCTCATCCACATATCTCTAGTGCCACAGTGAGGTTTTAAGAAAAACGTTACCTGAGTGAAACGCTGCATACCCCGGGTTACGACGTGCGCTTTCACCCAGGCTACATTGGTTAATCAAATTAATTATTTCCAGGTAACCATCGACGCCCAGATAATCTGATGTCTTCCATAACTTCCGCATGATTTTCCACCCAGCTATCCTGTGCTTCCTGTTTATATTGCTCGATTAGTCGCCCTTCAGAAGCTGTTGCAAAAAACCTGCTTCTATCGTCAGCAAAGAAACCAACGATGCTTAACTTCGTTGAAATTGGGCAACTTATCCGCAAAGCAAGTTGATGCTTTGCGTCATTTTTATCTTTTTCAGTCGTAGGTAAAATGGCTGCCTCTGGTAGATTTTTTTTTATTTTTTCCTTTACCGATGCAATGTGCTTGCGGTGTTCTAAATGAATATCATCGATAAATTTTTTTTTCTCTGGCCGTACCCACTTCTTCATCAAATCACTCCTAATGTTCAAAGAAAAAGCATTTTAGCCATAAAGCAAATGTTCTGTCGATAGATTGGAAACTTAATCTAAACCCAGGTGATAGTTCCGTAAGATAATATTTATCTTTTTATTAATTAAATATAATCTAGATAATACATACCCTTGTATGTACATCTCACTATAGAGCGGTGAATGATAAAAGGAATTAAAAATAATGTACATTAAAGCAATATTGTTAGCCCTAGGATTCCTCCTCTCGTCAATGGGTTATGCCACGATTAATATCGGTACTCTTATATTTAAACCACCTTATATTTTCTCTCCAAAAAATGGATTTGATATTGATTTGGCACAATTACTATGTCAGCGCTTAAAAGAACAATGTAACTTTATTCCAATGGGGATGGATGAACTTTACAAAAAGCTAAAAGAGGGAAAAGTTGACCTGGCAATGGGAGGTATTCCGATTTCTCATGACCTTAAAACCAATTTCATTTACAGCCTACCCTATATGTTAAGTAAGGGACAGTTTCTCGTTTTAAAAAATAGTGAGATTAATTCAATTAATGAATTACAAGGGAAAAAAGTGGGTGTTCTGCGAAACCCGCTCAATGGTGGGCTGTTTTATGAATATTTATCAACCCATTATGCAAAATTATTTGAAGTAAAACTTTATGATGACGTTGAGGATGTTTTAGCAGATTTACATAATAAAAATATATCTGCTATTTTTCTCAACCGCTCATCAGTAAATTATTGGACTCAGGAAGGTGGCGATCAATTTCAGCCTTTAGGTGAGGTACACATCATTGGAGACGGTGTAGTAATCTTGGCGCCCCCCAAAAATCAAGCATTAATCGATCGTATTAACAATATATTAAAAGCAATAGAAAAAGATAATACATACATAAAATTATATAATACTTATTTTGCGGATGAATAAATTTCTCAATTGAAGTAATGGTTTGGAGAAATACCGTCTGTGAGTTTGCTTACAATGTTCTCAAGCTGTGCTTTTTGAGCAGACGTGGAGTGTTCACTTTTTAGTTTGCTTTCTAATTTAGATAAAGGAGTATCGAAATAATGAGTGCTTTTGCTTATCGCGTGACTATTAAACACCGCTGTAAGTTCGTTGCCATTGGACTCAATTACCTCCAGCAGTAAGTTCGTAATCGCAGTGGTATCAATATTTCGTTCCATTGAAATAATTAAGGCGTGCACAAGATGCATGATTCCATTTTCGCCTTCTCGCTCCCCAGTGTGTATTGGTTGAGTTAAAGCAGCAATAACCTTATCATGAGATTTCTTTAAAAGCTCATGAATAAGCACCACAAGTAAATTGACCATTTCTGTATTATTTTCAATATAGGTAGCAGAGACTAATGTTGTTAATAAAATATGGAACGAATTCATTCCTTGGTTGTAACCGCTTTGGGTAATTTTAGTTAGCGATGACATTAACGGATGGGGATGGTTCTGATTGATTAATATAAACATTTTGCAAAGCGTTTTTACGGCATCGATATTGTCTTTAGAACACTGTGCGAGCGCAGCGACTACAAAATCAATAAGACTTGTTCCAGAAAAGATGCCTTTACTCACCTCTTGAGTTATAGCAAACCCTAATTGCTCAGGAGAGCGAGTAATAAATTGAGTCAACAATTCTGCAATTAAATTGGTTGTCGATTGATTGTAGTCATACTCAGATGCGTTTTTTAATGCATAAATAAGATTTAATAAGGCATTTGTTCCGCTTGTAAAACCACTTTCAATGGGTTTCGCCATCATTAAAGAAAGTGCTTTACTATCATATTCAAGTAAGGTGGAAAAAATTAAATTCATCACTACTATAACAGGTGAAAAAATAGTATTAAACGTTGCTCCATAGAATCGATCCGTCCAAACAAATACTCCAGTTTGACCTTTAAACTCACCCGCCTCAATTGTTTTTCCAAACATAGATATTACAGTATGAGGATGTTTTTCACTTATTTTATGAAATAGAGTGGCGATATGGACCGAAGAGGAAAATCGATTATTTTTCATCGCATTAGACAAGCCATATGTTAACCAATATAAAAAATTGCTTTGTTCGAGTTCTGAGGAACTTGCTGTATTTAAGTAAGATTCCATTTTATTGATAAGCGCTGACAATTCCTCATCTGAGAGATTAGGTGCAAGATCCCCCGAGTATTCTTTAATTGGAGTTGTAAGGAAATCTTCTTGAATTTCTTTTCCAGGCATATGCTATTTGGCTGATTAGGTACGTTTCTAATTATAACCAGCCCTACTTCGATATTCAAAAAATTTTTCATTTAGACAGATTTTTTTACAAATACAACTTTAACAAACCTAATCTTCAGAATCTCCGTTCAATATATTGAGAGAAGTTAAAACCTCTAGTTGGCTCATTGATGCTCTATAATAAATCATAGTGATCATTTAACAGTTTGTATGAGCTTGTTATGGACGAGAAAAGAGATGCATCTCCTGTACCATTTTTTATAATGTTAAAGAAAACCCAAAAAACCACACTCTATACTTCGTATAAGGGAGACGAAGAACACTATAAAAACAATGATGGTATCCTCCAACAACTGCAATACTATGTTAAAGCGAGTAATGAAGAAGAATACAATAAGTTGGTAAAGAAGTTTCCAAACCGCATGTTTCGTCGAACAAAAGGCGAAGTGTATGAGATGTTCGATGAAGGTAATGAAATTGACCTACACATTGCGTTACAGGTCAAAGGGCATAGTTTGACATGGTATTTTTGGAAGCCTAATGTAATGGATCAATACCCACAACAATTCAGAGACGTACTTTATAATGCAGCGGCCCAAGCACATAAGCACGTTAGTAATGGTTGTGATTTGTATTATCGTGGCAGTAATTCAGTGCATATAAAATTAATGCATCATTTAGAGAGTGAAGCAGGTCATAATCATAATCATTATCGTTTAAAAGATAATCAACCTTATACACCCGAAGATTTTAAACAACATATGAATGCGTTAAAAGATACTGAAGCTTTTAGCCAATTTTTTGAAGAACATGAAATCGAAGAGATTATAGAGAAATTTGAACAGTTTCATGCACATTGGCATGAAAAACCAAAAGCTGGTGGCTGTTCTCGACACGAAGAATATATGAGACACCCCTCCCAACAACTAAATGCCGGAGATGTAATCGAGATAATGCTCTTTGGCTATCAACAAGAACCCTGTAGGATTAACGTAAGCGAATTAAGAATAGATTATGAGGCCGCAAGAAAAAAAATTGAAAAGGTCCTCGAGAAAGGAGGATCTGAGGAATCACAAAATAAATTAATTAAAAAACTCAAAGTTATAGAACAACAATATACTGAGCTCTTAAGGTATAGGGAAAAAGGTGGCAGCCGGGGGTTACTTTCCGAAATTGGTCCTACTCGCCAAACATATCATTCAGAATCAAAACCAACTCCCTATGTAGGTGGTCAAGACAGCAGTCTTGGTATTCCCCCAGAAATCCCTTCATGGGCCAAAAAACTTAAAGCGCTAGTAGAAGAAGGCAAACAAGCCATGATTAAAACCCGAGCCGAACAAAAGGTTATCGACGAAGCAAAAACAGAATCGGCCATAAATGATTTTGAGCGCGAAATTCCTGAACATGTTCGTAAGGCAAATATGCAAAAGAAACTTGTTTTTTTCCAAGAGAAGGACGGTGGGAAAGATGAGAGTGACCCAGAATCCAGTATTAAAAAAGATTTCCCAACGCTATAAACCCGATAGAAACCATATTATTAAAAGGAAAAAATATGCAAACCAATAAATCATTTAATGATAGAGAGTACCAACAAAAAGCACAATTGATCCTTAAAAATCTTGATAATGTTCAATCAGACATAGAACAATTTAATAAAAAATTGGGGCTTCTTGGTGAAAGATTAGATAATGCCAATTCATTTCCTGAGTTTTTTGAAGTCGTTAATGAAATTATCAAAGCAGAAGCCACGCTTAATACATTTCTTCGCAAAGAAATGAAGGATTTAAATAAAGATGTAAAAGAAATTATCGTAAGAGATTTAAAAGATAAAAGTGAATTTAGATCTTTTACTAACATTTTGAATTTTAATCAAATTATTACTGATAAGATTTTAAAAAATAAAGAACGCCTCAGCATGGCTCAGTTAGAAGAGCAATTGCCAAAAGAGCAATATAATCGCGCAAAAAAATTTATTCACTCCATTACCGATTTAAAATCCATGTCATTGCTTATTGAAAAACAAAAATCTCATTTTAAATCGCTACTCGATTCAGCAGACTCAATGAAAAAAATTCATGACATTGAACATCAAATTGATGCTCAGAACAGTGATTTTCAACAAACCTATCAAAAGTCGATGAACTTTCCAGAAGATGAAGAAACGGCTGGAGCTGTTATTAAATTTTTAGAGACCAATGAGCATCTTAAATCCATAATGGAATCTTTTGATTTTGCCGAATCCTTAGTCGATGATGTATTAAACGCAAAAATAAGAGTTTCTCTTCCTCCAAGTCCTGGGCTGAAGTAACGCTGTTATTAGCTGTTAGGTCTAGCCATCCTCGTCTTTTCCAGCTTTAGGCGCGCTATGCAGAACTTCGTGTGACTCAATAAAAATCCTCTGGATCCCGCGAACAAGTCATGGGGACGGGACGTAGAGCGCTCCTCCTTTAATACGCACTCTTTGTCCTTGAGGGGCACAGAGAATTTAATACCCTACGTACCGCGCTTTATGCGCGGTATCCAGTTTCTTTCGGGGCTCAGAATTTCACCGGTGTTAGGATCTACCCTCAAAACGGGATAAGATATACTGTGCACCACCGGATTAGTGTAATTATTAAACAGCTTTCTAATCCGATAAATAATGGAATTCTGATTAATTAAACAAAGGAGTTTGTTATGAAAAAGAGCTGTTTACTGAGTTTTTTACTTCTATCGCCGCTTCTGGCTTTTGCTAATTCTGATAATAATAGTGCAGAGCATCTTATTTTTTCCCCATTGCCGAACACTAAAAATACGGTAGTCAGGCACTATAGTAATGAACAAGAGCGTCCTGATCTGAAGCAAATGGTTCAACGAACTATTGATTTTCCAACTCAAATCGTTCGCGTTCGCGGTGATGTTACCGGATTGAAACTCAGTTGCGAGGAGGTGGAAAATGAAATAGACCAGGTTTTTTCCAAAAAAATCTCTGCCAATCTTTTTATCTATAACACATACATCAACTGCAGCTATGATCAGGATAGCCCAGAAGAATACGCGTTAAGTTTTTCGATTCAGAGTTATTTTGATCCATTAACAGATAAGGCCATTGATTATTTAAAATCCTATCTGGAACAATATAATGGATACAATTTATTCAATACTACAACATTACAAATTGAAAATGCCAAAGGTGTTATTACATCGATGAATCTTAATGCCGGTTTAAAAAGCAATCCCAATAAAGCTCCCTTTATGCTTTATCATCAAGATCGGAGCAATTTCTATTTTAAAAGTAATTTCGAAATGAGAAAGGAATTAATTGCTGATATTTATCAACGATTTTATTCTAATGATCCCGAAATCATTCTGCCGTTTATAAAACAATGGATTTCCTCCTCGGCAGAAACAATTTATTACTCTATTTTAAAAGCATCCAATTATCTTGAATTACAACCCGAACGAATCTTTGTAATGGAACAAGAAGGAGATATCTTCGTATCCAATTTAAAATATTATTTCGCTAATCTGTGTATGCAAAGGAATCCTAATAAACATTGTCTGTAACTAATTAGGCAAAACCCCAAAAACAAGTCCAGGTGCTGTGATGCGCAAATCAGCTCATAATTGTCTTTGGGGTTTTAAATAAACAGCCGTTTTCACCAACATTTGATTTATTAAGGGGACACGGTTTTCTCAATTGAATTGTCCGTTTTACTATGAGTTTCTTTGGGCTTTCTAAAGAAATTATTGATGCCTCCAACAATTTTATTGCCTGCAGAAACTAATTTATCAATAAAATTAAAATCCATTTCCATTTCAAAAGTTCGCACCGTATTGATGTCATTAAAATCATTTACTACCATTTGTGAAAAACACATCAGCATGTAATTCAGCACAGCCTCGTCCTGTTCTTTCTGATTCATTTTTTTAAAATCAACATCGTTCTCTAATTTTTTCCAGGTGTAAAAATTAATACTCCGTCCATGATTAGGGTCAAAAAAATAAGCCGTTTTTTTCTTCGGATCAAAACGAAAATAAATAGCATGGCCCCAAGATGCTTGATTTGCGTCTATGGTTCCATCTTTTTTCATGGCATGATGTCCAATGGATATTTTTACAATTCCATAATTTTTTAATTTAGACTTCTGTTGTTGATTAACTGCTTGAGAAAGGAGTTGATAGATAGCATCAGAGTCATATGCAGCTTCATCTGCATAATGATAATCTCTACGCAGCACCTGGATTTTCTTAAGATGAAGACGTTTTAACACAGCTTGTGATAAGCCATTGTTTGCTTCCTCACCGACATTTACTTTATATAAGGCTTGATTATAACGATCCTGGGGAGAAATTTTCACTTCCGCTTGCCATTGAGAGTCGGAGAGTACTTGATTTCTACCTAAGCTGGTCATTTCTCGAGTAATAACCCTATAGGTGTTTGCTTGACACGCTCCTTCACCTAATATTTCGCCAGCCCCACCAATAAATCCTTGGATGTTTTCATACTGAATGGGATCTCCCCATTGATTAAAAAATTCAATGTCTTTTTGAACATCATTTAACAGTTGATTTCTCATTTTACTGTGCGATTGACCAGTAAGTGGAGAAAGAATCTCTTTCACTTTATCATATTGGTCGGTTAAACCAGCCAGGCTATCTTTATTTTCTTTTATTTTTTGATCTATAAAGCGATGGAGCGATCGTAGCAATTTATTTTTTGAAGCCTTTAAAGAACTATCAATGTGTTGCGAAATATTAGAGTTATTCAGTTCTTTTTTACATCGTTCATATTCTTGCTCTAACAAATGAGTTGCTGAGGCGATGAGTTCTTGTCTTGCTTTGGTGAGTATGTGAACCAAAGGAGTTAGAGACGGTTCACCACCAGCTGTAATAATTTTTTCCTTCAAAGCTAAAAGCTCTATCTGATCTTGCAGTTCTTTCAATGTAGGAATTTCATTTTCGGCTTGGCCATTAAGTACCAGGTTTTGTAATACATGTTTAATTTTCTGTTGGACAAGCTCTTTATTCACCTTTATTTTGCTAGGGTCTAAAGCAAGCGCTGAAAAAACTGCGGTTTCATGGGGATTTTGGAGAAATTTTTCAGGATGTGTGATTTGTTGATGGACAAATGCTCGCTTCAAGACAAGCGAAAAGTCCGCGAAATACTCTTTAGGTAATCGGGTTAGTGCTTGCTTAAGCTTGGGAAACATTTTAATCACCACCTCTTCTTGAGCGGTGACCTCGCCTCGTTCAAGCTTTACATTGAGTTTAGACATTTCCTCATCGTATTCTTCTTTTGTCTTTTTCCCTTGAGCATAAGCAAGAATCCTAAGTTTATCTGATTCCGTCATCATCCGCTCACTGTCACGAATGTCAGTTCCAATTACATCCCAGTTACCAATCATTTTTTCGGCTATTTTTTTGTTGGTGCTTTGCTCCAAACGATCATAAAGGTCTATCAGCGCCGCACGATTACACGCTGAGCGAACACTAACCACAAACTGGTCCAGTGCTAGCACATTCTTGGGGCAATCAGCTAAGGTGGGGTTATCTGGCATATGTTCGATCACATGCTGAATATCACGAACTACCAGAGGAGCTAAGGTGGCTACATTATCAACACGTTCATCATGCAGCATCTTTGTCACGACCTGAATTGGACTTGTATTAACCAATGAAAGCGACTCGAGAACCTCGTCTTCGACGGCAATTTTTTTCAACTGCTCGGAGAGTATCTGCATAAACTCCTCATCCGTTAGTTCCTTAGAGTCAGCTATAGATTGGGTTCTCTCCAGTGCAATCGCAAAGCCTGCTGGCGAACCGCACCATTCTTTCTTTTTCTCTTCAATCATCCTCTGTCGCTGTTGCTCAACAAAAACTATTTTTTCCATGAATTCATTTATTTCAGATAGTGAACGTAAGGGTGGGGTATTGTCTTCTAGTGATCTGGAGGTAGGCCAGTGCGTTTTATATAATTGTTCAAAGGGTATTTTAGAGCCTAACTCCACACATTTTCTTTTCAACTCATCGAGAATAGAACCATTGATTATAATGATGAGCTCTTGAGTTAATTGTTGGTGTACAAGTTGCCAATATTCCAAATCATTTGCATAAATGTTTCGTTGAGTGGGATCGGGAAGTAACTCTTTATCCTGGATCACTTCTATAATTGCAGAACAATTAAAAACATTGAATTTATTGGGGTTACTACTGGGATTAAAGCTGTCCCAAAGACTATGCAGATAACTATCAAGATCTGATTGAATTAAATTCAGCGCATCCAAAGCCAATAATTCCCGCTTCAATTGTTCCAGATTAATACTCATTTGTACTTTGTATTCTTCTGGAGTTGGAAGTTTATCTGGATTTTGAGCATAAAAATATTCCGCGGTTTTCTGAAAAAGCCATTTTTTTACAACCTCGATGTTAAATGCTCTTAAATGCTCCTCATTTACCTGTTGAGGCCAATCTCCATCCTTTTTCCAATAAGCGCTAGTATTCAAATATTCACATAATTGTCTCAGAGAAACCACATCCTCTAATGAATCCAGTGCATAAGGAACTGCACTCAGCATCCATACTATTTTATCGTCGCATTGAACTTTTATTTTACTTACATACTCTGAGAAACGAGTACTTTCAATGGAATATTCATCATCTTCTGAGGTAATCGTTGGAACTATCTTTTCAGGAGGAAGAGGAATAAAATCTACATCCAAGTGGGTTGGAAAATCATCAAAATAATAAACATATTGTCCACTATATATTGGCTTCGGCATCATACCCTCAACAAAATATAAACACTTTGTGCATTATATACAACATCATCCTTTATACCATGAGTAATGCGCAAATTTTTTGAAAAACGCTAATAAAACGATCCTTGCAGGAGGGAGTAAAAGATTTTTATCGCGCCTATTCTAATAAATTCTGGCTGCTTGCAACCAGGATCTCCCACTCATTTTAACTTCAAGAGCCCAAACTATTCTGCGTTTTACGTTCCTTAATTAACTTTTTGAGAATGGCTTCTTTTTCAGGCCAGTGTTGAATTAATGATTGATTCAATTGCGGACAATTTTCAGCAAACCAAGGACCAAATTGAAGAAGGAGCATAGGTATTCTAGGCTGGAGACATGCTTCGAACTCCTTCTGAGCTTTCTTGGTACATAGATCATTGCTTCCAAGACAGTTTTTTATAATATCATCAGTTACTTGCTGCCAATTTTCTGGTGGCGTCGCTCCTAGAAAGGATGCAGTCATAATTTGAGGCAAGATACTTTGACTTATAACCACCAGCTTTTTGGGATCCACTTGTTCTTCACAAAATTCATTGCGAAAGAACTCATTGATTTGTTTTCCAATACGTTGTACTTCACCCTTATTAAAACAGGGAATTAAATTAGCATCTGATGCCACCAAGGGTGTGGCCAAGAGTAAATGACTGCTAAAAAAAAGAGCTAAGCTCAATAGTATTCTTCCCATGCCTTCATCCTTAACTATTCGTAATGACCTACTTTCATAAATTATAGTGAACATTTATGTCTTGTTAGGTAATTCTTACTCTACGCTCACTGCTAAATGGAATTCGCGTTATTTTTTTGGTTCAAAACTAATCTATAATTGAACAGTGATTTAAAAGGAACATTTAATAATGAAAGTAGTTCTATTAATAGGCTCATCCAGTACAGGAAAATCAACGCTTTGTGATGCTTTAGTTAAGGAGCATGGTTGGTATACACATGGTATCGACCAAGCCAATGAACTACTTCAGAAAGAGCAAACCCCTATATTGGAAGGACAATTGTTAGAAAAACTGCAGGAACGAGGGCTAATTGAACAACTTTCCTCTTATATGACTGAGTCAGCAATCACAACGCTTGGCGCCACTGGGAAATTTGAGCTCGTTCATGGTGATATTTCTATTAATCATAGCTTTAATAGTCCCGAATATGAGGATCTTGAACAGGTATTAAATCGTGCTGGATTTGTAGATGAAGAGTTAGAGGATCTTACACATCTACTTCGTGAAGTGGGCGATATATTCAAAAATTTACCCAAGCCCGATATTCTTGATCGGATGCTCGATGATGTCTTTAAACTCCCAACAGACTCCTCAGTTATTCTTGATCTAGTACCCCCTGATGGTGATGTTAAAACCATGTTAAGCAATTTTAGAGATCAACTGCTTGAGCGTGCACAAGAGGATGGCCATACAATAGAATACGCTACTGTTTTGGCTTTTTGCCCACCCAAAGCTTTAAGTAATCGTATTCATCATCGAAATGAATCCGCCATTCTTTCTGGGGATTTAAGAAACAAAAGAGAGGGGGTCGAGCCATTTCTTCAACTGAGTCAATTAATATCTACCGCAGAAACTGATGGTGCGATTGATGAAGCGAGAACGCTTTCTAAAATGCAACTTCTACTTATTGCGCTAAAACACCTACGCCCAGAAGTTGGAGAAGGGGAAACCCACAGAGCAAAAGCAATCTTTAAGGCAGGTGCGCATGAGTACAGGGAACTAATGAAGCGATTTAAGCTAACAGAAGCAAGTAATATTACTGTCTCACCTAGAGAGGACTTAGACACTCATGCGGTGATAGATTTATCTCAAGATGCCTCACCAAACGACTTGGCAAAAGAACTTATTGCTAAAACCAAGGATTGTCCACCCTTATCGCCTATCTCCTCTGTTAAATCTATGTAGAGAGCAATATGCAATTTTTTTAGAAGGCAAATTACATTTCAGAGGTTTATAAATAAGCTTTTATAGTGTTCTTCGCTAAAACCCACCGCGACTGTTTTGTTATGTTCTTCCAAAATAGGTCTCTTAATAAGCGAAGGATTGGCGATAATAAACTCTACTTTTTCCGCGCTACTCAATGCTTCATAATGGTCTTTATATTTTCGGTACGTCGTTCCTTTTTTGTTGATTGGAAGCTCGCCTAAGTAATCACCCCAAGCTTTTATTTGTGCCGGAGTGGGTGGAACTTTTTTGAAGTCGATAAACTCATAATCAATCTTATTGTTCTCAAAAAAAGTACGTGCTTTTTTTACAGTATCACAATTAGGGATTGCAAACATTGAAATCATTTTTGTCCAGAATTCAGCGATTAACATCACTCCATTTTATAATGTTGCACTCATTTCTTCTAGGAAAATAGTGCAGCCAAACTGTATCCGTTAAATCAGGGAAATACTTAAACTAAATATAATTTTTTTGTTATATATTAAACAATCATGAATTAAATAGAATCGAAATACAAAAAAACAACTTCAAAGCACAAGGACTCTAAGACAGTAATTGGGTAAATAACCTGCTGAGGATATGATTTATGTCGAAATTAAGTATGATTCGTAATTATTATGAGCCCCTTAAATTTATTAAATCCCACACTCAAGAAAGGCCAATTAATGAAAAGGAATTAATTGAATATTTAAACAAAACATATCGTCAGGCCCTAAGAAAAATATTACTCGCCTACCCTGCATCTTTTGCAGACGAATCCCCCATATTCGATCTTTGTATCGATGTCATCTTAAGTAGCGATGATATAACTCAAATAACCGTGAAATGGATTGAAAATCAAATTAATAAAAATAAAGATCTCGCTAAACTAAAAAATATAAAGTCAGGCGACCCCGATATAAAAAAACTCCAATTAATCAAAACAGTCACCAAGGCACATCAAGACAATTTGGCTCTTGATGAGTCCGTTCTTTCTTTTGTAAATAGTGCGCTCCTTTTTGAGGATATCTTAAGTCAAGACTATAAATATGGAGTCTTTGCTTTTTCTGAACAGAGCGATTCAGATAAGAAAGTAGCTGTTTTGGCGCTTAAAGAAGCACTACACCAGCAAGTTAACGCTAATTCGTCGCTCACTGCCAGCATGTGTTAATGAACACACCATGAGTATTAATTAAATGAGATCAAATGGATTAGAACAAACAGGGCTCGCTGCAGGTTTAGAGACATCCAGTTGTGGCCTTTTACTCAGATATTCTTCAGTCTTAAAAAAATCAAAATGAGCAGCATTTGATTTTTCCGATTGGTTTTGCTCATATTGATGCAGTAAATTGCTTATTTCGGTATGCCCCAACGCGACTGCAAGTTCATGCAGTGACAAAGAAACTATTGTGGTTGCATCAATGGGTTGCTCTGAGTTAATTTTTTTATTAACTAGTTTGCTCACCAATCCTTCATCTATTTGTGCAGCACGCCCAAATTGATACAGCGAATTGACTTGAATATTCAAGATCATATCTGTTGTTAACGGGCACGTAAGCAATTCTTTTATAACATCGATGTGGTTACAGCAAATGGCGATTAACATCGGGGTAATTCCTTTTTCATCCGCTACAAGATTAGGATTAACGCCCTCTTTTATAAGAGTTTTAGCCATGAATGGATCATTATCTAAGGCACTAAGAAGCAGTAAATGTGCGCCTGATTGTTTCGCTTTTTTTGCATCAATTTGATGTATCTCTTGAAATTTAGGACACTTTTCCCATAGCTCCATGCGTTTTTTAAACTCTTCCTCATTAGATTTATTACAATAAATATTGGTTACAAAAGCACATTGATTACCAGACGAGAGCTCATTAAAAACGCTTTGCGCGATTTCTTGAACATGCTCCCCCGGGATGTGTGCGGGCTCACAGCTGCCATTAACGAATAGCCATTGATCCAGTGCCGGATCATATCCAACTGTAAGAGCATGATCGCCACTGCCAAGAATTAAGGCTATCGGTTTTTTGATCGCGGTTAATTCATTTTTGAGCGTTAAAAAGTATTGAAATAACTCATCAGAGTTATAACCTCCCATGAAGCAGCTTATCCTGCTAATTCCGCCACTTTGTTCCAGTTTTTTGGAAAGAACACGAGGAGCACTAAGCAGCGTATCTTGTTTGAATGGTGCTCCTTTTTCAAATAAAGGACTGTGTAATCCAGGTCGCTGATATAGTTCTACCCCTTCAAAAAAAGCCATATACTCATTTTCCGGATCAGCAAACTCTGTTTCCAGTGAGCCTAATTTATTTTTGCAATTCTCTAATTGCTGCTCTATAAAAACACGGTATAAAAATTCATTTTCTTTCTTGTTGAGTTCCTTTTTCAACTGGCCAAAATCAATCTTCTCTACATGGAGCAAATGAGCAGACCATATTTTTCTCATCTCGCGAAGTTTATCGTCAAGATTTAACGTACTTATTAACGATTTTTTGGCATCTTCTTGTAATTGCTGGCTAGGATTTACAATCTCTTCTTTCAGCATGTCGATAATTCGGTGAATATCATCACGTTCATTGTACATATTGATAAGCTCAAGAAAGCGCCTCTCAAATGGATTGAATTCCTCAGCGAGAATGGCTTGCATTCCCATATTGGCAACACCAAAACACATTCCTCCAGGATCAGGGTGATATCCTGATTCATTCATTAACTCAATGAGCCAATCTTTATTCTCTTTATCTCTCACTTGCGGCACATTTGCCTACTTTTTTATCACATTAGAAGATATGGAAGCATAAAGCGTAATCTGAGGACTTGCAACTACGATTTTTTGAAGAGAAGCACTGAAATTCTGTTACTTCTTTACAGGAACAGTTTTTAACATCTCGCTCGATTCGTCTAACGCCTCATTAATTTTTGAGACCACATCGTATTTAGAATGAAAAAACCTATCTCGCCCAGTCCTTGCAACTGGTTTAGCTAAAGCAATCGCTTCTTCTTGTGTTATATCTGCTGCTTTAGCATAAGCTTTAATTGATTGCCGCAAAGTTTTATCTAATTTAGATATGATTTCATAATAATTCTTTGATTCATCAACAGGCCTAGCAAAATCTCTAGTGAGTTGTTCAGTAACACTCTGGATCTGGTTTATTTTGTTTTGGATAATCTGGTATTTTTCATTACTTACGCCATATTTTTTTTCTAATTTATTGCGTATATCTACAAGAGCTTTCTCTAAATTTACGGCTGCCCCAACCAGCATTTGCTGTTTTTTCTGAAAAAGATCGTAAACCTCACTAAGATGTTCTTGAGTATTATATTTTCGGATGTAGTCCGTATTATAATTTCTTATCAACCCAAAAGTGTGTTTGGAAGGATTAAAATCCTCTATATGGTTCGTATAGGTATCTGAAGCCTCATCATAGGTCTGATAGTAATTTTTAGTTCGTGAAAGATATTTGGAAGCAGAATATACATCATCGGACCAAGGATCGCAGATATAAGCATCCTTCCCCCAAGTTTCAGGCTTTCGTGGGTCGCTACCTTTTTGTCTTCCAACAACAAGTACCACATGATTTCCGCCTACTACTTGAAAAACTTCTGCATTTACATGTGGCGCATAATGAGCAATATAATCCAAAGCCAATTCGGAAAGCTCATTACAATTTCCTATTGAGTATTTTTTACTGCATTCAATCGATTGGTAAAACTCATAAATATAATAGTCAAACTCCAACCATGAGCTTGCAGTTTTTTGAGATTGCTCTCTTACATCTTTTACCGCTTCACTAAGACTTTTTTTCTTATCAATAGGATAAGAATTATTAATAAGTTGAGTTCCCCCTTCTACTATAAATTCTCTTGCGTATTTATTGGCAAGAAGAGCAGCATCCTTATTGGAGTAAGGAACAATAGCTTTTGGCAATTTCATAACAAACCAAATTGACTCACTTTAAATCAAATTATAGCCCACCTATCTTCTTTTCACTGGGAGATATTAATTAATTCGACGCACAAACGAGTATAAGAAACTTAGCTTTGGTTGCTTGCAAGCAGGGAAAATCAGTGAAAGGAGCGATCAGATTGCTCCCCAGCCACAACATCCAAATAAATTAAGTATGCTTTGTTTTTCCATGAAGGAACGCCGTAATTCTAATACTTAGCACATCCGGAATTACTTTAGCAGAATAAGCAAGAATCTTATTCATGAGCCCGGGAATAATAAATAATTTATTTTTTTCAAAACCTCGATAAGCCACTTTGGCGACTTGCTCAGTAGACTGTACCCCAATAAGACCTCGAGCTAAAAAGCTATTTTCCATTCCAGCTTTTTTAAAAAAATCGGACTGAGTAGGACCTGGACAAAGAATTGAAATCGTAACTCCCGTTCCTTTTAATTCATACGCCAGTGCTCGTGAAAAAGAGACAACATAACTTTTGGAGGCGTAATACACTGCCATAAAAGGGCCGGGTTGAAAAGCCGCAGTAGAGGCGACCTGAAGTATCTGACCTCGACCTTTATGGATAAATTTTTTGACAAAATAATAAGTTAATGCAGTTAATGTCGCCATATTGAGTTGCACCAACTCATTTAAATAGTCCACATCCATAGAGGCGAAATCACCTAAGTAACCAATACCCGCATTATTAACTAAACAATCAATTTCTAGATTAAGAGCCTCAATTTGCTTAACTAAATCAGACGCAGATGTGCATCCGCTTAGATCCAATGGAATGAGATTTACTTCGACTGGATGCTTTTCTTTGATTTGAAAAGCAAGCTCCTCCAGCAAACTCTGATTGCGCGCGGTTAAAATCAAATCATGACCTTGACTTGCAAACTCAAATGCTAAAGCTCGGCCAATTCCTCTTGAGGCACCAGTGATGAGAGTAATCATTTTAAAAGTGGATTAAATCACCTTGTCTATATTATAGATGATTGCTGAGCAACATAAGAAAGCATGTGCGAATCACTTGCTCGTCACCTAAACTTAAAAGACTTGAGATCTTTTTCTTCAACATCGTCCAAAAAGATAGCCGGTTGGATACCAATAGTGTCATCGGGAGTATTAATGATCGTACCTATCTCCGTTTGATTTGCATTTTTCTCAACCTTAATAAAAAGTGTCCCTGGTCGGGCCACTGGATTATGCTTTTCAGCACCATCAGCGATAATCAGTTGAACATCTAAAGGCATATTGGTTTCATTAACAAAATTAGATAAAGCGCTTTGCACGCTGTCATAACAAATTTCAATACCCAACTTCATTCCAGAAAAATCCTTAACCAGAGCGTCTTCCATTCCTGATTTGAAAAAATTTCGCCGCAAGTCCATGTAATTTAAAAACCCTTCATCAACATAATCAAAATCATAATGTGTATGGGGATATCTTTTTTTGTATTTTTCTACATGACCACGATGAAAGAAATAAGCCGTGTTGCGATAATAATTTTTTGAATCATGCTTCGCTTTTTTATACCAACAAAATGTTCCTGGAACAATTAACATGTCGGTATCCATGGACAACTCTTGTAATCTTTTTTTGAATAGATTCTTTTGGGCTTGAGAATAATATTTTTGATAACAGAGTTCAGATTGATCTTTAAATAGATATTCAGGTGCTACAAATATTGCTGGTGGCATCGGTATTTTAGGCGGCTTTGCTTGTTTTTCTTCTTTTTTTAGGGCTTTAAAATTTATAAACCATGGTAACCTTGATTTTTTGCTTTTATCAGGAGGATTATTAATTTCAGTTTCATGGCCAACTTTTTCTTGCATGGCTTTTTTAGCAAGAATGATGCGCTTTTCTAAAATATTTAAACGTTCCTCAAAAGAAGAAGCAAAAAAATGTTCATCAGGTTGGAACACAAAAACTTTAAAATTCGCAAACTCACTCGAGAAAGCGCTGCTTTGCTTCCCTGTATTTTTAAGCGTGCCGGTCAAATGTTGAGGACGCATATATGAACCTTTAACGATAGAATATTGATTGTACTTAAACGCATTTTTAGTTTAAAGTTAATCCAAATCGAGTAAATTATAACAAATCAATCACCTTTTAATCAATTCATCTAAGTAAGCCTGGTTGCAATCAACCGAATTTTTTACATATCACTGAAAAATCTGTCCAGATCTGCCTACACCCTACAGGCGTGTCTGCGGCTTCGCTAAGACACTAAATCCCGGCAATCTTCCTAAACACATTCTTTCAAATTCACCTTAAGATTCGGATAACCACTGAGCCCTACGTGCTGCGACTTGTTCGCAGCATCCAAGAAAGAGTTAGCGCCTCAATCCCTGGCTCCTGCAGACAAGCTGCGGGACGTGGGTTAAGTAAAACTCAAAGTGAATTGGAAGACGCATCCCTTTGATGACAGGTCAATAGTCCTATATAATCCTAGTTACATCATTATGTTGGGTAAAGGATACCAATGTTTCAATCAGCTTTAATATTTGCACTAATGACTTTTAGCCTCATCGTCCAAGCAGCCCTCCCTGCTGATCCTATTCAGCGCTGTTTAGATGTTAGAAGGCTCGTGGACTTTACCACAAGACAGAAAATGGCCGCCAAAGAGCCCGGAGTGTTACGCTTCAAATTTCATAAAATTTCAGCATCCGAGCTACCGTTGGATAACCCCGTGGGCAATATGGATGAAGTGATTAAAGCATTAAATAATCAGATTGAAAACTGTAAGAAACACCGTGGGGAATTTCAGTCAATGACTATCGCCGGTCATACATATAAGCGCCAAGAATGGTGCCATAATATCAACGAAAAATTGCTCGCTCTTGCAAAATCTGCCCGTGGCGATTTTCAAAAATATTTAGCGAGCATCAAAACTGAATTCGACTGGTATAAAAGCGATGGCTGGCCCGAAAATCATTCAGGATTTAAAAAGGGAGAGTTTCAATTTACTGCCTATTATGCACCCGCCCCTGTTGAGGCTCGCACCAAACGTGGCGGCGCATTTTTATATCCGATGTATAGTAATCCAGGTGTGGTCAATGTAGCTTCGGAATGCAAAAAATATAATTTGAAAGCGCCTCTTTGCGGAGTTGACCCCCTCACCAAAACGGTGCGTGGATTTTGTCTGAAAAATGCAAATGGCACATACTCAGTAGTGCCCGACCGAGAAGAGATTGAGCACGGGGCTTTAAATCCAAAATATATAATTGGCTACGTTAAAGACCCCAATGACCCTGCTTTTTTAATGCTCGAAGGCTCTGGTTCATTAATTCTTGATGGCAAATTACTGCACATCAATTACGATGGCGCTAACGGCAGACCACGCACTATGTTAGGTCGCGTAGTCCAATGTGCACAAGACCCAACCTGTGGCGGTAACCTGGATACAATGGAACGGTGTGCTAAAGATCCCAAGTGTCATGATGAAGCCAAATTACGTTGTAATGTATCCAAAGAAATTAGATTAAGCGCTGCATCTGAAAAGTTCATTCGCCAATATTTAGATAACCCGCTAAACCGCGATAAAGCTGCCGACTTGCGCAATCGCGATCAAAGCTATGTATTCTTTACTAAAGAAGTTGGCGGACCTTATGGTTCAGAAAATATTTCTCTAACGCCCCATGCTTCATGTGCAACAGATCACAAGGTAATCCCGGTCGGAATGAGTTTTATCTACAATTGCAAAAAATCGACTTCTTGGTGCATAGCCCAAGATACCGGTGGCGCTATTATGGGAGCTCATGTGGACGTCTATAAGGGAGAAGGAGACCAAGCTGGCGTAGAAGCAAATGAGCTAAATCACCCTGGCTCATTATATATAGCCCTACCTAAACGTGGATAAATCTCAAACAACTGCTCTAAACACATAGCCTGGTTGCCCGCAACCAGGTTTCAAGCTATGCTGCATAATAATTTAAGCCTTGAATGTATCTTGGAAATAACCATTTCTTAAATCCTCTTCAAAATCAGCTGGCCATATGGATGCGTACCCCGTATTGTACGTTTTTGTTATATCAGTGGCTTTGCATCTAATGCTAACTTTGCCAATTATAAGATAAGGATTTTGTGTGTAATCCGTTTCATCTTGCTCAACCAAGTCGAAATCATTCTCATCATACCCATGCCGGGAAAGAATATCTTTATAATCATCAAATAAATCAGCTTCCATAATCTTAACTCCTCAAATTAAAATTATAGTACGTAACATCTGATTGCCTGCAACAAGGTAATCCTTGGGTTAAACCATTAAGAACTAATATTAACAATAGTGTACGATGAACGAATAATTCAATCCCTGAATTAATCATGCTCCAAGCATTAGATAAATATTATGCGGCTAAGTAGTGGAAAATACTATAATTTATTTATGCACTAGCCTGGTTGCTTGAACCCCGGTCATCTCCTCCAACGTTACCAAAGAAACGGTATAAGCCGAGTTGTGACTTTTTTTTGATATTCCGTATACCCGGGTAAATCATGGGCGAGTATTTTTTCCTCATTTAGAATACGAGCAACTAAAATGGATAAGAAGACAGGCGCCAAAAGCAGTGTCCACCATGAACCGAGTGCAAGCGGTGTACCGATAAAAAGAAAGATGGCGCCCAAATACATCGGGTGACGAACAAATCCGTATAGACCTGTGGTAATTACTTTTTGACCCTCCTCAACACGAATATTGGCGGCAGCATAGGTGTTCACTTTTGAAACAAGATAGAACACGTAGAATGAAAACACTATAAACAGATCACCAAGGATCGAAACGTACCACGGCACGAATGACCAACCATAACGGACATCGAGGGGCGGCAGAATGATAAGCACAAGGCACATGATATAGAGAAAAAAGATAATGATTTTCTGAGTAGGTTCCTTTTCATACGATATCCCGACTTCAGTACGCCGCTTGAGAAGCGCAGGATCATGTATTGCAAGATATATGCTGTAGGTAGCGGATGCACTAATAATTACCACTAGATAAACCCAGCCTTGCCAATAGTTCAGAGTACCTGCGGGAATAAAAAGAAGCGCCAGTATCACAAGCGTCCCTAAAGTTGAAGATCGAATCATCTGTCTATGGAGAGCGTTCATATCTACTTCTTTTTTGCAGAAGTTATCTTTAAATTATAGAACTTTAGCTTATCTTACACTCAAAAACACCTAATGTAGCTACTTGTGAATCCGTTTTTTCTTTAGCATCCACTGATTTTTTTTGTTCCAATAGAGACGAATCTTTAAACAATACTTCCAGTACTGAAATCGATGTAAATTCAGCCGAAACTTCAGCATGCCCCTTTTTCATTCCGCGTACTGAACTGTCTAGATTCTGAGGATTAGGTATTCGATTTTTTTGAAGAATACTCATAAACAAACGTTCTCCCTCCAAACGATCAGAAGCATTTAATATAACTTTGCAATAAACTCGATTTTCATCACTAGCCCATTCAAATCCAGTTTTTTTCTTTAGTACATCGATTATCGCTGCTCTATCTTTTCCACTAATAGCCATATTATCACCAATAAAATCATATATTAATCAGGTGATTCGATTGTAATTCAATCGTTACAACCTCTAAATAGAGTTTAAGTCGAGTTGATTCATTAACAATGTTACCAGGCCCGTAGTCTGTTTGCTTGCAACCTGGATTTCAAAATCCCAATTAATAAATTCCTTTACCAATTCGCGTTTTACTGGATTAATGAATAATAAGGAACTGATTTTGATATGTCCGGTTGCAAGCAACTAGGTACGACCGATTCTCTCTTGAAATTTTTTGGAGATTTTATGTTCATTCGACTGTTAGTCATAGCAATTTTAGAGTTCTTGTCTTGCACATTAGCATTTGCTGTTGTAGAAACGCTTTCTATTCCAGGGAAAATAAATCAGGTCATTTACATCACTTTGGACGGAGTTCGTTGGCAAGATATTTATCAAAATCACCAACATTTACCAAAATTTTGGCAAAAACATGCGAGCAAGATTATTTTTTATGGAGACCCTTCAAGCAACACGCCGATGTATACTGCTTCCGTACCAATCAGTCTTCCTTCGTATCAAAGTCAAATGGCAGGAGCAGTACAACCCTGTGCAGATAATAAATGTGGGAGGATTAAAGTTGAAACATTGCCCGAAGCCATTATTCGGCAATTGCATCTATCTAAAAAGGATGTGGCAATTTTTTCCTCTTGGCCTGAGATTGGCTATGCTGTGGAGCACGTTGCAGGGACAACATTCAGTAATAATGGAAATGAATTAGTTACGGATCCTGAAAGTTTAAAGCCGGATCAGGTAATGAACGAGTTGAATCAAAAACAAGTCCATGACCACCCTAAAGGCAAAGATCGTTATGATCGATACACCTTTGCACAAGCATGGCATTATTTTGTTACCTATAAACCTCGCTTCTTATGGATCTCATTAAATGACGCCGATGAAGCAGCCCATGCAGATAATCTAAAGTCCTATCATCAGGCATTGTCCTATTATGATGACGTACTCGATGAAGTTTTGAGCTATTTACACATTAAGGGAATAGACAAACACACCCTGGTCATTGTCACAACGGATCACGGTCGTGGGGATGGGAACAATTGGATAAATCATGGACCAGAGTATCCAGAATCTAAGAAAATATGGGCCTTTGTGATGAACGGACGATTGGTTCCCATTACCCCGAATGAAGAGAGTAAACCATATAGTTTATTGTCTATTCGCCCAACTATTGAAAAGGCTTTAGGCTTGGATAATCAATAGGTAAAAAAGAAAAAAGTAACTCATAATGTATTTATATTCATTTGAATAATAAGCTATATTTATATTACATATATCAAAAGGAACTGATATGGAACCAACAAATATTGATACGCTTCATCCTGATACCAAAATTATGCAACGCCATAGAGGATGGTTTTTAGGTTTTGGAGTTTTACTCTTAATCTTTGGTATTATTGGTTTAGGAATGGACATCTTCTTAACCATAGTCAGCATGTATTTTTTCGCCGCCTTACTCCTGATTTCAGGATTATCGCACTTTGCTGATGCGTTTAAACATAAAGAATGGAAAGGTACAGTTTGGCAAATTCTCGTTGCCATACTTTACATCATTGGCGCCCTTATCGTGTTATATGATCCCTTATTAGCATCAACCATCATTACTGCGTTACTGGCGTGGACGCTTATTGTTATTGGTATTGTTCGCATTAGCATGTCCATATCCTTACGAAATACAATGGGTTGGGGATGGATCTTACTTGCGGGAATATGCTCCTTAATACTAGGGATTATGATTCTTGCGCACTGGCCAATGAGTGGATTATGGGTCATCGGATTGTTTATTGCGATTGATATGATCATCAGTGGTTGGACTTACATCTTAATCGCAATTTCTTTACGCAACAAGGCTTAGCCTGATTGCCATTATAGGTAGGTTGGGTTGGACCCAACCTACCTAAAGATACAACATCCAAGCTACAGAAATAGAAATACACGTTCTTTTATTTCTGCTATTTTTTTTAAGTTATAATAAATTTTCAAGGAACGAATAATTATGAAACTACTACCCATCGTCGCTGCTCTTTTGACAACTTCCTCACTGAGCTTTGCTGCATCTATTTCTTCCATGAGTAAAACGGAGGTAACTGAAGCCATAACGGATAAAACGATCACCACAATATCAGCCGCTACACTCAACGATAAAGTACTCGCCAATAGTTTTACCGGCTACTATGGTAAAGACGGTAAGATGATGGGCGGATTTGCGAAGCAAACTGAGGGTGCTCCACAAAACGATAAAGGAACTTGGCTCGTAAAGGATGATGGCAGCGTTTGTATGACTTGGGAGCACTGGTTTAATGGAAAGGAAGAGTGTGTTTATTTTTATAAGCTTAATAACGGATTACTCGTTGTAGGAGCAAACCAAGATTTTGAAAGTGTTATCTTATCCTCTGATATCAAATCAGGTAATCAAACTACAACCTCTCCTCAAAACAAATAAATAATTTTATTCTCTGATTGCAGCTTTAATAGCAATCAGAGAATAAATTAACCATTCCCATATGTTTTCTGCCAAAATTTTGTGGGTAGATTTTATGAATTTGGCTCAATTATCTATCCGGACACATATTGATTCTGTCACCACAATTTCTTGATAAGATCTAAGAAATAATGTAAAACGGCGCACCAGATGAAATAAGAAGGAAAAAAATGTCCTATAAAAAATTTTCTATTGGGTATCTGACCGGTTCACAAAAAGCGACCCAGAATCATCTATTATCAGATACGCTTGTTCCACAGACTCCATATACCTGGGGACAAATGTTTTTTAAACCATATGAGTCGACTACAGAATATCTTTACTGTGCTCGTCATACATTCATGCCTGCTGCCTTCCTCGGTTGGATTATTTTTGATCCGATGCGAGCAGTCGAAATACCTTTGATTGTGTTAGGTATGGTTGCAATATTATATGGAGTAGAGACAGCAGGTAAAGGAATAGGGTCGAACGCCATATCCTCATGGGCCTTTGAGGCAACAAACACTATAGTTGAATATTTTTGCCAGGCATTAATCGATCTCCTCTTACTCCCTGTATCTGCTACAGCGATGTTAACACGGGTTGCATCGACCGCTTTAAAAGAAAGAGGTCTTTATGATTTTGATGCTCCCACAGTTGAACCCGTAGCGAATACGATGTAACCAGTTAGTACTATTAATTCTGGGTTATACCGCAAAAGAGCAACTATAAAATTTAAGAACGTTGCTCCTTTACTTTTTCGTAGGGGGCTGTCCTAGCTCACATCTGCACTGACACCCCGGTTTCTTTAGGATAGCTCTTCTAACCGATGAAATGGTTTTGTCATATCCTCATTATAAAAATAGACTATATACAATTAAAAATAAGACTTGCGCCGCAGTGACGGTTAGTCCGTTTTGTATCATTGCTTTGACATTTTCGCTGCCAGCAAATCCCATTGCAGCAAACATATTGGCACCAGGATAAGCATAATTAGTAACCCGGGTTGCGAAAATCATACATAAAGCGAATGCGATCATGGGCAATTGCATCTGAAGCACACTTGGATAAAAAAGCTGATGCAACATTTTAATAGTTGCTTCCGCCGCACCAGGCATGCCAAATGCACCGGTGAAACCAATTAGCATGGATAATATGGGTTTGCCGCCTAAATTTATTAAGGGGGTTAATAGTTCTGTTAAGGCACTAAATCCACCTGCTTGATGAATTAAAACCATAAAAGGATCAAATAAAATAAACAAAAAGAAGAGATGCAGACTTTTTTGCATTCCCTTAACTAACAATTTAAAAATTTGCTTTAAACTTAATTTACTCGCCAATCCCGTACTAAGCGCCAGAAATAACATGACAAAAATAACATAGGTGGTTTTTGCCTGAGCAAATAATCCATAGATTACACACGCGATAAAGGACATCAAAAAGAACAATGTAGTGCGCTTTTGTTGTTTACTTGGCACAAATGGCTCTGAGGTGTCCTCATCATCGCATGACTCATGCGCATACTTTCGTTGTAAGCGGTTCGCCATAACCCACGTAGTGATTAAAGTAACAAGGGCCACTGGAAGCGATGCATAGAGTAGCACCGTCACATAATTTAGTCCTGTAACGCCCAGTAACGCTACGACTGGAGGTGCAAAAGGCCCAAGAATTAAAGCTTCTTCAGCTGAAGCCTGCATTAACACAGCCAAACTGGGGCGCGATAATCCCACAGAACCTGCAATAGGGCGTAAACTGGGTGCTAAAATTGCCAATCCTCCAGCCAAGGTGCCTAGCAAACCTACAATAATAAAAGAGGAAAGTACAATGCCAATTTTAGCGCGGCGTTGTGTATTAATCCCAATCCCATAAACAATTTGGTGCACCAACGTATGACTGACCTGAGTATGGGTTAAGACCTCGCCTAAACCATGGCCTAACATGATAATAAAACCCACTAAAGCCATGAAGGAGCCTAGAGCACTCGCCATAGAATTTCCAATGTCAATTGGACTGCTTAGATTCCACAAATAGCCTAATCCCACACAAATTGCAGTCGCTATTAAGGCATCAACATTGCGAAATAACATTACCGCATAAAGAACAATAATGCCTAAACTAGCCAGCTGAATGTAAAATGACATTAATGGATCACTCCAATCTGATTTAATCCTTGGATAATACCTTCAATCCCCAAACCAGGTTTGTCTGACAAAATAATCTTATTACCAAGACGCTGCGCCCCGCCAAGAACATAATTGTCACGAATCAAAAAAATAGGATCAAGGTCTGCATAGACGATATCCGGCTTACTTAAAGCAAAACTGGCTATCGCAGCAATTCCAATGGGTGACTCCAGCATACAGCCGACCATGATTTTCATTTGTGCTGTTTTAGCAATATTATAAATCGCTTGCGCATTCTCAAGGCCGGCTGATTTCATTAACTTAATATTGACCCCATCACAAGCATCAATTTTTGCAATATTCAGAGTATCTTCAGGAGAAAAACACGCCTCATCAGCAATGATAAGACACTCAACCTGTTCACTAATCGCCTTTAAGTGCAGGAGATCTTGAGCACGAATAGGTTGTTCGACCAAAGGAATATTCAAATGTTGTTGTTTCAATGAATCAATAACCGTTAAAGCCTCTTCATAAGACCATCCCTGATTGGCATCGACAAGTAAGGTAATAGAACTACCTACCGCTTGACGAATCGCCTGGACGCGTTTGATGTCATCAATTGGATTTAATCCTAATTTAATTTTTATCGTTTGATGCCCTTGATTGACGAGCTCAAGGGCATCCTGAACCATAGCATCAATCTCTTTAACGCTTATAGTAATGCACGAGCTAATGTTGTTCGTATTACCACCTAGCAATTTATAAAGAGGTAAACCACAGCGTTGGGCAAATAAATCATGCAATGCGATATCTATGGCTGCTTTTGCAGAAGTATTCCCTGCTAGGGATTGATTATTCATTTGGAGTAATAAATTCAATTCAGCAATACTTCGTCCAATTAACTGGGGGCCAAGAATAGTTTTAATTGCAGTGATAATCGACTCTGTACTGTCCCCAGTAATTGCTGGAGTTGACGCGGCGGAACCATACCCCCAATTGCCACTATCCGTTTTTATCATGACCACTACATCCTCAACGGATTCGGTACGTCGTACGGCAGTTATAAATGGGCGAATTAATGGAATGGTTAATTGCGCAATATGAATCTCCGTAATCTTCATCTAACCACCTTTTTTAAAGTTTATTGCATCTAAAAAACATTCTCTTTTCACGTTAGAAGAATATTTTTTAATGAGATGAGCGCATTATTGTGGACTACACAAACTTCGTTGCTTCATTAATTGAAAAGAATCTTACATGTCAACATCCGTTAACTCCCCTTTAATCAATCTAACTTGCCCGTGTATTTTTAGCAATTGTTGTTCTTTAAATTGAAAATAGGCAATTACTTCAGCTTCAATAGCCAAATCATTCAGATTGATTCCTTTAGGATAATACAAAGCAAAGACTTCATTGCCTACTTCAACAATGTGCTTATATTCAATGTGGGTTATTTGCATGTTCTGCTTTTGTTCTATGACATGGACAATATAATCATCATGGTTCATTATTACCCCATTTATACATTGCTCATATTTTGGATGAAAATAGTGTTTTACTGTGGAAGCCACATCCAAATTTGGATCATAAACAGCCTCCCAAATACGTTTTAATAGAGCAGTATAAGACATAAGGAATACTTTGATTTAATAACTTAACAGTGAGTAATAATTTTATTATTGTGACATCATAACTTAATTATGTGTTTTGAGGACAACATAATTTTTAAGGTAAATAGCTATTGCTTTTCATACATCTGCTGGTTACTTTACTGATCTATTTTTTCTATTTTTCATCTTTAATTCAGGAGACAACATGCAACAACCCACTGTATTTAAGATGGGCTTTCTTTTTTTAATGACCGGTTTCTGCTTTCTTAAAGCACACGCTGTTCCTGTCGTGCAAGTTCCTGACAGAATGCGTATTCCTGAGTGCAAAGATATTCGTATTCCTAGCGTTGAAAACATACAAATTAGTAATGAAGGAACTCTTTATCGTTTCAAATTTGCGCTCCCAACCTGTGGGCATGCGTCGTATCAAAATCACTATCCTACAGCCTATATCGTTCAAGAACTTGTCGAAGATTTTTATAAAAGCGGCACGGTGAAACTCACCGTAACTCAAGACCCTCCCTCTCAGCCTCTAGCCAAAGACACGTTTCTTCTTGAAGTAGAACAATCACTTTTTGGCAACCGCTTTGCTTTTAGAGAAGAAGTACAGCTCGTTTATGAACGTAACTACATTCATATGGTCAACCAATCGCACATCATACCCGGCAGTGTGAGCAAAGCGCTAGAACCCTACCAATTCTTACGCGATATCCAATGGAAGAATGATTGCGAACAAGAATCAGCAGGCTGGTGCTACACCTGGGATGGATATTTTTCAATGACTTGGGAGTGGGATGGCCACCAAAATGTAGAGAAGATGAAGAACTATGTAATCCAAAACATTTTGCCCCAAGCTTTTGCAGAAAGTTACATTCGATACGAAAAATACATCTATAAAATAGCCAATCCTACCCAATAATTTGAAATAAATTACGCCACATATAAATAACGAAACCAATGCACGAATACTGTCCTGGTTGCAAGCAACCAGGGTAGAAAAAAAAGAAATACGTCAATCCCGAATGCAGAGCCGCCAATTTACCTTTAAGTTGTACGTGACTTATAACAATACCCACGTCCCGCGGTTTGTCCGCGGGATCCAGGGAGTGAGGCACTAAGCCTTGTTTTCCTGGATACTGCGAACAAGTCGCAGCAGTAGGGCTCAGTGGCGTCAAGGAAAACTTAAGGTGAATTGGAAGATGCCGTGAGGAATCTCCAGAAGATGACTTGGTCCCGAATACCTCGTAAAGCCTATCTTTAATAGCAAGCAATCAGACTTCCAATTAGAAAATCACAATAATTTGAACTAAAATTAATCAGATATGCTAAATGATAATAGTGACCATCTCTGGAAACGTGCCAGGATGATTTTTATACTTTGTTCACGTTCATTAAGACACGGAAGGAGGAGCGAAAATGAAAATATTGATGGTATTAACCTCCCATGATCAACTGGGCAATACGGGACATAAAACAGGTTTTTGGCTTGAAGAATGGGCGGCGCCCTATTATGTATTTCTCGATGCAGGGATCGAAGTGACATTAGCCTCACCTAAGGGTGGACAGCCTCCAATCGATCCGAAAAGTGATTTGCCAGAAAATCAAACTCCTGCAATGGAGCGATTCAAAAAGGATGACAGGGCGAAAAAGGCACTTTCCCAAACAGTCAAACTTGGGGACATAAAAGCGGAGGATTTTGACACCATATTTTATGCAGGTGGTCATGGTCCATTGTGGGATCTTGCCGAAAGCTCCGTTTCAATCAAGTTGCTGGAATCCTTTTACAATTCCGGAAAACCAATTGCTTTGGTATGCCATGCACCAGGCGTGTTACGTCACGTGACCTACAAAGGCGCACCTATTGTGAAGGGCAAACGTGTGACTGGTTTTTCTAATAGTGAAGAGGATGCCGTGAAACTTACCGAAGTGGTACCATTTCTCGTTGAGGATGAGTTGAAACGATTGGGAGGACGTTATGAAAAAGTTCCCAATTGGCAGAGTTTTGCCATCACCGATGGCCGCCTCATCACAGGACAAAATCCAGCCTCGTCCACTGCTGCAGCTCAAGCACTTCTGAAGCTCATCTCGCATAACAAGAAAGCAGCATAGATCTAAACCTCTATTTTTCCAAAACTCTATGGGGACTGCCTGGCTCTCATGCCAGGCTTGTACCTTTAATTTTAGAGAACATTTACACCTCCACGCTTGCATATATATTTAACATTTTAATTGAAAAATATTCGTCATAAAAATAAAATAAGCATCCGACAGATATGGGTAGTTACCTGTATTTTCTACAGTTTTAAAATACAAGAGGCTCTATGCAAAGTCATATTGAAATTACAAAATTAAATCGTGGTGAGTTATTAAACCTGGCACTTAGTAAGCTCATCGCGTATAAAAATGAAAACCCTGACGCAGTGAATGAACAATATAACTTTAGCCATCTACCTTATGAGTTAGAAGATTTAGCTGATCTTGTCTTTTTAAGAAAATATAGACCTCTGAACGGCTTGTTTCCATCTTCCCATTATATTTGTCACGTAAATAAGATGATAACCTGTGTAGAACAAAGACTCGCTCAATTTAAAATGGGTAAAGCCATGGTTGATCCAGTTATTGATCGCTTGGGAGAAGAGTTAAAATTATCGAAGAACGATGTAACTACATTGAAAAAACTAGCGTATGTACCCCTCGATGACATGCCTTATGCTGAAGGTTTATCCTATACAGCCTTGGACATCCTTAAAGAAAAAAAATTGCTTGAATGTGATTTGGCTCAATCTAATATAGCAATAAAATTAATCGAAAATGCATTGAAACTTTCCATAAATGATGAGTCAGCCGGCCTGCCTAAACGTCCTGCATTTCTGTTGGCAGAAATGTATGCAAATGCAAGAAAAGAGGTCATAGGTATCGTTAAATTTAATCCAGAAAAAGCGTTGTTTTATTTAAAAGAGGCATGTGAGCATGGCTCAGCAACTGCAAAAAAATTACTGTCAGAAAAAAACCCAGTGATGGCTTTATTAAAAGAAAATGGCATGGATATTAATGAATTAAGCGCGTTATGCCAATTAAGTATGTTTGCCCAACAAGAAACTCAACCAAAAATTATACCTTTAGAAACAACCAACACCATTAGCCTTCAATAAAGACTGTGCCAACTTAACCTGGTTGCTTGCAACCAGGCTACAATCCCAAACTATACATTAGATAGATGCTGCCAAAATCCTTCGTGCACCTTAACAGCCTCTTCTTCAAAATAAGGACCATTCGATCTTATTGTCCTTTTTCCTTGTTTAAAAATTACATCACTAGGAATCGCAAAGCCCCCATCTGCAAGCTTTTCTAATGTTTGTGCAGAACACCCGAAAACAACATGAGATATTCCTGCCCAATAAATCGCTCCAGAACACATGGCACAAGGCTCAGTGCTAGTATAAAGGATGGTCTGTTTTAAAATATCCTCAGAAAATTGTTTAGAGGCTTGTCTGATTAATTCCATTTCGGCATGCGCCGTCACATCGTGCGATGTTTTAACTAAATTTTCTGCTGTTAAAATAACCTTTCCTCGATACACGAGTAACGCACCGAAGGGATGATTACCTTTTTGACGAGCCGAATAAGCCAGTTGAAATGTTTTATCCAAGAATGGCTTATGTTCTGCAGAGAGCTCTGTCGCAAATCCTTGCAAAGACAATGCAGATAAAAATATAACCTTAAGGCATAAGTTTAATAAAAAAAAATCGTGTTTGAATGTATACATAATGATTGCTCCGTATTGAATAAACAATTAAGAAGCCATCACCAAAAACCTAAAGACATGTTCGATCAGGATGACTTAGAGAGTACCGAACATTAACGATTTTCTTAATCCAAATTAAATCAAAATACTTGGCTGATGACAACGTAGTGGGGACCTGATTACTCACTACCAGTATTAATGATGTCCAATCCGTAACAACCGAAGCAACTGATTTGCTAACCGAAACTATTTAATCTAGATTATAAATAAGGGAAATAATAACTAATACCAGGGGAACAACTTATTGTATGTATTCCCAATTCAAGGACAAGACCTATGTCGCTATTAATCAATTACATGAAGACTTTACGTTTTCTTTTAAGACGGAATGACTTGAACGCTTTTGTCAAAGAGCACGATCAGCTGTTCTCTCTTGCGAAACAGACTCATAATCATGCAGTCGTTGCCTCCCATTACTATGACCTCATGGCGGAAGTAATTGAGATTGCTTACGGCACCAGTTGGGTTTTTTATCCGCCCGAGCATGAGGGGCAATCGCGCGAAGAGACCATTTCGAACTTACATAAACAAATCAATTCAGTCCTCGGCCTGTTACCCGGGAATACCGCGCTTGACATGGGCTGTGGTCTTGGTGGCGCAGCACGTGATATTGCCCGTCTTTCTCAGGGGAAAGTATTCGGTGTCACCTTGTCACAAGCAGAAGTAGAGCGGGCGAATGCCTTAAACCGTGAACAAAAGCTGGATCACCTGTGCGAAGTCACGCAGGGGGACTATACACAAAATTTGCCGTTCCCTAATGAATTCCTGGACTCAGCTTACAGTATTTACTCACTTAAATACATTTCAAAAAACCTGCTTCCACAAGTATTTGGAAACGTCCATCGTGTACTGAAAGCTAATGCACGATATGTAGTCTATGACGCGATTTTGACCTCTAAATATGATGCGAACAATCCGCAGCATCGCGCACTTGTTGAGCGAATTGAGTTTGTGACGGGCATGCCACCGCTGCACACGAGCGAAGATCTGATCGATGCAGCTCGCAGCGTGGGTCTAAGCTTAGTGTCTGAAACAGAAATTTCAAAAGATCTTGGGTGGAGCTATTTTTTTACCGAAAACAAGCTTCTAGCTGGCGCACTTCGTTCTCGGACCGTGGGGAGCGCAATTTTAGGTCTTGAAATGATTCGCCTCTTTCCTAAAGGATTCTCGGCATTTTACAGCACGTTTATTGCAGGAACCGTTAATGCCCTGGTCGATGCGGACCGCCTAGGGATTGTGTCGTTCTCGCGATTATTTGTCTTTACTAAGGCCGACTCCTGATGTTTTTTAAAAAAGGAGTCACCTCGCAAGATCGTTACACTATTATGAATGACACTTAAAAATACTGGATAGGAACCACTAAACTATGAAAGTATTAGTCACCGGAGCGAGTGGACACATTGGAAATAACCTCATAACCGAGCTTATTAAAAAACAATATGATGTCCGAATACTTGTACGAAATGAACTCCCCAAATACCTCACCCATTCCAGTCTTGAGGTATGCAGAGGAGATATTTTAGATCGTGAGGTTTTGTATACTGCGACTCAAGATGTTGATACAGTGTTTCATTTAGCGGCGAAAATTGCCATTACAAATCGCGAAGCCGAGGAGGTTCATAAAACAAACGTCCAAGGAACCCAAAATGTGGTGAATGCCTGCCTTAGAAATCAAGTAAAAAAGCTCGTTCATTTTAGTTCCATTCATGCACTCCAATGTTCTAAAAACCCTGATACTCCTCCAATTTTAAATGAAAATTCCCCGCTTGCTTTAGAGTCCGTGAACAGTTACGACCAATCTAAAGCTCAGGCTGAAAAAATCGTGTTTGCTAGTTGTGAACAAGGATTAAATGCAGTGGTGGTTAATCCCACCGGGGTAATTGGTCCCAATGACCATAAATTATCACTCATGGGAACTGCAATAATTAAAATATACAAAGGATACACACCCTTTTTGGTGCGTGGAGGATTTAATTTTGTTGATGTTCGTGATGTGGTTCAAGGTGCAATAATTGCTGCTGAAAAAGGTAAATCTGGAGAGCGCTACATCTTAGGTGGCCATGACATTAACATGCATCATTTGGTCCAATTGATATCCCTTGTCAAACAAAAAAAAATGACTCGTTTGTTTCTTCCCTCAAACATACTTTATTATTTGGTACCGCTTATGGAAGCTTTTTCTAAAATTACCAATACAGAACCGCTTTTTACCAAGTACGCCATTGAAACTTTGATGTATCCACCCACGGTGGATTGTACGAAGGCGGAAAAAGAATTAGGGTACAAAAGAACCGAAATCCAAACAACAGTCCATGATACTCTTCATTGGTTTTCACAGAATGGCAAAATAAAATTATGACTCAAAACAATCTCACTTTATTTCTTTATTTCTGGAGTGCTTTAGCTGTTATCGTATTTTTCTCGCTTTTTTTTAAACGAGCACCTTATGGACGTTATGACCAAGAGAGTAGCTCTCTTAAAATTCCTGCACGTGTTTCTTGGTGTTTGATGGAATTGCCATCGGTGATCGCATTTTTAGTTATTTTCTTAATGGCAAAACCCTCTATTTATACCTGGGTATTTTTTTGCATGTGGCAATTACATTATGTCTATCGTTCCTTGATCTATCCGTTTCGCTTGAACAATGCAAAACGGGTGCCCATTGTTATCACGATATCCGCCACGTTTTTTACGACGGTCAATGGTTTTGTAAATGCCTATTGGCTCACTCATTTTCAAGAAATTACTTCTGCAACCTTGCAATCCCCCCATTTTATTATTGGCTTAATACTGTTTGTTTCAGGATTTGTAATCAATCAAAATTCAGACAACATTTTGTTTGCAATGAATAAAAATAAAAGAACCGGCTCCTACCAGATACCCTACGGTGGAATGTATCGTTTTTTGAGCAGCCCAAATTACTTTGGTGAAATTCTTGAATGGATTGGTTGGGGAGTAGCGACTTGGTCACTTGCTGGCTTTTCTTTTACCCTGTGGACCATAGCCAATTTAGCCCCGCGGGCAATCGCACATCATCGGTGGTATCAGTCCCATTTTTCTAATTATCCTAAGGATAGAAAAGCACTCATTCCGTTTCTTTTTTGAAAAACAACGCCCTGATTGCTCGCAACTGAATCATTTATACATCGCCGCCCCCAGCCCTGCTTCGATGTCCCGGCTTGTCCGCGGGCTCCAGAAAAGCTGATCTGAAAAACTGGAGCCCGCGGACAAAGGGTAAGCAAACAAGCTTCTCAAGAGAACTTATATTACACTTTCGTTATAAGGTCTTGAGTCCTTCCTCCATGATAGAGAGTCCAATTTCCAAATCTTTTACATCAGTAGAAAGTGGCATGAGAAGACGAATTACATTTCCGTATCCTCCGCAGCTAAGAATGACCAACCCATGTTCTAAACAAAATCGTGTTAATCTGTCGGCCGCCTCTTTATTTGGCACCTTTGTGCTTTTATCTTTCACTAGTTCAATCGCCTGCATAGCACCCAAACCACGAACATCACCGACTATTGTATATTTTTCTTTAAACCCAGAAAGCCTAGAATGAAGTACTTTTGAAAGATTAGCGACATTTTGCAAAAGCCTCCCCTCCTCAAAGATTTTGAATACTTCAAGAGCCGCCGCACAACTTAGTGGATTTCCTCCAAAGGTTCCGCCTAACCCACCGACCATTGCAGCATCCATCATTTCAGCTTTTCCGGTTACGGCAGCGATCACTGTTCCACCACCAAGTCCTTTTGCTGATACAGTAATGTCAGGATCCACCCCCATTGTCTTCATCGCAAATAGATTTCCAGTACGGCCAAAACCGGATTGAATTTCATCTGCAATAAAAACAATGTTGTTCGCCGTACAAAACTCACGAAGTTTTTGCAAAAATGGAGCTGGAAATTGTATGAATCCCCCCTCACCTAATATGGGTTCTAAAATCACCGCAGCAGTATTCTCAACACCCACACGAAAATTAACAAGTTCTGAAAAATCATTGAAACATTCTTCGACACAATTTTTTCCCTGCCAACGATACTCATACGGAATGGAAGCACGATGAATTTCTGAAAGAAATGGGCCAAATCCATGCTTGTAGGGTTTGTTCTTTGCAGTAAGTGCCATAGCCATGTAAGTACGACCGTGGTAGGCATGATCAAAACAAATCACTGCTTGCTTTCCGGTATAGGCACGAGCAACTTTAATTGCATTTTCTACCGCCTCGGCTCCTGAGTTCAACAGGATTGATTTTTTTTCAAAGTGCCCAGGAGTGTGATGATTCAATTTTTCACATACGTTAATATAGCCTTCATAAGGAAGGATATTAAAACTTGTATGCATGAATTTTTCAGCTTGAGCCTTGATTGCATTGACCACCGCATCGGGACAATGTCCTGTATTCACTACGCCAATTCCGGATGAAAAATCCAAAAATACATTTCCATCTACATCTTCTACAAACGAACCTTTTGCTTTTTTCACAAAGATGGGAGTAGCGTGAAATGGACCTTGCGCAACATGCTTATGACGTTGCTCCATCAATATTTTTGACTTTGGTCCTGGTATTTGTGTTTTAATATTAATTTGATTCATTAGTACCACCCGATTGGTGCATCATCTAGGTTAATATTCACTTGCTTAATTTCAAGATAGCTTTCGATTCCATACAAACCCAACTCGCGGCCCGATCCACTTTGTTTGTATCCCCCCCAAGGCATTTCATTATGAGTTGGATGGTAATGGTTTACCCAAAGAATTCCGGCACGAATTTGAGGGGTCACTCGATGTGCACGAGTAAGGTCCTTAGTCCACACCGCGGCTGCTAAACCATAGTCGGTATCGTTTGCAATTTGAATGGCTTCTTCTTCAGTATCAAAAGGGATAACTGCGAGTACGGGACCAAAAATTTCTTCTCGAGCAATGCGCATGCTAGGTTTTACTTCATCAAAAATGGTTGGCTCAATAAAATTTCCTTTTTCAAATGCTTCACCTGCAGGGCGCTTCCCACCACAAATCAATCTCGCACCTTCATCAATCCCTATCTTGATGTATTGCTCTACTTTTTCACGGTGCGCACTTGAAACCAGTGGCCCCATTTTTACGCCAGCATCTAAACCATGACCAAGCTTGATATTGGGAATTTTTTTCAACATCCCTTCCACAATTTTTTTGTGAATAGAACGCTCCACGATTAAGCGAGAACCAGAAGAACATACCTCACCTTGATTTGCAAATGCACCAAAAAGAGCCCCATCAATCGCCATCTCCAGATCGCAGTCTGCAAATACAATATTTGGATTTTTCCCACCAAGCTCTAATGATATTCGCTTCAAATTCCCAGTAGCCGCTTGCATTATTTTTTTGCCGGTAACTGTTCCACCAGTGAATGCCACTTTATCTACCATTGAATTAGTTGATAATTCTTCACCTACTCCCACACCCGGGCCAGTAATCACATTCACTACACCAGCTGGAAATCCACATTGATCAATCAGTTTGCATAACTCAAGCGCTGTTAATGGTGTCAGCTCCGAAGGTTTTAAGATTACGGTATTTCCTGCTGCAAGTGCTGGAGCAAGTTTCCAAGCGGCCATAAGTAGTGGGAAATTCCAGGGAATAATTTGACCGCATACCCCTATAGGCTCACGTACCACATAACTAAAGGAGTTCGCTGGAACCGCCATCGTTTCCCCATGAATTTTAGTAGTGAGCCCAGCATAAAATTCAAAACAATTGGCTGCATCAGTCACATCATATTCTGCTTCTGCCAATGGTTTTCCACAATTTCGTGTTTCCAGCTCGGCTAACATTTTTGCATTAGCACGAATTAAATCTGCAACTTTGAATAAAAGTTTACTTCGATCAAGTGCTGATGTTTTTCTCCAATCACCTTTATCGAACGCTTTCCTTGCAGCCTTGATCGCAATCAGAACATCTTCCTTGGTACTTTCTGGAACTTTTGCAATCAACTCACCATTGCCGGGATCAATAATATCGCGAGTGGCTCCGCTCTGGGCTGAAGTAAATTTTCCATCAATATACATTTCGTAACTTTTCATTTATGGGAGTCCCTTTTGATTGAATGTAATAAGTTCATTATATCTTCGACTTCACACTCTGATTATTTTCAACCAACGATCGAATTTAGTTAAAATTTGAAATCAGATTATTTTTGTGAGCTATACTAAAAATATACTGGGGTAGTTAAATTTATACCTCTATTTCAAATAATTACAAATAGGTCATTCTATTTGAGGGAAGCTTTATGGATCAATCAACGGCTCAAATAGTGTTTAAAAATAAAATTCTAATTCTTGGATTCGGCAGTATTGGCCAAGCAATATTACCTCTTTTATTCAAATGTCTTAAATTAGATCCGTCGCAAATTTACATCTTATCAAAACATAATCTTGGTGCGAATGTGGCAAACAACTATGGTGTCTCATTCAATGAAATTGCAGTTGAAGAACGTAATTACCAAGAGCTTTTGTCCTCTATTCTTACACCTGGTGATTTTTTGTTAAATTTATCCGTGGGAGTATCCACTATTGATTTAATAAAATATTGCCAATTAAATAAAATATTATATTTAGATGCCGCCGCTGAGTCTTGGGAAAAAAGGAATAGCGATACGAATCAACTACTTTCTAATTATGCTTTACGTGATGCTACGTTACAACATAAAAAGCAGGGTCCCACCGCAGTTTTAACCCATGGAGCGAATCCAGGGTTGGTATCCCACTTTCTTAAACAAGCATTATGGAATGTGGCAAAAGATAATAAGTGGGATGGCGATCTACCAAAAAAACCTGTGGAATGGGCTCAATTGGCTCATGAGCTTGATATAAAAACGATACATATTTCTGAACATGATTCTCAAATTTCCTCTCAAACTAAAAAACCAGATGAATTTATAAATACCTGGTCAGTCGATGCTTTGATTTCTGAAGCCCTTCGACCTGCTGAACTGGGATGGGGAAGTCATGAACGTCATTGGCCTCATGATGCAAATCATCACGACTTTGGCTCGAATTGTGGGATATATCTCAGTCAACCCGGAGCTGAGACTCAAGTCCGAACTTGGACCCCTAACTCTGGTCCTATTAATGGCTTTTTAATTACTCACGCTGAATCATTATCTATTGCAGAATATTTAACTTTAAAAAAAGATAATAAGGTGTATTACAGACCAACAGTTCATTACGCGTATCATCCCTGCCCAGATGCTATTTTATCTTTAAAAGAACTTGTGCAAAGAAAATACATCCCTCAAAAAGAAAAACGGATTATTTTAAACGAAATTGTTGATGGCACTGATGAACTCGGGGTGTTATTAATGGGAAATAAAAAGGGAGCTTATTGGTATGGCTCTCATCTATCCATACATGAGGCTAGAAAATTAGTTAACCATAATAATGCCACAAGCTTACAAGTTGCAGCTGGAGTTTTATCGGGTTTGATTTGGGCCATTCAAAATCCAGAACGTGGAATTATAGAACCTGAAGATATGGACCATGAGTATATTTTGAGTTTAGCCCTCCCTTATCTGGGGAAAGTCGGTGGTTATTATACAGATTGGACTCCGCTACAAGACAGGGACAATTCAAATAATCAAGATACGGATCAAAGTGATCCTTGGCAGTTTATTAATATTCGAATTAACAATTAATTCCTTACCTTCTTTGATGGATGAATTCTCGCGCGGGATACCCCATCCATCGTGATGTTTGTTTTATAATCTACATGATACAATTGGGCGCATTTTATCAAAACACGGAGCACAGGATGCCTAAAGTTGTATTATATGATGTTGACGGTACATTAATTAGCCAAGCTTCATTAGGGGAGAACAACAGAAAATTGTTTTTTCCAAGCCAAACCGCGCATGTATTTAAAGAACACTTAAGAAAAAATGATCATATTATCGTGTGCTCAGCACAAAGTTCCGCGGACGAAATAAGATCTGCCTTGCAGGGAGCTAATATTGATATTACAAAAATAGAAATATTAGGTAAAGCAGAGACCAGTATTTTAGTTGGTGATTCAAGTAGTGAAAAAAAAGTGAACAAAGCCAAAGCAGCAATGAACCGTAAATTAAATACTGCTGTTATAGTCGAAGATAGCCTAAATATTAATGCTGATGATGAGGATATTATTCACATTTTGGTTCCTACAAATGCTCCTGAAAATATACCGGCCTCAGATAGTTATTTGAAAGCAGCTTTACTTCCTGCGAGCACTTTGAGAGAACGGGTTCATTTTCAGGTAGAAGCAATTAAGTATAATGCCTTGTATAGAACGAAAGGGGTCATTGATGTAACATTTGTAAGCAACCTCTATCAGCGTGTTCTCAATCTCTTTACTGTCCCAAACAGTTATCATAATTTGTGCTTGTCACAAACTAATACTCCTATGACAAACTATGAAATAGGAATTTCTTTTTTAGCAGATTATTGTAAAAATCAACCTTCTCATCATTGGCTCATTGGCAGTGTCCATCGCTTTTTTACCGGGCACTGGGATCGCCACCATACTGAAGTTGTGGAAAAATTACTAAAAGATCATGCTGGTAATTTGGACGGAAAAAATAAGAAAACTATCGAATCACTCCTAAGTGATTTAGAAACTAAATTACTCGAAGCAGGAAATCATATTAAACCCGAAGGTTCTTTGGGAAGACGTATTGAGTTTATTCAATCGAAAGCAGGAGTTAGCATCATTGATATCGATGATTTAAATCATGCAATAGATTTGAAGCAATCTGAACTTAGGCTTCAAAACTCTAATTGAAACCAACACACTCCCCTTATCTCTAAATCCAGGCCCGATCTTTAATTGCAAAGTCAGTGATCGGGCACATTGTGATAAATCCAACATGTTCCCCAACAATTTCCTTTCTGATAAGAAATTATTAGCTAAAAATTTAATTAATTTTACGTACATTGACTTTGCGTCCTTTCAATTTTCCACTTTGCAAATATTGGTGTGCTTTATCGGCTTGGCTGTGATGGATTGCCACATAGGAGTGCAGTGCCGTGATATTAATTTTCCCAATAGTGTTTCCTGCTAATCCCGCATCTTTGGTCAATGCCCCAAGGATGTCTCCGGGACGAATTTTATCTTTTTTGCCGGAAGAAAGGCAGAGTGTAACCATTTCTGGTACTAATCGTGTCGTGTGGTGATTTTCTAATTTATCAATAGTCCCCCAGTTAATGGGGTGCGGTAGGTGATCCTCAATGGCACAAATTCGTTGTGCGTCCGCAGGGGTTGTAATACTTAAGGCAATGCCTTTACTCCCTGCTCTTCCCGTTCGACCAATACGATGAGTATGCACATCATGATCAAAAGCGAGATCAAAATTAATTACTGCAGGAAGTTCTTTTATATCAAGTCCTCGTGCTGCAACATCAGTGGCGACAAGAATCGTACAACTTTGATTGGCGAAGCGCAAAACAGCAAGATCACGATCGACTTGTTCCATATCTCCATGTAAAGCAAGGGCGCTGAAGCCTTCATGGATGAGCTCGTCTGTCACATCCACTGTTTGTTGCTTGGTATTACAGAAGATTAACGTAGAAATGGGACGATAATGTAACAATAATGATTTTAATAAGGGAAATTTCTGAGCTTGCTTCGTTACTTCAAAAAAACGTTGTTCAATATCAATTTCCTCAGAAGGAGTTTCAACACGAACTTCTTTCGGATTGTTCATGAATTGTTTTGAAAGCTGTTTGATTTCTTCAGGATAGGTCGCAGAAAAAAGCAAGGTTTGACGTTGTTTAGGACAAACAGAAATTATGCTTTTCATGTCATCAAAAAAGCCCATATCCAGCATTCTGTCTGCCTCATCTAAAACTAAAGCTTTTACCTGAGTTAAGTCTAATGAGTTGTTTTTTAAATGCTTAAGAACTCGCCCCGGTGTTCCTACAATAATATGAGCGCCATGCCTTAATGAATCAAGCTGAGGCTTCATAGGTATTCCACCGGATAAATTAATGATTTTGACATTAGGCATCAAACAGGCTAATCGACGGATGGCTTGGCTTACTTGTTCTGCCAATTCACGGGTAGGACAAAGTACTAAACCTTGCACTGCAAAAAAAGAAAGTTTTAAATTATTTAATAGAGACAACGCAAAAGCAGCGGTCTTTCCACTACCTGTTTTGGCTTGAGCAATAACATCCTCATTTCTAAGAATTATGGGCAAGCTTTCCATTTGGATAGGCGTCATGTTTTCATAATTTGCAGCAACAAGACTCTTTATTAATTCTTGGCGAAGGGGAAGCTGAGCGAATGAAAGGTGCTGATCGGCGTGTTCTGATTGAATCATTGGGAGCGCTTATTTTTAAAATAGATTGGTAGATTAACATTTTTTAGTGCAATTTTAAATCAGTTATTTTACACATAGGGCAAAAATACAACGCTGCCTCAATTAATCTCATTAAACGGTACTATACAGTGCACATATAAACACATTAAATGTGAACCTTAATTTACAGAGTTAACTATTTTTTCTAGTCACCAAGGTTACTGCTCATATATATAGTCAAGTAACCTCCTAATTAATCTTATCCAGGATATCAAACCAAAAAAACTTGAGGTTCGAGTTTAAAATAATTTACTATCATCCAGTTACTCAACAATGTCCTGTTGTAGAGCTACTAAGTCAAGGAGCGATATGATTGTTATTTTTGTCCATGGTTGGAGTGCCACGCATACCAATTCTTATGGGGAGCTTCCTCAATGGCTTGAAAGTCAGAGCAAACAACAAACGCTGGATATTCGGGTAGGCAATATTTATCTCGGGCGCTACATCAGCTTTGACGACACAGTAACGGTTGACGATATAGCACGAGCATTCGATCAGGCCTTACGTGATGAAATTGCGGATAAGCTACACGATGGAGAACGTTTTGCATGCATCACTCATTCAACCGGTGGGCCCATTGTTCGAAAGTGGATGGATTTGTACTTTAAGAATAACCTTGCAAAATGCCCATTGAGCCATCTTATCATGCTGGCCCCCTCTAACCACGGCTCTGCTCTTGCACAACTTGGTAAATCTCGGTTAAGCCGTATCAAGAGTTTTTTTGAAGGTGTTGAACCGGGACAACAGGTTCTGGATTGGCTTGAGCTCGGAAGCGATATGAGTTGGCAACTGAATGAAAGTTGGCTTGATTACGATTGTACTGCGAATGGCATCTATTCCTTTGTACTTACCGGCCAGACAATTGATCGCCAACTTTATGATGCGCTGAACTCCTACACGGGAGAAGCTGGGTCTGATGGAATAGTTCGCGTAGCGGCTACAAATATGAATTATAGTCTGTTGAAATTACATCAGGAGGGAAATAACGGTGAAAATCTCGTTGTCTCCAAGATGATACGGTCAAAACCAATGGCATTTGGCGTGCTGCCTGGGCTTGCGCATTCCGGTAAAAAAATTGGAATCATTCAAAGTGTGACTATGGCCAATGCAGCGACTCATCCTACGGCAATATGGGTCCTGCGCTGTCTGCGAGTAAACAATAGTACCTCCTATAATGCAGTAGCGATCGAGCTCGATAAACTTACTACAGAAACTCAGAACAGTGAGCATATAGAATTTGTGAACACGCTTATCTTTAAGCGCGAGTACATCACTAATCGCTACTCTATGATTGTTTTCCGGCTCATTGATGACCGGGGCAATCATCTTGTCGATTATGATCTTTATTTAACTGCTGGTCCCAAATATAGCGAATTGGCGCTTCCTCAAGGTTTCTTCGTCGATCGCCAGCGAAACCTAAATAATCGAGGGAAATTGACTTATTTTCTTGACTATAACGTTATGGAAACCGGGATTAATACACCCCAAATGCAAGGCAATCTGGGATTTCGGATTAAGGCATACCCCGAATCAAGCGCTCAAGCCCTTGCCTATTATAGATTACTTGATTTTCATTCCTCACTTGCTGACATGAACAAAATTATACATCCGAATGAAACAGTAATGGTTGAAATCATGCTTCAGCGGCGCGTGGATAAGACGGTCTTTCGTATCACTAATAACCTGACTCCGGCAAAAATCAGTGCAAAACCGACTGGTACAAAGGTAGATTAACATTTCACTTCTAAACTAACGTCATTCTGAGAAGTTTATAACGAAGGATCTCCTGATTTGTATACATATTTATTTTCTGGAGATCCCTCATTGCGTTCGGGATGAGGGATCCTACAATCCTGGATACCTACAACCTGGCTACACTTTTGCTCCTAATTGAAGAAGCTTAAAAACTCTTCTTCTGAAAACGTTTTTATTGGCTCCTCTAAATCAGAAATGTGGAACATTGATTGAGCTCGTGGCGCAACCAATTTTGTTTCATCCTGAGCTCCTAGAGAATTTTGACTTACGGACATAACAGGAAGAGGTAGAGGAGCAGGCTTAGATACAATGGTCTTTTCCGTATAAGGATTAGGAAGTTGAGGTATTGGAACTATAGTGTTTGCACTATTGAAGGGAAATGCAGATACAGGATTTCGATGAGCTGCGGTTCGAATAAATTGGGGCGTGAAGAACGTTTGAGTGCTTCTGTTTTGCTGAAGCAGACTAGTCTGTTTTCTTAATTTGATTTTTTCATCCCACTTGCCATAAATTTTATCTACAGTAATGGCTCGTTGTGTAGACTGTTTGTCGGCAAGGCCTAGCTTTACCAAATCATTGACTAGAGAAACATGAATTGGCTTACCATAAATTTGTTCTAAATAACTCCCTGAAGCCAGTAAAATAGGTCCCTCACATGCCAAAGTAATATGTTCACTATCAATTACCAGCGGAGTTGCATTTTGTTTCTTTTTTTCATCTTCACTAATTTTTGTTTCCAGCTTTTTAGCAATTTTATGACTCGAACATCCATAGGCAGTAAACATAGCGTGCCCTTGATAAGGTTTGGCAGGCAACCAAAGCACACTAAAATTATCCCCAGGTAAAAAAAGCCCATTAAAATTATATGCTTCTTTTATTTGAGCACATACCTTGCTTTTTTTATTATATGAAGTAGCGCCTAGATACTCCTCTGAAAAATCAATTAACTCTGCTTCCTCCATTGGTTCAGTTGGAACACGTTTAATTGTTAATGAGTCTTTATTTTTATTTACTATAACCAATCGACTACGTGAGTTATCATCCTCCCCCATCTTTAACTCATATATGTAGAACGATTTATTTTCACTTCTCTCATGCACTTCCTCAACTTTCCCATCAAAATATCGTTCTAAAAACTTCATTGAAGCAATCACGTAATTGCCATGTGTTTCTAAATAATAATCCAATGATAAAGGTTCTTGCTCCTCTACATCCAAATCCATTAAATAATCAGTCCTAAAGGCTGACTTAATACTTTCGATCATTTGTTTCGCCTCTTCAGGCGTAGTGCACTCATAAACACACAGATTATCTTTCTCATCTAATGGAGATTTGGATTCACTTACTATCCATTTCGTTATTTGAAGGTTTATACCAATGACAGACAACAGTTTCATGTAAGTTCCTCTTATTTATTTGGATTTTAATTCGTTGTTAACCTCTAAAAACAAGTTTTAGGAGCGTTAAAAATGAATAAGTTAGAAATCAATGGACAAAAGATTTACATTTGAACACTAAACCCGCAAATATATCAGACAAAGTAATTAATGAACAATAAAATAAAACATGGTCCATAATCATTTGATTTAACACTTCTTGAACAGAAAATGGTCTTCGGAGGCGGGGTTGCAACCAGGTGGGAGGTGCTTAACAATTAATGAATTTATAGTAGATTATAATGCTTGACCTTGCCGCAACGTTAACCCTTATTGTGTCTCTTGTGGCTTAAGAGGAATACACTATGAAGTACACCATTAAACAATTAGCGAAGCTTTCTGGTATAAGCACCCGGACTTTGCGCTTTTATGATGAAATTGGTTTATTAAAGCCTGCATTTTATGGTGATAATCAATATCGTTATTATCAGGAAGAGCAGCTACTGTTATTGCAGCAAATTCTGTTTTTTCGTGAACTTGAGTTTCCTCTTAATACCATAAAGGAAATTTTGAGCTGTAATGATTTCGATAAAATAAAATCGTTACAGCAACAAAAATCCTCATTGCAATCGAATGTTGAGCGAACACAAACACTCATACAGACGATTGATAAAACCATTTCCCATTTAAGAGGACAATATAAAATGAATATCGAAGAAATGTTTGAAGGTTTTGATCCCATCAAGCAACAAGAACATGAACAATATCTAGTTGAAGCGGGGGTACTTTCAGAACAACAAATTGATGACAGCTGGAACAAAGTTCCTCATTGGAAAAAAACCGATTGGGAGGCATTTAAAGCTTCTGGTGAGCAGTTAAATCGTGCCCTTACTAATGCACTGGAGCAAGGTCTTAACATAGAATCAACAGCGGTACAGGACCTTATTCAACAGCATTATGATTGGGTGAAAAACTGTTGGACGCCAACTAAGGAAACTTATTTAGGGCTTGGACAAACTTATCTGGATCATCCTGATTTTCGTGATTTCTTTAATCGCTATCATCCTGATTTGGTCGAGTTTTTGACCGCTGCTATGAGCGTATTTGCAAAACGTAATTTGTCTTAACTTTGATTGCCTACCGCAAGGTAGGCACGCTTTCGTTTATAAGGAACAACCCTTTTCTTTTTCTTCAACTGGATCATTCCCAAAACATTTCTGCAAAAAGGAAAAGAACCATTCAAGAAATACAAAATTCGAAAACAAGGAAGGTTTTTCAACAATACTGAAAGAGTCGGTGTATTTCTGATGCGTGTTTTCTTCAAAGACTTGAAGTATATTATGCAAATCACCATTTCTATAAATTGAACGGTCATCAAGGATTCCTTGCAAATCTTTGATAACACTATCCATACTTTTTCTATTAGGAGTTAAACGGCAACTTTTAGAATTAATACTTGGAACGAAAATACTTCTTGATGGACCAAAATAAAAATCAGCTATCTCCTTCCCGTACGTATTAAATGATTGTCGGGCATAGCGTTTTAACAAATAATCAGCCTTCTGATAATCTTCCAGAAACCCTGCATCATTCCAAGCTTGTCGCCAATAAGGTAAACCTTTGCCGCTCATATTAAACAAATTGCTCAAATTATGTTATGTTTGCATTTTATTAAAAATATAAATCGATTGTCAAAGATTGAATTAATACAGATAGAATTTGTTACAGCCATTCTCACAAGCGAGAATGGCCGATAGGATTAGGTATTAATTAATTAATATGCATTTGTTCTAACTTCTGAATATCAGTTTGCTTGTCATGAATGGATTTCAGAATTTGTTTCATCTTAGGATTATGGCTGCATTTCAATAAGTAAGCCGTCATTTGCATGCCTCCTTTAAAATGATCACTCATTTCAGTTATATACGTATTATCGAATTCTTTACCTGAAAGTCCCGAAAGAGACTTCATCTCCATTGGTTTCATTCCAGGAATAGGATAATTTGCATCAGAGGTAGCAGGTAATTTACTGAGTAGTGCTTTCATTTTAACAACTTCACTGTTTTGTCGCTCGAGCATTTTCTTTGAAATAGCGACTATTTGGGGATTTTGCGATTTTTTTATAGCCAACTCCATTATTTGCATTCCTTGTTGGTGATGAGTAACCATCATTGTTAGGAATTCTTTTTCAAGGGCTGCTGTTTGTTTTTTATCTTTAGGACATTGATTTTCATTCATGGACATTTGCCCCATATTGGATTGCTCCATTGCAAAAGCACATGAACTCATTAGTGTAATTCCTAAAAGGATTGACAACTTTTTCATTTCCCTATCTCCTAAATTGAGTCAAGTCATTAGAATTATAGGCCAATATTAAAAAATAGTTTTGTTTAAACAGATTATTATTTTGGTCCCGCCGTAGATGAAAAATTATCCTTAGGCTCACTACTTTTGGGTGGAGCTTTTCCCTCCCGAACCACCATTTATCATCCCGAACGCAGTGAGGGCTCTCCAGAACATGGGTATGATCACTCAGGAGATCCTTCGCCCTAAAATTCCTCAGGATGACATGGTGTCTTAGGTCGGGTTCTTAATTTGGCGAAAAACGTCGTACATCATATGTTAGTAATCTGAAATAATCGTAGGTCATATAAAACTCACCTTTATTGCCAAGCCTAGTCCCCCAGGAGTTACGTAAGGTTAATAATCCTTTGTGTTTTTGACCATAATTATCCACAGCAACCGCATTATCATCGTATCCTGTAATGATCATTCCATGCGCCGCTTGTATGTTTGGCATACCAATTAATACATCTGTCGTGATTAACCAAGTATCGTTCTTGCTTTTATAATTCCCAACAGCCCCAACGGTCCCGATATCAAGACGCGGTAACATAATCGAAAAAACCGATCTGTCGCCTGAGCGAAGTGCTTTTTTCACTTCATTTAATGTCCAGGTAGAATTAATTCTCCAATATATATTGGACCAGTTCACTATTTTACCAAAGACTAACTCATTCATGGTGTTGTATTCTTGGGGATCGATAAAAGTCTCAGGTTTCTTATTCGAGTAAATGGGATACTCAGTCAAACCGCCACAACCTATAGTTGTTTGTTTTTCTTTGTTTACTATCCCATACTGTTCAATCTGATTTATTACTGAAATAGGATAATTACCATCCCAACCACTCAGAGCATATCCATGTTGTTCTAAGTAATTGCCTAGCTGTAAATGACAAAGTTGACTAATGTAATCTCCTTGGCCGATCATGGCATCTAGCGCACCAGTTATTGCAAATGTGATGCATGTTCCATGTGGACCTTGGTCCAGTACAGGAACCTGATTCATCGCTAATTGAACCATTTTAGGAGTTTCCGTCTCTAGCAATGAATGCGAAGCCTGAGAATGAGCGGTGGCAATCTCTTGGAAGCGTCTTGCCAACAGTTTTTTAGCATCATCAGACAACTCAATTTTAAGCAATTGAATGACCTTTCTATTTTTTAGGCCACTTTCATTGGAAGCAGATTCTACAGTCGGTTGTATTGAATGTTTTATTGAGCCAATTACATGAACATCTCCAGAGATAGCTCCTTTAATTATCAATAAACTCAAAATAGCCACTTGTATTAATGGGGTTATAATTCTCGCTGGTTTCATAATTATCGACACGTTGAACATTGGGATCTGATTATTTTCTTTTATCAATCAATTTGCAACATGTGTTTAAATGCTTTGAAATTACATATTTTTTGCGTGGATTTTTATGTTGGGTCAAAATGACCCGACTTGCTACCTCTTTAACTGATTATAATGAGTATTAGGCCACAACAAAGTTGGCCGCAAATTTTATTTTCCGTATAATAAAAGCGCTTCCAAACCAAGGGAAATAAGATGTTCGACAAAATTGAGCAAGACTACGATAAATTATATAAGATAGTATTTTTGGGAAATGAGTCAACAGGAAAAACCCAATTTATTAAACGATATGTTGACGGAAGTTATAACGAATCCGAAAGTTATATAGCAAATATTGGTAAAAATTTTTATGTTTCGCCCGTCAAAAACAAAATTAAATTTACATTATATGATACGGCCAAAAGACAGGACCGTTTTGCCCCAATAAGTGCCAATTATGACTATCGTGGTGCGCATGCTTATGTGATTGCTTTTGATCCGACAAATCCTCAGTCATTGAAGGACATTGATGCATACTGGATCCCTAATTTGGTTCGTTATGTTAATAACGATACGCCCATTGTTATTCTAAGTACCAAATCTGATTTGGAAGAAGCAGAACTAATTACTGAAAATGAGGTTAATGAGTTCGCCAGCAGATTGTCGACGCAACATAAAAAAAATATCAGTTATTTTGGCAAGGCAAGTGCTAAAAATGATACGAATGTAAATGAATTATTTGATTATGTTGTGAAAAAAATTAATCCGGAATACTCCAAAAAATTGCCTGATGTTCCATCAACAAAAACACCCATGGTCTTGACTCGATTATTACTTGAGGTTTCAGTCCCTTCACATGTAAATGAAAGCACTCCTCAAGAGCTTGGTAAGCAAGTTGCTGCAATGGCAGGTTATCAAGAGAACAATCTTCATATTTCATTGGGAATTTTATCGGCAGATCTGGAAAACTTAGCGCTTAAGAACGAGTTGATCATCGGACTGAGTGAAATTTTTGAAAAAAATCCCCTACCGCAAAGAATTTTACTTAATGCACCCGAGTTTTCAAAAAATCATCGATTCATTGTAATGCCCACCAAAGCGAAAGAAACTGAGGCACTTGAATCACTGCACGTTGCCGTCCGTCAATTGGTTGCTCATCTTCAGGAAAAATATACAAAATCCTGTATAGAAATAGATAGATGGGACTCATTTCAATCGCATGTAACCTTATTTGGTCAGCTGACAGAAAATTTGCAAATACCTGCTGATTCAAACGGATCAGAGTTTATTCCTACGGTTATTAAACTCCGTAATAATGATGATCTGGTTCACTCATGGGATATTCGCCAGGATAAATTATTGACCGATGCTGCGAGCGAGTTATATCAAGGCCTTAAAAAATCAGCAGAGTTCAGAAAAGGAACTCTTCCAACTACGCATTTCAGAGAAATACAAACACACCTTGAAACAGCAGAATGTTTCTATAAAAATTGCAATCGCACCCAAGAACGCATGCTATGTCTCATAGAAATGGGATTATTAAGTACGACAATGTATCGAAGACGTTATGGCGATTCCACAATATCAGCGACCTCGTTTTATACCCAAAGCATTGAAGCCCAACTACAGGCAGGCTATCGTCTGCGTGCAGTTGCCTATGCAATTGAAGTTGCCCGATTGCTATCCTCTTTATCCGATGAGGAATTACAACACTCAAAAGAGCTGCCAACAAAAATTCACACATTTCTTGAAGAAAATAAAACGTTGCTCAGCAGGCTCAGTAGCGTAGCAAGTAAATTGTCAATGCACGGCATTCATTATGAAACGGCGATGAGCAGCTTAAGCGAGGCGCTGGAACGAGTTGCGCCGGAAAATAACAAGTTTTGTTTGATAATGTAAGGGATAAGGGTTTGGCATTAATTGAGAAATCCTCTAATCCACATCGCTCCTTACGGGCTACGCTTGCTCCTATTGACTAAATTTATGTAATTCCCGCGCAAGCGAATCAATAATAAACACATTCTGTGTTAAGCTTGCCTAATATTCGAAAAACGAGCTTGGTCATGATAAAAGTTGGACAATTTAATCGATTGAAAATGGTACGGGAGGCTCCTTTTGGGGTATACCTTCAAGGTGGAGAATGGGGGGAAATTTTATTACCCAATAAATCGGTACCTAAAGGCGCTTTAGTTGGTGATGTACTGGATGTTTTTGTCTATTTTGATTCAGAGGACAAAATTATTGCGACCACAGTGCGCCCTCTTGCCAAACTCGGTAGCTGTGCTTTTTTAAAAGTGATCGATGTGAATCCTGTAGGAGCTTTTCTTGATTGGGGTTTAGATAAAGATTTATTAGTGCCCAAACCCGAACAACACCGCCCTATGGAAAAAGGAAAATCTTATCTGGTCTACTTAAAACAAGACAATCAAGGACGCATTATTGCAAGCTCAAAAATCGATTATTTTTTGGATAAAACCGCAGCGAACTATAAGTCAGGGGAGGAGGTTCGTCTACTTATTGCGGATAGTACACCCTTAGGACGAAAAGTAATTATCAACAACAGTCACTGGGGATTAATTCATACAGCGGATATTTTTCAAACCTTACCATATGGAAAAAAAATTCAAGGGTACATCAAAAAAGTACGTGAAGATGGGAAAATTGATGTCACTTTAAGACAAATAGGACAAAGTAGTATTAATGAATTAGCGCAACGCATTATATCTAAGCTCGAACAATCCGATGGTTTTTTAGCGTTACATGACAAAAGTCCTCCTGCAGAAATTCAGCAAATGTTTGCAGAGAGCAAAAAAAATTTTAAAAGCGCGTTGGGGCAACTTTATAAACGAGGCTTGATTGCTATTGAAGAGAATGGAATTCGTTTACAAAAATAACAAAGAGGAGTTAATCAAAAATCTAATAACTCCCTCATTTCTATGGAGTATAGACCCTTGATTTTTCAGATAAGTTCTTAAGAACTTCCTCTATGCACTCCGCTGTGCCGCTTCTAAAACTGACAAGTTCCACCGCGGTTTGTCCTCGCTTATTAACAATAGTACTGTCAACACGATTATCTTGGAGTAACCGTTTTACACAGCTCAAATGACCGCGCTCCACCGCATCATGTAGCGCTGTATATCCTATATTATCCTGTTGATTGGGATTAAGTTTAGGATCCGCAAGGAATAGTTCAAGGACCGCAACATCACCAATCGATGTAGCCCAAAATAGTAAGGGCTCAGATGTTGCAGTACAGGCATTAATATCAATTCCCGGGGTTTTTAGAAGCATTTTGACAACATTGAACGCTTCGTCATATTCTTTTCCTTTTTTCCCAGCCAGTTTTTGTATGGCTTCTGTCAACGGAGTGGTAAAATAGTGCTTGCTGGTTTTGACTACTTTGACATCAGGATAGGTAAGTAAAAATCCGCGGATAGCAGGTACATTGTTGGTACGAAGAGCTAAAATCAAATAATCTATGTCTTCCTTTACAATACCAGGATTGCTATTTTTGAATGCCTTAAAATATTGACGATCCGCCTTTCTTTCGTGCTTCTCATGTCTAAGAAGTTGTTGCATTTCGGCATCTTTAGCCTTCTTCACTACAGAATCACCTCGATAAGGGCGTTTGAATAATGTCCCTGGGTATTGAAGCAATAACCTTACTGTATCAGCACATTCATTTTCAAGAGCTAATTGCAGTGGCGTTATACCATTCACATCTTTTACTGTCGGATTAACATCCCCATAATACACCAAGCTACGAAGATTCTCATTATGACCTCCTTGAGCTGCAGCATGAACAGGAGTTCTATAGCTATGCGTCGTTTTTTTCATCGCTTCTGGATGAAACTCCATTAAAGAGTTTAAAATTTTTGGATCTTTAGAAGCAGCATAATACGCACTATATTCGCTCGGTTTGGCCCCATGGGTTAGTAAAGCGTTTACTAAATCAACTCTATTCGCTTTAATGGCACAATCTAATGCATTGTCATTTTTTGTTCTTGTTGTATCTGCCCCAGACTTTACTAATAGATCAACCATCTCCACAGAGTGTACCAAGCATAATGGCTCTTGGTTGTACCAGTTGGTTCGATCTACTGCATTGGGAAACATCTGGATTAGAGTGGAAGCAAGAGCAAAATTATTATTCATCACGGCAAAATGCAATAAATGATAACCTTGAAACTGTTGCTCCGCTAAAGACCAAGATTTTAATTCCTCTAAATCTTCAGAGGTAACTACATCATTAAGAAAGTGGTCTAAAACCTGCAGACGAGTACTCATTTCAGGAGAACACTTTATTGCCAGAGACAGTACTTGTTTATCAAACTCTTCTGTAGATTTGCCTTTGGTTTTTAGTAACCAGCGTTTCAGCATGAGTTCTGTCTGTAAAATCTCCTGATTTACTTCTGAGCCGAAATGATCGGTTAATAACCTCCTTGTTAAATCCAATTGACCTTCAGGGAGTAACTTTTGGGTAATTAACCGCATTAATAAATGCGGCAACGTTGGATTATTAGCATAAAGAGAAAGATATTCTTTCAGAAAGAATTGTTCAAAAAATTGAATCGTATCGGTAAAAAGCGCATCAGCGATACTTTCAGGTAAAAATAAGCGATATTTTATTTTTAAAGCAATTAGCTTATTGTGGAGATCACAATTGCCAACGGTTTGAAACTCCCCATCAATTCTACCGTTATAGACCAGTCCAAGAGTGTCATGCAAATCATGTTGAATGTATGTTTTATTTGATTCATAACTATCTTCATAAAGAGTAGCGAATACTTCTTTTGTTAGATTCTCAGATTTAGTTATTTTATAATGTTCTGTTGTCGTGTCTGTACTGCATCCACCACCATTATTACGATACAACTCATTTTGTTTGATAATAAGATCTATGCCATGCCCAGGCCAGCCAGTGAATAGCTCTACCCCTGACTTTTTACTGTCTTCTATCATCGATGCCAAATAGTCAACCGAGGGGAACATACTCGAGTGATTTGCCATAAAATAATAGCGCATTGCTTTTACGGTCATGTTTCTAACTTGCCGTATAGCATCCTGATGTTCTGTGTATTTATTATTTTGTTCACAATGAGCTACGTAAGCATTCATCAAATGCACTATAAATGGAGCGGTGTGAAAGGAGTTGCTCCCTGTAAGTTTAACAAGACGACTCTCGATAGGGATTGATCCGCTTAATGCAAATAAATGGCCGAACATTTCAGTGTCATTCGTGAGGGGAGACACCATTCTAGTTCGCAGAAAAAGCTCCTCTAAAGCGAGGGAGGCATCATTGAAGTCATTGATGTGGTTGAAAGAAAAACCAAATTCCCTGATATAATTTAATGCTTTGGAACGCTCATCACTACTTTCTTGAGTTAAATTATTTATATGGCGAAGGACAATATTGAAATCCACATCAGGCTTAAGTGTTTTTAAAAGACCGTTTATTTTTTCCCTTTTATACTGCGGATTAAACATAGCCACAAGAGCAAGGTAATATTCGACATCGAGGCTAAAACCGGTTGTAACAAAAGCTTCGGTTAAACTAAGTATTGTCTCTTCAGAAACTCCATTTTGATGAAAATTAGTAAAGGTCTCTGCTAATATATTTTTAAGAGGTTCAGCTGAATTATCCTGCTTTTTACATAGTTCAATAAGGGTAACAAATTGGGGTCTGATGCAATAACCTTCCATAGTTAATAGCGTACCCAAAATGGTTTTGCCATCTGAGTATTTATCAAAAAGTGATGCGGGGTGACTCTTTAAAAGTGTTAGCAATAGGTTTTCTTGGGTTATTTCAAATCTACCTGCTTTATTTTCGGCAATCAAATCAAATACGGACTTACCCTCGTTATTTCTATGTGTAATATCGATACCTTTTTTAATAAGCAGAACTGCAATCTCTTCAGCTTGGTATTTTTGAGAAATAATCGCCAGTTGCAGATAATTATTCCCATCCTTATCTACTGTATTAACATCAAACAATTCATGGTTAACTAACTCAGTAACTGAGTCCGATTTCTTAGTTTGTATACTCTCTAACATTAGTGCCAAAGCAGTTTTCCCATTAACATTTTTGATGTTGGGATTTGTCTTTGGGTGCTTTATCACACGCTCTACTTGTTCTCTATATCTGTATACATTCTGAACCAGCATATGAAGCAGGATGCTGTTATGTTCTGATGTGCTCTGATTCGGATCAAATTTATCATGGGCTATTAAAGTTTCTAAGGAATCAACTGATTGAGAGTTTGTGGAACTATATAGGTACTCAAAAAAAGTCTGGCCACTTATCGATCTTTGATGGATATCAAAGTCCTTATTACTAAGCAAAAGATCGAAGGTCCGATGTTCATAGTAAGTCCTTCCCTCTTTTCGCACTTGCTCTAAAAAGTAACCTAGGAACCCATTACCTTGCTTATCAACAGCATTTGCATTTGCTCCGGCTGTCATCAACACCTTGAGATAATCAGAAAAATCACTATTTTTTGCATGTTTCGATTTAGCTAATACATGCAGTATTGAATCGCCATCATCAGTAACATCAGTAATGGCAAATTTTGCTTCGTGAAGTTTTGTTAAAATTTCATGCGGTTGCTTCGCTTCATTAATAAGAGCAAGAAGACTTGTTGTGTCCATTAATAATCCAAAATGGTTTCGTATTGAGGCCGCAGTATGCCAGATTAATCTTAATAAAATATTAAAGAAACGTCTGTTATAAGCGAGACACGCATCGTTCTCATCAAGGCAAAGCAACCCGGATTTTTGATTTTTCCTATTCGCCCCAAGTCGAGATTAAAATGCACTATAATGACAATTATTGCGCAAAATATTTTTTTGCGAGAGTACTATGTCTACTAGTGGCCCACATTTAGAACAAATTTTGATTAATGAACAACTTCAAATTCTTAAACAAATTTTTTATGGAAGAAAAAAACCTGTTCAAGATTTACCTAAAGAATATGAAGATTTTTTTCAAGATTGCGCCAAAATTTCTCTGTTCTTACAAAATAATGATGCCGTTTTAGAACAATTAAAGATTTTAAATACTCTCGTTAAAGAAGAAGCAAAAAAACGGGGGGTAGCTATTAGTGAGGAGCAAAGCGGAGATTATCTTAAACATAAAAAGGTACTACGGAGCGTTCTCGAACTAGAATTAGCAAAAATCGGTTTTGCACCCGATTTTGGCAAAGCATTATCTGTTCTTGAGCCAAATTCATTTGCCTTGATTTATTCAAAAGGCATAATTTTAAAAGATCCTGGGGCGGGTACTGAACACGGGGAGTTCACACATGCAATTCAATGGTTATTGATTGCATGGCAACAAAAAAATACTTCTTTTTTAAGCCTTCCTGTAATTAAAATATATAATAAGTTTGGGGATAGTGATAAATTTAAGTCGATCTGGAACGCAGTGGTAGATGAGAATAAAGAAGCCTGTTTCGATGCGCGCTCCCCTGAGCGCTTACATCAGATGATTTTAAGTTCGGATGATCCCGAGCTGTCCGCACTAAAAGCACTATGCCAATCCAGGGTGAACAAAAGAGAAATGGATACACAAAAAAATAATTTTTTCTCTGAAAAAAAAGATTATCCAAAGAAAGAATACACCCCCTCTGAAGACGAGAATTTGTTGTTACCACGTAAAAAGTTATAGCTCACGTAATACCAGCTTGTGAGACCTGAATGTTTATCCGAGACACAATGTTCCCAAAAGTGCTCAAAAAACGGTACAGATTCTGCATTTTAAATCGTATATGAGAGTAATTATAATTTGTTCATTTTAAAATAAGAAAGCTGCTTACAACTGGATATTTTGCACCCATATAACAAACAATTTTGCATCCATGCGGGAATTATTATTTCATGAACAGTTATTAGGGGACATAGCTGTTGCTTCTATGGAATCCATTAGCTCATTTAAATGGTCTTCTCTTTTATTAACATTCTGTTGTGACATCACTTCTCTAAAAATTTTCTCATTAGAGGTTAAAGACTTTTTAAAAAAACCTGTAGCGGGTATTTTGCTAAGATACTCTGGATTAACAAGAGGAGCTTGTTTTGTTAAAATAAGATATTTCAACCGCGCATGAGCTACCGCTTTTTTTTCAGCAGCTATATAACGATCGTATTCATCCAAAAACAATTGAAAATCGAGCTTATCTTCAGCATGTTCCACCATGTAATTTAAATTCTCTACATTCACTGTCCAATTTGGAGCATCGGGCAAAGTAACATCCTCGGCTTTGATTTTGTTCACATATTTTTTTTCTAAACCAGAACGATCATAGGGTAGTTTTTTTGCCCAAGGTTCATTAACCCATTTTTGTCGCGGTTTATTATGGCTCGTTGCAATATGTTCACATAGTTCCTGATCGGTAAGTGGTATTTTGCCTACCCCAAAGCCTAAAGATTTTCGTTTGGGTTTTTCTTCCACTGCGATGACATTGTATCCCTGGTCACTACCATTAAAATGCTTTGTAAGATAACTAGGATGACCCATAAAATAATAAGAATGACCGCTGTTACCGTTTTGAGATGAACTCGTTTCTGAATTTATGAAGAAAATTAAAGGGTTAAATGGCGCGAGTAAATTTCCACCAACACTTGCCCCAGGCGTTCCACCTAAATGCGCAGAAAATTTAGAAAGGACCATACACCGTCCACCCTCGCCAAATAACTTATCGAAACGCTGTGTCCCGAGTTCCTCACCCAAATGTAATTTTAGGAATTGAAGTACGGCATAGTAGTACGATGTTGTTATTGCTACCTGACAATCAAAAATCATTTTAGAATTGATAAAAAGATCCTGAAGCGCTTCTGAAGGCTTCATGCCAGCTTTTAATTGATATGATACTTTAGGTCTTCCTATAAAGCGTCCATATTCGGGATAACTGTCCCCCATTAACTTTAAATCGTGTATCTCTTCAAAATATTTTGAATCTGTAAATCCATATTCTACTTTTGCTAAGCTAAGATTTTCTTTACCCTCTTTAATTATATTCCCCCACACCTTCTGTACAGCAGAACGTGGATTATCAGCTACCAAATCATTGAAATAGACTACCCGCCCTTGTTCATAGGCCTCTTCTAAAAGCAACATCGCCTCAGTCAAATAAGGAACTAATTCTTTCATTATTTTTTAATCCTTGATCTTTGTTAAATCGCCGGGAGGGTATCATGAGAACAGGTATTTTTTGTGCACTTATAGGTATTTTAGAAAAAATTATTCGTTTTCTATCAAATAAAATGGGGAAAAAATCGAATGCGCTTTAATGGAGAGAGGCTATTTTAAAAACCCCAATAACCATCCTTGGTCAGGAGTTATGTTATGAACAGAAATAAGCGTTATAATCAATGTCCGTGGCTTGTGCTTCTTGTTTTGGCGCTTCATCAAGATAGTGATTCTTGACTTGTTTTGAAAAAAAGCCCATCTCAGCTCGTGCTGCTCGTTCATCTGGTGTTTTTTCAAGAGCTGCTCTCAATTTTTTATCAAATTTAAGTTCCACTTGATAGGCAATATCGGGATCCGAAAAATGATTCACATCAAGTTGTGCCCGCAAGGATTTTGTTCTTACATGACTCACTCGCTCTTCTCTTATTTCCTCACACGAACTGATGACCGCCTCAGGATGATGTTGGTAACCCACGGTATAATATTTCCCTGTCTTTTTTTCAAAACTTTCCACCAATCTATCAAATTTTCCACGTCCAGTTACTTGAAAACTGATATTAGCTTGATCCTCTTCTACATGCTGATGATGCAGGCACGTGACATAATATTCTATATCTTCGGTACCTCTGTAGTTTAATTTTGTCTGTAGTGCCCAATACAATTGGCTACCATGTCCCACGACTACTTTACTATTATAGGTAGGGTCTTGAGTTTCTTTATACACCTCATCGATATGCTCATAATGAAGTTCATGTTGATGCTCATCTTCGGGAATGTCGGTTACCCTACACCCATGATAATCCCCAACTGTTTGTTCTCCGCGGCATATCCCTAAAAGAGGAAGATCCCGACTCTCAGCTATTCTCGTAAGATCGTGCTCAAGCTTTCTACGTCGATCACTGGGATCATGTACCGGAACATTAGGTCCACCGGGTAGGTAGATACCATTAAACCTACCCTTAAAAACAGGATGATCTAATCCCTCTTCGGGTGTAACCAGAACAACATCGAAACCTTTGTTTTCTAAATACACAACCGTACGATCACAATAGGCCGTTCCGCCCGACAGATCATAAAGCACAACAATTTTGGGCCTTTCTTCAGATTGCTTTAATTGTTTTTTTGCATCTCGGTTTAAAGTATATTCAAATTTTGGCCTATCTTCGCTCGTTTCTTTTTGTGAGCCAAGGTTAGATAAATATTCATTAAATTTTTGAAACATAACAACGTACCTCAATAATAATTTTAGACCAACGAATAAAACATGGCCATCTAATGTACAAATTGTACTCTTAAATTATTAAGCAATTATTATTAGTGCATTCATTTTTATTAAATATTTAATCAATTTCGAATCTACGTTTTTTTCTCAAGGCTCATAAACATCAGAGCGACCCTTGATTCACACAGAATAGAAGAAATTTAGACATACCTAAGTATTGTGACGTGCAGCTTTACTTTAGAGGGATTTGTTTAGGGCGAGTCGCTCTTTGCCATCCTTGGCCTGTAAGAGCTCTGAAGTTTTGAAATTAAATCCACAGAGTATGATGGACACCAGAATCTCCAATACTCGATTGTTTTACTTCTTGTTTCGGCTGTTCAAGAAAATGTTTTTTAACTTGTTTAGTAAAAAAACTCATCTCCGCTCTGGCGGCTCGTTCCTCTTTTGTTTTTATCTGAGCTTCACGTAGTTTTTGAGCATAGGTGCGCTCTACATCGAAAACAGTGTCGGAATCAAAAAAATTCGATCTGAATCGAGCTTCATGGGCTTCTTTTTCTACCTGGCTTATTTTTTCTTTTCTTGTATTTTCACTTGCACTGATAAGAACTTCTGGATGATGTTGTACACCCAATGAATAATACTTTCCTGTTCTTATTTCAATGCTCTCGATAGTATTATCAAATTTATTGCGCCCTGTTACCTGAAGACCACTATATCTTGAATCATCACGTATGTGTTGGTGATGAAGACATTTGACAGGATACTCAATAGATCCATTACTACTATCCTCTTTAAATTCATTTTGCAATGCAGCAAACAATTGACTTCCTTGTTCAACAACAACTGTATTATTTGACTCAGGATTACTCGAGTTATCCGCACCAGCATAATGTTGTTCGTACTCTGGCAAATCCTCTACATCCAAACTATTATGATGCCCAAGCGCTTGTTCACCCCGGCATACTCCAAAAAGAGGGATATCCTTAGTGCGTGCGAGTTTTGCCAGTTGACCTTCAAATTTCTTCCGAGGATCATTATCATCATCAACAGGAATATCGGAACCACCCGGTAAATAAATACCGTCAATAGACTCGTCGGTAAAAGCCGGATGATCTAATCCCTCATTTGAAGAAACTCTGACAACACCTAATCCCTCATCTTCAAAATGCTGAATTGCTAAGTCAGCATTCGCGGCCCCATCATGCTCCTCATAGAGCGCAACAACTTTTGGTTTACTCTCTGAACGCCTTAGTTGTCGCTTTTCCTCATTATTTAGCTCATATTGGAAGTTCGATTTTTCTTCCTTATTAGGTTCAGAACGGGTTTCTGGGAATAACGTACGAAATGGTGACCACTCTGATATAAAACGTGAAAACATAATACACACTCTCTCCATGAAAGTTGATAATTTTTGACCAATAGATAGTACCACGTTGTGTATTATTAATACATCAAGAAGTAAGTTAGTTGGATCATTTCTCCCCTAAATTCACGATGCATGGGGATTAGTCTTACTAAGATGCTATGCCTTCCAACAATAAAATTAACAAAAATCCAACGAAAAAGCATAAAGTAATCAATGGAGTTTCCTGAACCTCATGAGCTTCAATTAAAAGTTCTTCGGTAACGAGATAAAGTAACGCGGCAACACCAAAAGATAAAATTACATTGGTAACGGTTGGAGGTAAGTGGATTAACAAGCTTGCTCCAAGAGCCGCACCAATGGGAATCAACAGTGCTAAAATAAAACTTGCTAACAAACGGATCGGTGCACTTACTTGCCTTACTCCTAAAGTAGACGTGGTTGATAATCCTAAGAAGAAAATTTCAATGGAAAGGGCTATCGCTATAAGAATGCCTCCTTTTTCTCCCGCTAAAAAAGAGACACCAATCAAAATACCATCTACCCATAAATCAATTCCAACTGCAGTCAATAAGCCCCATGAGATACCGTTTTTTTGTTGTTCCAGATCTTCTAATCTACTGGTCAACCATTTTAAGAACAGCATTCCCAATACGCCTAATGAAAAACCAACAATAAGCGCCAGAGGATCGTGATACGCTCCAATTTTGGGCAGAAGTTCTTTTGCTACTGCAGCAAAAACAACCCCAGCAGCAAAATGTTGAGTAGCACTGGTGATTTGATTACCCGGCTGATAAATACTGGCAATTCCCCCGCCAATAAACATTAATGCAGCAGGCATTAAAGAATAAATAATAATAAAGGTAATCGATGGAGTCATAGTCATTTTTTTGATTCGGTAGTATTTTACAGCATAGTGAAACATTCGAGCTGATTCAAGCAAACCTGGCTGTGTTTTTTCAGAGTGGGGTTTCCTTAAAGCTCGAACATCACTAAATCATTGGAATCCCTAGACTACATTACAGACATACTGACTCTCATCAGGATCTTTTTCATCGAGTTTCGGTGCGCGCCTAGGAGGTAAATTTTTTAATTTGCGATAACTATCCAGTACATCTTCTGCTACAGTCTCTGCATCGGGTAGACAATAGTTGATTTGTTTGCATTGATAGGCAAGGACATGGAGATTATTCCAATTACTTATATTTTTTTTATTGATTTTTTTAGTATCGAGTAATTGTTTATAGCAAAATAGTTCTAAAAATCTATTTACTTTATCTTTATCAGCAGTGCGTCCAACCGTACTGTGAACAATTTGACTTGTTTGTAGCTGTAGTTTTGCTTGAGTCAAAGGCAATTCTATATTTTCAATAATGAATTCTGCTGCCTCTGTAAAAAAAGTAGAAAGCTCGGCGTTTCCTTGGGATTGTTTCTTCGGTTTGAAGAAAGAAACGGGTGCCTTCTTCTTTCGAACGAATAAATCTAAAAATTCACCATTTCTCAAAGTGGAATCTAACAACAATTTAAGTGTGGCATACTTGTTGTCATCGTTTTTACGATGCTTCATTGCGGCAAAGGCCGATACAAATAAAGTTGGATCGATATTGGTCCACTCAGTATTGCTTAATAATTCAATGAGTTCTTGATCACAAGGAACCTTTTCGCATTCTTTTAAAAGTATTCTGCGCAGCGATCCTCGATAACATGCTATGTTTTCAGGATCATTTAAAATCAAATCATTGGTTATTATATCTACAGATTGAGTAACTACTAACTTAAACAACGCGCTACTGTTTGCTCTTTTGTAAAAATCATCATAAACATCACTAAAAAAATTGGGGTTGCTTGCCGCTTTTCTTATTAAATGTCTAAAAAATTCATTGTTACCCTGTTCTTCGGAGGATAAGGTAATGGTTTTTCGCGCTTCATTCCACAGCACCTGATAGAATAGTTCGGGTTTTTGCATCTGATTGTTAATTAATATTTTTTTATATAGATCTGTTTTTGAATGAATATAATCTTTGATAGCAACCCTACTCGCCCTACTCAAATTTTTATTCTCATTTATTACTGCCTCATAATTCCCGAGTGCCTTGAGTGCTTTCTTTAAGATTTCAGATTTTCTGGTATTACTAGAATAACTGTTGACGAGGCCTTCCACCGTTTTATCAAAAATAAAATTGATTAATTGCCTTAGGTGAAAAAAATCATCATCCGTATCGATATTGAACTTTTTATTTTTTAGATTTTTGCCTGATTGCAGCATAGGATTTATCAAATGCTGGAGAGCACTTAGGTCTCTCATTTCCATGTTACACCATTTATAGACCTCCTCCGGAAGACGTTCTTTTAACAGACCTTTTAGATTTGCCAGAACACAATTACCTATTTTTTGGGATTTTACATGTTTGCCCCAGCTAAAACTAAAACCAAAGTCTTTTAGCGCCTTATCATACCGGTCATAAAATTCCTTATAGTTCTTTTCATTACCGTCAACGACTTCTAATCCAGTAATTGTTTCAATAACCGTTCTTAACTTATCTAAGTCCAAGCCCGCGATATTAATGCGATAAACTAAATTATAATTCGATCTTTGGCCATTGCCACGATTGCAATGTGTAATGACCAATTGATTTTTTTCTTTATAGATTTGCGTATAGATGGCATGACCTATGCATTTATGCTCAATTGTTAAATCATTATCAACAAGGACCTTTTTAATTCGTTCTAAAGTAATTTCTTTTTTATCTTCGATAACGAGTGTATTAATTGACTCATAAACCCGATTAAGAATGCTTTTGTATTCTTTTAACTCCGAAACAGAATAGGTTTTCCCTTCAATTGTAATGTCTTGCAGGATAATTGTTCCCAATAGTTTGGCAAACTCTTCACTTCCCTTTGTAACAATCAATCCCTGCCTTTTAACATGCTCTTGCTGATTAACTACTACATCAAAGAGATAACCATGAAACATAGCAGACCAGAACGCTAAGAAATTTTTACCTTCGGCATCATCTACATCGCTTACCCATTTCCTCTTTTTGGTAATCGTTTCATTTAATGTCGCTTTTCTTTTTGTTGATTTTATTTTGCCTAATACTTTTTCTGCCTCGGATATCTCCTGTTTTACACGATCATAAACTTCTGAAGTTGGGCTTTCGAGATTCTTTCGCTTAAGATCTGTCCGCATGAATTGTTCAAATATCTGAGAAAAATCTATTTTTGTTTCTACCGGTGAATTGGAGACAACTGGCGTCATCCTACGCTTCTTTTTCTTATAAACATTATTTTTTGCTTGCATTCGTGACCATCCCCATAAGATGTCCTATAAAAACACATTATTAGTAGATATAACACATATAGAGGCGTTGTAAATCTAATTTTACGGAGTTCAATCAAATTGTATTAATACTTTTATTAAAATTTTGAGCAGTGAGGTTCTGGGGAGTATAAACCGGTCTTTTTATATAGCATCCTTGTTGATTGTGTCATTGCCGCGCAGGCGGAAATCTATTCATCACATTCACTCCTAACTTTGTTTATAAGATAGATTCCCTACGCAAAAATGACATCGATTTGTAGCGACGATAAAATCGATTAAAACCTTCAAGAATAGTCAATGGTACTTTATTACTTAACCTCAGGAGTAGTAACCGTTGTTATATCGTTTTCTTGCGTTGGATTTAGTGATGTAGATTGTGCGTTCGAAAAAAACCGATGCTCTTGTTGTTCTTGAAGAACCATCGGCTCTGTAGAAATATCCTCTGGAGTCGTTAAGCTGCATTCATTTATAACTTCATAGATGAGCTCCGGATTAATCCCTATTACGGAATCCACTAATTCGCCAAGAATAGTGAGTTCATCCAGTGCCCGAGGAACAAACGGTTCATATCTTGCTAACAAACTCTTAATCACCTTATCTTGGACTGTATCTAATACTTCTTGATGCTCAAATTGTGCTAAAAAATCCTTTAGCGTTATAGGATTATATCGCGGAAAAACATAATCGCTGGAAAGTCTATTAAACAATTCTGGGTATTTAGTACTGTTTATTCCGTACTCTCGGGCCTGTGCCAATAACTCCTCTGGGCTAGGAAAATTTCCAAGTTTTCCTTCACGCTCATACAAAATACAAATTTTAAGTAAGGGTAAATCGAATCTTTGATGGAGGTATTTTTGAATAAGCATCATTTCTAATAAACTAAGATAATAATCTTTTAAATCCGTTTTTGGATTGTACTCTACAGCCCGGACAAATAAACCCACTAAAGAATCTTTTGATGCATCAAGTAAAACTTCATTCATTTCAAAACCACTTTGTTTTTCTTGTGTTTCTTTAGCCAACTCATCTAATGTTTTAAGATTTAGTTTTATCGTTTCTGGGTTTGGACTCTGTAATTTAATGTTTTTTCTTTCTGCTCGTTTTGCTAATTTATCGGTCCTATTGGTATTAGCATCTGTTGAATTCACATCATATACATAAGCTTCTTCTGCATTAATTAAGACGCCATAACGACGCCCATCATATGCGTAGGTAGGTACATACTTTTGGTAAACAAGTAAAGTTGTTGAAGAAAGACAATTACCTTCTTTACTGATAAATAATTTAGCTTCGTTCGCCCAATCTGTTAAACTTACGATTTCAGGCTCTACAATAATTCGATTGACCGTTTTTGCGATTAACCGATTCGCTTTTAAAAGGGTTCCGATTGTGGGCTTGCTCTCTTTTGAATACATAAGGCACTTTATATATAATTTGACTTATGTAGAATTATAGATCAAAATGCCAATAAATGAATCATGGTGATAATTATGTTTTCTAAATTACCCAATGAAATTTTAGAAATTATTTGCTCATACCTAAACGTTAAAGAAGAACGTAATCTTGGTCTCTTTTTTAAAAATGTTGAAAACGTGAGAAAAGAGCAACTGATGAGGCGAGCAAAGAAAATTCTGAATGGTTCAGAACAGGTTGTATTTTGTCATTTACTTCAATGCATTATAGAAAGCGAGAAGGACGGTCTTGCAATTTTACAAAATGAACGTTGCAAAAATATATTATTGAATCAAAAATCAAAATCCTTACCTCATTGGATATTAGGCATTGGGGAATGCCAGCCCAATTTATTAGAGTTTATTATGGAGGATACGGATTACAGAAATTCACTAACCAAGTTAGAGACTGAACATTTCATTACCAATTATGAGAAATTATTGTCTCCAGAATTGGCTGCAAAAATCCGTGACGACTTAGTCAATAAAAATGATTTCCCTTCCGAAAAAGTATCATTTGATGAGGAAGAGGAGGGAAATGTAGCCCACGCTGCTGCCTCGGCATAGAGATAATTCGCGTACCTACTATGTTGACATCCTCTTAATCAATTGCCTTTCTATCTATCAGGGGCAGGTCTTTCCCGGTATTTAATCAGATATCAATATTGTGATTCAAACTTAGCGAACTGTTTTTCCAATGTCCATTGAAGTTGAGCTTTTTGGTTCATATTTAGAAAATTCTGGCACGCAGGTGTTGGTTGTTCTGTTTCTGATTTTATGGCACTACACGCTATGTTCATAGTCTTGTATTGAGAATTTTGCCAAAGATTGTCACCGGGTAAAAAAGAATAATAGAGGCTGTTTCGTACTAATTGTTTTAGAGTGAGATAAGAAAGTTTTTGTTCTTCAACGGCACGCTCATATTGACGCGTCAACGGCTCCAGGCTTATTCCTTCATCATCCGTTGATAAAGCGACCGGCACCCCATGTTTTAAATACAAAGCGAGAGGATGGCTGTCTCCTTTGATGCCTAAGATATAATCGTTACTGCTTAAATTGACTTCAACCAGCACTTCTTTTTGGGCCATTTTATTTATTAATTCGGATGCATTGTGTTCATATTGAATGTCCACACCATGTCCAATTCGTTCTGCAAAAGCTGTTTCTACCGCATCATAAATATGAAATGTAAGTCCTTCTGGCGCTACTAATTGAGGACTAAGCTCACCTGCATGAAGGGTAATATGAACATTAGGATAGAGTTGATGCAAAAATCCCACCATTTGCATATGTAGTCGATAATCGCGCATGGATATTGGGCCATCTTCAGTCTGAACCAGATTAATCCCTACAATACGTGGATCTTGTGAAGCAGATTCAAATCCCGCCAGTAATTGTGCAAAAACCATCTCTGGGGATTGTTCTCTACGAACCTGATACAAATAACGAACGGTGATTTGACACCCTGATTGTTCATTATTTGTGCCACATTGTTGTAATGCGTTCTTTTTAGCTTCGTCCTTGTCCAAATTATGGGAAATATTGGTCACTATTTGGTTAAAATTAGCACTTAATAATTGATTGCGCAGATTTTCTAAATTAGGATCCCATCCCAGTTTTTTTCCGAGTTGACTGGCTTCACTCCCATCAGGTGTCGTCATGATTTCAAGGTAGAGTTCGTTTTGGGTAGCGGCACGCTCCGTCATTTCAGCTAAAATTTCTCCTCCATGCATTTTGGTAATAGGGCTAAATTTTCCAAAAGAATTAAAAAAATGATCATGTCCTGATTCATTTCCATTTTTATCGAAATGGCGCATCGACCATGCGTCAATTAAAGAATTGTATAACTGATTATTAATTACAGCGGTAGCTAAATAATCTTCTGTACTACATGAAGGATTGATAAAGACAGAAAAACTATTATTATCAATACATAAATTATCGGTCTCAGCATAATGAATTAAGTTTTCAGGGAATGATGAGCCGCTCTCATGCATATGCAAATCGCCCCCTTTAGGCATATGAGTTAGAAATTTTTTTAACATACTGGGAGAGTTTTTAATGGAATCAAAATAAGCTTGAGTATTTTCTTCGGGGCTTGCATACGCTTGGATTTGAACTATTAATAGACAGCATACATAAAAAAACTTATTCATATCGAGAGCAATCTGATTAAAATATTGACTATTTTTGCATGATAAAATCATTTGGTCAATAAATTTGCTTGCACAACTATTCATGAATGGCTTAGAACCTCGTATTAAAATTCCCAATAAGACATATTTGTATAACAAATTGGATCTATTTTAGAACTTATAGTAATTCAACCTCCTTTTTGTACCTATATTAACCAATAAGGTACATCAAGTTATTTTAACCCTATAGATAATTAGAATAATTAAATTTTTAATGAGGTATTTATAATGCGCTTGACTGATTCTGATATTACTTTAAATTCAGCCGTCCCAAAAGAAGCCATAGTTGTTTTTGATACGAACAAGACGGATATTGGCTTATTAGCTGATCTTATGCCGCCTCATCAAGAAATCCATACCATAATAATGATTTAGCACAACGGATTTATGAGGGAATAAATGTAGAGCAATATGAACACGACAGTTACAATATTGAATTGAAAGAAAAAGAATTTTGGGCAACTACTCGTCTTGGAACATAAAAAATAGATGTATGGACTCAATGTATTTTTCAAAATTATGACTCCATTCTGAAACTCTAGCCTTTTTTCTCTTTGATTTCTAATTGAGGGAATCATTACTTTCAATTGTCAAAAAAATCATGATATATATTATTTCACATGTTTATGAGCATTTTGAATGTATTTGCAAGGATGATATGCATGATTCCTCCAGACAAACCTGAAAATGAAGCGGAGCGTTTAGCGACCTTATATAAATTAGGAATATTAGATACAGAGGAAGAGGAACGTTTCGATCGAGTAACCCGCATTGCCTGCAAACTTTTTGAAGGGTGAGTAGACCGGCGGAACTTCCCCGCCAGCCCCTCTCAGAACCGTACGTGAGCCTCTCGACTCATACGGCTCCCATCAAGCAAAGCTTTTCCCTATACCTATTCGCCAATGAGGAAAAAGAGTT